>DASPTP010000037.1:0-13921 GCA_035623355.1 Burkholderiaceae bacterium | reverse complement strand
AAAATTGCAGGAGGACAATGTGCCCGCAGCGCGTGTCTGGATACTCGCTGCTGTTTGTGCTGGCCTGTCCGTCCAGCCTATCCGTAGTTCGCCGGAGGGCTTTTGCGCAGCGCGCGAGACGGGTTTGGTCACCCCAAGCTGACAAATTGCGGCAGTTTTGAATCTGAAATTGCGCTAATCCGTCAACTTGAGGCCGAAAAGAAGGAAAAATAGGGTCCAAATCGATTGGCACGGCATTTGCTGCCTAAAGGCCTAACCGGCATTGGGCCGGGTTTTATGGATCGGGAGCTAATGCCATGAAGCGTCAATTGCAACGCGGTTTTACCCTTATTGAATTGATGATCGTGGTGGCGATCATCGGCATTCTGGCGGCAATTGCGCTGCCCCAGTATCAGAACTACACCATCCGCTCAAAGGTCTCGGAAGGCCTGGTTCTTGCCGACTCGGCCAAGACGGCCATCGCCGAAGCCTTTGCGTCCAATTCCACGGCCGGCGTCACGACGGTTGCGACCAACTGGAATGCTCAGGTTCCTGCGGTCAGCAGCAAATACGTGACGAGCATCGTTCTGGATCCGGCTTCGCCCTACGGGATCACGGTGAACTATCGCACCGCAGCCGGTGGGATTACCCAGTTGGCAGGCAACAACGTCATCACTCTGACGCCGAATATTTCCGGTGGCGGAGCGCTGACCGCGGCTTATGCCGGCACGATCGACTGGGCCTGCTCGTCCCTGACGAACAATACGGCAACGAGCCACATGGCCGCGGCCGTGTTCGAACCCGGTGGCAGCGTTCTTTCCCAGTACGCGCCGACGGAATGCCAATAAGCCGGCCAAGCGTCTGGCGGCAGCTCGCGTCGCCGCACCTACGCCAAAACGGTGAATCGAAACGACGCGCTCTCGTTTGATTGCCAGCTGGTGGGCCGGTTTCTCGCAGCCGTCGATGGGCTGCAAGAAACCGGCCCAGTTTTTTTGCTGCCCGAGATTTTGTCCGCGCAAAGCGCCCCTTGCCCGCGCCCACCAACGCACAACGGAAACCTTGCTTCTAAAAGCCCGATCCGCAGAGCTCAGAGGGCGCGAATTCGACGCAAATTGTCAGAGCACTGACAAATCGCGGCACTTTACCCTGCTAGCCTGCGTTAATCCGTCAGTTTGAGGCCCAAAAGGCAGCTCAATTGCCTTGGCACGCTAATTGCGGATATGGAAGCATGGAATACGCCGGCATTGGGCCGGGATTTCTCAATCAGGAGCTTAGTGCCATGAAATACCAAGTCCAGCGCGGCTTTACCCTTATCGAGCTGATGATCGTGGTGGCGATCATCGGGATTCTGGCGGCAATTGCGCTGCCTCAGTATCAGAACTACACCGTCCGCTCGAAGGTCTCGGAAGGCCTGGTTCTTGCCGACTCGGCCAAGACGGCCATCGCCGAAGCCTTTGCGTCCAATTCCACGGCCGGCGTCACGACGGTTGCAACCAACTGGAACGCTCAGGTTCCTGCGGTCAGCAGCAAGTACGTGGCAAGCCTCCTTCTGGATCCGGCTTCGCCCTACGGGATCACGGTGACCTATCAGACGGCCGCCGGTGGGATCACCCAGCTGGGAGCGGCCGATGTAATCACGCTTACGCCGAATATCTCCGGTGGCGGAGCGCTGACCGCGGCTTATGCCGGCACGATCGACTGGGCCTGCTCATCGAAGACCCACAATACAGCAACGAGCCACATGGCCGCTGCGGTGTTCGAAGCGGGCGGCAGCGTTCTTTCCCAGTACGCGCCGACGGAATGCCAGTAAGGCAGGAGCCCGCGCAACTGCGAGGCAGCCTCGTCTTCGTCGCGAGGCAGTAAAAGCGAATACGACGGCTCCTCGCTTCAGCAACACGAACTGGGCCAGCATCCCGCAGCCAACGACCCTGGCCTGCGCAGCTGGCCCAGACCTTTGCGAAATCCCACCGCTACCATGGCTGCCGATCGGCGGCGGTATTTCCCGGCGGCAGTGCAAGCCGACCGATTTTTTTTAGCCTGCGGTCCCAACATGTTTGACAGCGCAAATTCCTCTGCCGGCCTGGCAACGATGGCGAAGCTTTCGTTTCGAGTTCGCTTCTTTCTCGCGCATCTTGCGATCAGCGCCGGGGTGATCGGCGCTTGCGTTGCGTTCGTCCTGCTCATCTGGTACCCGCCGCCCTTTGCCCAGCTCGAGGGCATCCTTCCGATTTTGTTGGTCATGGCGGGCGTGGACGTGGGCGCGGGGCCGCTGTGCACGCTGGTTGCCGCTTCGCCCAAAAAGTCCCGCGGACACCTTGCGCGGGACCTTACCGTGATTGCGACCGTGCAGCTTTGCTTGCTGGGCTATGCGCTGTACACGACGTGCATCGCTCGACCCGTCTACGTGGTCTACAGCGTCGGGCAATTTGAAGTCGAGCACGCCAACGAACTCAAGGCCGCGGAACTTGCCAAGGCGCAACCGCCCTTTTCCACGATGCCCTGGTTCGGACCCGTCTTTGTCGAAGCCCGCTTTCCCGATGATCCGCAAGAGACCGCAAACATCGTGGGCTCCGCAATTCTGGGTGGCCCGGACATCAAGGACATGCCGCGCTTTTTCGAGAGCTGGCCCTACGCCGGGACCGACGCGCAAAAGGCCGCAAGGCCCCTTGCGAAGCTGCCGGAGCACGGGGCGCTGCGCGAAGCCGTCACGCGTCTGCTCGAAAAACGGGGGGTCGCTCTGGCCGACGCCGCGGTTTTGCCCATCACCGGCCGGATCGACCGCGGCACGGTGGTGCTGCGAACGTCGGATCTGACCATCCTGGGGATCATCCCGTATCTGGCGCCCTAAGGCCGCAGCCAAGCGCACGCCACCGAGGCCCGGCTCGGGTCCAAAACCCCACCCCTGTCGGAGAATCGCGAACGCCTCTAGGCTTGCGCCTGCCCGGGCGCGGAAAACTCCATCTGCACGCCCGCCAGTTCGATCACATCGCCGTTGTGCAGCGGGTGCGCAGCCGAGCCCAGGTTCTGCCCGTTGACCATCGGAAAGATTTCGCCTTCCACATGCGCGATGAAGTATCCCGTGGGCCGGCGAGTAATGACCGCCACCTGGTGCCCGGGCCTTCCGACCGTCGTTAAGGCCTTGACCAGCGCAAGTTCGCGTCCTGCGTTGGCCCCGGTAAGAATTTTGATCATCGCGCTGGGCTGCGGAGTGGTGTCGTGACCGCCGGGCTGTCGCAGCTGGATCGTCGACGGCCCCGGGCCGTAGAACTCGCGGCGCAAGGGCTGGGACGTGTCAATGTCCACCGCGCTTTCTTCACTGTGCACGCCGTCGACCTGATAGCGCAGGCGATACTTGCCGATTTCCACCGTATCGCCACTTTGCAGCAGGTGCTTTTTGATCGGCTGCCCGTTGACCGTCGTTCCGTTGGTCGAGCCCAGATCTTCGAGGTACGTATCCTCGCCATTGGAAATCATCACGGCGTGCTCGCCGCTGACCGCCAAATTGTCTATGACGATATCGTTGTGTGAGCGCCGGCCGATTGTCGTGCGATCCTTGCTCAGGGTCACTTCGCGCAGCACGACGCCATCCAAGCTCAGCACCAGTCTCGGCATGGTTCGCCCTTCCACCAACATCGACTCGCCCCTACTCCAGACTCCGGAAGACCTACTGCATCAAAGTGTCATTTTGCCAGTACGCGCGCTCTGTGCCAATACGCTTGTCCTGAACGCGGACGGGTTCGCGCAACACCCACCGCCGGCCAGATTTGCTCGGATCCTCACGCGCTTGCCCGCCACCGTGCGCCCCTAGCCAACCGGCACGGGGGAGCCGTCCTCGACCTGGGGCGCCGGCCGTGCGGGTTCCATGGCCGCAGGCTCCTCCGAGAGGCCGTCTTCGATCGAAATGTCGCTCGGTCCACTTTGCTGCGCGGACAAGTCGACCAGACCGTCGTCAACCCGCACCAGGATTACGGAGCAGTTGTCGCGCCCTCCGGCCTCGTTGGCGTCGTCCACGAGGCGCCGGGCGGCCTGGGCAATGTCGTGGACATCGGCTCCGACCACCGCTCCGATCGTTTCGTTGCTGACCATCTCGGTCAGGCCGTCGGAACACAGCAAGATGATGTCGCCCGCCTCCACGTCGTAGTCGTGCACTTCCGGCTCGAGCGTGGGCGAGGCGCCGACGGCACGTGTAACCAGGTTCTTGGCCGGCAAGACTCGTGCTTCTTGCTCGCTGATCATCCCGGCGTCGAGCAGCTCTTGCGAAAACGAATGGTCCCGGGTGACCTGTTGCAGTGCACCAGAGCGGTAGCGATACAGGCGCGAGTCGCCCGCGTGGGCAACCCACAGACGGCCTCCGAGGAACCACGCGATGACCGCCGTTGTGGCCATCCCTTCGTACACGGCGCTTTGCAGCGCAGCGCGAAAGATCTGCTCGTTCATCGCAACGAGCGAGTCGCGCAGCGCGCCGGCCGGATCAAAACTGCTGTCTTCGCTGCTGTGAGCGAGCTGCAACTGCGCGCCCAATCCGCTGAGCAGGCTGCTGACGGCCATGGTCGAGGCCACCTCCCCCGCGTTGTATCCGCCCAATCCGTCGGCAAGAACGAACAGCCCGATGTTCGGATCGGCGCCCAGCGCGTCCTCGTTGAGCGGGCGAATCTTGCCCGGATGGCTCTTCAGGGCAAAGCGAAGGGCGAGATCGTTGACGGAGGCCATGACGTAAAAAAAGCTGCTGCCCTGCAGATTAGCCCAACTTGACGAATTTGCTATCAGGGCGGCGTGCATCCGATCGGTCGATATGCACCCCTAGTTCGGTGCGCCACGGGGACTTGCTCACGGGCAAGCCGTGCTTGGACGCCGAACGGTCAAAGAACGCTTTTGAGCAGCCGACCCAACTCCGATGGATTTTTCGTGGTGCGAATGCCGGCCGCTTCGAGCGCATCGAGCTTTTCCTGCGCGGTGCCCTTGCCCCCCGAAATGATGGCTCCCGCGTGGCCCATACGCTTGCCCGGCGGCGCCGTTACGCCCGCGATAAAGCCGACGACGGGCTTTTTCATGTTTTCCTTGGCCCACGCGGCCGCCGCTTCCTCATCGCCGCCACCGATCTCGCCGATCATGATTACGGCATCGGTCTGAGGGTCCTCGTTAAAAAGCCGCAGCACATCGACGTGCTTTAGACCATTTACCGGATCGCCACCGATGCCCACGGCGCTGGATTGTCCCAGGCCCAATTCGGTGAGCTGCGCGACAGCTTCGTAGGTCAACGTCCCGGAACGCGATACCACGCCAATGCGGCCGCGCCGGTGGATGTGCCCCGGCATGATGCCAATCTTGATTTCCTCGGGGGTAATCAGACCCGGGCAGTTGGGACCCAGCAAGACGGTCCGCGAATGGGCCTTGCGCATGCGATCGCGCACCACGATCATGTCGCGCACGGGAATGCCTTCGGTGATGCATACCACCAGGTCAAGTTCGGCCTCAACGGCCTCCCAGATGGCGTCGGCGGCCCCCGCGGGCGGAACGTAGATGACCGAGACGTTGACGCCGCACCGGCGCTTTGCCTCTCGCACGGACGCGAAGATGGGAATTCCCTCGAAATCCTCCCCGCCCTTTTTCGGATGGACCCCAGCGACAAAGCATTCGCGCCCCAAGGCGTAGTCGCGGCATCCGCGCGTGTGAAACTGCCCGGTCTTGCCGGTGATGCCTTGCGTTACGACGCGGGTGTTCTTGTCAATCAAAATGCTCATGCGTGCGTTCCTCGTGGACAAGAGGGCAAGTCGGGGACATGCGGCGCAACGCCACGACCCCGAACCTAGCGAGCCGCCGCGACCACGCGCTGCGCGGCTTCGGCCATGGTGTCGGCCGAGATGATCGGCAAACCGGAATCCGCGAGCATCTTGCGTCCGAGCGCCTCGTTGGTGCCTTTCATACGCACCACCAGCGGCACGGACAAGTGGACGGCGCGCGATGCGGCAATCAGCCCTTCGGCAATCGTGTCGCACTTCATGATGCCGCCGAATATGTTGACGAGAATCGCCTTCACGTGGGCACTGCGCAACATGATCTTGAACGCCTCGGTCACCTTCTCGGCCGTTGCCCCTCCCCCCACGTCCAGAAAATTGGCGGGAGTGCCTCCGTAGAGCTTGATCGTGTCCATCGTTGCCATGGCAAGGCCCGCCCCGTTGACCAGGCAACCGATATCGCCGTCGAGCTGGATGTAGGAAAGATCGAACTTGGAAGCCTCAATTTCCGCCGCGTCCTCTTCGTCCAGGTCGCGCAACGCGACGATGTCGGGGTGGCGAAACAAGGCGTTGGCGTCGAAGTTAAATTTCGCATCGAGCGCAACAACCCGTCCATCGCCCGTGAGCACCAGGGGATTAATTTCTGCCAGCGCGGCGTCCGTCTCCCAAAACGCCCGATACAGACCCTGCAGCACTTGGCGCGCCTGCGGCACCAAGGACTCCGGGACCCCAATGGTCCGCGCCACTTGCTCGGCTTCGCTCGCCCCAAGTCCAACTGCCGGATCGATAAAGACGCGTTGGATTTTCTCCGGCGTGTGCGCGGCTACCTCCTCGATGTCCATGCCCCCCTCGCTGGAGGCCATCAGGCAGACCTTCTGGGTCGCTCGGTCGACGACCATGCCAACATAAAGCTCCTTGCGAATGTCGGCACCTTCCTCGATGAGCAGCCGACGCACCCGCTGGCCCTGAGGCCCCGTCTGATGCGTAACGAGCTGCATACCGAGGATTTGCTGCGCCAGCTCGTGCACCTGCTCAATCGACCGGGCGAGCTTCACGCCACCACCCTTGCCGCGACCGCCGGCGTGGATCTGTGCCTTTACCACCCACACGGGCCCACCGAGCCGGCGCGCGCCCGCGACAGCCTCCTCCACCGAAAAAGCAACCTCGCCCCGAGGAACGGCCACCCCGAAGCGGCGCAAAATCTCCTTGGCCTGATACTCGTGGATCTTCAATGGGATCCCCCCTGTTCTGGGCGTCGATGCGGGCCGCGCAAGGCATCCAACGTGCGTTGGATGCAAAGCGCGCGGATCTTATCGCAACCAACTGCCGGCGCGTCGATTTTCCGCGAACTACGCTTACTTGCTGTGGCGCCGCGCAACAAAAGCTCGCGTCGGCATCAACACGCTGCCGACCTTGCGCCCTAATCCTCGGCCGGATTCGCCGTGCGCAAGAGGCGCGCAATTAACTCGGGGGCAAATCCCCGCGCGGCAAGGTACCGGCCCTGGCGTGCGCGCTCGCGCATCGTCCCAGGCGTTCGACCGAATTTGCGCCGCCACAGCGCCAAGGCCACGGCATATTCGTCCGGTGCCAGCCCCAGTGCGTCGGTGATCGTCGCGCGGTCCAGACCCCGGCGTTGCAACTCCTGTTCAATGCGCAGCCGTCCGTAGCGCGAAGAACGCGTGCGCACAAAGCCCTGGGCCATGCGCTCGTCGGACAGCAGACCCTTGGCCCGCAGCCGATCGAGAACTTGGGCAATGGCACCGTCGCGCTCGGCCGATGGCAGTTCGCGCCGCAACTTGCGTTCCAGCTCCACGCGTCCGTAGTCGCGGCGCGCAAGCGCTGCCAGTGCCACGCGCAGCAAGTCCTTGGCGCGGCCCTCTAGACCTTTGGCTAGGGGTTCGCGCGCCCGATCCACGTGCGCGCTCCGCTCTTCAATCCACGGAGCCGGGCTGCGCTCGCGCACTTACGCCCAGCGCGTCGCGGATTTTGTTCTCGATCTCGACCGCTAGGGCCGGATTGGCGCGCAAAAACTCGCGGGCGTTGTCCTTGCCCTGGCCAATGCGTTCGCCGCCATAGCTGTACCACGCCCCCGATTTTTCGACGATGTTGTGCTGGCTGCCCAAATCGAGGATTTCACCCTCGCGCGAGATCCCCTCGCCGTAGAGGATGTCAAAATCGGCCTGGCGAAACGGTGGCGCGACCTTGTTCTTGACGACCTTGACCTTCGTCTCGGAACCGATGACCTCCTCGCCTTTTTTGATCGAGCCGACGCGTCGAATGTCCAGGCGGACGGAAGCATAAAACTTCAGCGCATTGCCGCCCGTGGTGGTCTCGGGATTGCCGAACATAACGCCAATTTTCATGCGGATCTGGTTGATAAAGATCACGAGGCAATTCGTTCGTTTGATCGTGGCGGTGAGCTTGCGCAGGGCCTGACTCATCAGGCGGGCTTGCAGTCCCGGCAGCGAATCCCCCATTTCGCCCTCGATTTCGGCTTTGGGAGTCAGCGCGGCCACGGAGTCGATCACGATCAGATCCACGGAGCCCGAGCGCACCAGTGCGTCGACGATCTCCAACGCCTGCTCCCCGGTATCTGGCTGCGAGATGAGCAGGTCCTGCAGGTTGACCCCGAGCTTTTGGGCGTATTGCGCATCGAGCGCATGTTCCGCATCAATAAAAGCGCACGTGCCGCCGATTTTCTGCATTTCGGCGATCACCTGAAGTGTCAGCGTTGTCTTGCCCGACGATTCCGGGCCATAGACCTCCACGACCCGGCCCCGCGGCAACCCGCCCACACCCAGCGCAATGTCCAGGCCCAGGGAACCCGTGGAGACGACCTGGATGTCTTCGACCACGGCGCCTTCGGCAAGGCGCATGATCGAGCCCTTGCCAAACTGCTTTTCGATTTGCGACAGCGCCGCCGCCAAGGCCTTTTGCCGTTCCTTGCTGTCCGCCACGAAGGCGCTCCTTCCGTCATCCATTGTCCGGTCTCCTGGTTGGGTCCTGCCGCCGATCGATACTGAATAAATTCCCAGTGACACTGTAATTTTATTCAGTCCGTACGTCAAGACCTCCCGGCGTGGCTTCGCGGCCGTCTGCGGCACGGGCGCTTCTTGCCGGCCGGTTGCGGTCGCGCGCGCTCCGCGACTAGACTGCCCGCTGACGGTAGCCGGCGCGATAGGCCCGGCGCGTTTGTCGGTGCGCCCCGCCAAAGGTAGCGCCGTGTCCCCGCGCTCGCGGCGGCCACCGATACAAGGAGACTTCGTGTCCCGCAAGAATAGCAAGGCGCTGCCGTGCGCATTCTGATCGCCGAGGACGACCGGGTCCTCGCCGACGGTTTGTCGCGCTCCTTGCGGGCGGGTGGCTATGCGGTCGACGTAGTGGAGGCGGGCGACAACGCCGACAGCGCGCTTTTGACGCAACCCTACGATTTGGTGATCCTCGACCTGGGCCTGCCGGGCATTTCCGGACTGGAAGTACTGCGCCGCCTGCGGGCCCGCAAAATCAACGTGCCGGTACTCATTTTGACGGCCGCCGATAGCGTGGAGCAGCGCGTGCGCGGTCTGGACCTAGGCGCCGATGACTACATGGCAAAGCCCTTCGCCCTGTCGGAACTCGAGGCTCGCGTTCGCGCCCTCACACGTCGTGCTCTGGGCAGTGGTCAGAACCTGCTGCGCCATGGTGACCTGTGCCTGGACCCGGTCGGACGCGTCGCCAGTATTAACGACGTGGTACTGGATCTTTCGGCGCGCGAACTCGGACTTCTTGAGACGCTGTTGCAGCGTGCGGGTCGCCTGGTGAGCAAGGAGCAGCTGGTCGATCACTTGTGCGAGTGGGGTGACGAAGTGAGCAATAACGCAATCGAAGTGTATGTTCACCGCTTACGCAAGAAGCTCGAGCCTGGTGGCGTGCGCATTGCCACCGTGCGCGGGCTGGGCTACTGCCTGGAGCGTCCCGTTCCGAGCCGCGGCAACGGTCCTCTCGTTGCGGCCCCCGCACCAAAGTCCGGCTGAAAAGTGCGCCACGGTCTTGCGAGCTGATACCGTCTCGGCCGCTCCAGCACAAGCGAGCGAGCCCTCCCCAATTGCTGCGGCGGCGCACCCGGGCACCGGACGTTTAGCGCCCAGCAGCTGGGGCCGAGGCGAAGCGCGTTCGCTCTTTGGCGAGATTCTCGACTGGATGTTCGCGCCGCTGCTGTTGCTTTGGCCAATGAGCGTCTCCTTGACCTACCTGGTTGCGCAGTCCATCGCCAACAGCCCGTATGACCGCGCACTCATCGAGCGGGGCGAGGCCCTGGCCGCGCACGTGCACTTTGAAGCAGGACGCGCCGTCTTTGACCGCTCTCCGGGACTTGAGGAAACCTACGGCACGGGCGTGGGCGATCCCGGTGCCTATCTGGTCGTGGATGCCGACGGCACCGTATTGGCGGGCGATCGCGACCTGCCGCACCCGCGCGCGCCCGAATCCATGCCCGGCAATGACGTAAATGGCAGCGGCGTCAATGAATTGGACAGCGCGTTTCAGTTGCGAGACGAGACCCTACGCGGCCACCCCATGCGTGTTGCCCATTCGTGGATTGTGGCCCCCGGCAGTGCCGCAACCGGACCCACTGGCGCTGCGCTGGTCGAAGTTTCCGAGTCGCTGGCGGAACGTACGCAGCTGGCCAACGAGATTGTCAAAGGCGTGATCCTTCCGCAGTTCATCGTGCTGCCCCTGGCCCTGATTTTGGTGTGGTTTGGGCTCACGCGCGGGCTCGCGCCACTGGCAAAGCTGCAGCAGACGATCCGCAACCGGCCAGCCAACGATCTATCGCCCATCGACGCGGAGGCGGCTCCGGAGGAACTCACGCCGTTAATGGGATCGTTTAACGAGTTGCTCGGCCGCATGACGCACAACCTTGAAGTCCAGAAGCGGTTCATCGCCGACGCGGCGCACCAGATGAAAACGCCCCTCGCGGGGCTTCGCACGCAGGCTGAACTGGCACAGCGCAATGTCGATGCGCAGGAACTGCAGCGCAGCTTGCGCCAAATTGCGGCTTCGACGGAATGGGCAACTCGCCTCATCAATCAACTCCTTGTACTTGCGCGTGCCGAGCACGGTGCCGGCGAAATCGGGGCGATGGTCCGTCTGGACCTCAACCGTCTGGCCCGTTCTGCGGTCCAGGATTGGGTTCCGCAGGCGATCGCCCAGCACATCGATCTGGGCTACGAGGGGCCCGAATCCGGCCTGCCGGATGGCGCCTGCGATATCTTGGGCGCGCCGCTACTGCTTCGCGAAATGATCAATAACCTGATCGATAATGCACTGCGCTACACGACATCCGGTCCCGGTCAGGATGCCGGCCACGAACATCGCGATCCGGATCAGTATCTGGGGTCGATTACCGTCAGGGTCGGTAGTCAGGACGACGGTGTGGTGCTGGAGGTCGAAGACGACGGGCCGGGCATTGCCCCGGAAGAGCGCCAACGGATCTTCGAGCGGTTTTATCGAGTGCTCGGCAGCGGTCAGGAGGGTAGCGGGCTCGGGCTTGCCATTGTGCGCGAAATCGCCGCACAACACGACGCAACGGTGGAGGTGAGCGACGCGCGGCCGCACGCTGGCGCCGACCAATCGCAACCGCGGGCCCGCGCAGGCGCACTGTTTCGCATCGTGTTCCGGCGCGCGTCGCGGTGATTGGTCTGGAAGACCGTTGCCGGCGCCCCAGGTGCGGCGGCGCTGCTCAACTATGCTCACACCGATGAGCGAAGACCAACCGGAGAATTTTGCGTCCCCGCCGCAGGCGGCGCCGCAAGAGCTGGGCGCACGCGAATTTGACCGGCCGCTTGCGGAACTCAGCGGCCGTGAACCGGTGTGCTGCTTCCCGCAAACATCGCTGCGCGAAGCGCTGGAGACCATGCGACGCGAGCGCGTCGGATCGATTGTGGTGGTTGATCAAAGCGCGCGACCGTTGGGTATATTCACGTTGGGAGATGTGCTCACGCGCGTGGCGCTGCCGCAGACGCCGCTGCAGACACCGATCGAGCGGGTGTTTTCGCAGCGCCTCTTGACGCTCCCAGCGCATGCGCCCGCCTTCGAAGCGGCGCTGCTTATGGCGCGCGAGAATATCCGCCATGTCCCACTGGTTTCGGAGGGTCGCCTGGTGGGTGTGGTATCCGAATCGCGCCTGTTCGCGCTTTGGCGAAGGAGCATTGGTGCGGCGCGCGCGGCAATCGTCGAATCGGACAATGTCGACGCCGTGGTGCATGCCGCAAGCGCCATCCGTGACCTTCCCGGCAAAATGCTAAGCGCCGGCCTGAACGCGGACGCCGTCACGGCGCTTCTCACATCACTTAACGACCTCTTGGTCGAACGCCTGCTCGATTTGACAGGAGCCGCTGAGGCGCTGCGCCGCGTGCAAGGCTGCTGGATCGCATTGGGCAGCCAAGGGCGCCGCGAACAGACCCTCGCCTCCGACCAGGACAACGCCATCTTGTTCGACGACGAGGCCGATCCAGAAACAAGGCGCGCGGAGCTGCTTCCCCTCGCGTTGGAAGTAAACCACGCACTGGACCGATGCGGATTCGCGCTGTGTCGCGGCAACATCATGGCCAGCAACCCGCTCTGGTGTCTGTCGTTGAGCGAATGGCGGCAACGTTTTGCGGCGTGGATCGACCAGCCACAGGCCGAAGCATTGCTTAACGCAACGATTTTTTTCGACTTTCGTGCAATCGGGGGCAATCACCCCTTGGTGGAGGAACTCCGCAGTTGGCTGGCTGCCTACGCACAAGGCAACGACCGATTCCTAACGCTGATGGTGCTCAATGCGCTCGAAAATCAGCCCCCGCTGGGGCTGCTGCGTGACTTCGTGCTGACGCGTAGCGGCGAGCATCCGCACACCGTCGATCTGAAGATCAGCGGCGTCCAGCCCTTTGTCGAAGCCGCACGTGTCTATGCGCTCTCGTGTGGCGTCCAAACGACGCACACCGTCGAACGCATCGAAGAGGCCGCGGATGCGCGCGGTCTGCCAAAGCAGGAGACCGCTGCGTGGTGCGACGCCTTCCGCACCGTGCAGCGGCTCAGACTTTCGCTCAACACTCGGCAGCTTGCCGACGGAATTGCGATGCACAATTTTCTTGATCCCGACAGCTTGAACCTACTGGACCGCAATTTCCTGAGGGAGGCGCTGCGTCAGGCACGAAGCCTGCAGAGCCGACTGGCGCGCGATTTTTCCCTGGGCGGCACGAACGTGCGTCCTTGAGCCCCGAGTCGGTGGCAATCCGCGTAAGCTGAGGCAACTCGACCGGATGTTCCACAACGAGAGCCTCCGCTTCCGGTTGCCGATACCGGCTGGAGCCCGGCAATGACCACGCGAGTCCTGGTTGTCGATGATGAGCCCAACATTGTGACCTCGCTCGAATTCCTGCTCGAGGATGCCGGGTTTGACGTGCGCACAGCCGCCAACGGCCAGGAAGCGCTCGAAAAAACGGCACAGTTCGCCCCCGATCTGATTTTGCTGGATGTGATGATGCCGGTGCTCAACGGCTACGAAGTCTGTCAACGACTCAAAAGCGATCCGAAGACCCGGGCCGTGCGCGTGCTGATGCTTTCCGCGAAAGGGCGCGATGTGGAGGTTGCCAAGGGGCTCGAGCTGGGCGCAGACGCGTATATGACCAAGCCCTTCGCTACGCGCGATTTGCTGGCAAAAGTGCAGGACCTGCTCTCCCGCTGATGGCCGCAGCACGAGGCCTGGGGCTCGTTGGCATAGTCTTGGGACGGATGCTCATTTCGCCATGACGCCAAAAGCGTCCGCGATACTCGCGGCATCCCTGTGGCCGCTCGGTGTACTGCTCGCGCTGGGACTCGCCGCCGGTCTTTTCTGGGTTGACTTGGACGGGACGGCTCGCGCGGCGCTTGCGTCGGTGTTCACTCCCGCGCGAATCGCACTGATTGCCATTATCTTGGTGCCTGCTCTGGCGGGTTTGGGTTGGGCTATGTTCCGGATGGCCGCGCGGATGCGCAATTCGTCGATGCGCATGGCCGAAAGTGTCCGATTGATTGCCCGCGTCAATCCGGCAAATCGTGTCGCGCGATCGGGATCCGCGGACCAGGACGATCTTGCCGATGCGATCAATGACCTCGCGGCAGAGCGCGCGCGCCTGCTCGCCGATATGCAGGAGTTGGCCTCCCAAGCGAGAACCAGCGTCGAGGAAGAGAGAAACCGTTTTGCC
>DASPTP010000036.1:0-21640 GCA_035623355.1 Burkholderiaceae bacterium | reverse complement strand
GCCCTTTGCGTTCCAGGGTCCGGACGGCGCCGTCTGCCGCACGGGCACAGGCGAGCCGCTCTTCACGATCATCTTCCGTTCCGATGCGGCACTTTTGGCGGTCCTGCTGCGCGGTCATATGGGATTGCTTGAGTCTTACTTTGACCAAACCGTCGACGTGGAAGGAGACTTAGGGGCTGCCTTTGCCGCGGGGCTTGCCGGGGGATTTGACGGGCAATTGATGGCGTTGGGCGATGTGGAAAACCGCCTGCACGAGCTGCGATACTCCAATCGCACGCCAGAACGCGCCAAGGCGAACGCGCGCGCACACTACGGCCTGGGGGAAGCGTTTTACCGACTTTGGCTCGATGATCCGCTCAAGATGTACACCTGCGCGTACTGGACTCCGGATACGCAGACGCTCGAGCAGGCGCAGTGCAACAAGATCGATCACGTATGCCGCAAGCTGCGTCTGGCGCGCGGCGAGCGTTTCGTGGACATCGGTTGCGGTTTTGGCGGCTTTCTGATTCGCGCAGCGACCAACTTGGGCGCTCTGGGCATCGGCGTCAACACAACGACCGAGCAGGTCGACTGGTTGCGCGAAGAGATCGTGCGTCGGGGCCTTGGCGGTCAAATTGCGGTACGCGAAGCCGACTTTCGCGAGGTCGACGCGCAGTACGACAAGGTTGTTTCGATCGGCGTGCTGGAGCACGCCGGCCGCGACCAGCTGGCCGAGGTCATCAAGGCGCATGCCGATTTCCTTCGCCCCGGGGGACTGGGGATGCTGCACTTTATCGGGCACGTCGGGCGCTTTGAGACGGAGCTTTTCATTCGAAAGTACGTTTTTCCGGGTGGATGGATTCCGAGCCTTGCGGATGCGATTGTCGAAATGGAGCGCTGTGGACTCGAAGTGCTCGATATCGAGAATTTGCGCCGGCACTACGCCCTGACGCTGGACGAATGGTCCCGGCGCTTTGAGCGCAACTGGGACGCGATTCACGCTCTGAATCCGCGGCGCTTTGACGAGCGCTTCCATCGCATCTGGCGCAGTTATCTCATCGGCTGCGCCGAGATGTTCCGCTCGCCAGCGGGCTATACCCATCTTTTTCAAATCCTGTTTAGCAAGGGCAACGTTACGGCGAACGGTTATCCCATGACGCGGGCGCACCTGTATGCAAGTTGACGCCCTGCCCTTTGGCGAGCGCAAGTCGCGGCTGTTGGCCGATCTTCGGCGCGCGCCCCGAAGCGCGCCGATCGGGTTGGGGAAACGCACGTCCAATCTGTTTCGCGATCGCAAGGAGCCGAGCAAGCGCCGCTTGGATCTTGGCGAGTTTTGCCACGTCATCGAGGTTCGTGCGGCGGACGGTTGGGTTGATGCGGAAGGGCTGACAACCTATGAGGACATGGTCGCTGCGACGCTGCCACACGGCGCGATGCCCGCCGTGGTGCCGCAGCTAAAGACCATCACGATCGGCGGGGCCGCGGCGGGCGTCGGTATCGAGGCCACCTCGTTTCGCTACGGCCTGATGCACGAGACGGTGACCGAACTCGAGGTTCTTTTGCCCAGCGGGGACGTTGTGCTGTGCACTCCCCAAAACGAATACAGCGACTTGTTCTTCGGTTTTCCGAACTCCTACGGGACATTGGGCTATGCGCTGCGTCTGCGCCAGCGCACCCTTCGGGTCAAATCCTGCGTGCGGGTCGAGCACCGGCGCTTTGAGTCGTCCCGAACCTATTTTGGCGAGGTGAGCGACCAATGCGAAGGTACCGCGGATTTCATCGACGGCGTGGTCTTTGGCCCGCATACGCTCGTTTTGAACATCGCTCGTTTTGTGGACGAGGCGCCCTGGCTTAGCGACTACGGCTTTGAACATATCTACTACCGCTCGCTGTTGGAGAAGGAGACGGACTACCTGGACGTTGCCGATTATCTTTGGCGATGGGATACCGACTGGTTCTGGTGTTCGAAGAATTTGGGTGCGCAGCATCCCATCGTGCGCCATCTTCTCGGTCGCAAACGGCTGAACTCGCGCACCTATACGCGCGCGATGCGCTGGAACGCGCGCTGGGGACTGACACGGCGACTCGATCGCCTGCGGGGACGCCATCCCGAAGCGGTGATCCAGGATGTGGACATTCCGCTGGATCGCGCCGAAGAATTCCTCGATTTTTTGTTGCGCGAGATTGGAATTCTCCCGATCTGGATCTGCCCGCTGCGTGCGGTCGATGCGGCTTCGCGCTATCCGCTCTATCCTCTAAAGGCGGGCACCTTGTACGTGAACTTCGGGTTCTGGGACACTATCCACGCTCGCGTTGCCCATGAGCCGGGCCACTTTAACCGTCGGATCGAGCAGGAGACAATTCGCTTAGGTGGAATCAAGTCGCTGTACTCCGACAGTTTTTTTACGCGCGAAGAGTTCGCACAAGCCTACGGAACCACGCAGTTGGCCGCACTGAAGGCCAAGTACGACCCGCAGTCCCGCGCCCTTGATCTGTACGACAAGTGCGTACTGCGCGCCTAAGCGCGCGAAGTTTGCCTCTCGATGCGGGAACCCCGAAGACGGACACGCACCGTCCACTGGGGCGGGATGCCCACTTTGGCGCGCGAAGCTTGCGCCAATCGAACGGGGCGCAGCCAGCAAACGTGCGCCGCCATCGACCGTTCGGCCGAAAGTTGAACCTTAGAGGGCGTCCAAAACCCGGTCCAGCCGCGCGCGCACCTCGCGCGCGAGCGGCTCGACGTCGGGCCGGCCCGCTAGATGAAACAACGCAATTGGGTCGAGCAGCTCCACGTGCACGCCCGTGGCGTCCTCGCGCACGACGACGTTGCAGGGCATGAGCAAACCGATGGAAGGTTCCGCGTCAATTGCCTGCGCGGCGTAGGGCGGATTGCAAGCACCGAGAATTCGGTACGGTCGCATGTCGCGACCCAGTTTTTTCTTCATGGTCGCACTTACGTCAATGTCGGTCAGCACGCCAAATCCTTCTTTCGCGAGCTCTTGGGTGACCTTCGCTACGGCCGCATCAAAGGACAGGCCGACCGTTTTCCCAAAGCCGTAGTTGTTGCGCATGGCGCGCCTCCTTTTTCCCCAACGCATTTTGCCACTTCCCGCACCGCACATCGGGGCGTTTTTTCGTGGCTCGAGTTCTCCCTTCGGAGCATTGGGACGCGATGGGATTACGAAGACCGGGAAGCGAGGCTGTGAAGCACCTCGTGCAGAGCGGAAAGTTGCAGCACGGCGGCCGCCTGTTCGAAGGTAAGGTCGTGGCGATTCATAAGAACCCGGATTTGCATGATCTGCCGGGTTGCTTCGAGCTCGCGCTTTTCGTCGATCGAGTCCATATTGCGCTCCTTTGCGAAGTCCATGGACCTGACAATACATCGACTCGCCGCGCAAGCGAATAGACTTTGTCTAAGCTCCACCCGAGCGAGTATCGCCGGCGGTGCCGGGTTTGACGACCAACTCGACCAACCGGCGCTGGCCACGGCAAGAGTCCGGCAGGCGACTGGGCTTGCGATGCGGCGGGGCGGCGAAATCTCGGGAACACCGGCGACGTGCTCGCGCGCCTTTGCCGGTAACGCATAAGGCGGCATCGTGCACGCACGAAGGCGCAGGCTTGAAATCGTTGGTGCGCGGTAGCAACGGACCAAAATCCACCAACTCGTAATGGAACGGTGATGTCATGGCGAAGCGCTCGCTACCCCTCTCGAAGGTCTACACCCTGCTCGAACCCGGTCCGGTCGTGCTGCTCGCGACCGCACAGCGCGGCAAGGCCAACGTGATGACCTTGTCGTGGCACACGATGATGGAGTTTGCACCGCCGCTGGTGGGCTGCATTGTCAGCGCCCGCGATTTTAGTTTCGATGCACTTCTGACGACGCGCCAGTGCACCGTGAACATCCCGACCGTGGAATTGGCCGCACAAGTGGTCGGTTGCGGAAATTGTTCGGGGCGAAGCGTGGACAAGTTCCAGGCCTTTGGGCTTACTCCAATTCCGGCAAAGCGCGTTAGGGCACCGCTGATTGCGCAGTGTTTCGCGAATTTGGAGTGTCGGGTTTGCGATACGCGCCAGGTCCAGCGCTACAATTTTTTTGTGTTGCAAGTGCTTGCGGCCTGGATCGATCCGGCCTGCAAGAACCCGCGCACCCTGCATCACCGTGGGCGGGGCACTTTCACGGTTGCGGGAGAAACGATTACCCTTCCCTCGAAGATGCGATAGGGTTTGCCGCCACAAGTCTGCCGATTGGTTCGTTGCCCGTTGCTCTCGGGCTCGGGGCGGTTTTCGCTCCTTGGCGCCGGCCCGTCGCGGCGCGATTTGGGAGGCGGTTTACACTTTTTCCGTCGTGGGGGCTCTGGGTTGATGCAAATGGAATTGATTCGGTTGATGCCGGAGACGTCCTGGCAGGCGGTTTTTGATGAGGGACGGCAGCAGGAGGCCATGCGGCAGCTCGAGGGCGGAGGGTTGCTTGTTTTTCCGCACCTTGCGTTCGAACTTACCGGGAACGAGCGGCGCTTTCTCGTTCCCGATGTCGTGCACGGAAAGATCAAAAATGTCAGCTACGATGCCCGGGAGGACGTCGTGCGCGGCGCGACGCTCGGCGGATCGGACGTCGCCGCGCTAAAGCAAATGCTCGCACGCTACGCGCAGCAATCGCTCGATTTGGTCCGGTCCTTGTTGCCTCGGTATGTGCACTGCCTGCAGCCCGCCCGCACCAGCTATCGGCCCGCCGAGGCTTGCGGCAGGGCAAGCTCTTGGCGCAAGGACGACACCCGGTTGCACGTGGACGCCTTTCCCTCAAGTCCGAACCAGGGCAAGCGCTTGCTGCGGGTATTTAGCAACATCAACCCCGATGGCAAGGATCGTGTCTGGCGAGTCGGGGAACCGTTCGAGCAAGTGGCGCAGCGCTTTGTGCCCGAGATTTCTCGTCCGCTTCCCGGCTTGGCCCGGCTTTTGCAGGTCGTGGGCATCACCAAGACACGGCGCACGGAATACGACCACCTCATGCTGCAAATACACGACCACATGAAAGCGGATGGCAACTATCAGGCAAACGTGAGCTCCACGGAACTGCGTTTGTCGCCGGGCTCAACGTGGATTGTGTTCTCCGACAGCGTTTCCCACGCCGTGCTGTCGGGACAGTTCCTAATGGAGCGGACCTTCCAGTTGCCCGTGGATGCCATGTTCGACCCGGCCCGCTCCCCTTTGCGCATCTTGGAACGCGTTGCTGCCCGTCCTCTGGTCTAGATCGCGAGTTCTCCCCCGGTCCGCGAGTTCGCCAAGCGGACCACCATTGGAGGCAATCGCTCGCCGTCGCGCCCTCCCGTTGCGCCGGTCCGATTTGTTTGCGGAAGGTGCAAGTTTCCCAGTGACGCAATCCGGGGTCAGCCGCGCGCCAGCGGGTTGGGCGTCGGTTCGGCGATTTTGGCAAGCGTATTTCGATCCGTATGATGAAACGGCTCGGCATTGCCGCGAATCAGCATGACGGTGTCTTCTTCGTACGACCAGGTACCGTCGGCGTGGGTCGATACCTTTATGCGAAACTCAACCGTCTTGAAGGCGTATTCCAAAAACGGTGCCGAGCAAATTGCAAAGCTCTCGGCGCCTCGCGCGGCCCGGAGCTCAAACTCTTTGGCGTCGGCGCGGGCTTGTCCGGCCGCCATCACAACCTGTGCGCGCGGAATCGTCAGAGTGTGGATCACGGTTTCCGTGGCAGGCTCCCAGAGCCAGTACCCGACCTGATCGTGATAGGTCTTCACCTGATCGGGTTTGACGATATGGGTGTGATAGCGCAGACCGTAGAACAGTTGGGGACCGTTTGTCTGCGGATCGATCGGCTGCAGTTCGATGCGTTCCACATAGGCCTGTTTCTTTGGTCCCTCCGCCTTGGGTTTGACGTCCAGTCCGCGGCGCCCCTCCCAAATGCCTGCCATAGGGCGCAGAGGTCCGAGGTTTCGCAGCGTATCGACGTCGATGGGGGATGGCTCCGTGTAAATGTCCTCCGGAAACGGCCTCATGTTCGCGCACTCCCTGGATGTACCGCCGCCCGCCGTCGGGCATACGCGCAAACCCCTGCGCGGCTACCGACTCGCGACCGAGCAAATTGCAATGGAGCGATGTTGCGGCCAAAGCCGCGTGCCGGTCAAGTGACCGTCGCGGGCGCTCTTTGCCCGAGGACGTAGGCCAGGTCGCTGATGTCCTCCGCTATGGCCGACGGCGCCGCGGTATCGATCTTGAAGCGCGATACCGCATCGTTTAAGCCCTGGGCCTGATCGCACAGTGCCGATGCCGATTCCGTGCCCTGCTGCGCAAGCGATGCGTTGCGCTGCGTAAGATCACCGAGGGACCGAACGGTCTGGTTGACTTGGTCGAGCGCGCGAAACTGCTCCTTGCTGGCGTGCGAGATCTCGGCGATCAGGTCCGTGACCTGCACCACCTGGGAGACCATTTCGCCGATGCGCGCGCCTGCGCGTTCGACCAGTGCCGAGCCGGCATCGACTTTGCTTACGCTGGCGGTAATGAGCGACTTGATTTCCTGTGCGGCAACGGCGCTTCGCTTGGCCAGGTTGCGAACTTCACTGGCGACCACGGCAAAGCCGCGACCCTGCGCACCGGCGCGCGCCGCTTCGACAGCGGCATTTAGCGCAAGAATGTTCGTCTGGAAAGAGATGCCATCGATCACCGCGATGATCTCGCCGATGCGGCGCGAGGATTCCTGAATTTCATGCATGGTGGCGACGATTTCGCCCACGGCCCGTCCGCCGCCCGCGGCGGCCTCTCGGGCATTGTGCGCCAACTCGTTGGCCTGCTGCGCCGAGGCGACGCTCTGGCGCACCGTCGCGGTAAGCTGCTCCATGGAAGCTGCGGTCTGCTGCAGGCTTCCCGCTTGCTGTTCGGCGTGGGCCTGCAGATCGCGATTGCCGCCCGAAATGCTTGCGCTGCCCGCGTTGATTGCGTCGCTGGCGGCACGGATTCGATAGACGATTTGCGTGAGCGTGTTGACCATCTGTTCCAGGGCGGCAAGCAATCGTCCGGTTTCGTCTTGGCCTCCACGCAGTACCACGTGGTTGAGCTCTCCTCGGGATACCGCCTCGGCGACCGCCACGGCCTTGGTCATTCGAGTCGTGATGAGCCGGACCGTGTGCAGCCCGATGAACAGCGCCAGAGCGATGGCGGCGGCGGAAATGCCGATGATCAGGGCGAGCGAAGCGCGTACCCGCTCGGTTACCTGGCGCGTGACCTCGCTTTGACGCTCCGAGATGCTCTGCACTTGCGCATCTCCGGCTCGCGTCTGACGCGAGGCCGTTTCCTTGAGCCGTCCGAGCGCTTCGCGCATGCCCGCCTCGGACTGGAGCAGCCCGTGTTTGGTTTGGGAAACCCGCGCAATGGCGCTCGCGACCGTCTTCATTGCGTTGCCGGCGGCGTCGATTTGCGCGGCTAGATTGTTGCGGCCCATGCGCACCAACGCCGAGCGCATGGATTCGATGTCCGAAAGCAGCTGTTCGCCAAGCTTTTCCAGATGCGAAGTCGCAAACTGCGCTTCCCCGTCGTTACTGGCAAGCATCAGCGAGCGCAACTCGCCCACCATGTCGCGAATCAGTAGCGACGCCGCTTGGCTGTTGGCAACTACCCCGCCGGGCTCGTTGCGCAGTTTCAGGGCCGCCTCGAGGACTTGCCGCTGTTTGACAAGATGCTCTTCGAGCGTATCGATCAGGCCCAGCAGTTTTGTGGACTGCTCGTCGATCTGTCCGAGAATTTGCTTGCGTTGCGCCGAGTAGGCGGCCTCGGCATCGGGTGACTTGGCCAGTACCGCCGCCCGCAGGGCAAAAAGCCCGGTTCGTTCGTTGCCAAAAGCCTCCGCAAGACTCGCCACCGTGCTACGGACGTCGCGAAGCGCGTCCTCGTCGCTGGGCGTACTGGCAATGCGCTCCATGCTATCGAGCGATGCTTTCAGGCGCTCGCGCAGCGGCCCCAGGCGAAAACGGTTTGCCACCGCGTCGGTGTCGTAGATCAGCAGAACAACGTCCTTGAGCTTGCTGCTTACGAACAGTGCGTGTTTGATGGTCTCGCCCAGGCGAATGCTTGCTTCCTGCGCCCGGTCGGCCGCCGCGCCGGCTTCGGTCTCGATGCCGGCGACGGTGGCGCGGATTGCACCGACGGCCGCTTCGGCACTTTGCAGCGCATTGCGGGCGCTGGCACTTTGCGTTTGGTACGCCGTCTCGTCGGACAGCCGCTGATTGACCGACGATACGATCTGACTTTGCGCGGCGCGAAACGCGGACAGGTCGGTTGAGTGCGCGGGATCGATATCGCGGATCTCGCCCTGCAGGCGCTCGAGCACATGCAGTTCCGCTTCCACGGTTTGCATCATGGGCGCGGCCGCCGATGCGTCCTCTACGAGACTCAGCCGCAGCAGCGCTCCGAGCACGCGCTCGGTGTGCTCCTGGACCTCGTACGTCTTGTTTTGCAGGGGCGTCGCCTGCTCGGTCAGGCCGTCCAGAACGGAGCGGATGGATGTCACGCCATAGTAGGCGGTACCGGAAACGGCGACCAGGCCCGCGGAGGAGAACGCCACCAGGGCAAACACCCGTTGCGAGATTTTCACGGTTGTTGGCGCAAGGCGGGCCGAGTAGAGCGTTG
The DNA here is from genome assembly GCA_035623355.1 of Burkholderiaceae bacterium. Classification (GTDB taxonomy): domain Bacteria; phylum Pseudomonadota; class Gammaproteobacteria; order Burkholderiales; family Burkholderiaceae_F; genus GJ-E10. Next base: position 13,021 of record DASPTP010000036.1, on the reverse strand, counting down.
CCGCTGCCGCAGGCAAACGCCCTACTGCAGCTTGGCGACGCGACCGTCGCGCACTTGAGTCAGAAAGACCTGGCTGAGTGCTTGATGCGATGTGCCGCTGAGCGTAACGGCGAGGCCGCCCAGGTCTACCGCCTGCATGCTTTCCAGGGCGCTGATCAGACCGGCCCGAGTCAAGGCTCTTCCGGCGTGTTCGAGCCCGTAGACAAGTACTTTTGCCGAGATGCAGCCTTCCAGGTTGACAAAGCCTAACTCAGCGCCCGATTGCGCGAGCAGTTCCTTGCACGATCGCGTGACGGCGGATTCTGCATCTTGGGGAAGAGGTACGACCTGCGAAATGATGACCCCGTCGCCGTCTCTGCCTACCTGTGCCACGAGGCTGTCCGTGCCAACGAAGGATACGGTTGCCAGTTGCGACTTGAGATTGGCCGCGCGAGCTTCCTTGATAAATGCCGCAACCGGCGCATATGGGCCAACCATAATGATGGCGTCGGGTTTGGCTTCGAGCATGGCCGCCAAGCCCGATTTGACCGCTAGGGTGTTGCGTGGGAACGTGCTTTTGGCCGTTACGCTCAGACCGCGCTTTTGCATGGCTTTTTCGGTGCCCGCCAGCACGGCCAGACCAAAGCCGTCATCCTGGTAAAACACGCCGATCGACTTGGCGCCGTGCGCCAGAAACTGCGCGACCAGGGCTTCGGCCTCGTCGTTGTAGCTGGCTCGAATGTTGAAAATCTGCCGGGTGACGGGCTGGCGCAGGGCCATCGATCCCGTAAACGGCCCAACCAAAGGAACGTCCATTTCCTTCAGAATTGGCACTACGGCGTTGGTGGTCGGGGTCCCAACCGATCCGAACAGTGCAAACACCTGCTGCTGTTCGATCATCTTGAGCGTTTCGTCGACGGCCTTGTCGGGTTCGTAGCTGTCGTCGGCCACCACGAGGGTGATCTTGCGGCCGTTAACGCCGCCTTTGGCGTTGACCGAATTAAATACGGCCTCGGCACCGGCCCGCATGTCGCGGCCCAGCGCAGCGGCCGGGCCCGCCTGCACGTTTACCATCCCGAGCTTGATCTCCGTATCGCTGACTCCGGTTTCTGCTTCGACGCTAAGAGCCGTCAACGCACACCAAGCAGCGGCGGCAAGGCGGATTGCCAGACCTTTCATGGGAGTATCCCGTTGCGGGCGGACTTCGTGCGGGCGTTTATTGCGGCAAGGCAATTGCAGTTCCAAAGCGGCGTTGCGATCGGGCTACGGTAGCCTCGGATGCCATGCGCGGAACCGGCAAAAAGCATCCGAATACCCGAGCAATTGTGGACCTAACGGCCCGACGACTGGCAGGGCGCAGCGAGAACTTCTCGAGAAGTCGGCAGACGGTTACCATCCTTGCGACGTCCACGAAAGCGGATCCACATTCGGGAGAGCGCATTGCGGCATTACCGGCTCGCCAACGGCGCCGCGATTCCAGCGCTCGGCTTGGGTACCTGGCGCATGGGGGAGTCGACGAGACGCCGCGCCGCGGAGGTGGCCGCGGTGCGAGACGCCCTGGCCATGGGCTACCGCCTTATCGATACGGCGGAGATGTACGGGGAAGGTGGCGCCGAATCCGTGATTGGAGCTGCGCTGGCCGATGCCCTTCGGGCCGGCGACCTGCGGCGCGAGGAGCTGTTTGTGGTCAGCAAGGTATATCCGCACCATGCGAGCCGCGACGGAACACTGGCCGCCTGTGATCGCAGCCGCGCGCGCTTGGGGGTGGACCGAATCGACCTGTACCTTCTGCATTGGCGGGGTGGGCATCCGCTACACGATACGTGTTCGGCCATGCAGCGGCTTCTTGCCCACAAGCACATTAGCGCCTGGGGCGTGAGCAACTTCGATACGAAGGACATGGTTGAGCTGCTGAGGGTGCAGCGCGAGCTCGGGATTGCGCCCGGCACCGCCGAAGGCTGTGCCACCAATCAGGTGTATTACTCCTTGCGCGAGCGCGGCCCCGAATTTGATCTTCTGCCCTGGATGCGCGCGCAGCACATGCCGCTCATGGCCTATAGCCCGATTGACCAGGGAGCGCTCGCAGCCGAGCCCGCGTTGCGCGGGCCCGCAAAGCGGCTTGGCATCTCGAGCACACAGCTGGCGCTGGCCTGGATACTGGCGCAGCACGAGGTGGTGGCAATTCCCAAGGCGGTCCGCGTGGCGCATCTGCGCGAAAATTTGGCGGCGGCACAAATCCGCTTGACCACGGCCGACCTGGCCGAGCTCAATCGCCTGTTTCCCGGCCCCCAACGCAAGACGTCGCTATCGGTGCTTTGAGTAGACGCCTTTCGCACATCGCCTTGTGCCGGGCGCGGCGATGACGGCACCGGCGCGGCGTCGCCTTATTTTCCGCGCGTGGGCGGCGAGCCGGCGTGCGCCTGCGCCGGACCTGCGATCGCGGCCAATCCCGCTTCGACATCGGGAAACCGCAATCGCACGCGCAGTTCGCGTTTCATCCGCAGATTTCGCAGTCGGCGCGACTCGCCCAGAAACGACATGCGGCGCGCCCCGGCGGCTTCGTGCAGCGCATCCCAGCGCACCCGCGGTGGTCGCGGCAGACCCGTTTGATCGGCGACACGGTCAAGGTAATCGCCCAAAAACAGCTGCGAATCGTCGACGATGTTGTACGTTCGCGTAGGCGCGGCGCGGAAGATTGCCGCGATGCAAGCCCTCGCCAAATCCTCGGCGTGGATGTGGTTGGTTATTACGTCTTGCGGCGGCAGCGCGACCGGAATTGCCTGACGCAACCGATCGACCGGCAAACGCTCGGGACCATAAATACCCGGAACCCGCAGCACCGCGGAGTGCCAGCGGCTTGCCCGCACCACCAATTCCGCGTCCAGGCGCCTGCGGGCTCGTTCACTGGTCGGTGCGGCCGGAGTGCTCTCGTCCGTCCAGGCGCCCTGCCGATCCCCGTACACGCCCGTGGTGCTGAGGTAGATCATGCGGGCACCGGGCAGGGCCCGCAACATGCGCACGAGCCGACGCGCTCGGGCGTCGCGGCTGCCATGGGTCGACGTCGGTGCCAGAACCAGAACGCGGCGCGCCGCAAGTTCGCCGATGCGTGATTTTTTGCCGCTATGGTCCAGATCCAGGACGAGGGGCGTGGCGCCGGCTGCCCGAACCTTGGCGGCACCGGCGGGGTTGGCGATCGTGCCAAAGATCCGGAAGCGGTCGCGCAGCCGTGCGACAATTCGCAACCCGATATCCCCGCAACCGACGATCAGCAAGCGCGGTTGCCCGAGGCGTCGGCGCGACCGCGGTGCGTTTGGAAGGGACAACACCGGCTGCGGTGTCCCATTCCCATCCAATGCCGTTGGCGTTGAATTCATGGTTTGTCGCGAGACCCGGCAGGCGAGGAAGTTTGCCGCAATCGCGCCTGCTTTCGGACGATTCGCATTCTTTCATACATGACTAAGCACAAAGTTCTGGTCCAGCCTTCCGGCCGGGAATTCTCTGTACCGGCCGGACAACCCGTACTGGTTGCCGCCTTGTCCGCGGGCATCACGTTGCCCCACGGTTGCAAAAACGGCGCCTGCGGTTCGTGCAAAGGCAAGGTGCTTTCCGGCATCGTGCATCATGGCCCGCACGGGGAGGCAGCGCTGAGCGCTGCCGAAGAAGCCGATGGATTTGCGCTGTTTTGCTGCGCGATACCGCAGACCGATCTGGTCATCGAGGCGCGAATCACCGCGGCGCTTGACGGCATCGTTCCGCACAAAATGCCCGCACGCATCGAACACATCGATTGGGCCGCCAAGGACGTTGCGGTTTTGACTGTCAAGCTTCCGGCCTCCGAGCACCTGAAGTATCGGGCCGGGCAATACGTGGATTTCATCTTGCCCAACGGGGTGCGCCGCAGCTATTCGATCGCGTCAATGCCCGATGGCGACGGCCCCATCGAATTTCACATCCGGCACATGCCGGGCGGCACGTTCACGGACGCACTCTTCGGTATGACGAACCCGATGGTGCGAGAGCGCGGCATCCTTCGCCTCGAAGGGCCGCTGGGGACCTTTTTTCTGCGCGAGGGCGATGCCGAGCCGATCGTCCTTCTGGCCAGCGGGACGGGATTTGCCCCGATCAAGGCAATTCTTGAAACGATCTTTGCCAAGAGTCTCCATCGGGATGATCCGGCCACGGGCCGGCGCGGGCGCCCGGTTCTCCTGTACTGGGGTGCGCGCACGCGTGCCGACCTGTACATGGACGCGCTGCCGCGGCGCTGGGAGCAGGAACAACCCAATTTCCGCTACATTCCGGTGCTCTCCGAGCCGGACGGGGTTTCCGGCATGCCGGAGACTGCCGAGTCCGCGCCGCCGTGGACGGGGCGAACGGGTCTTGTGCACCGTGCCGTGATGCAGGACCTGCCTGATTTGTCCGGCTACCAGGTTTACGCCTGCGGAGTTCCCATCATGGTGCAGTCGGCCCACCGCGATTTCGTTGCGCACTGCGGGCTGAAGGAAGAGAATTTTTTCTCCGATGCCTTTGTATCCCGGGCGGACCTGCCGGCCACGGCGCGGTAAGTTGCGCGGGGTCGGGTCGGCGTCGGTTTACTCGCCCAGATAGGCCTCGCGCACGCGCGGATCGTGCAGCAAGTCTTGGGCCTTCCCGGTCAGAGTGACCGTTCCCGAGTCCAGGACGTAGGCGCGGCCGGCCGCCTCGAGCGCGAGCTTGGCGTTTTGCTCGACTAACAGCATCGGTATCCCTTGCGCCGAGGCCGCGCGGATCACACCAAAGATCTTCTCGACCATAATCGGAGCAAGACCCATCGAGGGCTCATCGAGCAGCAGCAAGCGCGGTCGGCTCATCATGGCCCGCGCAATCGCCAACATCTGCTGTTCGCCTCCCGATAGGTTGCCCGCCAGTTGTGCCGAGCGCTCCTTTAGTCGCGGAAACGTCCGATACTGCTGCTCCAGATCCGACGCCAGGACATGCTTGTCGTCGCGCGCGAAGGCACCCATCAGCAGATTTTCATGGACCGTCATTCGTGTGAAGATTCCGCGTCCTTCCGGAACCATCACCAAGCCCTGGCGCATCAAATCGTGTGCGGATACCGAGCGGGTGCTGCGGCCCAGGTATTCGATCGTGCCACTCCAGCCGACCAATCCCGTTATCGCCCGCAGGGTTGTGGTCTTACCCGCTCCATTGGCGCCGATCAGGGCAACCATTTCGCCGGCATGGACCTGCAGGTCCACGCCCTTGACCGCGTGTATGCCGCCGTAGTCGACGCACAGACCGGCAATGCGCAGTACCGCGGCCCTCATCGTGACCTAAACGGGGACATGCGCGCGTCCGAGGTAGGCTTCGATCACGGCCGGGTCGTGCTGCACTTGCCCGGGTGAACCTTCCTTGATGATGCGGCCTTCGTCGAGCACGGTCACTTGGTCGCACAATCCCATTACGAGTTTGACGTCGTGCTCGATGAGCAGGATGGTGATGCCGTCGGCGCGAATCCGCTCGAGAAGCGCCCGCAGATCAATTTTTTCCGTGGCATTCATTCCGGCCGCAGGCTCGTCCAATGCGAGCAGCTTCGGATCGGTGGCCAGGGCCCGCGCGATCTCCAAGCGCCGCTGGTCTCCGTAGGACAGGGTGCGTGCCTGCAGATGTCCTAGCCGGCCGATGCCGACATACTCGAGCAATTCGCCCGATCGCTGTCGGATCTGCTCTTCCTCCCGGCGCGCGCCGCGCGTGCGCAGAACCGAGGCGAGCGCGCCGCAGTGCGTGCGCACGTGCCGGCCGACCATGACGTTCTCGAGCGCCGTCATTTCTGCGAACAGGCGGATATTTTGAAAGGTCCGCGCAATGCCGGCGGCGGCAACGCGGTGCACGGACGTGGGTTCGTAGGCGCGTCCCTCGAGTTGGAAGGTTCCGGCGTCGGGCCGCACCAGTCCGGTAACAACATTGAAAAACGTTGTCTTGCCCGCTCCATTGGGCCCGATCAGCCCATAGATTTGCTGGCGCTCGATGCGCAAGCCCACCTCTTGCAGTGCTTGCAGCCCGCCAAAGCGCTTGCTGATCCCGCTTACGTTGAGCACAAGATCTCGGGCCATGGTGGCTGCTTCACGCGGCCGCAGCCGGTGGCATTGGCGGCGGTTGTGCCACGCCGCGGGGAGCAACCCCGTGCTGCGGCGCCGGCCAAAGTCCCTTGGGGCGGTACAGCATGATCAGGACCAGCGCAACGCCGTACAGCAGCATGCGCAGAACCTCCGTGTCGATGAGGATCCGTCCAAACAATTGCGTTTGCATCGGCCCCACGGTATGTCGCAGCAATTCGGGAAATACCGACAGCATCACCGCGCCGAGGATCACCCCCGGAATGTGCCCCAATCCGCCCAGCACGATCATCGACAGCACGATGACCGATTCCATTAAGGAAAAAGACTCGGGCGACACAAAACCCTGGAACGCGGCAAACATCGATCCGGAGACGCCGCCAAACGTAGCCCCCAGTCCGAAGGCCAGCAGTTTGACGTTGCGCACGTTGATGCCCATGGCTTTGGCGGCGATCTCGTCCTCCCGGATGGCCATCCAGGCTCGGCCCAGTCGAGAATCCTGCAGTCGCACGCACACCAAAATGCACAGCAACGCCAAAGCGGTAAACAAGTAGTAATACAGTTGCAGCGAGCTCAGCGCCAGCCCAAAGACCGACGCCCCGTGATCAAAGCGCAGCGGCCCGACACGCACCGGATCGATCAGCGTGATGCCTTGCGGACCGTTGGTCAGATTGATCGGGGCGTTCAAATTGTTCAGAAAAATCCGGATGATTTCGCCAAAGCCGAGCGTGACGATGGCCAAATAATCTCCGCGCAGCTTCAATACCGGCGCGCCCAACAGCACGCCAAAGGCCGCCGCGATGGCAGCCCCCAAAGGAATCGCCGCCCAGATCGGCACGTGCAAGCCGTCGGGAAAGGTCCGTGCGATGCTGGGAAAGTTATCGGTCAGATGGGGAGAGGCAAGCAAGGCAAAGGTGTAGGCGCCGACCGCGTAAAAGGCGATGTACCCCAAGTCGAGCAAACCGGCGAAACCCACAACGATATTTAATCCAAGCGCCAGCATCACGTACAGCGCGGCAAATGCCAGCGTGCGCACCCAGGCCGGTCCCAGCCAGCCGGCAGCCAGCGGTAAAACGAGCAGCACGACCGCAATCAAGGCCGTAGCCGCCAATGCGGCGCGCCGATGCGGGTCCGTGCCGCCAAACGATGCCATCACGATCGGGCGACCATCGGCAGGGCAAACGCGGTCAGGGCCACCGGCACCGCTTCCTCTAGGCGCGATCGGCGACACGTTCGCCGAGCAGGCCCGAAGGTCGCAATATCAACACCGCGCACAGGACGATGAAAGCGAATACGTCCTGATAGTTGCTCCCGAAGAGTCCATCGCTGAACTGGTCAATGTAGCCGGCGCCGAGCGCCTCAATCAGACCCAGCAGGATCCCGCCGAGCATTGCGCCGGGGATATTGCCGATGCCCCCGAGAACCGCCGCGGTGAAGGCTTTGAGTCCCGGAATAAACCCCATGTAAAAGTGCGCGACCGAATACAGCGAGGCGTACATCACGCCCGCGACAGCGGCCAAGGCCGCACCAATGGCGAACGTTGCGGCGATGACGGCATTGGGATTAACGCCCATCAGCGCGGCAACCCGCGGATTTTCCGCGGTGGCACGCATTGCCCGTCCCAGGCGCGTGCGCTGCACCAACAGCAGCAGCGCGACCATGATAATCGCGGAGAGCGCCACGACGAGCAATTTGGTGACCGTTACGGTCGCCGGGCCGATGGCGATGGGATCGGAGGAGAGCAACTGGGGGAACGTCCGGTGATTGCGCCCCCAGATGATCATTGCCAGGGTCTGCAGAAGGATCGAGACGCCGATCGCCGTGATGAGAGGTGCCAAGCGCGGTGCGTTGCGCAACGGTCGATACGCAACGCGCTCCATCAGCAAACTGATCAGTACGCACACCGGGACGGCGGCGAGCATCCCGATGAGCATCAGGCCCCAGCCAGGTATCCCTGGCGCCAGGCCGTGTGCCAGCGCCACGGCACTCAAGGCGGTAAGCGCCCCCACCATGAGCACGTCGCCGTGAGCAAAATTGATCAGATTCACGATGCCGTAGACCATCGTGTAGCCCAGGGCGATGAGCGCGTACAGGCTGCCGAGCACGAGCCCGTTAAAGACCTGCTGAACGAAGGTGTCCCAAGATCCCATCAGTTTCGCGCCGCCTGGTTTGTATGCTCAGGCCTGGGAGCCCCGCGGCAAGGATCGTTACGCAATTATCGCGTTGTTGACAGGTAATTGAGCGTACCGTCTTGCACGTGATACATCGAGATGGCACCGTTTTTGATATCGCCCTTGGCGTCGAAGCTGATGTGCCCCGTCAGGCCGTCGTAGTCCGTGTTGGCGACCGCCGCGGTAATCGCGCCGCGGTCGAGCGAGCCCGCGCGGCGAATGGCATCGACGACGACATACACCGCGTCGTAGGCATAGGGCGCGTAGATCTGCACATCGGATCCGAATTTGGCCTTGTACTTGGCCATGAACTGCGCTCCCTTGGGCAGTTTTTCCACGGCCTCCCCGGCGCGCGAACAGGTGAGAATGTCGGCACCGTCTCCCGCGAGTTTGACGAATTCCGGCGAGCAGGTGCCGTCGCCGGCAAGCAGCGGCGCCTTGATACCCAACTGGTGAATCTGTTTGGCCATCGGGCCGGCCGTATCGTCCATTCCACCGTAGACAATCACGTCGGGCTGCCGGGCCCGGATCTTGGTCAAAATCGCATTAAAGTCACTGGCTTTGTTGTTGGTGTATTCCCGCGCGACGATCGATACACCGTGGTCCTTGACCACGCGCTCGACGACATCGACCAGCCCCTGGCCATACGCCGTGCGATCGTCAATGATCGCAACGGACTTGGCCTTGAAATCGTTGATTGCGAAGTTGGCCATCGCGGTGCCCTGCTGGATGTCGTTGGCTACCACGCGAAACGTTGTCTTAAATCCTTGGTCGGTGTATTTGGCCGCCGTCGTCGAGGGGGAAATCTGTGCCACTCCCGCGTCGCTGTAGATCTTGGAAGCCGGAATCGAACTGCCCGAGTTCAGATGCCCGACAACGGCCACAACGCCCTCGTCGACGAGCTTTTGGGCGGCAAGTGTGCCCTCCTTCGGGTCGGCCTTGTCGTCTTCGCCCAGGATTTCCACGCGATAAATCTTCTCGCCAAGACGCACGCCGCCGGCCGCATTAATCTCATCGGCCGCAAGCCGAGCGCCGTTTTCGTTGTCCTTGCCAAGGTGGGCGTCCCCACCGCTCAGGGGTGCCACATGCCCGATGCGGATCACATTGTCGCCTTGCCCTGCGACCTGGGTGCCGCCGCTTGCTGCCGGGGCCGCGGTTTCCTCCTTGTGGCCACAACCCAGCAAAGCAACCGCTGCCGCGAAGCTCATGGCAGCCGATTTCATCGAGCTCTTCATGGAGTTTCCTCTGCGCGTCGGGCGCGCGTGGACCGTACCCGACCACGTAAACCGGCCGGATTCTACGCCCACCGGAACCGCGCAAAGCGCGTCTTTACGGCGCGAGAACGGCTGCCGCGGGCTGGTGCCGCGGCGCCTTGGCGCCCCGCCGCGCCCCGCCTCGATCTATTTGAGCGACAAGATCCATTTCACGAGCGACGTCGCGTCTTGCTCGCTGAGGTTCGGGTTGGCCGGCATGACGTTTTTGCCCCATACGCCGGTGCCACCTTCGCGAACTTTCTTTACCAGGCGCGCTTCGGCGCCGGGATCGTTGGCGTACTTCGCGGCCACATCCTTATACGAGGGACCCAGCACCTTTTTGTCGACGCTATGGCAGGCCAGGCAGTTTTTCTGCTTGGCGAGTTCCAACTGGGCAAAGGCGCTGCTGCTGAACAGGGCGCTAAGTAGGGCGACAACGAGCATTTTTTTCATTCGGATCTCCAAAAGGAAGGGGTACGGACCCTGACGGCCGGGCAAAATCCGGCAGCAGTGTAACTTGTGCATCGCAACGCGCGAACCGGCGGTCGAGCGAATATTTGCGCTGGATCAGGGCTTTTCGCCCCGCTCGCCCGGCGACGAGAAGGAGGATAATTCTTTTTATTGGATGCCCGAAGTCCGGCGGCCCGAGCACTCGGCGGGTTTTCGTGTTTCTCTTTGAAATGGTTTAGCGAAAAATCCCATGTGGCTGGTTTGGTCGGCACTCGCCTTGGCGCTGCTGCGCTATTTTGAAGTCGGGATATTCGCCACAGTTTCGTGGTGGTGGGTGATCGGCCTGCTGGCCGCAGCATTTGTCTGGTTCGAATTCGTCGAACGCTCCTTGGGCCTGGAAAAGAAAAAGGCCATGGACGAGATGGATGCGGCGCGCGAGGCGCGCATCAAGCGCGCCCTGACGCAAAATCGCCCCGGCAGCCGATGAGCAAGGGGCCGGCGCCCGTCCGTTGCGGCGCGCGCTCTTACGCACCCTCTAGCCGCAAGCGCCCGTAAATCCGCAGGCCGTACAAAACTCGCAGCCGTCGCGCTTGATCATGGCGGCGGCGCCGCAGCTCGGGCATACCCGTCCCTTGATCGGCGCGTTACCCAGTTCGACGGTCTTGCGGGTTTCGGGCATCGCGAGAATTCCAACCGAGCGAATCGCGCGACCCTCGTCATCGAGGATGCCGAGCACTTTGTAGCGGTGCAATAGCAGGGCCGCGATGTACGCGACGGTGCTCGGGTACAGGGACGAGCGATCGACTCCCGGCACCGGGGCCCAGAAGTCTCCGTTTTGTTCGCCGAAATTGAGCAGTTTGCGCAGCTTCATGCCGATCCAGTTGGCGTCGACGACTCGCATGTCCAGCGAAATGAGTTTGCACAGTCCGTCGAGTACCCTGGGATATTCGCCCGCGAGCCAGATTGAGTACGGCCGTCGGCTGCCGTCGGGCAAGGTGAGTTCTTTTACCCCGAGGACAAAATCGTCTCCCGTGTTCGGGTTGTTGATGTCGACGGTCCAACTCATCGTTCCCGCGGGGCCCGCTTTGGGCTCTTTGCGGGAAAACAAGGCATCGAGCACGGGCGTCGGATGGGCGTCCAGGTCTTTGAACGTGCCCAATTCATCGCAGCGCCAGCGCACGATCTGCGCAAATGCGGCGACCACGCCATTGACCCAGATCGCATGGCCGTCGGGCGGGAAGGGGACCATGAATCCTTGCTCGTCGCGCGCCCGTGCCAGCGCGTCGAGTTTCATGCGCAGCCAAGCCCGGTCTTCCGAACGCATGTCCATCGACAGCGACTTGGCGATTGCGCCGAGTCCGCGCGGCTGTTCGGCTCCATTGACCCACACCTCAAAGGGCATGGGCGGATTGCCCGTTTGGCCGATGAAGATCGCAAAGGATTCGTTGCGCGATGGAATCTCCACCATGTAGGTCCAGGCCAAGTTGCCGGCCGACAAGTCCGGGCGTCCGGGCCATTTCAGGCTCGCGAGAGCCGGTTGCGGCGTGAAATCCAGCCGCACACGTCGGTTCGCGTCGTCGATGGGACTCGATGCCACGTTGGTCTGCGGCAGGCTCTCTTTGGAGGCGACCGACAACACTTCTCCGATCACGCGATTCGGACGGTAGGTCGTAATGCCCTTTAGGTTCGCCTTCCAGGCCTCGAAGTAAATCTTGCGAAAATCCTCGAACGGATAGTCCTCGGGAACGTTCACGGTCTTGCTGACCGCCGCATCAATAAACGGCTGTACCGCGGCGATCATGCGCATGTGATCGAGCGCGTGCATCTCCAGCGCGCCGACAAAGCTCTGGGGCAATGCGTTGGGGTCGCCTCCCATCAGCTTGTAGAGTCGATACGCGTAGTCTTCGACCTGGTACTCCTGGCGCGTGCCGTCGGGCATGCGTTTTTTGCGAACGTAGGTCCAGGAAAAGGTCGGTTCGATGCCGCCGGAGGCGTTGCCGGCGAATGCCAGCGAGATCGTACCGGTCGGCGCGATCGACAAGAGGTGCGAATTGCGCATGCCGTGAATGCGGATTTCGCGTTGCAGCTCTTCGGGAAGGCGCGACGCGAAGTGCGGAGCAGCCAGGTACTGGTCGGCGTCAAAGAGCGGGAATGCGCCTTTTTCGCGCGCCAGGTCCACCGACGCTTGGTAGGACATATCGCGCATGTGACGGGAGATATCCGCGGCCATCGCGCGTCCGCTCTCGCTGTCGTAACGCAAGTTCAGCATCGTCAGGGTATTGCCCAGGCCCGTAAATCCCAGACCGACACGACGCTTGTTGGCCGCCTCGGCGCGCTGCTCGGGCAGCGGCCAAAGCGTGGCTTCGAGCACGTTGTCCAACGCGCGGATCGCGACGCGGACGACCTCCGCAAATTCCGCAAAGTCAAACGCCGCTTCGTTGCTAAACGGATCGCGAACAAAGCGCGTCAAATTGATCGAGCCCAGACAGCAGCAGCCATAGGACGGCAACGGCTGTTCGCCGCAATTGTGCACGTACAGTCCGTTGGCATCGAATGCGTGCACCTGCTCGACGTTGACATCGAAAACCGGTTCCGAGGCCGCGTCGACGACGCAATCGACCGTCGCCCAAAACTGCTCCCGATCGACGTATCGACGGCAAGCGGCAAGCGATTGAGCGAGGCGGCCGCTTTTCTCGACATCGCGAAAACCGATCACATCGGCAAAACGCACGACGTTGTCGCGGGCAATAACGAGAGCCTGCCTCCCAGCGTGCGCGTTCGAAAGAGGGTTTGCTCCCGCGCCGTTAGGATCTGCGCACGTCGTTGCGACGATTCCCAGGCGAGCCAGCATGCGTTGCACGCATTCGAGCGTTTCCGGATCGCCGCAGGTTAAGCGCACACTGACGCCGTTTTGCCAATCGCCGTGCAGCGAGCCCTGCGCGTCGAAAAGCCCGCGCAAAAAGCCCCGATAAAACGATGCGGAGGCCATCTCGATCGGCTTGCCCGGGCGTTTGTTGTTTCCGGCCTCCAGGCCGAAGGAGCCGGCGAGCTGGCGCAACGCCGCGGACTTCCAGCG
>DASPTP010000035.1:0-19384 GCA_035623355.1 Burkholderiaceae bacterium | reverse complement strand
GTTCGATCCGCATTTTTGGCATCGCCGATGACGTCACCGAGCGCAAGGCCGCGGAGCAGCAGCGCCTGGACGAGGCGGTCACGCAACGCGATGTGCTGGTTCGCGAGGTGCATCATCGGATCAAAAACAACCTGCAGGGCGTAGCCGGCCTGCTGCAGCAGATGGCCAGCGCCAAACCGGAGGTCGCATCGACGCTGCACGAAATCGCCGGCCAGATTCAGGCCATTGCCCAGGTGCACGGTCTGCAGATTGGCAGCGGAGGCACGCTGCCGGTATTGGGCGTCGCGCAAGGGATTTTTTCCAACCTCGGCGCCATGTTCGGCGCGGATGTGCGTTTCGAGTCCGATGCGCCGGCTCTGTGGCGCTGGGGTCTGCCGGAAAACGAAGCCGTTCCGCTGGCTCTGGTCATCAACGAGTTGGGCACCAACGCGATCAAATACCGCTCGAGCCGGGAGCTTGCGATCGAGGTTCGGATTGCGACGCGGCCCGACGGCGTTGCGTTGCAGATCGACAATGCGGGACGGCTGCCGCCGGGCTTTGACCTCTCTCGGGTTGCCTCGGGTGTATCGGGACTTTCGTTGATCAAGGCTCTGCTGCCGCGGCGCGGCGCCCGGCTGCGGATTGAGCAGCTCGGCTCGCTCGTGCGCACGACGCTCGAGCTCAGCGGACCTGCGATTCGCGAGGAGCTCGAATGACGGGCTCTCGCAACCGCACGTTTCGGGCATTGCACTTTCTCTCGAGAGACCGAACATGACGGACCAGACACCGTTGGTACTGGTGGTGGACGATGACCGGCTGGTGCTGGCGACGCTGTGCGCCGGGCTGCGCCAAGCCGGCATCGAAGTGATCGAGGCCGACAACGGAGACGAGGCGATTTTGCTGGCGCGCCGGCACAAGCCGCAGCTGGCAATCCTTGACATGCGTATGCAGGGCAAGAGCGGAATGGACGTGGCCCGGTATCTGGCCGCCAACACCCGCACCGGATTTTTGTTTCTTTCGGCTTTCAATGACTCGGCCACCATCGAGGAAGCCAACCGTCTTGGCGCATTGGGCTATTTGGTCAAACCCCTGGACGTCAAGCAGATTGTTCCGGCCGTTCGCGCGGCGCTGGCGCAGACCGCGAGCCGATCCGTGCCGCCGAGCCCGGTCGGTATGGGCCGGGGACAGCGCGACGAGCAAGTCGCCATCGGCATCCTGATGGAACGACTGCGCCTGGACTACGACCGCGCCCTCGACGCCCTGCGCAATCAGGCCCGTCTGGAGGGGGCCAGCATCGAAGCGTTGGCCACCAGCATGGTGGAAGCGGCCAATCGCCTCAACTCGATCCCGCGCTAGGGCGCGTTAGCTGCCGGCGGGTGCGGCTGGCAGCGTGAAATAAAAGCAGGAACCTTTGCCCGGTTCGGACTCGGCCCACACGCGGCCGCCGTGCTTGCGAACGATGCGCTGAACGGTCGCGAGGCCCACCCCCGTGCCGGGAAACTCGTTTTGCGAGTGAAACCGCTGAAACAGCCCGAACAGGCGATCGGCAAAGCGCGTGTCAAACCCCACGCCGTTGTCCCGCACAAAGAACACGTCGTCGCCGTCCACGATGCGGTGACCGAACTCGATGAGCGCATCGGGCACCCGCGCGCTGAACTTGAAGGCGTTGCCGAGCAGATTTTGCAGTACCAGGCGCAGTAACACGGGGTCGCCATCGGCCCGCACATCGGGTTCGATGCGGAACTCGACGCTACGGCTAAAGTCGGTGGCGCGCAGTTCCTCGGCAAGTTCCCGCACCGCGCGCGAAAGATCGACCCGCTCGACCTCGAGCTCGCGGCCCGTCCTGCGCGACATCGCGAGCAGGGCATCGATCATGGCGTTCATGCGGCCAGCCGCGGCGACGATGCGCTGGACGTGTTCGCGGCCCAGTTCGTCGAGTCGCGAGCCGTAATCCTCCAGAATGATGTTGGCAAATCCGTCGACCACGCGCAGCGGCGCGCGCAGGTCGTGGGACACCGAGTACGAAATGCTCTCCATCTCGCGCGCGGCCGATGCAAACTCGCGCGCACGCTCCGCGTGCTCGCGCTCAAGTTGCGCCAGTCGCGCTTGGATCGCGGCCGGTGCCGCGGCCTCTGGCATCGTGCTCTCGTGCCGACTCGCCGTGCCGATGTAGCCGCGAAACTGGCCTGCCCGCTCGCCAAAGGGTATCGCGCTCAGACGCACGGTCACTTCGCCCGCGTTTGCGAGACGTGCCGTTATGGGAACGTCGAAAAACGGCCGATGAGCCGCAACCGCGTCCCGAATCGCCGGCGGCGGGCTATCGGCGGCCATCGAACCGGGAAGGCGCCAAAAATTCAGGCCAATCAGCTGATCCCGATCCAGCCAGGAAGGCCTCTGCCGCCCGGCCTGCGCCCAGACGATGCGCGAGTTATGGTCGGATTGCCACCACCACAGCGAGGAGGCTCCCAGCGCGCGCTGTAACACGGAGAGTTCGCGGCGGTTGCGGCGATGCAGCAACAGCAGCATCACCACGATCGCGGCCAGTGCGCCGCTGCATACCGCCAGAAAAATCTCCGTCATAGGCAACGGTGCCGGTCTTTTGCTGTCTTCGTTCCAAACCGAACGCTAAGGCGTCCATTTTCGCCCAAGCGCCAGCGCGCGGGCGCATCCAAGGATCGATCCGTTGCGGCTCTCGGCCCTGTGCGCTTGCCGAACCGACCCGCGACGGCGCAGGCCGCATTGTGCCAGTCGAAAGCGACTCTGCGCAGGCCTGCGCTCCTGGCTCCAGTAGCCAAAACAGCGCGGCATGCCGGTGGTTTACCGGGCAATCTGCTCGTTAAGTTCGGCGGTACAAGGTCGAAATACTGTACGGCGGCATGACGCCCGGCGTTGCTACGGGCAGAAGAAAGCCCATGGCAATGCAGGACATCGATCCTCGGAACAGCGCGCCGGATGGCCCTCACGCCACCGAGCCCGCGCACGCCCCGGAAACGCCGCGCTTCCCGGCACAAGCCGACACCACCGCGTACGACCAGACGGACCCGAAGAGTTTTGCCAAGCTCGGCGGTGAACTGACCGACGGGCGTGTGTCCCTGGCGGTGCGAACGCTCTTACTGGCCTTGCTGCCGGCAACGGTCTGCGGCTTGTGCCTTGACCAGTTTGCCCGGCACGGCGCGACCTGGTCCGAGTCCGCGCTCGCGGGTCTGGCACTGGCGAGCCTGGGCGCGGCCTATGCGATCTGGCAAGCGCGTCGGCTGGTTGGGCCGATGAAAAAAATCATCGCCCGGGCCGATCTGCTTGCTGCGCGCTATTGCGGCCAAGTGCCGGTCCGCAGCCGCTGCGAAGTCTCCACATTGGTCCATTCCTTTGATGCAATGACCGCGGCGTTGCTGTCGCATGCGCAGACCTCGCGCCAGCTGTATGCGGCCGAGGCGCAAAACGCGCTCGACTTGCAGCGTCAATACGCGCTCATGCAAATGCTGCGCAATCTGGCTTCCGCGGCAAACGACGGCGAACCGCTCGACGCCGCTCTGAAGAATTCCTTGCGGGAGATCGGCACCTATCTTGACTGGCCCATCGGACGCCTGGTTCTCGTGACGCGCAAAAAAGCCGGTGAGATCGAAAGCGTGCAATCGTACTGGTACGCGCCCGACCCGAAGCGGTTTTCCGCCTTCATCGACGCCTGCAGCGCCTCCTGCGCACAGGCCGAGAGTACGGGTCTGATCGGGCACGCGCAGGAGAGTCACCTGTCGCATTGGGTCAGTGACCTGGGGCGTATGCAGGATTGGTCCCGGCGCGTGGAGGCGTTGGCCTGTGGACTGCGAACCGGCTTCATTATTCCGATCAGCGCCGGGCCCGACATGACCGCGTATGTCGAGTTCTTTGCCGATCACCGCATTGAGGCCAGTGCCGAGATGCTCGAGCTCGTGGAAGCGATCAGCGTGGAACTGTGGAATACCGCCAACCGCTACCAATCCGACGTTTCGCTGCATGCTCCCGCCGCGCGGGTGCGACGGCAGGCGTTGATCGCAGAGAACCTGGACGATGCGATCGCACTGACCACCCCGGACGGCCGTATCGAGTGGGCCAACGCCCAACTGACGGGCCTGGCGGGAGTTCGCGCGACAGAACCGATCGGACGCAACCTGGCCGAGCTGCTGTTTGCGGCCAATTCGACCTCAGCGGCGGAGTGCCGACGCCAGATCGCGTCGGGTGTGCGAGCTGCGGGCCTGGTGCTGGCGACTCGATCCGACATCGCCGACGTCCCGTGGCTGGAACTGCAGATCCGACCCCTGCCGGAAGACGGCACCGGGCCCGGTGCGGTGTTGGTTGTCGTTCGCGACGCGACGCGCCAACGCGCGGAGCAGGCCGCACTGAACGATGCGCTCGCGTGCGCTCGTCGGGAGAGCGAGTCCCGGCCCGCGTTTCTCGCGGATCTTAGTCAAGGGTTGCGTGCGCCCGTAAAACAGATGTTGGGCGTGGCCGATCAGCTTTTGGCGACGCAACTCAATGAGCGTCAGCGCAATCTGAGCGAAGCGCTTTGCCGATCGGCCGAGACGCTGCTTGGCGTCACGAACGACATGCGGGATTTGGCAAGGATCGAATCCGGACAGCTCGCGCTGCAACTACAGGATCTCGATCTGTGCGCTCTAGTGGAAAATCTCGTCGATCGCATGGCCCCGCGCGCCCACGCAAAGGGAATCGAGCTTGCCTATCGGCTGTCACCCGAGCTGCCCGCGGCGGTACGGGGCGATCCGGCGCGGCTGCGCCAGATTCTGCTCAAACTCGTCGACAACGCGATCAAGTACACCGAGCGCGGGGAAGTCGTACTAATCGTGGGACGGACGGATACGGAAGCAACACTTCGCCCCGAGGCTGCCGCGACGCCGATCCGCTTCTTGGTGCGCGACACGGGGGCCGGAATGCGGCCGGAGACACTCGAGCGGCTCTTTGCGACGGGCTCGCCGCCGGCGCTTGCCTCGGCCCATCGCCCGGGCGCAACCGGCCTTGGCCTCGCGTTGTGCCGCCGCCTCGCGGAACTGATGAACGGCACTCTGAGCGTCCGCAGTCGCATCGGCGAAGGAAGCGAGTTTCGGCTCGAAGTGCCGCTGTTGCCGGTCGCGTGCCCGGCGGCGGCGCCTGCGATCGAGGGCGCGGCCGCGCTGGCCGGTCGGCGCGTGCTCATCGCCGAAGACAACCCGACCAATCGGCGCATTCTGAGCGAGCAGCTCTCGGCGCTTGCGATGGACTGCGCGATTGCGGAGAACGGTCGCCAGGCGCTTCAGATGCTGCGTATTGCCGCAAACTCCGCGAGCCCCTTCGATGTAGCGATCATCGACATGAAGATGCCCTTCATGGACGGCGTGGAGCTGGCCGAAAGGATCCGGTCGGATCCGACCCTGCGTGCGCTGCGCGTAATCATGCTTACTTCGACCGCCAACGGCCAGGACCTCGGCCCGGCGCGAACCGGCGGCGTGGATGCGTACCTGGCCAAGCCGGTACGCCGCCAGGACCTGATCGAAATCCTGGCAAGCGCCATTGCAACGCAGCCGCCCCTTGCGGTTGATGCGGCGCCGGGATCGACGGCATCGGCGTTTGCGCCCGCGCCCGCGGTACTGCCAATGGTCGTCGCGGCGTCGCCGGCGCCAGCTGATGCCCGGTCGGCCCACGCGGCTGCACCGGCACGCAAAGTGCTCGAAAAGCGGGTGCTCGATGAGATCGTCGCGATGGAGCGAAATGGCGCCAAGGACCTGCTGCAGCGTCTGGTCGCAACCTACGAAATCTCGTCCCGCTCCCTCGTGCGCGCGGCGGACGTGGGCTTGGAGGGCCGGGACGCTGCCGGTGCCGTTCAGGCGTTACATACGTTAAAGCTCTCCAGCGCAAATCTTGGCGCCCTGCGCTTTTCGCGCTCGTGCGGCGAAATCGAGGCGCTGGCGCGCGAAGAACAGTTGGGCGACGCCCAGAGGCGCTGGCCCGCGGTGCGGGCGGAGCACGAAAACGTCCTGCTGGCGCTGCGGGCGCTGCTTCCCGTTTCGGATCACGCCGCGCCGGCGAGCCTGCAGGAGTTCGACCGATGAGCCAGATTCCCGCGCCCGGGATTGCGTCTGGCGCGCCGCCAACGAGCGCGCTTGGCCCGACCGACGACGTGCTGCTGGTCGATGGCGATCCGGTTTGGCGCATGTTGGCGGTCGCCGCCCTGCGCGAACGCGGCTGGCGCGTCCTGGAGACGGGCCAAGCGGAGGAGGCCGTTGCGATCTTTGCGCGCGAACGCCCGCAAGTGGTCGTGCTCGACGCGGCCCTCGCCGTTCCCGACGGGTTTGGCACGTGCCAGAGGTTGCGCCAAACTCCGCACGGCGAGCATGTGCCTATCGTCATGCTCACGGGACTGGACGACGAACATTCGATCGCGCGCGCCTACGAAGCGGGTGCCAACGATTTCTTTGTCAAGACGGTCGGGCAGTGGACGCTGCTTTCCGAGCGCTTGCGCTACTTGCTGCGTGCCGCGCACGCCCGCCGGGAGCTGCTGATCAGCCAGGCCCGGCTGCACCAGGCGCAACGCATTGCCCGGGTGGGCAGCTGGGAGTGGGATTTTCGCTCCGGTCGCATTCGCGTATCGGACCAATGCCGCGCGCTGGCGGGGCTAGCGGGCACGCAAGGCGATGTGCCGCAGTTGCACGCGTGGTCGCGTGTCGTGCCGGAAGATCGCGGACGGATCGAAAGGCTTTTTCGCGAAGAGCTCAATTCCGGCTTGCTGCTGACGTTCGAAGCAGGCGTCGTACACCCCGACGGTTGCGCTCGCACCGTGCGTGTCGAGGCGGAGTTCGAACGCGACGACGATGGCGTTGCCGTGGCCATGCACGGCATCCTTCAGGACGTCACCGAACGGCGTGCGGCCGAGGAGCAGATCCGACGGCTGGCCAATTACGACAGCCTCACGGGTCTGCCCAACCGCCGACATCTGCGAGACGAGTTCGGCGCGACGATCGAGCGGGCACGCGGCCGCAATGCGGTGCTGGCACTGCTTTTCGTCGATGTCGACCGCTTCAAACAGATCAACGACACGCTCGGCCACGAGGTCGGCGACCAGGTCCTTCGGGAGATCGCCTGGCGCCTGCACTCGACGATTCGCGAAACCGATACCGTCGCGCGAGTGAGCCAGCAGGCGGCGTCCCCCGGCGTGCGCCCGCCAACGGAGAAAGATGTCGCAGGACGTGCAGACAGCCGCGTGGCGCGCCTGGGTGGCGACGAATTTACGGTGCTTTTGTCGCATGTCGGCGGGCCGGAGGACGTCCACGGCATCTTGCATCGGCTGATCGATGCGCTGCGCGCCCCGGTGGATTGCTTCGGCCACGCGGTGCAGGTCACCGCATCGGTCGGCGTGGCCCTGTTCCCGCGCGATGGCGACGATGTGGACAGCCTGCTTCGCAAGGCGGATTTGGCCATGTACGCCGCAAAATCCAAGGGAGGAAACTCCTGGCGAGCCTATGACGAATCGATGAACGTCGCGTTGAGCGCGCGCGGGCGCCTGGAGGCTGCTTTGCAACAGGCCGTCCAGCGCGGGGAGCTCGTGCTGCACTACCAGCCCAAAATCGACACCGCAAGCGGACAAGTTGTCGGTGCCGAAGCGCTCCTGCGTTGGGTCCGCGACGGCGATCTGGTGGCTCCCGGCGGGTTTCTTGCGGTCGCGGAGGAATCGGGTTTGATCGTGCCCATCACGGAATGGGCGATCGCGCAAGTCTGTTGGCAAATCAGCGAGTGGCGTCGCCGAGGGTTGCGCTTGGTGCCGATCGCGGTGAACGTTTCCGGGCGGTATTTCGAACGCGGCAATCTGGCAGCGCCGGTCCGAGACTTGCTCGCGCGCAACGGAGTGGCGGCACAACTGCTCGCGTTCGAATTGACGGAGACCGTGCTGATGCGCGATTTGGCGGTTGCCCTTCCGCGGCTCGAAGAGCTCAAGCGCCTGGGGGTAAGGATCCTGATCGACGACTTTGGCACGGGCTACTCGTCACTGGGGTACCTGCAACAACTGCCCATCGACGCCATCAAGATCGATCGCTCTTTCGTCCGGGACCTGGAAATCAACCCCGACAGCGCGACCGTCGTGGCGGCCATCATTGCCATGGCCAAGGCGTTGCGACTGCGAACGATCGCGGAGGGCGTAGAAACCTCGGCGCAGATGCAAACGCTCAGCGGCCAAGGATGCACGTTGATGCAGGGATTTCTTTTTTCCCGACCCCTGCCGCCGGAAGAGTTTTTGCTGGTGGCGGGCGCTTTGGACGCGAGAGCGGCGCGGCCGGGTGCGCAGCACCTTGCCCCGTCGGCGATGGCAAGGGTGCGAAGGCAGCCATGACGCCCAAAGGGACCAAGCGAGGGCGGACGATCGACCGCACGCGGCTTCCGGGGGCATCTGATGACACCCAGGGGCCGGCGTCGCTCGTACGGGAATTGGCGCGCGATCTCGTGCGGCATAAGCGCCTGACGCACGAAGAGGCCGGCCACATCGATGTGGCCCTGCGCGGCAACGACTGGCTCACGGTTCGATCGTACGTGGATGTGGGGCTGAAGCGTCGGCACGAAGCGGCGACGGTGCACGAAAAAAGCTCCGCCGCGGCGGATAGCGCAAGCTCCGCCGCCACGGCGCACGCGGCGCCCTCGACCGCGGAGGAGCAACAGGCCGTATCGGCCGGCTTGCTGCGCCTGGTACTGCGATTTTGCGACGCCTTGCCCCGGCTCGTGATCCACGACCCGAGTTTGGTCGAGCGCCTGGCTCCGATCCGCTTAATGCTCAACGCGCGACTTACGTCGCAGCAACTGGCGGAGGCGGAAACCCGGATTGCGGCCCTCATCGACCAGCAAATCGAGATGCAGCGCAATCTGGAAGAAGCGCGCTCCTCCCTGCGGGAAATGCTGTCGATGATCGTTGATCGTCTGGGTTCCGTCGGCAACAGCACCGCGCGCTTTCAGCAGCGCATCAGCACGTACCAGCAGGAGCTCGTCGGACAGCCGGACGCTCTGGTTGTGGCGCGCATCGTCGGCGGGCTGCTGGCCGACACCAAGCAGGTGTCCGAGGAAATCCAGAAGTCCCAGCAGGATCTGGCCGAGGCGCGTCGCAAGGTCGAATCCTACGAGCTGCGCGTGCGCAGTCTGGAGCACGAATTGGCGCAGACGGCGCGCATGGTGCAAAACGATCCGCTCACCCACGCGCTAAATCGCCGCGGCTTGGACGAGGTATTTCGCATCGAAGCATCGCGCTCGTCGCGCTATCGCGTGCCGTTGACGGTTGTGATGATCGATCTGGACGATTTTAAGGCGGTAAATGACAGTCTCGGGCACGCCGCGGGCGACCGGGCGTTGATTCACTTTGTCACCACAGCGCAGGCCTGTCTGCGTTCCACGGAGCTGATCGCGCGTACGGGCGGCGAGGAGTTCGTCGTGATCTTTCCCGCGACCGGCGTCAAGGATGCGGTCGATGCCATCCGTCGCCTGCAGCGCGAACTGGCGCGCAGCCAGTTCCAGTACGAGGGTCAATCGCTGGTCATGACCTTTTCCGGTGGAGCGGCCGCTTGGCGCGAGGGCGAATCCCTTGGGCAAATTTTGCGACGGGCCGACGCGGCCATGTACGAGGCCAAAGGAGGCGGCAAGGACCGCATCATGATCGCCAGCTAGGCTCGCCATCGGGGTGCGCCGCCTGTCGGCAAAACGCTCCTATTCGACCAGGCTGTGCTTGATCGCGTAATGGGTCAACTCGGCGTTGTTGCCCATGCTCATCTTCTCCAGGATTCGTGCGCGGTACACGCTGACCGTCTTGGGGCTCAAGGCCAGCGCCTCGGCGATGTCGGAGAGGCGGTGCCCGGTGGCAATGAGCTTGAGCGTCTGAAATTCGCGGTCCGAGAGGCGCTCATGGGGCAGCACCTGTTCGGGCGCATGCAGGTTCTCCACGAGCGCCTGCGCGATTTCGGGAGTGACGTACTTGCGGCCGGCGGCAATTTGCTCGACGGCCTCGAGCAGCTTTTCGGGCGCTCCCGCCTTGTTCAAGTATCCCGCGGCGCCGGCGCGAAAGGCGCGCACCGCATACTGCTCCTCGGGATACATGCTGACGACCAGAACTTTCAGGCGCGGCATCTCGCCGAGCAGCGTCTTGAGAATGTCGATCCCGTCCTTGCCCGGCAAATTGACGTCCATGACCAGCAAATCGACGTCGCCCACCCGCCGCAACAAGGTTCGCAGCTGGCCGTAGTCGCCGGCCTCACCGGCCACCTCAATGTCGGCGTGTTCGGAGAGAATTTGAACGATCCCGCGTCGCACGATCGCGTGGTCGTCGACGACAATGGTTTTCAGTGGCATACAAACTCCCCTCTTTGCCTATTGCGTCGGGGTTGCGGCGCTCTGCGCGCGTTGCGCGCTTTGTGGTTCCCCCGGCGGGCTGATCGGCACCGAAAACATGACGGTTGTGCCGCGCCCTGGCGCAGAACTGATTTCCGCCCAGCCGCCAAATCCGCGGGCGCGTTCGATCAGACCCCGTAGGCCAAAGCCGGGAGTTGCCTGCAGCATACGCGGATCGAAACCGACACCGTCGTCGCTGACTTCCAGTGTCACCTCGGCCGCGGAAACAAACAATTGGACGGAAACGTGCTGCGCCTGCGCGTACTTGGAAATATTCGATAGCGATTCTTGCGCCACCCGGTACATGGCGGCGGCACATTCGGCAGGCAGGGGCAGATCCTCGCGATTGGTCTCGAACGTGGCACTGATCGAGGTGCGCGAGGCAAAGCTGCGCACGAGCCACTGCAAGGCCGCGACTAAGCCCGCGTCGAGGACCGGCGGTCGCAAGTTATGCTGAATTCGGTGGCTGGCAGCCACCGCCTGCTCGAGTAAGCCCAGCATTGCCGCAAGCCGCGGCGCCTGTTCGGGCTGCGTTTGTCCTTGGCGCGCCAGGCTCACGAGCTCAAAGCGCAAGGCGGTCAGCGTGGCGCCGATGTCGTCGTGGATTTCCCGCGCGATGCGGTGGCGCTCTTCTTCCTTTACGGTCTCCAGATGCCGCGTCAGTGCACGCAGACGCGTCTCGCTGAGCTCCAGCGCTGCGGCCGCCTCGTGGCCCGCCCGTCGCTCCTGTGCCGCCTGCAGACTGCGGATGAGCGCCGGACCCAAGCGAAAAAGCCGGGACTTCAGGATGAAGTCGTCGGCGCCTCCCTGCAGCACGGCCACCGCCAGTTCCTCGGACATTTCGCCGGAAACCACGATCACGGGAAGATCGGGGTCGTGCGACTTGGCCACCGCCAGGGCCTGCAGCGAATCAAACTGCGGCAGGTTGTGGTCGGTCACGACGACATCGACGGGTCCGTCCCGAAACACCGCGCGCATGCCGGCTTCGTCCTCGACGCGCCGCGCACGTACCGGCTGGCCGCCGCGCGCAAGCAATGCCAACAAAAGGTCGTAGTCGAGCTCCGAGTCTTCGACGACCAGCAGTTGAACGGGTGGATTGTCCAGGGAATTGGGCATTGGCAGTGTGATTCTGAAGCATTTTGCACCATCGGTGGCGCCCGGGAACTGCCTACGAAATTCGGGGCTTTTCCTCCAATCGTTCGCAAGACGCGTCACCGAAACTATTCGAGGAGGCGGTCTGGAAACCTGTGTGCCAGCGCGATCATGACGGCCAAACACCCCGGCGCTTTCCGGCTGCCCGACACCGGCCGCAACGAGGCACACGAAGGCATGCGGACCCAAGCCCAAGGGCGCCGCATTAGGGCCAGCGGGCATTGCCAGGCGGCCCGCGGATTTGGAAGCTTGCGCGAAATCGGTCATCGGGAAACGAGGACGATCTTGCCGGGACCGCCGACGGCGCGGCAGCCTGCGAACTTTCTGCGACAGCGCCGCGGCAACGCGCAAGGCCATCGCGCGCAACAAAGAAAGCGCGCCGGCGCGCGGCGTGCGGTGCCGCGCCCGCAAGCGCATGCCGAAAGCATGCGCGTCACGGCCGGCGGAAACAAACCGCGGCTCTGTGGGCCGAATTGAAAGTCGGCTTACCGCCGCAAGTAAGGAGTTAGCCCCATGCAGTCGATTCTCGCGGTCGATGACTCGGCATCCATGCGACAGATGGTCGTGTTTACCCTCAAGGCCGCAGGCTACAACGTCATCGAGGCGGCCGATGGACAAGAAGCGCTGGACAAGGCCCGCGCCGAAGCCGTGGATCTCGTTCTCACCGACCAGAACATGCCGCGCATGGACGGAATCACGCTGGTGCAGCACCTGCGCGCTCTGGCGAAGTACGCGGCAACGCCGATACTCATTCTCAGCACCGAATCGAATGCGGAAATCAAGGCCAAGGGCAAAGCCGCAGGCGCAACGGGCTGGCTGATCAAACCGTTCGATTCGGACACCTTGCTGGATGTCGTACGCAAGGTCATCGGCTGATCGGAACGGCCTGCAGGCGGCGCGCGGTGGGCGGGCGGCAAGCGAACCCGGGCGCCGGTCGGGCTGCCTTTGGGTCGAGCCGTCAGCGCCCGCGAACAACCCGACACTGCTGAGGCGGGTGCAAGCATGGGCGAAGTAACGAACCAGGGTTTGCAGCCCGGCGAGTTTGACCTGAAGCAGTTGCACCTCGTGTTTTTCGAGGAGGCCGCCGAGAATCTCGCAAACATGGAAGCGCTGCTCCTTACGATGGATCTGGAGCGGCCCGCCGACGAGCAACTCAACGCCGTATTCCGGGTCGCCCACTCGATCAAAGGTGGCGCGGCAACGTTTGGCCTTCTCGATGTCACTGCCGTAACCCACGAACTTGAGACGCTGCTCGAGCGAGTGCGACGGCACGAGCTTGCGCTCGACCGTGCGACCGTCGATGTCCTGCTGGAGGCCGGGGACGTGGTACGCGCGCAGCTGGCGCGGCACCAGGGGCGCACCAAGAGCGCCCCGCCCGCCGACGAGCTGATCGGCCGAATCCGACAGCTGGCGGCGGGTGCAAGGGCGGCAGCGGCCCGCCCGATCGAGCCCGCGGCCTCGGTGGTTGCGGCCGATGCGAGCGCCCGGCCCGAGGCGGTGCGCCGCCTGAAGATCCGCGTGGGCCCTTTGAAGGACGGTTCGGTCGCGCAGGGGCTGGCGGAACTGTTTCGCGATTTGCCGTCTCTGGGAGCCCTTGCCCCGGCCGACGACGGCGCCTTGAGCGCTGAGGGATACCGGTATTTTTTTGTCACGACCTCGGCCTTGGATTTCGAGTTAACGGAGCTCTTTTCCTTCCACGTTGGTCGCGAGCAGATCCTCATCGAGGAGCAACCGGCCCCACCCAGGGCGCCGCCACCCGGCACCGCGATGGGCGCAAACCATGTGCCCAAGGATGCCGATGGGCAAGCCAACGGCTATGCGCTTTTCGTTGACCGGAAGACGTTGGCGGCAGCCCAAGCGAGCGTCGAGACGAAAACGTCGGTGGCAGGGGAAGGTGCCGGCGGGGCAACGCACAAGGACCTCTTGGCCGTGACATTGAATAAGGAGACGGAGAACAAACCGCAACCGCAGCGGGAAGGGGTGGAGAGCCTCCATACGCTGCGCGTTTCCGTCGAGCGGGTCGATCAGTTGATCAACCTCGTCGGGGAGCTCGTGACCACCCAAGCGATGCTTACCCAACAGGTGAAGGATTTGGACGCGGGGAAGTTTCATCATCTGCAATCGGGCGTATCGGAATTGGAGCGCAACACGCGCCTATTGCAGGAAGCCGCGATGTCCATCCGCATGATTCCGATGTCCTTCGTGTTCAATCGCTTCCCGCGCATGATCCGCGACCTGGCCGGCAAGCTGGGCAAACGGATTGAACTAAAGACCGTGGGCGAAGCGACCGAACTGGACAAGGGTCTGATCGAAAGGATCATCGACCCGCTCACGCACTTAGTACGCAACAGCGTCGATCACGGTCTGGAGACACCCGAAAGACGCTTGGCCGAAGGTAAGCCAGAGACGGGGACGATCACGCTCATCGCCTCTCAGCAGGGCGGGTCGGTGCTCATCGAAGTGCGCGACGACGGCCAGGGACTGCAGCGCGGCCGCATTTTGGATGCAGCGCGCCAACGTGCCCTGGCGGTGCGCGAGGACATGACGGACCCCGAGGTCTGGGCACTCGTCTGGGAGGCAGGTTTCTCGACGGCCGATCGGGTCAGCGACCTATCCGGGCGCGGCATGGGCATGGATGTTGTGCGCCGAAACATTACCGCTTTGGGCGGCACTGTCGAGCTCACCTCTACGGAAGGACGGGGAACCCGCGTTTGCGTGCGGCTGCCGCTTACTTTGGCCATCATGGACGGCATGTCCGTCGGCGTCGGAGACGAAACGTACATCGTTCCGCTGGCCTCGGTCGTCGAATCGTTCCGCATCGAGGCGGGAATGATCCAGACGGTTGGCGGCAGCGGCCGGGTCGTGAAGGTGCGCGACGATTACATGCCGGTGCTGTCCTTGGCCGAGCAGTTTGGCGTTCGCGGCCGAGCGGGGGATTTCCCCGACAAGGCCAGCCCGCAAATCCTGGTTGTCCTCGAGACGGAGGGCACGCGCGTTGCGGCAATTGTCGATGAGCTGCTCGGTCAACACCAGGTCGTGGTCAAAAACCTCGAGACCAATTATCGCCGCGTGCGTGACATTTCGGGCGCAACGATTCTGGGGGATGGGCACGTTGCGCTGATCATTGACGTGGCGGGCTTGATCAAGCGCACGCGCCATTAAGCCGCATGAAACGACAAGCCCCCTACGGCAAAATCCCGCGGCGTTTGTCGGCGCCCAACACCGGTGGCGCGCCGGCGACCGCCGATGGCGGATCGTTCGTCGGGCAGCCGTAGTGGACCGGCAGGAGTCCCCGGCGGCAGCTTGCGGCAAGCCCGGCGAGTACTTGACGTTCCGCCTTGGCAAGGAGGAATACGGCATCGACATTTTGAAAGTCCAGGAAATCCGCGGTTACGACGCCGTTACCCGCGTGGGCAACGCCCCCGACTTTCTCAAGGGTGTCATGAACTTGCGCGGAGTGATCGTTCCGATTGCCGATCTGCGCGTGAAATTCCGGCTCGGCGAGGCCACGTACAACGAATTTACGGTCGTGATCATCTTGAACGTTGCGGGCCGCATTGTGGGAGTTGTCGTGGACTCGGTCAGTGATGTGCTGGAGCTTGACGGTCAGCAAATTCGTGCGGCGCCGCAACTCGATTGCGAGCTCGAGCCCGAGGTCATCCTAGGCTTGGGCTCGGTCAGCGACGGGCAAAGCGCGCGCATGCTGATCTTGCTGGACATCGAACGGTTGATGAGCAGCCCGCAGATGGGGATCGTCGTGCCCGAGCCGGCTGGGCCGGCCGATTGACTGCGGCTCGACGCCAGATCTTGCGCGCAGGCGGATTTGCCCGAAAAGCCTAACCCATGGCGGAACGAGACCCCTTGGCAGCGACCGTACCCGCGGCGTCGCACGCTGTCGGCGTGCGGGAGCCCGATTTTCCCCAAAGGAATTTTGGGCGCGTTCGCCCCAAAATGACCCAACGGGTCCGAATTGCGCCGCGGAATTTGCTAAACGAGCACGGATCCGCTGTGCCGCAATTCTCCCGCAAGCTCGATTTCGTGTTCTGTCGCAACGACCGGATCGATTTTGATCGGCCGACGCAGGTAAGGATCCTGGGGCGAATCGTGCGAATCCTTCGACCCGGCGGGCTGTTGTTCGTAGGCCACGGCGAGAGCTTCGCGCAGTGCAGCCCCGACCTTGCCCTGCAAGGCAAGGCGGTCTGTCAAAGGACGAATCGCGCCCAGGACTTGCTCGCGTGCGCGCAGCAAAACCATCGCCGTCGGCGCCCGAGTGGGGGCGAGCGATGACGAAGGTTCGTGTCCTGATCGTCGATGACTCGGCGCTCATTCGCAGCGTCCTGACGCAAATCATCGGCACGCAGCCCGATCTGGAGGTCGTCGGCGCCGCTCCCGACCCTTTGGTTGCCCGCGCGATGATTCGCGATTTGAACCCGGACGTGCTGACGCTGGACGTCGAGATGCCACGGATGGACGGCCTCGATTTTCTCGAAAAGCTCATGCGCCTGCGGCCCATGCCGGTCGTGATGGTGTCGACGCGCACCGAGCACGGAGCCGACGCCACGATCCGTGCGCTGGAACTCGGCGCCATCGATTTTGTCGCCAAACCCCGGTTGGGCATTGCCGCGGGAATGCAGGATCTGGGCGTGGAAATCTGCGAAAAGATCCGCATCGCCGCTCGCGCGCGCACGTCTCGTCGCCAGGGTTTGCCGACGGCCCCGATGCAAAAGCTGGCCGGGCAAGGCGGCACGAGCGCGGTGCGCTTTTCGCGCGTATCGACGGAAAAACTCATCGCGATCGGCGCATCCACCGGTGGAACGGAGGCCATCCGCGAAGTGCTCACGCGACTGCCCGCCGACTGCCCCGGCGTGCTCATAACGCAGCACATGCCGCCGGGCTTTACCCGCAGCTTCGCCGCACGTATGAACAGCGTAAGTCGGATTGCAGTGCGCGAAGCCGCGCACGGCGAGCGGGTGCTGCCGGGGCATGCCTACATCGCGCCCGGGGATCGGCACCTGCGGCTCGCCAAAGACGGCTCGAACTACCTCATCGCGCTCGACGACTCGGAGCCCGTCCATCGTCACCGGCCGTCGGTCGAAGTGCTGTTTGCCTCCGTTGCTGCGATCGCGAAAAGCAACGCCTTGGGCGTCATGCTCACGGGCATGGGCAAAGACGGCGCCGCAGCGCTGCGCCAGATGCGGGAGGCGGGCAGCTTCAATATTGCCCAGGACGAAGCCAGCTGCGTCGTCTTTGGTATGCCGCGCGAAGCGATCGCGGCCGGGGCCGTGCACGAAGTGCTGCCGGTTACCGCAATTGCCGAGCGACTGGTGCGCCAACTTGCGCTGATGGGCGCCGGCCCCCGACTCTGATCTTCGGATGCCTGGCAGCGCGGCCCGGCACGCTGCGCTAGCCGACGCGAGGCCATGCGCTCACCGGCGCAAAAGTGCCGGCGGCGGCATTTGGGGCGCGCAGATGCCGCCCGTCTAGCGAAATCGGCCGCTGGTCGCGGATTGCTCAAGCCTGCCACCAGGCCGCCGAAACCCCGTTACCGGCAAAGTGGCCTGGAGCGGCGCGCTCAAGGACGCCAGGCGCACGTTCGTTACACGCCAGAGCCGGGTGCACAAAGGGATCGAATCGCTATGCAAACGATGGCAGACGGTGGTGGGGATGCGGCGCGCAACGCGGGCTTTACGCTCGTTGAGCTGCTCGCGGTGGTCGCGATTACGGCCATTTTGGTCACGATCGCAATTCCATCGTACACGTGGACGATTACCAACTATCGGATTTCCACCGAAACAAACGGCCTGGTGGGGGACCTGCAGTACGCACGCTCGGAGGCGATCCGGCAGGGCATAAATGTCCAGATGTGCATTTCGACCGACGGCGCAACGTGCTCGGCCGCCGCGACGTCGTGGACGAAGGGTCACATCGTTATCACGAGTCCTATCGCCGGGTCGGGTCAGGTGCCCGCCGTGATGCGCGCCCAGGCGGCGTTTTCCGGAACCGACACGGTCGCCGCCGGTGGCATCACGGCCCTTACGTTTAACCGCGACGGATTTGCGGGCGTGCCCTCGGCGGTGGCGTGGAACGGGTTTACCAGTTTGGCGGCCCCCGTGGTGCTGACCATTCACGATGCACCCGACACCCCCGGCATTGGAAGCTGCATCGTGATCAACCAGATCGGTCAGATTTCGGTGCTGGCCAAAGGCGCTGTCAATAACACCAACCCCATTCCGGTGGCATGCACATGAAGATCCGCTCATACAGCCGAGGCGCGTCGCTGATCGAAGTTCTGATCGCGCTCGTCATCGTCACGGTCGGGCTGCTGGGAATCGCCAAGATGCAGGCCTTAGCGATTGCCAGCACCCGCGTCTCGACCGTGCGTTCCCTCTTTGCCATCGAGGCGGCAAGCTTGGCGTCTTCCATGCACTCCAATCGCGTGTACTGGACGCAAGTCGGCTCGGGTGTGCCGACCTTCCAGGCGGGCTTAAACGGCGCCCTGCTCACGATTTCCACGGACAACAACTTACTTAACGCCATGCCCGATTGGCCGACGCACTGCATCACCAACGTCTGCGTGGGCGCGCCGATGGCCGAGTACGACCTTTTGAACTGGGGAGCGGCCTTGCAAAGCGTCATGCCCACCGCCACCGGTTCGATCGATTGTGCCGGAGTGCCCGCAACTTGCACGATCACCGTGAACTGGACGGAGACCTACGTTGGCATGAACGCGTCCACCCAGTACGCCACAAACCAGGGCCAAGCGCCGGCGGCCACGCCCGTGTCCTACTCCCTCGTGGTGCAGCCATGAAGACCGGTTTCGTGCGCAACACCGTCACCACGCGGCGCGCCCAGGCGGGCGTGGGGCTGGTCGAACTGCTGGTGGTGGTCCTGATTTCCTTGCTGATGTTGGCGGGACTGTTTTCGATCGTCTACGGGACGCGCCAGAACTATCTGGCGCAAAACCAGCTTGCCCAGCTGCAAGACAGCGAACGGCTTGCGATGAACCTCATCACCAGCATCGTTCAGACGGGCGGGTACTTTCCCAATCCCACCGCCAATACGCTCGTGGCGGCACTGCCGGCCTCCGGCCTTTTCGCGAGCGCGGGCCAGGCCTACTTTGGCGTCACGGTCGCGACCGGTGACCAGCTCTATGTGCGTTACGTCGCGGGCACAAACGACGGGGTCATGGATTGCAACGGCAATACCAATGGCACGGCCAACCCGCTGACGAACGTCAATCTTTTTTACGTCGCGAACAACCAACTGATGTGCCAGGTGACCGCCAACGGCGTTGCCCAGGTCGCGCAGCCCCTGGCCAACGGCGTGACCGGCATGACGATCCTCTATGGCGTGAACGTCAACAACGACGGCAACAGCTCGGCCGAGCAGTATCTGAGCGCGGCGGCCATGACTCCAGCGTATTGGAACCAGGTCGTGTCGTTGCGAATCACCCTCACGTTCGCCAATCCGCTCACCGGCCAGACGGCTCCCGGCCCGGGTCAGTTCGCGGCGCCCACTCTCTCCCGAACCATCGATTTACTGAACCGCATATGAAACTCGTACGGACGGTTGCGCGAAAGCGCATCAACGCTAAAGGCGGGCAGCGGGGCTTTGTGTTGATCGCCGCAATGGCCTTGCTTTTGATGCTGACCATCTTGTCGATCGGCATGTTCCGCAGTCTGGGGCTGGAGGAGCGCATCGCCGGCAACGCGCGGGAGAAGGCCGACGCGTTTTACGCGGCGCAAAGCGCGCTGCAAAACGCGGAAGCATGGCTGGCCGCTGGCAATGCGGGCCAGGGAACCCCGTGTTCTGTGGTCAGCCCCACACCGACTCCCCAGATCTGTACGCAGGCGACCACGCCGACGCAGCA
>DASPTP010000034.1:0-43992 GCA_035623355.1 Burkholderiaceae bacterium | reverse complement strand
CCTGGTCATCCGCAAGCTAACAGAAATGAAGATTGGCCAGTCGGTGCGCAGCTTCGGTCCCGAGTCGCACCTGATCAAGTCCGGAACACCGACCATGGGCGGGGCATTGATCCTTATCTCGATTGTCGTGACCACGATCTTGTGGGCGGACTTGGCCAATCGCTTTGTGTGGGTGGTGTTGCTGATAACGGTGGCCTTTGGAGCAATCGGCTGGGTGGACGATTACCGCAAGGTGGTGCGCCGCGATCCCAAGGGAATGGCAAGCCGGGAAAAGTTCCTTTGGCAATCGGTCATCGGCGTCGTGGCGTCCTTTTATCTGGCCTTTGCGATCGCCGCCCCGTCGACCGGGCAGGTATGGCCCTTGTTCCTGCAATGGATGGCCAACGACTTCGTGATGGATTTGCCGGCACGTTCGGACCTGATCGTGCCGTTTTTCAAGAACGTCGGTTATCCCATGGGGGTACTGGGCTTTGCCATTCTTTCCTATTTCGTGATCGTCGGCGCCAGCAATGCGGTGAACCTGACCGACGGCCTGGACGGACTGGCGATCATGCCGACCGTCATGATCGGCGCGGCGCTCGGCATCTTTGCCTACGTCGTCGGACGCGCCGACTTTGCCCGCTACCTCTTGTTTCCTTACGTACCCGGTGCCGGAGAGCTGGTGATCTTCTGCGGGGCGATCGGCGGTGCGGGCCTGGCCTTTTTGTGGTTCAACGCGTTCCCCGCGGAAGTCTTCATGGGCGATGTCGGTGCCTTGGCCCTCGGCGGGGCGCTGGGCACCATCGCCGTCATCACTCGACAGGAGATCGTGCTGTTCATCATGGGCGGAGTCTTCGTCGCCGAGACCGTATCGGTGATGATGCAGGTTGCGTATTTTCGCTGGACCGGCGGCAAGCGGATTTTTCGCATGGCTCCGCTGCATCACCATTTCGAGCTCTCCGGATGGAAGGAAAATCAGGTCGTCGTGCGCTTTTGGATCATCAGCATGATGCTGGTGCTAATCGGTCTGTCGACCCTGAAGATCCGCTGATGGCCAAGGCAACGTTCGGGTTCGGTCGAGCGGGGGGCAGCGGGCGCAGGCTCCTTGCTGGGGCGGCGGCCGGATGTGGGAATCCATGTCCATGAAGCAAGCCCTCGTGTTGGGATTGGGGGAAAGTGGCCTGGCGATGGCGCAGTGGCTCGCGCGCGTCGGCTGGCAGGTGGGCGTTTTCGACACGCGCGCGGACCCACCGATGCTCGGTGCGTTGCGCGCCCGACTGCCGCAGGCGCAATTTGCCGTGGGCCTGCCGGCGGTCGAACAACTCGACGGCGTCGGTCTGCTGGCGGTAAGCCCGGGACTCTCGGTGCGCTTGGGTCCGGTGTGCCCGCTGGTTGCAGGCGCGCAGACGCGCCGGATCGACGTGGTCGGCGAGATCGAGCTCTTTGCGCGGGCGCTGGAGCAATTGCGCCGTGAGCGCAACTACACGCCCGGCGTCGTGGGCGTGACCGGAACCAACGGCAAGACCACAACGGTGCGCATGCTTGGGGCGATGATCGAGCGCTGGGGCCGCAGCGTGTGCGTGGCAGGCAACATTTCGCCCAGCGCGCTCGATGCCCTGCGCGAGGCGATCGATGCGCAGCGCTTGCCCGAGTTCTGGGTGCTGGAGTTGTCCAGTTTCCAGCTCGCAACGACCCAAACCTTGGCCTGCACGGCCGCTGCGGTGCTGAACGTCACCCAGGACCATCTCGATTGGCACAACAGCTTTGAGGACTACGTGGCCTGCAAGGCGCGAGTGTTCGGGCCGTCCACGGTGTTCGTCGTCAACCGGGACGATCCGCAGGTACGGAGCATGCGCTCGCCGGCCGGCCGCGGCATGAGCTTTGGTGCGGGCGCTCCGTCCGGCCCCGGCGAATTTGGACTGGTGCGCGAAGCGGGCCTCACGTGGCTGGCGTGCACGCAAGAAGAGTTTGCACCGCGCCGCCGGCGGCGCGCCGGCGCGGAGGCGCCGAGTGGCTCCGAAGCCAGTGCCGTGCACCGACTGATGCCGGCCGAGGCCCTGCCGGTGCGCGGCACGCACAACGCGCTCAACGCACTGGCGGCCCTCGCGCTGTATCGCGCGGTCGGCGGCCCCCTGGCCGCGGCCTTGCGGGCGCTAAGCGAGTTTCACCCGGAGCCTCACCGGACCCAGACGGTCGCCCAGATCGACGGCGTCGAGTACATCGACGATAGCAAGGGCACAAACGTCGGAGCCACGATCGCGGCCCTTCGGGGTCTGGCCGACCCGGCCGGTGGCGCGCGACGCATCGTCGTGATTCTGGGTGGTGACGGGAAGGGACAGGCCTTTGAGCCGCTGGCCGAAGTCGTGCGCGCGCACGCGCGCGCCGTTGTGTTGATCGGCAAGGATGCGGCGCGCATCGCGCAGGCTCTCGAGGGCATTGACGTTCCAAAGACCTTTGCCGCGGACCTTCCCGCCGCGGTCCGGGCCGCTGCCGACCGGGCGCAGCCCGGTGACATTGTGCTGCTGTCTCCCGCGTGCGCAAGTTTTGATGCGTTTCGCAATTACGCGCACCGGGCCGAAGTGTTTGTCGGGGCGGTGCGCGAGTTGTCGTGCCGGCGCGACCAAGGTACCGGCAAAACCGTGACGGAGTCTCATTCGTGAAGCCGCTGGCACGCCTGCGTGGTGCGCGAGGTTCCCGCGGCACGGGGGCGAGGAGCGCGCCGGGTGGCGCCGTGTTCGCCTTGGCCGGTTTTGGGGCGGCGCCCGGCCCGCGCCAGCCGAGCAACTCGGCCCTGCGCTCGGTCGATCTGGCGCTGCTGCTGCTGGTGTTTGCGCTGCTGCTCTTTGGCCTGGTGATGGTCTTTTCGGCCTCGATCGCGCTGGCCGACTCACCGCGCTACAAGGTGACGCCGACCTATTTTCTCGTTCGTCACGGTGTTTCGATGTGCCTTGCGCTGGGAGCCGCCGCGCTGGCCTTTGCGTTGCCCGTGGCGAGCTGGCAGCGCTTTGCGCCATGGATCTTTGCCGGCGCGGGCATCTTGCTGGTCGTCGTCTTGATTCCCGGGGTGGGCAAAGGAGCACTCGGGGCGCGTCGCTGGATTGGGTTCGGCGGATTGAATCTGCAGCCCTCCGAAGTCATGAAGCTCGCGTGCGTGCTGTACGCCGCGGACTTTACCGTGCGCAAGCAGGATTTCATGCACGATTTTCGCAAAGGCTTTGCTCCCATGGCCGGTGTGATGGCGGTCGTCGGCGTCTTGCTGCTGCTGCAGCCGGACCTGGGCGCCTTCGGGGTGATCGTTTCGATCAGCATGGCGATCCTGTTTTTGGGCGGCGTGAACGGGCGGCTGTTCGCGTCGATTGCCGGTGCGCTGGTGATCGCCTTCATGACGGTGATCTGGGTAAGTCCCTGGCGGCGCGAGCGCATCTTCGCCTACCTCGATCCCTGGTCGCAGGAGAACGTTCTGGGTCGCGGCTACCAGCTGTCGCATTCCCTGATCGCGTTTGGGCGCGGGGAATGGTTCGGCGTCGGTTTGGGGGCGAGCGTCGAAAAACTGCACTACCTGCCCGAAGCCCATACGGATTTCATCATGTCCGTGATCGGAGAAGAGTTCGGACTGGTAGGCGTGCTGGTGGTGATCGTCGCTTTTTACTGGATGGTCAAGCGCGCCTTCGAGATCGGGCGCCAGGCCATTGCGATCGATCGGACGTTTTCCGGTTTGGTCGCCCAGGGCATCGGAACCTGGATGGGCTTGC
Source organism: Burkholderiaceae bacterium (assembly GCA_035623355.1). GTDB lineage: Bacteria > Pseudomonadota > Gammaproteobacteria > Burkholderiales > Burkholderiaceae_F > GJ-E10. The sequence continues at coordinate 40,261 of DASPTP010000034.1, read as the reverse complement.
AGGCCTTTATCAATATCGGCGTTGCCACGGGGCTGCTGCCGACCAAGGGCCTTACCTTGCCCCTGATGAGTTACGGGGGCTCGGCGCTGATGAGCTCGCTGGTTGCCCTGGCGATCTTGCTGCGCGTGGACTACGAAAACCGCCTGTTGATGCGCGGTGCCAGGCCCTCGTGATGGCTCCGGTGAACCTTCCCGCTGCCCGCAAGCTGCTGATCGCCGCAGCCGGCACCGGCGGCCACGTGATGCCCGGGCTGGCCGTGGCCCAGGCCTTGCGCGCCCGCGGCTGGGTCGTGACGTGGCTGGGAACCCGCACGGGCATGGAGCGCTCGTTGGTCGAGCGCGCAGGACTCGAATTTCATGCCGTGGCCTTTTCCAACTTTCGCGGCAAGGGCGCGGTGGCGCTTGCTCGGGGCATCCTTCGCCTGGCGCAGGCGTTTGTCGACAGCGTGCGCATCGTGCGGCGGACCGAGCCGCACGTCGTGCTGACCACCGGCGGCTACATTGCCGTGCCCGCGGGACTGGCGGCCGCTTGGTTACGCCGGCCGATTTCGTTTCTGAACGCGGACGCGGCACCGCAATTGTCGCTGCGCATTTTGCTTCCTCTGGTGCGCGTGGTGCTTTGTGGTTTTAACGGCGCGGCGGCGCATCTGGCGGGCGGCAAGGCCCGCGTCAGCGGCGCGCCGGTTCGCGCCGAAATCGCGGCTTTGCCCGAACCGTCGGTTCGGCTGGACGGTCGCACGGGCCGCTTGCTGCTGCTGGTGATCGGCGGCAGCCTCGGTGCCCAAGTACTAAACGAAGTTGTTCCCGAGGCGCTGGCACTATTGGCGCCGGCGGAGCGACCGCACGTCGTGCATCAGTGCGGGGCCGGCAACGAGCCCGCAACGCGCCACGCCTACGAGAGCCGGGGAGTGGCCGTGGAGTTGCTGCCGTTTATCGAGGATATTGCGGCACGCTACGCGGCTGCCGATCTGGTGCTGTGCCGCGCCGGCGCAATCACGGTGACGGAGCTGTGCGTTGCGGGTCTGGGTGCGATCTTGGTTCCGCTGGTGGCCAAAACGACCGCGCACCAGCGCTCCAACGCGGAATTTCTCGCCGCGCACGCGGCGGCGGTGCATCTACCCCAGACCGAATGCACCGCGCCGTGCTTGGCGCAGCTGCTGCGCACGTTGACGCGGCCGCGGTTGCAGCAAATGGCGCAAAACGCGCGCCAATTGGGTCGACCGGACGCAACCGCCAACGTGGTCCACGAGATCGAATCGCTGGCGCAAGCCGTTGGGCAAGCCGCATGAGGCCGCAGTGAAGCACGCGATTCGACACATCCATTTCGTCGGCATCGGTGGCTCGGGCATGAGCGGCATCGCCGAGGTTTTGCTGAACCTGGGCTACGCCGTCAGCGGATCCGACGTGAGTGCCGGAGCGGCCACGCAGCGTCTGCAGACGCTGGGGGCAAAGATCTTCCAGGGACACGCACCGGCCCATATCGTGGGCGCCGACGCGCTGGTCGTCTCCTCGGCCATTCGCAACGACAACCCGGAGTTGATCGCGGCCCGAGCGCGGCGCATCCCCGTCGTGCCGCGCGCCGAGATGCTCGCCGAGCTCATGCGCCTGAAGCAGGGCATCGCCATTGCGGGGACGCACGGAAAGACGACCACCACCAGTCTGGTGGCCAGCGTTCTGGCCAGCGGCGGCCTGGATCCGACGTTCGTCATCGGGGGTCGTTTGAACTCGGCCGGAGCCAACGCGCGTTTGGGTAGCGGCCAATACATTGTCGTCGAGGCGGACGAATCCGACGCGAGCTTCCTGCACCTTTCCCCTGTGATCGCCGTCGTGACCAACATCGACAACGACCACATGGAGACCTACGGCCACGACATGGCACGCGTGCGGCAGGCCTTTGTCGAATTCATCGCGCGCTTGCCGTTTTACGGCCGTGCGGTGCTTTGCATCGACGACCAGCGGGTCCGCGAGATCTTGCCACTGCTCTCGAAGCCCGTGTTGGCGTACGGCTTTGGCGCGGACGCCCAGGTTCGCGCGGTGCAGGTGCGGGCCGAAGGCACGACGATGCACTTTACCGTCGAGCGCGAGCAGGCCCCCCGCTTGACGGTGCGCTTGAATCTGCCCGGCGAGCACAACGTGCGCAACGCCTTAGCCGCAATTTGCGTGGCGCAGGAACTCGGTTTGCCCGATGCGGCGGTGCTCGAGGCGCTGGCCGGCTTTAAGGGCGTGGGTCGTCGCTTTGCGAACATGGGCGAAGTGCCCCTGGCGGGCGGCGCCTTTACGCTCATCGACGACTACGGCCACCATCCGGTGGAGATGGCCGCGACCCTGGCGGCGGCGCGCGGCGCCTTTCCGGGCCGGCGCATTGTCCTGGCGTTCCAACCGCATCGCTACACGCGCACGCGCGATTGCTTTGAAGATTTCGTCGAGGTTTTGTCGCAACCCGACGCGCTGCTGCTTACGGAGGTGTACGCGGCGGGGGAGCCGCCCATTGTCGCGGCCGACGGAAGAAGTCTGGCCCGGGCGCTGCGCCTGACCAAGCGGGTCGAGCCGATCTTCATCGAAAACATCGAAGCGCTGCCGCGTGCGATTCTCGAGGCGGCACGGCCGGGCGATGTGGTCATCACCATGGGCGCGGGTTCGATCGGAACCGTCGCGCAAAAGCTGGCGGCGCAATGAGCGGGCCACGCCAACCCCAGCCCGCGGATGCGGCGGCGCTTTCCCCCGAGCGCTTTGGCCGGGTCGGGGTTTTGTACGGCGGTCGCTCCAGCGAACGCGACATCTCCCTGCTGTCGGGCACCGCCGTATTGCGCGCGCTGCAGCAGTGCGCCGTGGACGCAACCGCCTTTGATCCGGGCACGCGTTCGCTGGCCGAGCTGGAAAGCGCCGGCTTTGATCGGGTATTTCTGGTGCTGCACGGACGCTTTGGGGAAGACGGAACCATCCAGGGCGTCCTGGAAACGCTGCGCGTTGCTTACACCGGCAGCGGGGTGCAGGCCTCGGCGATCGCGATGGACAAGGTGACGACCAAAAAGATCTGGCAATCGATCGGACTGCCGACGCCCGCGTGGAGGAGTTTTTGCCGGGGGCAGGCGCCCGCGCAAGATCTCGCCCGGCTGGGACCCGAGCTGATCGTCAAACCGGTGAGCGAAGGGTCGACCTTTGGCGTCACCAAGGTTGCCGCGGCCGATGAGAACGCGCTCCAAGGCGCCTTCGCCAACGCCCTGAAGTTCGACTCCCGGATCCTCGTCGAGGAGTGCATTTGCGGGCGCGAGCTCACCTGCGCCGTGCTCGGCGAGGGCCCCGGCGCGCGCGCCTTGCCCTTGGTGGAGATTGTGGCGCCGCAAGCGAACTACGACTATCACAACAAGTACTTTAGCGACGCGACCAAGTACTTGTGCCCGGCGCCGCTCGAGCCTGCCGTCTCCGAACAGATCAGCCAACTGTGTCTTCGTGCCTATCGGGAGATCGGCGCACGCGGTTGGGGCCGTATCGACGTGATGCTGCGCGCCGAAGGCAATGCGCAGCGCCCGTATCTGCTGGAGCTCAACACGGCGCCGGGAATGACCGACCACTCGCTGGTGCCAATGGCGGCGCGCGCCGCGGGCATGAGCTTTGCCCAATTGGTGCTGCAGATCCTCGCGGACGCGCGATTGGAGATCGGCACATGAACTCCGTTGTTGGGATGCGTTGGCTCACGCGCGCACTGCTGGCTGCCGCCGCGGCGGTCGGCTTCGGTGCGCTCGTCGTTTGGGTGGCGCAGCGGCCGCGGTTTGATTTTCGCCACATCGAGCTAAGCGGTGACCTGCGCCATGTCAGCCGTGCGCAAGTACGAAGCGCCATTACCGGCCAGCTTTTTGGCAACTTCTTCACCATGCGTCTGGCCGATTCGCGGGTCGCCTTCGAGACCATCCCGTGGGTCGCCTCCGCTTCCGTGCGGCGGGTCTGGCCCGACCGGCTGGTTGTCAAGCTAATCGAGCGCCGGGCCGTGGGAACCTGGAGCGACGGGCGCGTCTTGTCGGACGCGGGGTTGCTGTTTGCCGCCAACGCGGCCGAGGCCGAGCTCGACGGTGCGCAGGTGGAATTCTCCGGTCCCCCGCGCTTTGCCGCGGAAGCAGCCGAGCGGCTGCAGGCCTTTTCGGGCGCGCTGCGCCGCGTCTCGACGACGGTGGTAGCCGTCGCGGTTTCCGAACGCGCGTCCTGGTCGCTGCGCACGGGCTCCGGGCAGACGCTCGAGCTCGGTCGCGACGATCCGCCGGGCAGCGTGCAGCGGCGCCTGGCGGCGATCGTCGCCAACTACCCGACGGTGTTGGCGCAGTTCGGCGCCCCGCCCTTCCACATCGATGCTCGCTACAACAACGGTTTTGCGGTGACCCGACCATGAGGAACGAAACGAAGGACTTGATTGTCGGCCTGGACATCGGCACGTCAAAGGTTGTCGTGGGCGTCGCCGAGGTGCTGCCCGAAGGAGGCTTTCAAGTCATCGGCTTGGGTCAGTCGCGCTCCGAAGGATTGCGCAAAGGGGTCGTGGTCAACATCGAGGCAACGGTGCGCTCGATCCGCGCGGCACTGGAGGAGGCCGAATTGATGGCCGCGTGTCGCATCAGCGAGGTCCACATCGGAATTGCGGGCAGCCACATTCGAGGCGTGAACTCGAGCGGTATGGTGGCCATCAAGGACCGGGAAGTGGCCGCCGGCGATGTCGATCGCGTCATCGAGACGGCACGGGCGGTGCATATTCCGAACGATCAGCAGGTCCTGCACGTCCTGACCCAGGAGTTCATGGTCGACGGCCAGGAGGACATTCGCGAGCCGATCGGAATGAGCGGGGTGCGGCTCGAGGTGCGCGTGCACATCATCACGGGTGCGGTCAGTGCGGCGCAAAACGTGGTCAAGTGCGTGCGCCGCTGCGGCCTGGAGGTCCAGGACATCATCTTGCAACCGCTGGCCTCCGCGCTCTCGGTTCTGACTCCGGATGAGCGCGAACTGGGAGTTGCACTGATCGACATCGGTGGCGGAACAACCGACATCACGGTTTTTACGGGCGGCGCCATCCGCCATACCGCGGTAATACCGATCGCCGGCGACCAGATCACGAACGACATCGCGATGGCGCTGCGCACCCCGATACCGGACGCCGAGGAGATCAAGCTCGCCCACGGAATGGCCAAGGAAATGCTGGCCGATGCCAACGACCGCATGGAGATAACCGGCATCGGAGATCGCCCCTCGCGCCTGCTTTCGCGGCAGGCGCTGGCGGCGGTGATCGAACCGCGTGTCGAGGAGCTTTTCACCTTGGCCCAGCAGATCATCCGCGAGTCGGGCTACGAAGATCGGTTGGCCAGCGGGGTCGTACTGACCGGCGGCACCTCGCTTTTGCCGGGCATTGCGGAGCTTGCCGAAGACGTCTTTTTGCGGCCGGCGCGCACGGGTTGGCCCACGTACTCGGGCCCGCTTGCCGACGTCGTGCGCAATCCGCGCTACGCGACGGTCATGGGGCTGCTCGTCGAGGCCCACGCGCAGCGCCAGCGCGGCCGGCGGCTGGTCGCGCAGAGCGGATCGCTCAAGGGAGCCGTGCGGCGCATGAGGGAGTGGATCGTTGGCAATTTCTAGCTTTTGGGGCAGCGCAGAACGTCAAGTGCGATGGCGCATGGACCGTCGGAGGGCCGGTTCGCCGGCGCTCCGTTCGGTGCCGCCGTGTTTGACATTGCGCGTTGCGGTTCGGAAACAGGGGAAACCGGAAACAGGAGAGCAACATGGCATTTGAGATTTTGGAAACCGAGACGCTCGGAACGGTAATCAAAGTTATCGGTGTCGGAGGCGCAGGCGGCAATGCCGTCGACCACATGATCCGTCGCGGCGTCGAGGGCGTGGAGTTTATTTGCGCCAATACCGACCGCCAGGCGCTGTCGCGCTCCAAGGTGCGCAATGTGATTCAACTGGGCAAAAGCGGTCTGGGCGCGGGCAGTCGGCCCGAAGCCGGCCGGCAGGCGGCCGAGGAGGCGCGCGACCGCATCGCCGACGCCTTGCGCGGGGCGCACATGGTTTTCATCACGGCCGGCATGGGCGGTGGCACGGGCACGGGGGCCGCTCCGGTCGTGGCGGAAATCGCCAAGGAGATGGGCATTTTGACCGTCGCGGTGGTGTCCAAGCCCTTCGAGTTCGAGGGTCCAAAGCGAATGAAGTTCGCGGAGGCCGGCTTGGCGGAGTTGCACGACAAGGTGCACTCGCTGATCGTGATCTTGAACAGCAAGCTCGAGGAGGTCCTGGGGGAGGACGCGGAGATGGCCGCGTGCTTTCACGCGGCCGACGATGTACTGCACAACGCGTGCGCCGGCATTGCCGAGATCATCAATACGCCCGGACTTGTCAACGTCGATTTCGAGGACGTCAAGACGGTCATGAGCGAGCACGGCAAGGCGATGATGGGCACCGCGACCGCCTCCGGGACCGATCGGGCACGAGTGGCTGCCGAGCAGGCTGTCGCCAGTCCCCTGCTCGAGGGAGTTGATCTGTCGGGCGCGCGCGGCGTTTTGGTGAACATCACGGCCAGCAGTTCGCTGAAGATGAAGGAAACCCGGGAGGTGATGAACACGATTCGGGAATTCGCGGCGGAGGACGCCACGGTCATCTTCGGAACGGTAAGCGACGATACGATGGACGACGATCTTCGCGTTACCGTCGTCGCCACCGGCTTGGGCCGCGTGGCTGTGGCGAAGAAACCGCCGCTGACCGTGCTACGCAACGGAACCGACAACGCTCCGGCGCCCAGCCCCGCCCATGCCACGGCGTCCTCGAGCGGCGATTACAGCCATCTGGATACGCCCGCCGTCTGGCGTTCGCGCGAAAGCTCCCTGATGCGCGCCGCGAGCCTGGAGGACGCGGGTCCCGAGCACCGGCTCGAGATCCCGGCGTTTTTGCGCAAGCAAGCCGACTAGGTCGATGAGGGGCCCGCGAGCGAGTCGATCCAGTCGGCAAGCAGGCGGTTAAAGCGCGAGGCCTCGTCGACGAACAGGGCATGGCCCGCCTGCTCGAAGATTTCGACTTTCGTGGTGGGGCGCGCTTGTAGCAAGTGCTGGGACTGTTCGCGGTAGCGCGGCGTCACGACATACGCCAGCGGCCGGTCGAACGCGTGCGCGACCGCACGCCAGTGTTCGCGCGGCAGCGGATAGGACAGCAGCGCAATGCTGCTCTCCAGGGGCATGCGCAGCGCCTCGTCCCGCAGACGAGTAACTTGCGATTCGGCAGGAGGGTTTGCGAATAACGAACGCACGAAACGTTCGACCGTGGCCGAGCGAGAACGCCGCAACTGCTCGATGAAATCGGTCGGTTTGGGCGCTGGCGGCTCACCGATCGAATTGTCCACGAGCGCCATGGCCAGCAGGCGTCCGCTGCCGTGGCGGTGCACGTACTGCAACGATTCCAAAACGCCGAGCGACCAGGCAATCAGTACCACCCGTTCGTGCCCGGCCAGCACATCGTGCAGGTCGTCCGCGCGCCGGTCTGCGGTATAGCCGCTTGCGGGAACTTCGGACTCGCCTTGGCCGCGCGGGTCCATGGCCATCGTGTGCCATTGCTTTCCGAATTCGACCAGTTGCGCGCGCCAGATCTCGGCCGGCATGCACCACCCCGGAAGCAGCAAGATGGTGGGATCGCGCTCTTGTCCCGGCTTGGCCGGGCCCGAGGGGCGAGACTCCAGTATGTTCAGGCGCACGCCATCGCTGGTTATCCGCTGCCGCTTGGCAATTTGCGCGGTCGTCGGCGCAACTTCGCCCGCGTCCGCGGCGTGGCCTAGCCGGCTCGTTTCCGCGGCTTTTGATCCTTCGCCCATGGCCGCGCCCGCGCACCAGGCCAGCGCTCCCAAGAGTCCGGTGCGCCGCTTTAAGTTCGGGTGTCCGCGCATCGTGCGCCTTTCGTTCGAGCCGCTCTCAGTGCGTTGCGCCGGCGCGCTGGGCAAGCAGCAGACCCGACTTTCCCTCCTTGCGCCAGTTGTAGCCAAACGGAAACGGTACGGGCTCGGTAGTGCCGGCCTTCTCGTAGGCTTCTTCCAGGTCGCTTTGGAACCGGCCCTCGAACAGCTTTACCGGTCGCTCGTACTGGCCAAAAAGCGAAATGCTGAACCCGGACTGCTTGACCATCTTGTAGGGAATCCCGGTGTCGTCCTGCACGATCACGTTGGCGTCGGCCAGAATCTGCTTGCGCAAACGACGAAAGTGCTCCCCGTGCAGCAGATACGAAGCCGATTTGAGCAGCACGGACGGATCCGAAAACGTCTGCAGCCAGGGCAGAAATTGCGGGTAGTAGCGCAGCTCCCGGTCGCTTACGTCGATGGACAGATACAGTAAGACCTGCTGGCGCGAAGTGCGCGGGTTGGTAAAGGTAATTCGCACCCCCTGCTCCGGCAGTTGCGGATGCGCGCCCGAGCCATTGCTGCCGTTGCCGGTTGTCGTCTGCGTCAGAGCGGGCCACGGGGGCATGCGCTCGACCGCGTCGACCTGCAGGTCGAGCAGACCCATCATGGCCAGTAAGACCGGCACCGTTCCCTGCAAGGCGGAAGTCTGCAGGTTCTCCTTCATGTTCGGCGTGATGAAGAAGTTCAACGCCACCAGGTCGTTGAGCGCCGTACGCAAATCTCCAAACAGCGCCGCGAGTTGTTGCGCATCCATGCGGTCGAGTTCGGGCACCTCGCCGGGCGGCTCCAGGCTAAAGAAAACGTAGGTGCTGGCATCCGGGAACAGGGCATAGGCGTTGACGAAATCCGGTCCGCTGAAGGGGTACAGCAGGGTTCCGCCGCGCGTGCTCGCCGGCAGATACCGCGCCTGCCACTGGTTGATTTTATCCAGTCGCGCTTTGAGCTGTCGGTCTCCCGCGCGGGCCGCTTTGCGATGCTGCTGCCAGGCCGGGCTCAAGGTGATTTTCTCGACGGTCGGATCGGCCGTTCCGGGATCGACGCCCGCGAGCAAGCGCGCGGTTGTCGTCAGCGGCAGGGAGTCGGCGTAGGCGCAAGGCGCAGTGGTCAGCAACCCGACAAGCACCAGGGCGGCAAGGGCGGCCCACGGGCAGCGCGAAAGGGCGGTGAGTCGGGAAAATCGACCTGGGGATCGGGACACGTGCATGGGTCGGGTGCGCAAGGCAATGCGGGCGCGGCGGCAGGCGATTTGGCATTTTGCCACCGACCGCGGCCCGGACGGTTGCACCTGGAAACGATTGCGCGGCTCGTTTTGCGGGCCCAAGCGGCCTGCGGGGCCGCGGCGACGATAGAATGCGTCTGGACGGCTATCGCGAAAATTTTGCTGCCGCACGAGCGTGCGGCGGCACACTGCCCCATGATTGCCCAACATACTCTCAAGTCGATCGCACGCACGGTAGGCATCGGCCTGCACAGTGGCACCCGGGTGGAGTTGCGCCTGCGCCCGGCGCCGGTTGACACCGGCATCGTGTTTCGGCGCACCGATCTGGAGCCGGTCGTTGAGATTGCGGCCAGTGCGCAGGCGGTCGGTGACACGCGCATGGCCTCGACGCTCGAGCGCGACGGGGTCAAAGTCGCCACCGTCGAGCACCTGATGTCGGCGCTGGCGGGACTTGGCGTGGATAACTGCTTTGTCGACGTGAGTGCTCCCGAAATCCCCATCATGGACGGCAGCGCCGCCAGCTTCGTCTTTCTCATACGCTCGGTTGGCATCGTCGAGCAGGCGGCGGCGCGGCGCTTCGTGCGCGTTCTGAAGCCCGTGGAGGTTCGCGAAGGCGAGGGCAACCTAGCCAAGTGGGCTCGGCTCGAGCCACACTTTGGGTTTAAGTTGCGCTTTTCGATCGACTTTAATCACCCGGCGATCGACTCGACGACGCAGGATGTCGAGGTCGATTTTGCGCGCGACAATTACGTTACGACGGTGGCCCGCGCGCGTACGTTTGGATTCGTAAACGAGGTCGAGGCCCTGCGCGCGGCAGGTCTTGCTTTGGGCGGAAGTTTCGAAAACGCGATCGTCATGGACGAGTACCGCGTACTGAATACCGACGGCCTGCGCAGCGGAGACGAATTTGCCAAACACAAGATTCTCGATGCCATGGGCGATTTGTACCTGCTCGGGCGGCCGCTGATCGCCGCCTACCGCGCGCACCGCTCGGGCCACGCGATGAACAATCGACTGTTGCGTGCCCTGTTGGCCGATGCCTCGGCCTACGAGGTCGTTCGCTTCGAAAAGGAGCAGCCCGCCCCGCAGGCGTTTCAGCGCTTGGCGCTCGCCTGAGTTCGGGCGGCGATGTTCCGCGGCCTGCTGTTTGCCTTCGGCGCCGGTGTCGTGTTGTGCGTGCTCGCCTATTTCGTGAGCGGGCGCGCACGTTATCTGAAATGGGCCGGTCGAATTTTTCTCGTTGGGTTGGGCGCCGGCATTGCGTTTTTTTCAATCCTGCTCATCCAACGGCTGATCTGACTCGCGCATACGGGCTAATCTGCGATCGATCGCTTGGCCTAGCGTGGCCACGGCACGGCGCAAAGCGCCGTCGGGAAGTGTGAGTACTAGCTTGCGTGAGAATGCAAGCGAGTTGGTGAGCGCCGAATTCCGTTTTTGCGGGTACCCATCGTCGGACGCCAAACGCGACTTATTCGGAGCATCGATGCAGGTGCTTTCGCGTACTTTGCCAGGTTGAACGCGGACCTTGATTTCGCTAACTTGCAGCCCGTGATCGCGCAGGGCGGCCAACAGCCGCGGCGTTGCTTGGCGCAGTTTGGTCGACTGGGCGCTGGAGCGTAGCCAGATTCGCAACTCGCGATCGCGCAGATCGCAGTTGCCAGGCCGAAACGGATCGAACTCCGGTGCGATTTCGGCGCAGATGGGTGCGATCGCTTTTGCCGCTTCGCGGCCCGCCGCGATGCGCGCAGCCAAGGCTGCCGCAAGCGTGGAATCGGCCAGGACTTGGTCGAGGCGTCGGGCCGGCTGACTCATCCGAACGGATGACGCAATTCGGTATTAGGTGCGCGCCGATGGCTGCCGATAAGCAGTTGCGGGACCCTCGGCAGCGCAAGTGGCTTGGAGGTGGTTTTGCAGATCATTTTTGTCGATCGACGGCTTAGCAGAGCACGCACCCTGACCCTGACGCGCTTGCGCATGGTCACGCTCGTTGCGGCATTCAGTCTGCTCATTATGGCAGCCGTCGCCGGACTGTTTGCCCTGGTTTTTCGCCTCGCGGCCGATGCCGAGGTGCCAGCGGTGCAAAACGTGGTTTCCCTCGTGATGCGAGACCAAGCCGAGCGCAACGAGCAGTATGTGCAGAACAACGTCACCGCGATGGCCAAGATGCTTGGCGACGTGCAGGCGCGCCTGTTGCGACTGGACGCCCTGGGCGAGCGGGTCGCCAAGCTCGCGGGTATTCGGCCCGAAGAATTTAACTTCCGGGAGTTGCCCGGCCGGGGCGGTCCGCTGGGCGCAGACGCTCGTCCGCTTTCGCTGCGGGAGTTGCAAGACCAGGTCGCGCGCGTGGGCCAGGGTGTCGAGCAGCGGGCCGACTACATGGATGTGGTCGAATCCGAACTGGTGGCCAGCCAGGCGCGCGATGCGCTGCTGCCGCACGGCACACCGCTGATCGAAGGATTCGTCGGTTCCGGCTACGGCATGCGAAACGATCCGTTCACGGGCGAGTGGACCATGCACACGGGCGTGGATTTCGCAGCGCCCATTGGCACACCGATTTTTGCTGCCGCCGGCGGCGTGGTGGTGGGCGCCGAGCAGCACCCCCAATTTGGCAACCGGGTGGAAATCGATCATGGCAAGGGCCTCTCCACCATGTACGCCCACGCGAGCCGCATGCTGGTCAAAAACGGCGACATCGTGCGCAAAGGCCAGAAGATCGCCGAGGTCGGAACGACAGGGCGGTCGACCGGGCCGCACCTGCACTTTGAGGTCCACGTAAACGGCGCGCCGCAAAATCCATCGCGGTACCTCGCTTCGCTGCGCTCTTCGGGCGCGGCAGCGGCGGCGAGCGCCGCGGCCCCGCACCCCGCGAGCCCTGCGCCCGTGATTGCGGCCGCCGCCCCGATCGCAAGCGCCGAGCCCACGGCCGGCGGCGCCGAGCCCACGGCCGGCGGCGCCGAGCCCATGGCCGGCGGTGCCGCGCCAGCGGCGGACGTCTCCAACTAAAACCGCTGACCGAAACGGTGCGCCGTCCCAAGGCGCATCTCATCTATAATTTGCGAATTTGCCGCGGCAGCGGCCCGCCGGAATGCCCCCGCGGCGGGCGGCCGGCGCCCTACGGTGCGCGCCCTGGCGCTCCTTCAGATCGTTTCGGCCACGACGCTTGCCGCTCCCCCCGATGTTTCCGGCTCTGCTTACCCGAATCTTTGGAAGTCGCAACCAACGGCTGCTCAAGCAGTACGAGCATGTGGTTGCGCGGATCAATTCCCTCGAATCGTCCGTGACATCGCTCTCGGACGGAGAGCTTGCGACCAAGACCACGGAGTTTCGGGCGCGGCATGCCGCGGGCGAGACCCTCGATCAGCTGCTCCCGGAGGCCTTCGCGGTCGTTCGCGAGGCGGCGCGCCGCACCTTGGGTATGCGCCACTTTGACGTGCAGCTTGTCGGGGGCATGGTTTTGCACGACGGCAAGATCGCCGAGATGCGTACGGGCGAGGGAAAAACGCTGACGGCGACGCTGCCGGTGTACCTCAATGCCCTGCCGGGCAAGGGCGTGCACCTGGTCACGGTCAACGACTACTTGGCCAGTCGCGACGCGGAGTGGATGGGGCGGGTCTATCGGTTCCTGGGGCTCAATGTCGGGGTGATCCTGACGCAGCAGGCCAACGCCGACAAGCGCAGCGCCTACGCGGCCGACATCACGTACGGCACCAACAACGAGTTTGGCTTTGACTATTTGCGCGACAACATGGAATACCGGCTCGAAGACCGGCGCCAGCGCGGCTTGCACTACGCCATTGTCGACGAGGTCGATTCCATCTTGATCGACGAGGCGCGCACGCCCCTGATCATCTCCGGGCCGGCGGAGGACAACACCGAGATGTACCGGCGCGCCAACGAGATCCCGCCGCTGCTGACGCGCCAGTCGGACGAACAGGCTTCCGGCGACTTCTGGGTCGACGAAAAACAGCATCAAATTCATGTTTCGGAGGCCGGGCACGAACACATCGAAGAAATCCTCACGCGTCGCGGACTGCTTGCCGAGGGCGAGAGCCTGTACGCGCCCCACAACATCGTGCTCATGCATCATCTGAACGCGGCGCTGCGGGCGCATCACCTGTTTCATCGCGATCAGCAGTACGTCGTGCAAAACGGCCAGGTGATCATCGTCGACGAGTTCACGGGCCGCCTCATGCCCGGGCGACGCTGGTCCGAAGGCTTGCACCAGGCGGTCGAGGCCAAGGAGGGGGTTGCCATCCAGCAAGAGAACCAGACCCTGGCCTCGATCACCTTCCAGAACTACTTTCGCATGTACGGCAAGCTCGCCGGCATGACCGGAACGGCCGACACGGAAGCCTACGAGTTCCAGGAGATCTATCGGCTCGAAACGGTGGTGATTCCGACTCATCGACCGATGATCCGCCTCGATCACCAGGACAAGATCTACCGCACTGTCCGCGAAAAGTACCAGGCCATCCTGAGCGACATTCGCGAGTGCCATGCGCACGGTCAGCCCGTCCTGGTGGGCACGACTTCGATCGAAAATTCGGAAATCATCTCCCAGCTGTTGCGCGCCGAGAAGCTACCGCACCAGGTCTTAAACGCCAAGCAGCACGCCAAGGAGGCGGAAATCGTCGCCCAGGCGGGCCGCCCCGGGGTCATCACCATTGCGACCAACATGGCGGGGCGCGGCACCGACATCGTCCTGGGGGGTAACGTCGAAAAGCAAATCGAGCTCGGGCGCCCGGTCGATGCCAATGGCAATGTTCTCGATCCGCAGGCCGAGGAGCAGCGCGTGGCCGCCTTGCGCGGCGGCTGGCAGCAGCTGCACGATCAGGTCGTTGCGGCCGGGGGCCTGAAGATCGTGGGCTCGGAACGCCACGAATCGCGTCGCATCGACAATCAGTTGCGGGGCCGATCGGGCCGGCAGGGCGATCCGGGCGAGTCGCGCTTTTATCTTTCCATGGAAGATCCGCTGTTGCGCATTTTTGCGGGTGACCGCATGCGCATGATCATGGACAAGCTCAACATGCCGGAAGGAGAAGCGATCGAGGCCGGCATGGTCACGCGCGCGATCGAAACGGCGCAGCGTAAGGTCGAGGCGCGCAATTTCGACATCCGCAAACAGCTGCTCGACTACGATGATGTTGCCAACGATCAACGCAAGGAGATCTATCGGCTGCGCAACGAGATACTGGAAGCGGCCGATGTCAGCGAGATGGTGACCAATCTGCGCCGGGGTTTTTTTACCGATCTGGTGCGCAGCTTCGTCCCCGCCGACGCGATGGAAGAATCGTGGAACGTCGCCGGCCTCGAACGGGCGCTCGCCGGTGACTGGGACATCGTCTTGCCGGTGGCGCGGTGGCTCGAGCAAGAATCGCAGATCAACGACACCGACGTGCTGCAACGGGTCTTGGCCGCCGCCGACTCGGCGTACGAGGCCAAGTTGACCACGGTCGACCGGCACGCCTTTGCGGGCTTTGAACGCTCGATGATGCTCAACACCCTGGATCAGCAGTGGCGCGAGCACCTTGCGGCGCTCGATCATTTGCGTCAGGGTATACACCTGCGCGGCTACGCGCAAAAGCAGCCCAAGCAGGAGTACAAACGGGAATCCTTTGAGCTGTTCGGCACGCTGATCGACGGCGTGCGCTCCGAGGTGGTGCGGATTTTGATGAAGGTACAGATCCAGTCGCCCGAGGAGATCGAGCGCACCGAGGAGCGCATCGAACGCGAGGCCGAGCGGCGCGTCGAGCGCGCGCAAGCCCAGCACGCCGACTTTGGCCCTGCGGCGGAACTGGCGGCGCCGGGCGAGGAACTGGCCGAGGAAACCGCATCGGTGGCCCTGGCCGTGGAAGCGCCGGCCAAGCCCCAGCCCGCCCAGCAGCCGTTTCGCCGCTTTTCCGAAAAGGTGGGACGCAACGACCCCTGTCCCTGTGGCAGCGGGAAAAAATACAAACAATGCCACGGCAAGATCGCGTAGGGTCAGTTGTCGGGCGCAAGAAGCGGTGCCATGCCGCGTGTGAGGGAAGGCCTAGTGCAATGGCGGTGAATCTGAGAACCCCGCAATCCGACGAGTTGTACCCCGTCGCCGGAGTGGACTTGGGCTGGGCGCAGGCCGGTATCCGAAAGCCGGGTCGCAAGGATCTTTTGTTGGTGCGCCTGGACCCCGGAGCGCAGGTCGCCGCGGTCTTTACGCGCAATCGGTTTTGCGCGGCGCCGGTGCTGGTGGCGCGCGAGCATCTTGCGCAGGCGGCGGCAATCCGCCTGCTGCTCGTAAACACCGGATGCGCCAATGCCGGCACGGGCCCGAGCGGCATCGACGATGCGCGGCGCAGTTGCGCGGCCTCGGCGGCGCTGATCGGTTGCCAGGCGCACGAGGTGTTGCCGTTTTCCACCGGCGTGATCATGGAGCCCCTGCCGGTGGAGCGGCTCGTTGCCGGCTTGCCCGAGGCCGTCGCCCGGCTTGCGCCGGATCAGTGGCTCGCCGCGGCCGAGGCCATCATGACCACGGACACCGTTCCAAAGGCGCGCTCGCAGCGCGTGCGCGTGGGCGATTGCACGGTGACGATCACCGGCATTGCCAAGGGCTCGGGAATGATCTATCCGAACATGGCAACCATGCTGGGTTACGTCGCCACCGACGCCTGCGTTGCACCCGCGCTCCTTCGGACGATGATCGCGCGCGTAGCCGATGCGTCCTTTAATCGCATTTGCGTCGATGGCGACACGTCCACCAACGACGCGTTCGTGCTCATCGGCAGCGGCCGCGCGCAGATGCCGGCCATCACGAGCGCGGAGGATCCGCGCTACCCGGTTCTCGAGGGCGCGGTCACCGACGTGGCCCGACAGTTGGCTCAGTCCATCGTCCGGGACGGAGAAGGCGCGACCAAGTTCATTGAGATTTGCGTCGAACGCGCGCGCAGCGAACCGGAGGCCCGCGCCGTGGCCGATGCCATCGCGCGCTCGCCGCTGGTCAAGACGGCGTTTTTCGCCTCCGATCCGAATCTGGGTCGCATATTGGCGGCGATCGGCAACGCCGGAATCGGCGATCTGGACTGCAATGCGGTGCGGCTGTACCTCAATGAGGTGCCGGTGGCCCGCGACGGCGGACGCGACGCGCGCTACCGGGAAGAAGACGGGCAGCGGGTCATGCGGGCTCCCGAGATCCTCGTGCGCGTGGATCTTGGTCGCGGCTCTTCGGCCACTACGCTCTGGACTTGCGATCTTTCCCACGACTACGTGTCGATCAATGCGGATTACCGCAGCTAAAGGCCGCGGCGCGCGGCACTAAGGAACGGTCCGTGGCGGCATCACCCGAGCCAACCGCCGTGGAGCGGCAGTTGCAGCGAATCGTTCAGTGGCTCGAGGAGGTTTCGCCCCTCGATACTGCGCCGGATTGGAGCGCACGGGCGTTTCAGTGGCGCAAGCGCAAGGTCCTCGGAACGGAGCTTGCGCAACTGACTGCGGTGCGACGCATCGCCAGCATTGCGCCCGAGGATCTGCTGGGCGTGGACGGGCAAAAAGCCGAGATCCTGCGCAACACCGAGCAATTTGTGCGCGGCTTGCCGGCCAACCACGTGTTGCTGACGGGCGCTCGCGGGACCGGCAAGTCGTCGCTGGTGCGGGCCTGCCTGCACCGGTTTGGCGAACGGGGCCTGCGCCTGATCGAAGTCGACAAGGCCGATCTGGTGGATCTGCCCCGGATCGCGGATCGAATCGCCGACCGACCGGAGCGTTTCCTTGTCTTTTGCGACGATCTGTCCTTCGAGCCGGCGGATGCCTCGTACAAAGCGCTCAAGGCCGCGCTCGACGGGTCGGTCGCCGCCGGCGCATCGAACCTGCTGATCTATGCGACGTCCAATCGGCGGCATCTGATTCCCGAATCGATGCGAGAGAACCTCGCGGCCCGCTACGACGAGGAGGGAGATCTGCACCCGGCGGAAGCCGCGGAGGAGAAGATCTCGCTTTCCGAGCGATTTGGCATGTGGCTGACCTTCCACTCGTTTCGTCAAGAAGAGTATCTGGACATCGTTGCCCATTGGCTCACGCACTTTTGCCTGGATGCCGACGGCATTGCCGCCGCCCGGACCGAGGCACTGCAATATGCCCTGCAGCGCGGCTCTCGTTCCGGGCGCGTGGCCATCCAGTTTGCGCGAGACTACGCGGGTCGGCGGGGGCTTGCCGGACCTTGACCGACGAGCGCCGCCCTGCCAGCCGGCCGATCACTCCGGTGGCCGTCGGTGTGCTCGTGCGAGCCGATGGCGCCGTGTTGCTGGCCGATCGTCCGGCCGGCAAGCCCTATGCAGGGTACTGGGAGTTTCCCGGCGGGAAGATGCAAAGCGGCGAATCGGTTGAGCAGGCACTTAAGCGCGAGCTCGCCGAGGAGCTGGGCGTGTGCGTCCGGGCGAGCGATCCTTGGGTCGTGCTCGAGCACGATTATCCGCATGCGTATGTCCGCCTGCACTTTCAGCGGATCTTCGACTGGGTGGGAACACCCCATCCGGTGGAAGGCCAGCGCCTGATCTTTCTGCCTCCGGGAGAGCTTGCGCCCTCGCCGCTGCTTCCCGCCGCGGTGCTGCCTTTGCGCTGGATGCAGCTGCCCGCGGTGACGGGATACTCGCAACAGACGTCGTCGGATGCGCACGAGGCGTTGCAGTGGATCGAAGGCGCGCTGGCGCGCGGACTGCGGCAAATACTTTGGTACGAACCGATGCTCACGGGCCCCGCGCGATGGGAGGCCGCTCGCGGCGCCAGCGCGCGTGCGCGCGCTTACGGCGCTCGATTGCTCATCGATAGCCGCATGGACGATTGCGCACTTGCCCTCGGGCAAGGCTGTTTTCTAGGCGCCGAGACCCTGCGCGGCAGCAACGTGCGTCCCCGCGCCCCGTGGGTCGGTGCGGCCGTGCAAACGCCAACCGACCTGGAACGGGCCACCGCGCTTGCCTGCGATTTTGCCGTCATCGAACCCGCGCCGGCCGACTCCTCGGCGGGCGCCGAGGACCGCCTCGCAACGTGGGAGCGCATCGGTGCTCTTTGCCGCCAGTGCCCGCTGCCGCTGTATGCGGACCTGGCGCTCAGCGTCCAAAATCTGCGTCAGGCGCGCCGCTACGGTGCCCACGGACTGGCCGTTCACCTGCCGCGGTGAGACCGCGCGCGCCGCTCGGTTGCCTAAGCGCTTGCGTGGCACGCTTTAGAACGCGCACAGAGACAAGTCAAACTCTACGTCCTGCTCCAGCGCCCTGGGCTTGAGGTCGCGGTCCGCACGCGTAAACCGAATCCACAGCATGTACTTGTTGGCGCTGATCTCCGGGATCGCTTGCAACTGCCGCGCCACGCGCACTTGCAGCAGGGCATGGGTTTTACCCTGCAGCATCTGCTGGAAAGAGCCCGTCACCGCCGTATGGTGCGAATGCTGGGCACCCTCGCGCAGCAGACGAAGAACGATGGCCAGGGCCAACTGGAAGTGCATCAGCGGCTGCACCCAGTTGCGCAGATCTTCCATGCGCTCCTCGCGGCTGCGCGTGAGCCAGGCGTGGTAGGAGGGTAGATCGAACTCGCAGGTGCCGCCGGGGATGATCGAGCGGCTGCGCACGCTCATCAGCCATTCGTTGTCGCGCAAGTGCTGCCCCGCCTTGCCGGAAGAGGCGTTCAAGGCCGTCTGTGCGCAATCGATATCCTCGAGAATCTTCTGCAAGGCTTCCTGCGCCACCCGCGGATCGTTGCGCAACCCGGAGAGCGTCTGTTTGTGGCGCTCGAGTTCCTGCAGCAGCTCGCCCTTAAGGTCGGACCGCGACGTGACCTCGCCGATTTCAAAGAGGGTCAGCAGCGCCGTGTGGTGGCAATACGGATGGGGCTGCTCACAGAAGAAATACAGCTTGTCGAACAGATCTTCGAGCCGCAGCAGGGTACGCACCCGCTCGTTGAACGGGTACTCGTACAAAATGACTTCCGGATGCGACGCGGCCATCGTCGTACGCAAGATATCACACGATGGGACCCGGACAGTAACTCGACCAAAGGCGCGCGATGCGGGTGCGCAGGTCCTCCAGGGAATCGACGTTGACCACGACGTCATCGGCGATGTCCAGCCGCTGCCAGCGAGGCGCCTGACTTGCCATTACCTGGCGCACCTGCTCGGGCGGAATCGTGCCGCGAGCACAGGCGCGCGCAAGCTGCACTTCGGTCGGACAGTCGACGACCAAAATCCGGTCGAGCTCGAGCGCCTGGCGTACCGCGACCGCCTCGGCCAGCAGTGGGATATCGAAAACCAGCAAAGGCGCGGTCGCCTCGCGCTCGCGGGCCAACGCCAGACAACGCTGCCCGATCAGGGGATGCAAGATCGCCTCCAGACGTGCCCGTTGCGGCAGATCGGAAAAGACCAGGGCGCGCATGCGCGCTCGGTCCAGAGCCCCGCGCTCGTCGATGAGTGCCGCACCAAACGCGGCGCGGATCGGGGCGATCGCCAGACCTCCCGG
Organism: Burkholderiaceae bacterium; assembly: GCA_035623355.1. Lineage (GTDB taxonomy): Bacteria > Pseudomonadota > Gammaproteobacteria > Burkholderiales > Burkholderiaceae_F > GJ-E10. Next base: position 20,659 of record DASPTP010000034.1, on the reverse strand, counting down.
TGCGGTGAGTTCGTGTGCGATGGCGTCGCTGTCAATGACCGCTGCGCCGCGCTCGGCCAACATTGCCACGACGGTCGACTTGCCGCTTCCGACTCCGCCGGTGACCCCGATGCGCAGCGGACGCGGCACGGCGCTACCTCAGTCCGAGGCGCTCGGCGAAGGGCGCACCGTACAGCGAAGTCAAAAAGCCCGCGATGGCCAGGTACGGGCCAAACGGAATCGGGATGTTGCGCCCCCGTCGCGCAAGCACGATCAATCCCATGCCCAATACCGCGCCGGCCAGCGAAGAGAGCAAAACGATGGGCAGCAGCATTTTCCAACCCAGCCACGCGCCCAGCGCCGCAAGCAGTTTGAAATCCCCGTAGCCCATTCCCTCGCGCCCGGTCGTCAGCTTAAACGCCCAGTACACGAGCCACAGACACACGTATCCGCAGGCCGCTCCGATAACGGCATCGCGAAGCGGGGCAAAAGTTGCCGGTATGTTGAGCAAAAGGCCCAGCCACAGAAGCGGCAACGTCATGCTGTCGGGCAGCAGCGTCGTGTCGGCATCGATAAAGCTCAGTGCAATGAGAAACCACGTCAGAATCAACGTGCTGGCACCGGCCAGACCCCAGCCGAAGTGGGCGGCTACCCAAAACGACAGGCCCGCGGTCAAGGCTTCGACGATCGGATAGCGCGGGCTGATCGGAGCGCTGCAGTGGGCGCATTTTCCTCGCAGCAGCAGGTACGAGAACACGGGGATGTTCTGCAGCGTTCCGACGCGTGCGCCACAAACCGGGCATTGCGACGGGGGTCGCCACAAGTTGTAGGGCGGCTGCGACGCCGGCGTGCGGCCCTCAAACTCGGCGGCTTGCGCGGCCCACTGCGCGTGCATCATCTTGGGCAACCGGTGAATCACCACGTTTAAAAACGAGCCGACGAGCAGTCCGAGCAGCGCGGCGATCAGCGCAAAGGCAGTGTCCGGTGACAGCAGCATGAGAAAATCGTGGCGCGACGCCCATCAATCGCTAGCGGCGGTGTGGATGCCCGGCCGCACGCACGCGCACGCTACCTGCGGCTTGCCGCAACGATTGCTGGCCAACCGCTACACGACTTGGCCTAGCTTGAAGATCGGCATGTAAATGGCAACAACGATGCTGCCGATAATCCCCCCGAGGATGACCATGATCATGGGCTCGAGCATGCTCGAGAGCGCGTCAACGCTCTCGTCGACCTCGCGTTCGTAGTAATCCGCGACCTTGTTGAGCATCGAGTCAAGGGCACCGGCCTCCTCACCAATCGAGGTCATCTGCACGGCCATATTGGGAAAAACTCCCGAATTTTGCATCGCCTGCGCCAGCGTCGTGCCGATATTGACCTCGGACTGAATCTGGCGCGTTGCCTCCTTATAGATGGCGTTGCCCGAGGCCGGCCCCACCGAGTCGAGCGCTTCGACCAACGGCACACCGGCCGCGAAGGTCGTCGATAGCGTGCGCGTCCAGCGGGCAATGGCGGCCTTCTGCAACAGCGGGCCGATCACCGGTGGTTTGAGCAAAAGCCGATCGATCATGACCTGTACCTTGGGAGAGCGCCGCCACGTCTGGTACAGGAAATACAGCCCGCCCGCGCTTCCGAACAGCAGCACCCACCAGTATTTCACGCAAAAGTCCGACATCGCGATGACAATGAGTGTCGGGGCCGGCAGGTCGGCGCCGAAACTCGAGAACACTTGCTTAAACGAGGGAACGACGAAAATCATGATGATCGCCGTGACCACGATCGCCACGAAAATGATCATCGTCGGGTAAAACAGCGCCTTCTTGATCTTTCCCTTGATGGCAAGGGTCTTTTCTTGGTACGTGGCCAGACGGTCGAGCAGCGTCTCCAAGATCCCCGCCTGCTCACCGGCCGCCACCAGGTTGCAAAACAGCGCGTCGAAATAGATCGGGTACTTGCGAAAGGCCTGATTTAAGCTCGTGCCGGTTTCGACGTCGGAGCGAATGTCGCCCAACAGCCGCCCCAGCGCGGGATTTGAATGGCCGCGGCCCACGATGTCGAAACACTGGAGCAACGGCACGCCGGCCTTCAGCATGGTGGCCAACTGGCGGGTAAAGAGCGCCAGGTCCTTGCCCGTGATGCGCTTGCCGCGGGGCATGGACTGCTTCTTGATCTTCGTGGCCAGGATGCCACGACGCCGCAGCGACGCGGCGACGACCGATTCGCCCCCGGCGCGCATCTCTCCCTTAACGGTACGGCCACCCTTATCGCGACCTTCCCAGAAGAACATCGATTCGCGCACTGCTTCGCGCGGCGGCCGCGCCACTGCACCTGTTGCCATTGCTATCCTCTTTCCGTCGATTGCCGACGCATCATTCGTTTGTGCACCCGAGCACCTCGTCCACCGACGTCATACCGTGTCTGACCTTCAACAGTCCCGACCGCCGCAAGTCGCGAACCCCTTCGGCTTGCGCCTGCTTGCCAATCTCCAAGGAGCTGCCGTTTTTCAAAATCAGGTGCTGCAGCGCCTCGGTAATCGGCATGACCTCGTAGATTCCAACGCGCCCCTTATAGCCGCTGCCCTTGCAGCGGTCGCAACCGACCGGACGGTACGCCGTCCAGGAGCCGTCCAGATCGGCTTCGAGAAACCCCGCCGCGATCAAGGCGTCGGTGTCCATCGTCGTGGGCTGCTTGCAGGTGCACAGGCGCCGGGCTAGGCGCTGCGCGGTGATCAGAATCACGGACGAGGCAATATTGAATCCCGCAACGCCCATGTTGGCAAGGCGCGTCAACGTAGACGGAGCGTCATTGGTATGCAGGGTCGACATCACCATGTGGCCGGTCTGCGCCGCCTTGATGGCGATATCGGCGGTTTCGAGGTCGCGGATCTCACCGACCATGATGATGTCGGGATCCTGACGCAAGAAGGCGCGCATCGCGTTGGCAAACGTCAGCCCCGCTTTTTCGTTGACGTTCACTTGATTGATGCCGGCGAGCTGGATTTCCGCCGGATCCTCCGCCGTCGAGATGTTCACCCCGGGCTGGTTCAGGATGTTCAGGCACGTATACAGCGATACGGTCTTGCCGCTACCGGTGGGGCCCGTGACCAGGACCATGCCGTACGGCCGCTGGATCGCGTTGACCAGCATTTCCTTTTGATCCGGTTCGTAGCCCAGCGCGTCGATCCCCATCTTGGCCTGCGACGCGTCCAAAATCCGCATCACGATCTTTTCGCCGTACAAGGTCGGAAGCGTACTGACCCGAAAGTCGATTGCGCGCTGGCCCGTTAGCGCCAGTTTCATGCGCCCGTCCTGCGGCACGCGCCGCTCGGATATGTCCAGGCGCGAAACCACTTTGATGCGCGAGATCAACCGTTCGCGGATCGCCAGCGGCGGCTGCGCGACCTCGCGCAGTACCCCGTCGACACGGAAACGGACCCGATAGAACTTTTCGTAGGGTTCGAAATGCAGGTCCGAGGCGCCCTCGCCGATGGCATCGAGCAGGAGTTTTTGCAAAAAACGCACGACCGGTGCATCGTCGACCTCGGCCGACGACGCATCTTCTCCGGCTTCCGGTTCCGTGCTTTCGGCCAACAGATCTTCGAAGCTGACGTCGTCGTCGACCAGCTTCTCCAGGGCCTTGTTGGCCGTCTGCGAAGTCGTTTCGATGAGCGCGAGCAGCTTGTCGTGCTCCACCACCACGATGTCGAGCACGAGCTGCGTCTGGAACTTGACCTGGTCCAGCGCCTGCGAGTTGGTCGGATCGGAGACGGCGACCGCCAGTCGGTTGCCGCGCTTGCGCAGGGCAAGCACGCGAAGCGATCCGACCAGCTTGCGATCGATCGTGTCCTTGGCCAACTGTTCGGTATCGATGGCCGACAAGTCGAGCAAGGGGTGGCCAAAGGTCTCCGCGGCAAAGCGGGCTATCGACGAGGAGGTGAGGCCCAGTGCTTCTCCGACGGCCACCAGCTCGTCGATGAACAGCGAGTTGCTCTGCATCGCCTTGCGGGCCAGCGATTCGGCGCGGTCCGGTCGCAGCTTGCCCTGCTGCACGAGCGCGCGCGCCAGCCCGGTTAACGTGCTTGAGGGCGAACTGGCGGTTTGGGTCGCTGCAGACATAGTCGAGCAAAAGGGTCCGAATGCAAGTTATAGCGTCGAATGCCCGCGCCGAAGCACGGAGATGCCACGAATAAGCCTAGGATTTGAAACGCTTATTATCCCCCAATCGCGGGTCGGGCCGGCCCGGCGCCCTCTTTCGCGGGCCGCCGCCGTCAGCCATCGGGGCCGCGCCCAGGGCACGGCGGCGCGGCTGCCGTGCCCTGGCGTCGGGCCGACCTTAGCGCGCTTCCCATGAGCCTGGGATCGCCGGAACACGGATCAGCCGTACGCTGCGCACCGCTTGGTCGTGGATTTGCACCACCTCGACATTGCAGCCGGGAAGTTGCAGGCAGCAGGGCCCGTCGGGGAATTGTTCCAGGCGCTCGAGCAGCAGGCCGTTTAAGGTTCTGGGGCCGTCCACCGGCAGGGCCAGCGCCAGGCGCCGGTTGAGTTGCCGCAGCGTCACCGCGCCGTCGACCATGACCTGCCCGTCGCGTCCCCAGCGCAGCGAACTGGCACTGGCACCGGGGGCCTGCGTCGTGAATTCGCCGACGATCTCTTCCATGATGTCATCGATGGTCACGAGTCCGAGCAAGTCGCCGTACTCGTCGACCACCAGCCCGAGGCGCTGGCGGTTTTCTTGGAACATCTGCAACTGCCGTATCAGGGACGTCCCGGTCGGAATCCAGTACGGCTCGACCAGCAGCTCGCGCAGGGCCTCCACCCCAGGTCGGCCTTCGGCAAGCAGTGGCAGCAGCTTGCGCACATGCAAGATGCCGACAACTCGGCTGATGTCTCCCTCGAATACGGGCAACTTGCTGTGGTAGCAGGTCGTCAACTGCTCCCAGGTCGCCTCAAACGGTCGCTCCAGATCGACGCCTTCGATGCTCGCGCGCGGCGTCATCACGTCGTCGACGCTCAGCGCCTCCAAATCAAAGACGTTGAGCAGCATGCTGCGGTGCTGTACCGGAATGAAGGTCGAGCCCTCGAGCACCAGCGTACGCAGCTCCGCCGGCGTGAGTCGCTGCAACTCCATTGCGCCGCGCGGGCGCGCCACGCGCAGCACGCGCAAAATGACCTGAACGAACAAATTGACGAACCACACCGCCGGCGTTGCGATCCACAGCAGCGGCCGCAGGACCAAACTGGACGCCAGCGCGATCGGTTCCGGATACGTGGCGCCGATGATTTTGGGGGTGATTTCGGAGAAAACCAGGATCAGAAACGCCGTGACGACGGTTGCCGCCGCCAGTCCCCACTGCTGGGCTCCCAAGTCGTAGATCGAGAGCGCCGCAACCAGCGCGGTGACCGCTGCGTTGGACAGGTTATTGCCGATGAGAATTACGCTCAGCAGCCGGTCGGTGCGGTCCAACAGTGCCTGCGTGCGGCGTGCCGCGGTGTTTCCTTCGCGCACGAGGTGACGCAAACGCAGCCGATTGATCGCCATCATCGCGGTTTCGGCGATGGAAAAAAAGCCCGAAACCAGCAACAAGACAGCGAGCGCAACGAAGTGCACCCACAGCGGAACACTAAGCATTGTGCGGGTCGTATCGATAAGTGGCCGCGCGCGCGACCGCAGGCAAACGAAGCGCGCTGCGCTTCGGAGCGTATCGACTCAGAGGGTATGCGCCGGCGCACGCCGGGCGGGTACAAGCGCCTTGGGACCGAACCAACGCCGGGGAGCAGGCCTGGTCGGGGTGAGAGGATTCGAACCTCCGACTCCTGCGTCCCGAACGCAGTACTCTACCAGGCTGAGCTACACCCCGAGGATCCCTCTCGCCGCCTCGGCCAAGGTGGGGCTCAGCGGTCACGGCGCATTGCAAAAGATGTTAATTCTAGCAGACGGTCGCGGAATTCCGAGGGTGGCAACGTGCCCGCCAACGCCGCCGCTGTGTCGCACTGGGCGCCTGCGCATCGACGCGCGTAGTCGATCGAGCCGTGCTCGTGCACGATCTGCGCGATTTGCGAAAAGTCCCCGCCTCCGTCGCGAATCGCCTTTTCCACCTGGGTCCTTTGTCCCGGCGTGGCGGCCCGCAGGGCGTGAATCACGGGCAGCGTCGCTTTGCCTTCGCGCAGGTCGTCGCCGACGCGCTTGCCGATCGTTTGCGCACTGCCGTCGTAGTCGAGTACGTCATCGATGATCTGGAAAGCCGTGCCAATGGCCGCCCCGTAGCGCGCGCACGCTTCCTCGGCGCTCGCACTGGCGTCGGCCAAGATGGCGCCGATGCGCGCGGCCGCCTCGAACAAAGTGGCCGTTTTGCGTTCGACCACGCCCAGGTACCGTGTTTCATCGACGGTCGGATCGTGGATGTTGAGCAACTGCAGCACTTCGCCTTCGGCGATCCGGTTGGTCGCGTCGGCCAGAATCTGCATCACGCGCATGCTGCCGGCCTCGACCATCATTTGAAAGGCTCGCGAGTACAGAAAATCACCGACCAGGACACTGGCGGCGTTGCCAAACGCCGCGTTGCTCGTCGGCCGGCCTCGTCGCAGGTCCGATTCGTCGACAACGTCATCGTGCAGCAGCGTTGCCGTGTGGATAAATTCGATCACGGCGGCCAGCAGCACGTGGGTCTTGCCGCGGTAGCCCATGGCGCGCGCGACCAGCAGCAAAAGGGCCGGTCGCAGGCGCTTGCCGCCTCCGCCGATGATGTGCTCTCCGATGGTGCCGATCAGGGCAACATCGGAAGTCAAACGCTGGCGGATGGTGGCGTCGAGCGCGCGCATTTCCTCGGCCACGGGAGCGAGCAGCTCGGCCAGGCTGCGGGTCCGGGGCGCGAGTTGCGGCAAGGGGGGGGCGGTTTGCACGTCGGTGGGGGTTCGAGCCCGGTGGATTATAGGAGGGGAGCCAAGCGCGCGTGTTGGCAACGACCAAGGGGAGGTCAAAATACAACCCGATTGACGGACGGGCGCGAAAACGGCGATAATTCAAAGCTTTCGGTGGGGCCACGGCGGCCCCGTTTGCGGGGACAGGGCGATGTTCGCGGTGATCAAGACGGGCGGCAAGCAGTATCGGGTGAGCGCGGGAGACCGCGTCAAGGTGGAAGCGCTGCCCAGCGAGGTCGGCCAGCAGGTCACGCTCTCCGAGGTCCTGGCGGTGGGCGAAGGCAACCAAGTGCGCGTCGGCTCCCCCCGTCTGGATGGAGCCGCGGTCGTTGCCACCGTGCTGGCGCACGGACGGCACCCCAAGGTCCGGATTTTCAAGATGCGCCGGCGCAAGCATTTTCAAAAGCACGCCGGTCACCGACAGAATTTCACCGAGATCCGCATCGATTCGATCGCATAATCGCGCTCCGAAGCGCGGTCGCGTGCGATCCTCGGACACATTGTTGAGGCAAGAAGATGGCGCATAAAAAGGCAGGCGGGTCGTCGCGCAACGGGCGCGACTCGCAGGCAAAACGGCTGGGAGTCAAGGTGTACGGCGGGGAGTCGATCCAGGCCGGAAGCATCATCGTGCGCCAACGCGGCACCCAGTTTCACGCCGGGGAAAATGTCGGCACCGGACGCGATTTCACGTTGTTTGCCAAGGTGGACGGCACCGTGCGATTTTTTGTCGGTGGCCCCAAGAAGCGCCGCTTAGTTAGCGTCCAACCCCGCGGCAACGCTTGAGGCCGGCGCACCGGTAGTTGGCCGGTGCAGCACGCACCGGCCCGCGCGGCACGACGCCGCTCGTCGATGCGATCAAACACGCGTGCGGTGCCTCTCGGGCGATAGAGCCGATGAATTTCGTTGACGAAGCACGCATCGAAGTCTGCGGCGGCCATGGAGGCAATGGCTGCGCATCGTTTCGCCGCGAAAAATTCATTCCGCGCGGAGGACCCAACGGTGGCGACGGCGGGCGCGGCGGTAGCGTATGGGGCGTTGCCGACCGCAATTTGAACACACTGATCGAGTACCGGTACCAGCGGCGGCACGCGGCGGGCAACGGCGAACACGGCCGCGGCTCGGATTGCTTCGGTGCCAGCGGCGCGGACGTTGCCCTGCCGATGCCCGTGGGCACCGTGGTCCACGACGAGGACACCGGGGAGGTCGTCGCGGATCTGGCCAACCACGGGCAACGAGCGCTGCTGGCGCAGGGCGGTGCCGGTGGTCTAGGCAACTTGCATTTCAAGTCCAGCACCAATCGCGCCCCCCGCCAGCATACGCCGGGAGCGCCGGGACAAGTGCGCCGCTTGCGGCTGGAGCTGCGAGTGCTTGCCGACGTGGGCCTGTTGGGCGCGCCCAATGCGGGCAAGTCAACGCTGCTGGCGGCCGTTTCCAACGCGCGGCCCAAGATCGCGGACTATCCGTTTACCACGATGCATCCGCATCTGGGCGTGGTGCGTCCACAGGCCGGCAAGAGCTTTGTCGTGGCCGATCTGCCGGGCTTGATCGAAGGCGCGGCGCAGGGAGCGGGCCTGGGACATCGTTTCCTTCGCCACGTAAGCCGCACGCGCCTGCTGCTGCACGTTTTGGACGTTGCTCCCCTGGACGCGGCGGTCGATCCGGTCGTGCAGGCCCGCGCCATTGCGGCCGAACTGCGCAAGTACGATCCGGCGCTGGGGCGCCGACCTCGCTGGTACGTTCTGAACAAGATGGATCTGGTGCCGATGCCCGAGCGCGCGGCCCTCGTAGAGGGATTGCGCCGGCGCCTGCGCTCTTCGGCGCCGATGTTTGCGGTGTCGGCCGCCACGGGAGAGGGCTGCCGCGACCTGATGTGGGCGGTGCTGCAATTTCTCGAGGGCGGCGTCGCATCGCGCGCAAGAAAGCGCGCGAAGACTGCAATGCGCAAAGTGCAAAAATCGTCGTCGGGCGCCGTGTCCGCGGCCCGGGGCTCTTTGTGAGCACCCCGCCCGGCGAGTCGCGCTTTGCGCGCACCGTGGTCAAGGTCGGCAGCAGCTTGGTGACCAACGATGGGCAGGGACTGGACCGGGAGGCGATTTCGCGGTGGGCCTCGCAGGTTGCCGCATTGCGCGCCTCGGGAAAGCAGGTGCTGCTGGTCTCCAGCGGGGCAATCGCCGAAGGCATGCAACGCCTTGGCTGGCTGCGCCGGCCCCAGGAAGTGCACGAATTGCAGGCGGCGGCCGCGGTGGGCCAAATGGGACTGGCCCAGGCCTACGAGAGCTGTTTTGGCGCATTGGGCGTGCACACCGCCCAAGTGCTGCTCACGCACGCCGATCTGGTCGACCGCGCGCGCTACCTCAATGCGCGCTCGGCACTGCTTACCTTGTTGCAGCTGGGGGTGGTTCCGGTAATCAACGAGAACGATACGGTGGTGACCGACGAGATCAAGTTCGGCGACAACGACACGCTGGGGGCGCTGGTGACCAATCTCGTCGAGGCCGACGTACTGGTCATTTTGACCGACCAGCAGGGACTGTATGACGCCGATCCGCGCCAATGGCCGCAGGCGCGCCGGATCGAGTGCGCCGAGGCCGGCGACCCGCAGTTGGAGCGCTACGCGGGCGGGGCCGGCAGCGCGATCGGACGCGGCGGAATGCTCAGCAAAGTCCTGGCCGCAAAGCGCGCCGCCCGCAGCGGTGCCTCGACCATCATTGCTTGCGGGCGCGAGCCCGACGTGCTGCTTCGGCTGGCCAAGGGCGAATCGATCGGTACCCTGCTGCGCGCGGCGGTGCCCAAGCGGGCCGCTCGAAAGCAGTGGATCGCCGATCATCTGCAGACCAAGGGGCGCGTCGTGATCGACGCCGGTGCGGTATCGGCGTTGTGCCGCCAAGGCAAGAGCTTGCTGCCCATCGGTGTGCTGGAGGTCAACGGCAGTTTCGCCCGCGGCGACGTAATTTCCTGCGTCGATACGCAGGAACGCGAGGTCGCCCGGGGCTTGGTCAATTATTCCAGCGGCGAGGCGAGCCTGATTGCGCGTCGCCCGAGCTCCGATATCGCCCAGGTGCTCGGGTTCGTGGAGGAACCCGAGCTCATACACCGCGACAACCTGGTGCTGCTCTGAGCACCGGGCGCCACCTTACGGACTTTGTCGCTGCGCGGGTGCCTTGCGCGACTCCGGGGGAAAGACGAAGCGGGACAATTCCCGCAGCGCCTGCTCGTAGACCTGGCGTTTGAATTCGATCACCGAATCCAAGGGAATCCAGTAGTCGCTCCAGCGCCACGCGTCAAATTCGGGCTTCTCGCTTCGCCGCAGACACACGTCGCAGTCCCGACCGACCAAGCGCAGCAAATACCAGATCTGCTTTTGGCCGCGGTAGTTGCCCCGCAATTCGCGTCGTATCCATTGCTCTGGCACCTCGTAGCGCAACCAGTGTCGCGTACGGGCGAGAATCTTCACGTGCTGCGTCTGCAGGCCAATTTCCTCGTATAACTCGCGGTACATCGCTTGCTCGGGCGATTCCCCGTGCTTGATGCCGCCTTGCGGAAACTGCCAGGAATGCTGCTTTACTCGCTTTCCCCAGAACACCTCGCTGCGGTCGTTGAGCAGGACGATCCCGACATTCGGGCGATACCCATCCTTGTCCAGCATGCCATCACCTGAAGCTATATCATCTGCGACCGATTAATTATATGGCCCGGGGCAGCGCCCGGGAAATGGAACGAATCGGGCATGCGCGCCTCGCAATTCTTGCTTTGCACACAAAAGGAAGCGCCGGCAGACGCGGAAATCGTCAGCCAGAAGCTGATGCTGCGTTCCGGAATGATCCGCAAGGTCGCCGCGGGTATCTACAGTTACCTGCCGCTGGGCTTGCGTTCGATTCGGCGCATCGAGGCCATCATCCGCGACGAAATGAACCGTGCCGGCGCGTTGGAACTGCTCATGCCCGTGGTCCAGCCGGCCGAGTTGTGGATGGAATCGGGCCGTTGGGACCGGTACGGCGCGGAGTTGCTCCGGGTGAAGGATCGCCACCAGCGCGATTTTGTTTTGCAGCCGACCTCCGAGGAAGTCGTCACGGACATCGCCCGGCAGGAAATCCGCAGCTACCGGCAGTTGCCGGTGAACTTTTACCACATCCAGACCAAATTTCGCGATGAGCGACGTCCCCGCTTTGGCGTCATGCGAGGCCGGGAGTTCACGATGAAGGATGCGTACTCCTTCGACCGGGACGTCGAATCGGCGCACCGCAGCTACCAGGCGATGTTTGCCGCCTACGAACGCATCTTCTCCCGCATGGGCCTGCGATTTCGCGCCGTGGCCGCCGATACCGGTGCCATCGGCGGGTCGCGCTCGCACGAATTTCAGGTTATCGCCGACAGTGGCGAGGACATCATTGCCTATTGCCCCGAGGGCGAATATGCGGCCAACGTCGAACTGGCCGAGGCGCTGCCCCTGCTTGACGGGCGATCGCCCGCACGCGAGGTGCTGCGCAAGGTGGCCACCCCCGAGCGCCAGCGCTGCGCCGACGTGGCCCAATTCCTCGGTGTGCCGCTGGCGCGCTTGATCAAGTCGCTGGTGGTCGCTGTCGGGCCGGCAGACGGCGCGCCGAAACTGAGCTTGTTGCTGCTGCGCGGTGACCACGAGTTAAACGAGGTCAAGACGGGCAAGTTGCCTGGTTTCGAGTCGGGCTGGCGCCTGGCGAGCGACGAAGAGATCGTCGGCGCCTTTGGCTCGTCGCCGGGTTATCTTGGACCCGTGTTTTCGCACGCTGCGCATGCGCCGGTGCAGGTGATTGCCGACCGCACCGCCGCGCGGATGAGCGATTTTGTCTGCGGCGCCAACGACGAGGGCTACCACTACACCGGGGTAAACTGGGGCCGTGACCTGCCGGAGCCCGATTTCGTCGCCGATCTGCGCAACGTCGTGTCGGGCGACCCCTCACCCGATGGAAAGGGACGGCTGGCCATTCAGCGCGGCATCGAAGTCGGGCACGTGTTTTACCTGGGAACGAAATATTCGGAGAAGTTCAGTGCCGGTTACCTGGATGAGGACGGACGCTCGCGGCTGTTTGAAATGGGCTGCTACGGCATCGGCGTCACGCGCCTGCTCGGTGCGGCCATCGAACAAAACCACGACGCACGCGGCATCGTGTGGCCCGAACCCCTTGCGCCCTTTGCCGCGGTCATCTGCCCCGTAAACTACACACAGTCGGAGGCGGTGCGGACGGCGGCCGAGACGCTGTATCAAACGCTGCTCACCGCAGGAGTCGACGTGCTGCTCGATGATCGCGGCGAGCGTCCCGGCGCCATGTTTGCGGACGCGGAGTTAATCGGAATTCCCCACCGCATCACGATCGGGGAGCGAGGTCTGAAGCTCGGGCAGGTGGAATACGTAGCGCGCGCCACCTTGGAAGTCACCGCGGTCGATCGCGCGAACGCGGCCCATTTTCTCCTTGAGCGCCTCGCCCGCTGACCCGCGCCGACCGCAGCGCCGACGACTTGCGGCCGTCGGTCTGCTGTTGCCCATCTGGCCGCGCCTGAGTTGGGGCGGCGCACAGCAATACGAGACTCTCGCCGATTCGGTGCGCGGAGCACTGGCGGCGCAGATTGCCGATGCGGCGCCGCCCGCGCGGCGGTTTGAAACAGAAGAGGGGCGCGAGACCTATTTGCGGTGGCTGGTGCAGATGACCACGCGGCTTGCCTCGCGAGTGCCGGAAAAGCGCTATCGCACCGACTTGTTGCAATGCCTGGATTACGAATGCACCCGCGCAGGCCTGGACCGTCAGATGGTGCTCGGTTTGATCCAGGTGGAAAGCAATTTTCGCAAGTACGCGATTTCCGACGCCGGGGCCCGCGGCCTGATGCAGGTGATGCCGTTTTGGACCGGGCTGATCGGCGATGGCAACGTTCGGCGCCTCTTCGAAATGCGAACCAATCTGCGCTACGGCTGTGTCATCTTGCGCCATTACCTGGACTCGGAGCGAGGCGACTTGTTCCGGGCCCTCGGGCGCTATAACGGCAGCGTCGGACAGTCCGCCTACCCCAATGCGGTTCTTGCCGCCTGGAAGGGCGAGTGGAGTTATCCCTAGGGCGCCGCGGTCCCGAGTGCCCGGTTTGGGTGCGAAACCGCCGAGGACTTGCTTTAGTGCCGCCGTGTCGCGCCGCCGGCCTGGGGCATTCCCGCCATGGCGCCAAAGGCGCGCATCATCTTTGCCAAGCCGCCTTTGCGCATCTTTTTCATCAGCGCGCTCATTTGGTCATACTGCGCAAGCAGGCGGTTCACCTCCTGAACCGGCACGCCCGCGCCGTTGGCAATGCGCCGCTTGCGCGATGCCTTAACGAGCTCCGGTTTGCTGCGCTCGCTGGGTGTCATCGAATTGAGTATGCCCTCCATGCGGCGCACCTGCCGTTCGGCTTCGCGCGGGTCGACCTGCCCCGCAGCCTGCGCGAACTGCGCCGGCAGTTTGTCCAGCAAGCCCCCCAAACCGCCCATGCGCCGCATCTGCGCGATCTGCTCGCGAAAGTCGTTCAGATCAAAGCGGGCGCCCGACTGCACCCGCTGCGCCAATTTTTGCGCGGCGTCCACGTCGATCGAACTTTTGACCTCCTCGACGAGTGCGACGATGTCGCCCATCCCAAGGACGCGGCCGGCCATGCGTTCGGCGTCAAAGAGTTCCAAGCCCGCCAGCTTTTCGCCGGTACCGGCGAACTTGATGGGCTTGCCGGTGATATTTGTGACGGAAAGCGCCGCCCCACCGCGTGCATCCCCATCGAGTTTGGTCAGGATGATGCCGGTCAACGGCAGGCGCGAGCCGAAGGTCGAAGCGGTGTTCACCGCGTCTTGTCCGAGCATCGCATCGACCACGAGCAAGGTCTCTACCGGCTGCAAGGCCGCGTGCAGCTGGGCGATCTCCTCCATCATCGGCTCATCGATCGCCGTGCGTCCGGCCGTGTCGACTAGCACGACCTCGAGCAGGTGACGGCGCGCATGCGCGAGGGCCGCTTGAGCAATTTCTACCGGGCGCGCTTGCGGCGGCGTCGGAAAAAACTCGATGGCCGCTTGCTGGCATACCGACTGCAGCTGCGCGATGGCGGCGGGCCGGTATACGTCGGTCGAAACCGCGAGCACCTTTTTGCGTCGCTCCGTCGACAACCAGCGTCCCAGCTTGGCGGCCGTCGTCGTTTTACCGGCGCCTTGCAGACCGGCCAGCAAGATGACGGCGGGCGGCTGGGTCGCCAGATTCAACTCGCGCTGCTTTTGCGGCAGATCGCCGCCCAGCAGGTGCACCAACTCGCGGTGAACGACTCCCACGAGCGCCTGGCCCGGCGTAAGACTGCCGAGCACGTCCTGGCCCAGCGCCCTTTCGCGCACTCGAGCAATAAAGTCGCGAACCACCGGCAGCGCCACATCGGCCTCCAGCAGGGCTAGCCGCACCTCGCGCAGCGCCTCTTGCATGTTGGCTTCCGTCAGGCGAGCCTGACCGCGAACCTGCTTGACGATGCGGGCCAAACGGTCGGTGAGTTGATCGAGCATTTCCTCGTTCCCCTGGCGCGCGTGGTATATAGACGCGCTATGCAAATGGGGGCATTTTACGGGTGGGTCCACGGATCGGTAGCGGTCGCCTACCTGGTGGTGGCGTACTGCTGCTGGGTGGCTTTGCACCGCGGGCGGGACGTGCGGCCGTCGGGCCCGGTCGGGTTGCTGCTGGCTCTGGCCGTTGTCGTCCACGCCATGCTACTGGTGCAGGACGTATTTGCAACGGGAGGACTGCGCTTTGGCTTTGCGCAAGCACTTTCGGCGACGTTTGTCATTGCCTGCGGCCTGTTGTGGATCGAGGGATTTTTCATTTCCCTGGTCGGGTTGTATGCGCTGCTTACGCCCATGGCCGCGGTGGCGGTGCTGTTGCCCTTGGCGTTTCATGGGATAGCTCTCGCCGCGGAGGGCAGTTCTCTTGCGCTTCGGGTGCATCTGGCCGTATCGGTGCTGGCCTACAGCCTGTTCACGATTGCCGCCCTGCACAGTGTCCTGATGACGTCGATCGATCGGTATTTGCACCAGCCTCTGCGCGAGTCATCGGGGGCGCTGGGCCCGCTGCTGTCGCGCATGCCGCCCCTGCTGGCGCTCGAATCGTTGCTGTTTCGTCAGCTCGCGGCGGGGTTCGTGCTGCTGACGGCTTCCCTGGCCAGCGGGATCATCTTTTCCGAGGAGCTATTTGGCCGTCCGCTGCGCTTTGATCACAAAACGCTCTTTGCCATCATTGCCTGGTGCGTTTTCGCCGGACTGTTGCTCGGGCGGTATGCTTTTGGCTGGCGGGGACGGGTCGCGCAACGCTGGCTTTTCGTTGGATTCCTGATGCTGCTCCTCGCGTACATTGGCAGCCGTTTTGTCTTTGAGGTCGTGCTGGGCCGAGTATGGGTGTGATGCGCTTGCTCTTTTGGGTCCTGATCGGATTGCTGGTGTATTTCGTTGTGCGCGGACTCACCCGTGGCGGACAGCAAGGCACTCGGTCGCGCTCGGCAATCGGCCCGGCCGAGGATATGGTGCGCTGTGCCGTCTGTGGCCTGAATTTGCCAAAGTCCGAGGCGCTGCCGTTGGACGGAAAGTGGGCCTGTTGCGCGGAACACGCCCGACAGCGAACACCGGCCGCGCACCCATGAGGGCTCGTGCGCAGCGCCGGACCGCTTGGCCGGGCACGGTGGGATAAATGGCGGCCGACGCGATGAGCCCAATCGGCAAGGCGGCCCGGGAGCCGCGTGCGCTGAGCCCCCGGGTGACCTCGGGCCAGCGGCTGCGCGTGGAAGCGGCCTGGGGAACGCTCTACGCCCTGGCGCTCGCCCGCTTGCTTGTCACCGCGTTTGTGCTGCTTTCGGCGATGGTATTTGCCGCGCCGCTGGCAAATCGACTCAGCGGTGCGGGCGTCTCCAATATCGTCGTTGGGCTGGCGACGTATTTCGGCATTTCCATTGCGATGGCGCTGGCTTCCCTGTACTACCGGCGCCATTTTCTCGGGCAGTTGACCGCGCAGCTCGCCGCAGATTTGGTTATGGCGACGATCCTGGTCGTTCTCGGTGGCGGCATGCGCAGCGAATTTGTCGTTTTTTATCTTGTCCCGATCGCGGGCGCCTCGTTGATGCTGCCGACCAGCGCGGCGTTTTTCACGACCTCGATTGCCGTGTTGTTCCTTTTGGGCGACGCGGTCCTGCGAGGGTTGCGCGAGGAGCACGCCGAATCGCAGCTGTTCCAGGCGGGACTGTACGGCGCCGCGCTGTTTGGCCTCACCGGACTGCTGCGATTGCTCTCCTCGCGGCTAAACAAGCAGGAGCAGTTGGCGCATATACGCGGGCTGGATCTGCAGAACCAGCTGGAAATCAACCGGCTCGTGATCTCGCAAATGGAGCAAGGCGTTATCGTCGTGGATGCCGCAACGACGGTGCATGCCAACAATCTGGCCTCGCGCGTGCTTTTGGGCATGACTCGCAGCGCGCAGCTCACCGGGCGCCGGCTTATCGATATGCCGGCGCTGCGGGCGCTCGGTGAGGAATTCCAGCGCTGGATGAAGACCGAAGCCGACGAGGTCGGATGGTCCAATCAGGTTTTCATGCTGGCCGCGCCGGACGCCTCGGGCAGCCCGAGCTCGCCGGCCCGTCCGCTGCGGGCTCGATTTGCGCGGCCGCCGTCGGCGCAGTCCGGGGAGTTCGTCATTTTCCTGGAGGACCGCAACGCGCTGGAGGCGCGCGCGCAGCAGCTCAAGCTGGCGGCGATGGGCCGGCTGACGGCCTCCATCGCGCACGAAATTCGCAATCCGCTGGCGGCGATCAGCAACGCGAGCCAGCTGTTGGCCGAGGACGCGCGCGACGGGATGCAAAAACGCTTGACCGGGATCGTGCGAGAAAATACCTCGCGCCTGAATCGTTTGGTCGACGACGTTTTGCGCGTGGCCCGTCGCGACGCCCCCCTGAGCGACGAGTTCCCGCTGCGCAAATTCGTGGAAGCCTGGGTTCAGGAATTTATTCGGGACCGCGAGCTTGCCGCCGCCATGCTGCAGATCGGGGGCGATGGGCACGACGTCGTGAAGTTCGAGCACAGCCACCTGCGTCAGATCTTGTTTAATCTGGTCGACAATGCGCTGCGGTATTGCTCGGGTGGTCCCGCGAGCGTTGAGATTTTCCTGGAAAACGCCTCGGAGCACGACGGGCGCGCGCAGTTGTGGATCGTCGACGATGGTGTGGGCGTGGCACCGGCAGACCGGGCGGCAATGTTCGAGCCGTTTTTCACCACACACGCGCGCGGCACCGGCCTGGGACTGTACCTGGCACGGGAATTTTGCATCGCCAACCACGCGGAACTGGCCTACGACGTGTTGCGGCGCCCGGGGCGTCCGGATCGCAATGGATTTGTGGTGCATTTCGCGAGGGCGGAAAGTAGCCAATCGCCACCGCCGCCGTTTCTGGACACGATCCCCACCCAGTCCGAATTTTTCCGACGAGACCTTGCCTAGATGAGCGTAGGACGAATCGCCGAAACCGAGCCGGGCACACGAGCTCGGCTGCCCGCGGTACTCGTGGTCGACGACGAGGCCGATCTGCGGGAGTTGCTCGGGCTCACGATCACTCGCCTGGGCTTGGAGGTCGATACCGCGGAATCCCTGGAGCAGGCGCGCGAATTTCTGCGCACGCGCGCCTATCGACTGTGCCTAACGGACATGCGCCTGCCGGACGGTTCGGGCTTGGATTTGGTGCGCGAACTGGGCGCGCGCGGCGAACCGAAGATCGCGGTCATCACCGCCTTTGGCAGCGCCGATAACGCCGTGGCCGCACTGAAGGCGGGCGCATTTGACTATCTGGCCAAGCCCGTCGATCTGGACCAGCTGCGCCAGCTCATCCGCTCGGCAATCGGTGACAGCGAGGAAAGCGGCGCGGGGGCGAGCGGTGCCACGCAGCAGGAGGAAGCGGCGCTGGCGCGTCTGGTGGGCGAATCGGCGGAGATGGTAAAGCTGCGCGCCCTGATCGCGCGGCTCGGGCAGAGCATGGCGCCGGTCGCCATCATCGGGGAATCCGGCAGTGGCAAGGAACTCGTGGCACGGGCGATCCATGCGATGTCCGCGCGCCGTGCGATGCCGTTTGTCGCCGTCAACTGCGGCGCGATTCCCGAATCCCTGATGGAAGCGGAGTTCTTCGGATATCGGCGCGGCGCCTTTACGGGCGCGGATCGCGACCGCGAAGGATTTTTCCAGGCCGCCTCGGGCGGCACGCTGCTGTTGGACGAGGTGGCCGAATTGCCAGTGGCGATGCAGGTCAAGCTGCTGCGCGCCATCCAGGAGCGACACATCCACAAGGTCGGCTCGACGACCGAGGAGCCGGTCGACGTGCGCATTTTGAGTGCGACCCACCAGGATCTTGCGCGCATGGTGGAGGTGGGTCGTTTCCGCCAGGATCTGTTTTATCGGTTAAACGTCATCGAACTGCGTGTGCCGAGCCTTCGCGAACGCACCGAGGACATCGCCTTGATCGCCAAGGCGCTGCTGCAGCGGATCACCGAGCGCGCCGGTGTGCCGTCCGCTTGGCTGACCCCGGAAGCGGAGGTGGTGTTGCGCCAGTGGTCGTTCCCGGGCAACGTGCGAGAACTGGAAAACGTCCTGGAGCGCGCCGTCGTTCTGACGGGAGGCGGCGAGCTCACGGCCACGAATCTGGTTTTGGAGACTGCGCGGGCCTTCGCACCGCCGAGCGTTGTGGCGCCCGCGTCCTCGCCGGTCGCTGTCGAGGAAGCGCCGCCCGCGGCAGAGGTCACAACAACGGCGCCCGCCTTTTCCTTGGTCGATGGCGTGCCGAGCGACCTTGCGGCCTACCTGGACGAAATCGAGGGAGCGGCGATTCGCGCGGCCCTGGCCAGAACCCGACACAATCGAACCGCCGCCGCGCAACTGCTCGGAATTTCGTTTCGCCAAATGCGCTACCGAATGCAGCGCTTGGGACTGAAATGATGCTTTGGCGGCCGGCAGCCGCTGACCGTTGGCCATGAACTGCGGCACCCCCGAAGCCTCCGCCTACCGCGTGGACGGCGCCGGCTGGGTGCCGGGGGCGCGGCGGATCGAATCGCCGAACTTCGACGCGCGTCCCGCAGACTGCTCGATCGAATTGCTGGTGCTCCACTGCATCAGCCTTCCCCCGGGAAGTTTTGGTAGCGGCGATATCGAGCGCTTGTTTACCAACAAGCTCGACTGCTCGCAGCATGCGTTTTACGAGCAATTGCGAGGCGTGCGCCTTTCGGCACATTTTTTGATCTCGCGCGGCGGCTGCCTTACGCAGTTTGTCTCCTGTCGCGACCGGGCTTGGCATGCGGGCGTCTCCGAATGGGACGGGCGCTCCTGCTGCAACGACTTTTCCATCGGAATCGAGCTCGAAGGCAGCGAATTCGAACCCTTCACGACGCCGCAATATGCGGTGCTCGATGCACTGCAGCGGGCGTTGGTCGCAGCCTATCCCCTGCGCGGGACGCGGGGACACAGCGAGATCGCACCGGGACGCAAAACCGATCCGGGCGCGCTGTTTGACTGGAGCCGCGTGCGTCGCGAGCACTGAGGCGCACGCGCAAACGCATTGCAAAAAAATTTTTAGTTGCCCGCGGCCCAATCTTCTCCTACCATCCCGGCCACAAGGAGTTGTTGATTTTTCTTGATGGCCACTAGATGTTGTGTTCTGCGCCGCGCCCGGACGGGCCCGGGGCGTGCGCTGCTGGTCCCGCGTGCCAAGGGCGCTCGGGCCTGCGAGACGTCAAACCGGTCTTCTCGGAAAACTTCCCCGCTCAAGAACTAGTGGTTCGCTGGCGCCGGGCGGCGTTGGCAAACCCGTGGACAACCGGGAGCACGCATGCAATTTGGAGACGTGGAGACACCGAGCACGGCGCAGCCGGATCGGACGGCGGCGTTGTCGCTTGCCGTTGGCGAGCCTTCGCTGGATCGACCGCGGGCCACGACGCTGGCAGAGTACCGGGTCATCCGCCGCAACGGCGCCGTGGTCGTGTTTGAGCCGGCGAAGATTGTCGTGGCAATGACCAAAGCCTTTCTTGCCGTTCGCGGCGGCCAAGGAGCGGCATCGGCCGCAATCCGCGAACAGGTCGAGCGTCTGACCGGTGCGGTGGTGAGCGCCCTGGTACGACGTCAGCCGGCGGGCGGAACGTTTCACATCGAGGACATTCAGGACCAGGTCGAACTGTCGCTGATGCGCGACGGGGCGCACGACGTGGCCCGCGCCTATGTCTTGTATCGCGAGCGGCGCAGCCAGGAGCGCGCGCGGTCGGCTCCCGCGCAACCGCCGCCCGAAACGATCCGCATCAGCGTCGACGGTCGGAGCGTGCCGCTGGACGAGGGGCGGCTTCGCGCGACGCTACAGGCGGCCTGCGAAGGTTTGGCCGAATTCGTGTCGGTCGAGACGGTGATGAAGGCCACGGTCAAAAACCTGTACGACGGGGTATCGCTCGACGAAGTGCACAAGTCGGCGATATTGGCCGCGCGGTCGCTCATCGAGGCCGATCCGGCCTACAGCGAAGTCAGTGCCCGGTTGCTGCTGCATGCGCTGCGCAAGGAGGTCTTCGGTACCGAGGTTCCGCAGGCCGCGATGGCACAGCGCTATGCCGAATACTTGCCGCGCGGCATCCGGCTGGGGGTCGAGGCCGGTTTGCTCGATGAGCGGCTGCTGCAGTTTGATCTGGATCGACTGGCCCTGGCGCTGCGGCCCGCGCGCGATCTGCAGTTCTCGTACCTGGGGCT
>DASPTP010000033.1:0-91205 GCA_035623355.1 Burkholderiaceae bacterium | reverse complement strand
CGCTTTTTGGATTGCGGTCCGTCGCCACCACGTTGGAAGCGCTTCCTGGCCTTTGGGGATACCTGACGAAGGAATGGCTGCGCCTTGTCGTGCCGAACACCGGCGACGAAAACCGTGCGCGTTGGCCGCTACATCCATTTTGGGGGCAGCTTCAGTTGATCCCTTGGGAGGGGACTAGGCTTCGGGTTAAGCGGATACCCAAGCAGGCAAGCATCCCCTCGGATAAGTACATCGCCCGTGCGGCGCTGGCCCTTGTTTCCACGGAAATGGCCGTCGCCGGTGTCACAGACCCGGATGACGCTTGGGCATCGGTTAAAGCAAAGCTTGACCATCACCTGACAAAGCAGGAGCAATGGGAGGGTGCAGACCGAGATCGGCTGCTCCAGGAAAGGGCACTGCTCAAGGAACGTAAATACGGCACGAACCTCCTAGCGAAAAAGCTCGGGCAGATCTCCGGTATTGCGCCGACACGTGAGCCTGGCGAGGAGGGATAGGTGTGCGCAGCCTTTCCCTTGTCGAGGCCGCGCAGTTCCTGCGAATTCACCCAGAGGAATTGCGGCAACGAGCAAAGGCTGGCCGCATTCCCGGCGCGAAGGTCGGCCGCGCCTGGGTGTTTCTCGAGGAGGATCTTGCCGGCTATCTGCGCTCCCTCTATGCTCCTCCGCGGCAAGCGCTGCAAGTGACATTGGGAAAGGAGGTTGAATGTCACTATGCAAGCGTGGGAGCACCTGGTGGATCGACGTCACAACCCCTAACGGGGAGCGAATACGCCGCTCTACTGGGACTTCCGATAAAGCCCTAGCAAAGCAGTATCACGACCAGTTCAAGGTTGACCTATGGCGCGTCGCCAAGCTTGGCGAGCGTCCCCGGAAGACCTGGAACGATGCGGTAGTGCGCTGGCTCAAGGAAAAGTCGCACAAGGCCACGGCCAAGGAAGACGTGGGCAAGCTCAAGTGGCTCGATGCCTTCCTGCGCGAGAAATGCTTGGACCAGATCGGCTGCACCATAATTGACCGCATCACGGACGCGAAGCTGGCGCAGGGGCATAGCAATGCAACGGTAAATCGGACGCTGGAGCTTGTGCGCGCAATACTGCGCAAGTGCGTTCGGGAGTGGGAGTGGCTGGAGCGGGCGCCTTCGGTGCGAATGCTGAAGGAGCCGACCCGGCGAATCCGATTCCTGACCCGCGAGGAAGCCGACCGGCTCTTGGCCGAGTTACCCGAGCATATAGCAGACATGGCGGCGTTTTCGCTTGCAACGGGCTTGCGGGCGGCCAACGTCACCGGTTTGCAGTGGGAGCAAGTGGATTTGGCGCGGCGGTTGGCGTGGATTCATCCCGACCAGGCCAAGGCGCGCAGGGCAATCGCGGTCCCGTTAAATGCCGAGGCCGTGTTGCTGGTGCGCAAGCAGGAAGGGAAACACGCTACGCACGTATTCAGCTTCAAGGGCAGGCCTGTAACTCAGTTGTCGACGAAAGCCTGGTACGCGGCCCTAGAACGGGCCGGAATCTCGGACTTTCGTTGGCACGATCTGCGGGACACCTCGGCGAGCTGGCACGTGCAAGGCGGCACGCCGCTGTTTGCGCTGCAGGAGTTGGGGGGCTGGGAGTCGGCGGAGATGGTGCGGCGCTATGCGCATCTTGCGGCCGATCACTTGGCTCCTTATGCGGAGCGCCTCTGTGCCCTGCGTGTCGTGGAGGATCAAAGTCACGGCACAAATACGGCACAAGCCTGAAAAAACGAAGGGCCTGCAAGTTATGCAAGCCCTTGGTTTTGTTGGTTGCGGGGGAAGGATTTGAACCTTCGACCTTCGGGTTATGAGCCCGACGAGCTGCCAGACTGCTCCACCCCGCGTCATTGGATCGCTAACGCGCGCCCGAAGGCGCCAAGCGAGCGGTGTTATTTCAAGCGCCCGCCAAAATTCCGATCGATTTGCGCGCGCCAAACAAAAATTTTACACGTTCCATAAAAATCCTGCCAGGCGTCGGGTACATGCTGCCGCCAAGGGTCGTGCGACAGCCAATCCGCGCACCTATCGGGTGCAAGGCGCAGTCGCTGCCGGCTTGCCCATCGATCTGGCCGGTGGCCGCCTTGGCGCCGTTGCTACACTCCTCGGGTGAGCCTTCGCCCCGAAACCCGATTTTGCTGCGCTTGCGGTCACGGCATTACGCGCCGAGTTCCGCCGGGTGACTCGCGCGAGCGCGATTGCTGTGATGGCTGCGGCGCAATCCACTATCGAAATCCGCGCCCTGTGGTCGGCACGATCCCGGTTTGGGGCGACCACGTCCTGCTTTGCCGACGGGCAATCGAACCGCGTTACGGCACTTGGACCCTCCCGGCAGGCTTCATGGAACTCGGCGAAACCGCCGGGGAGGGGGCCTGCAGGGAAACCGAGGAGGAAGCCGGCGCGCGGATCGAACTCGGACCATTGTTTTCCATGATCGACGTGCCAAGCGTCGAGCAGATTCACATTTTTTATCGGGCACGGCTATTGGATATGCATTTCGAGCCGGGCGAGGAAAGTCTGGATGTGCGCCTGTTCCTCGAGGACGACATTCCCTGGGATGAAATTGCCTTTCGTACGGTCGCTACGACGCTGCGCCTTTTTTTCGAAGACCGGGCACGAGGCTGTTACGGAACGCATACCCGGGAGCTTCCTGCGCGTCCCTTGCCGGCCAAAGAATGATCGCTTGGCTTGAGCCCGGGGCGCCGTTTCCGGCCGTCAGCGAAGCTCTGGACCACCCCAACGGCCTGTTGGCCGCTTCCGAGTCGCTGTCACCGGAGCAACTGATTGCCGCCTACCGGCGTGGGATATTTCCCTGGTACTCCGAGGGCGATCCGGTCCTATGGTGGTGTCCGGATCCCCGTATGGTTTTGCCGACGGCACAGTTTCACGTCTCGCGCTCGCTTCGCAAAGCTTTGCGCACTGTTGCGAGCGATCCGAGGCAAGAGCTTCGGTTGGATTATGACTTTGAGGGGGTAATGCGCTGCTGTGCCGCACCACGCGCAGGCCAGGACGGCACTTGGATCACCGACGAGGTAATCGCCGCGTACTGCGAGTTGGCCAAACGCAACTTGGCGCACAGCATGGAGTTGTGGGTCGAAAACGAGCTCGTGGGCGCGGTTTATGGCGTCAGTCTGGGGCGCATGTTTTTTGGCGAGTCGATGTTCTCGCGCGTCCGCGACGGCTCCAAAATCGCCTTGGCGGCACTGGTCGCCGTACTGTCGCGGGAGCAAGTGCCGGTGATAGACTGCCAGCAACGAACGGCGCACCTGGCTTCGTTGGGCGCTTGCGAGCTGCCGCGGCGCGTTTTTTGCGCGCAGGTGGCCCAATCGGTTGCCCAGGCTCCGGTGAACTGGAGCACCTATCGCGGCGTTCGATTGAACCGATTCATGGAAAAGTGCTGACCGGTGGCGAACTTAAAAGAGTTACCGTTCTCCACGTTGCAGTTTTACGCAACGGCGCCCTACCCTTGCAGCTACTTGGAAGGTCGCCAGGCGCGCTCGCAAGTCGCCACGCCGGCCCATCTGATCAACGCCGACGTGTACAGCGAGCTCGTGCGCGCCGGTTTTCGCCGCAGCGGCATTTTTACCTATCGCCCCAACTGCGAAGGGTGCCGGGCCTGCGTCCCGGTGCGCCTGCCGGTCGCCGAATTTTGCGCCTCGCGCAGTCAGCGACGCGCCTGGAAATTGCATCACAAATTGCAGGCGCGCATCGTGTCGCTGGCCTTTGATCACGAGCACTACGACCTGTACCTGCGCTACCAAGCCTCTCGGCACTCGGGCGGTGGGATGGACAACGACAGCCGCGAGCAGTATTCGCAATTTCTTTTGCAGACCAAGGTCAATACGCGACTGGTGGAGTTTCGCGACCCAGTGGCACCGCACGCGCCCAGCGACGCGCTGGGCGCGTTGCGCATGATCTCCATCATCGACGTGCTCAACGACGGCCTGTCATCGGTGTATACGTTTTACGATCCCGATGAAGCGCACGCAAGCTTCGGCACCTACAACGTGCTCTGGCAGGTGGAGCAGTGCAAACGTCTTTCGCTCCCCTACCTGTACCTGGGGTACTGGATTCGCGAAAGCAGCAAGATGTCCTACAAAGCCCGGTTCCGTCCCGTGGAGACACTGCGCCAAGGACGCTGGGTGCGCGGCGCCCTCGCCTCGGCGTGATCGCTCGATTTGCCAGCGCCGCGCTGTACGATCTGGCGCGGCCGCTGCTCTTTGCCCTCGATGCGGAGCGGGTGCACGAGGCTACGCTCCTCGCTTTGCAGCGCGCCTACGACGTGGGCGCGGCTCGAGTCTGCCAGGTTGCGCTGGGCGGCGATCCGGTTCGACTCATGGGACTGGAATTTCCCAATCCGGTAGGGCTTGCCGCGGGTTTGGACAAAAACGGTGCGCACATCGACGCGCTCGGTTCTCTGGGATTTGGCTTTATCGAAGTAGGCACCGTCACCCCGCGCGCGCAACCGGGCAATCCCAAGCCAAGGATCTTTCGCCTGCCCGAGGCGCAGGCACTGATCAATCGGCTGGGATTTAACAATCACGGTGTTGCGCAGTTCGTCGCCAACGTTCGGCGCGCCCGCTATGCGGGGGTGCTGGGCTTAAATATCGGGAAAAACGCTGCCACTCCCATTGGCGCGGCCCTGGAGGATTACCGCGCCGGATTGGATGCCGTGTACCCGTACGCCGGCTACGTGACCATCAATATCTCCTCGCCAAACACGCAGGATCTGCGCAATTTGCAGGGCGAAGAAGAGCTCGAGGCCTTGCTGTCCGCGCTGCAGGCCGAGCGCGAGCGCTTGGCGCAGCAATACGGGCGGCGAGTCCCGTTAGCCGTCAAAATCGCACCCGACCTTGAGCACGAGCAGATATTGCGCATCGCCGATGCGCTTGTTGCGCACGGCATCGACGCGGTGATTGCCACCAACACGACGATCGCGCGCGAGGCTGTCGCCGGCTTGCCGCACGCGACCGAGGCGGGAGGACTGTCGGGACGGCCTTTGCGCTGGCGTTCCACACAGGTCGTGCGGCAGCTTTCGGAACACTTGCAGGGCACACTGCCGATCATCGGCGTGGGCGGAATACTGGAACCGGGCGATGCGGTCGAAAAAATCCAGGCCGGCGCAAGCCTTGTGCAGCTGTACACCGGGCTTATCTATCGAGGCCCGGCGCTGATACGGGAATGCCGTCAGGCGTTGGCCGAACTGCGCCGGCAAGCGCCCGCCTAGCCGTGCGCCTATCGCGCTTTCCGCATTGTGGTATACACTGCGCTGGTATGAAATATCTGGCAGCGCAACATGTCCGGGGCTAGCCCGAGGGCGACCGTCGTCGCGCCGGCGGCAGCCAAGGAACGCACGGCCATCCAGGTCATCGATCGCATGATGAGCTTGCTCGATGTTCTGGCTACGCGCTCGGGTTCGGTCAGTCTGAAGGATCTTGCGCAGGCCACGTCCCTGCATCCGTCGACCGCCCACCGCATCCTCAACGACATGGTCGTGGGGCGGTTTGTGGACCGGGGCGAGCAGGCGGGCTCGTATCGGCTGGGAATGCGGCTTCTGGAACTGGGAAATCTGGTCAAGGCGCGCCTGAGTGTGCGCGAGGCGGCCATTGAACCGATGCGCGATTTGCACCGACGCACGGGACAAACCGTAAACCTCTCGGTGCGCCAAGGCGACGAAATCGTATACATCGAGCGCTCCTACAGTGAGCGCTCGGGCATGCAGGTCGTTCGCGCCATCGGCGGGCGTGCCGCACTGCACTTGACGTCTAGCGGCAAGCTGTTTCTCGCGTACGACGATCCGCGCGTCGTGCGCTCCTACGCAACGCGCACCGGTTTGGCCGGACACACCCGCAACAGCATCACCGACCCGGCGCGCCTGGAGCGCGAACTGGCCCAGGTGCGGGCGCGCGGATTTGCGCGCGATAACGAAGAGCTAGAGCCGGGCGTGCGCTGCATCGCAGCGGCGATTCGGGATGATTCGGGCATGATCGTTGCCGGTCTGTCGCTGTCCGCGCCTTCCGAGCGCATGCAGGACGCCTGGATCGAAGACTTGTTGGCGACGGCCGCAAAAATTTCGGCCAGTCTGGGCTACGACGGCAAGCCCGCGCCCCCGGCGGGGACTCGCTAAGCGACGCCTCCGGCCGACAAGGCGGTTACTGGAGCGTGAGGGACTTTTCGGCGCTGGCGCGCGCGATCAGCCAGTCGCGAATCCGCTGCGCGTCGGCAAAGCGCGAATACCGTCCGAACGAATCGAGCAGAACCATTACGACGCGACGGCCCTCGATGACGGCTTGCATCACCAGGCAGCGGCCTGCGGCGTTGATGTAGCCGGTCTTTTGCAAACCGATCTGCCAATCGGCATGTGAGGTCAGCCGGTTCGTATTTTGGTAGCGCACCAGGCGCTTTCCCATCGGCAAGTCATATTCGGTGCTGACCGAAAACTCTCGGATTTCGGGATAGCCGTAGGCCGCCTTGACCATCAAAACCAGATCGTTCGGACTGGAGCGGTTCTGCGGAGACAATCCGGTGGGGTCTGCGAAGTTCGAGTCGTTCATGCCCAATTCGCGCGCCTTGGCGTTCATCGCCGCCACCAGCGCCTCGACTCCTCCGGGGTAGGTGCGGCCCAGCAACTGCGCCGCGTGGTTCTCCGAGGACATGAGCGCAAGATGCAAAGCCTGGGCACGCGTCAGACGCACTCCCGGCCGCAGCGACGATCCGGTCCAACCGATGCTCGTGCGATCCTCCCGCAGTACCTGCAGCTCCTCGTCCAGGGGCAGTCTCGCATCCAGCGTGACAATCGCCGTCATCAGCTTGGTGATGGAGGCGATCGAAGAAACCTCGTCGGGATTTTTTTGTATCAGGACTTCGTTGGTGTCCTGATCGACGACCAGCGCGAACTCGGACTTGATCGCGGGCGCGCGATCGGCTGCGCGGCCATAGGGGGAGGGGTGACGCGCGGGCGGTAGCGCCACCGGCACCTCGGAGTCGTGCGGGGCCGGCACCACCAGCGTCTCCTCTTGCGCGCCCGCTGCCGGAAGCGGCAAAACGGCCAAAGCGCCAAGCGCTCCGAGGCAAACGCACCAATTCGAAACCACCGCAGCAAACCGTGCAAACATCAACTCGCACTCCAAGGAGCCACCGCGGGAGCCCTTTTGCTCTGCGGCGGATCCGTCCTTTGCCAGGAGCCCTATGGGGGCGCTGTCACCTACTTGCCAAAGTATGGGCAACCAATTGGCACCGCGAAGCCCCGGATTGGACCGATCGCGCCGCACTTTTGGTGCGATCGCCCCGTCGCGCGGCGCGGGCAATTTGCTCGACCGCAGGATGCATCGCTGCCTAAAACAATTTTACCGGAGTCGACGGATTTCGCGAAGGCCATCCGCGCTATTTGCTGACGAAATGAACGAAACTTTCGATCGGTTGGCGCTCCGTGACCAGCGTATTTTCCGGTTTGCTCATATCGGCCCGACCGAGCGACATGCCGCAAACGATCGTGTGGTCGTTGCCGATTCCCAGCTGCTCGCGGATGACCTGGTGAAACTGAATGAAAGCGGCCTGAGGGCAGCTGTCCAGACCACGCGCACGCGCCGCGATCATGATGTTTTCTAGAAACATGCCGTAGTCCAGCCAGCTGCCTTGCGCCAGGGCGCGGTCGATCGAGAAGATTAGGCCAACCGGGGCGTCGAAAAACCGGTAATTGCGAGCCCACTGTGTGCGCATCTTCTCGGTATCTCCCCGACCGATCCCGAGCAAACCGTACAGCTGCAATCCAATCTTGCGTCGCCTTCCGGCGTAGGGTTCGACCCACTTTTCCGGGTAATAGGAGTATTCGTCCTTGTGTCGGGCAAGTTGTTCGGCGTCGTCGTAAATCGCCAGTATCGCCGCGGAAAGCCGGCTCAATGCCGGACCGGTGAGCACGTGCACGTTCCAAGGCTGCGTGTTCGTTCCGCTCGGTGCGCGGCTGGCAACGCGCAGGATGTCTTCGAGCACCGCGCGGGGTACCGGCTCGGGCAAGAACGCGCGAACGGCACGCCGGGAGACGATCGCGGCATCGACAAAAGCGGCCGGTCCCGCGGGCGCGCGATCGTTTTCACGCATCGGCGTAAACCCTGGGAACGCCCGCCAAAACAATTCCCATTATTGCGACGCACATCCCTTGTTTCTGCCTCATGCGCCAATCCGGTCTATCCGCATAATGCGATGATTATTATATGTAATTCTTAAATTCTCAATGGAAATTTGCGTTTCGCAGGCGACTACTCTGGCTTGACTTTTGTGCGTAGCAGCATACAATCGCCTCGTGTTCGCGCTCAGCCATACTTTATGCAGGGCGACGCGGGCATCAGCGGCCGATGCGAACGTGGCCGCAACCCGGACATGTTACGTGCGACCTCTTGGAGAAATCATGGCTACGACGCTTACAGAATTGGTGGAACTGCAAAAGGGTCAACTCGACGCGTGGAATGCGCTCAGCCAGACCTTGTTTGATGCAGCCGAAAAGGTGGTCAACCTGAATATTGCCGCCGTGAAGGCGGCCTTTCACGACTCGTCCGAATCGAGCCAAACGTTGCTCGGTGCGCGCGACGTACAGGAATTTTTCACCCTCGCCAATGGCGTTAACCAGCCGAACCTCGAAAAGGCCATCGGCTACTCGCGCAATGTCTACGGAATTGCCAGCGGGGCGGGGGCGGAACTGACGAAGATTTTCGAAGCGCAGGTGAGCGAAGCCAATCGCAAGATTGCCGAGCTGGTCGACTTTGCCGCGAAGAACTCGCCGACGGGCTCTGAGCCGGCCGTGTCGCTGTTTAAGTCCGCCGTTGCGGCGGCCAACACCGTGTTTGACACCGCTTCCAAGGCCGCCCGGCAGGCGAGCGACTGGGCGGAAGCCAATTTTGCTGCCGCGGCCTCGGCGACCATCAACGCAGCCAGTGCCGCCAATGACGCTGCAAAGGGCAAGAGCCGTAAGGCGGCCTAAAGAAATTTAGTCTCCTTGGCACCACTTGTTTGGACGTTAGTCCAAACACCCTCCTGTCTCCTCCTTAAGTGGTGCTTTTCGAGCCTGGTCGCTGACCAGGCTCTTTTTTTATTGGCCGTCCAGCGGCGCGACAGCATTGGGCAAAATCTCGATTTGCGCTCCGATGGACCGCAAGTGCCCGAGCAAAAAATCGTAGGCCTGTGCGGCAACCACGGGCGGCCCCTTCACACCGAGCTCGATGTGTCGTCGCGACGGTCTGCCGTCGGAACCATCCCCGACCGAGGGCAGGCTAAACGTACGTACCCCGGCAAAGCGCGCTTCGATCTGCTGCATCAGCGGCACAATCGTCGACTCCGCGGTTCCAAATAACAGGAGCGATCGCTCGAGCTGCGGCGCGCTGTGAAAGTGTTCGCGATAGTCGGTCTCGAGCACCCATTCGATCATCGGCCAGGCCATGACCGGAAAGCCCGGCAAAAAATAGTGGCGAGCTACGGCAAAGCCGGGGATTCGGTTGTAGGGATTGGGCACAAGCCGAGCGCCGCGCGGAAACTCTCCCATCATCAGAACGCGTTTGCCCTCTGGGGAGGACAGATCCTGCAAGCCACGTTTGGCGGCTACTTGTGCGATTTCGTCCCTCGCGCCGGGATGCAATACGAGATCGGTGTTCAACGCGGCGCCGACCGCCTGACGCGTCTGGTCGTCGGGAGTTGCCCCGATTCCCCCGCAGCTAAACACCACATCGTCGCTCGCAAGGCTGAGGCGAAATGCCCGCTCCAGCGCACCGCGATCGTCCGGCAAAAACTGCGCCCACGACAGCGAGAGGCCGCGATCGCGCAGCATGGCGATCACATGCACAAGATGCCGGTCCGTGCGGCGGCCCGACAGGATTTCATCGCCAATAACGTACAGTCCGAATCGCAGCAAATTCGCCTCCCCCTCCGTGCCACGACCCCGGCAAGCGCGCATTGAGCGCGATGTCGCACGGGGCCATGTGATCATCCGTCCGGCGCAACGTGTTTGGCAAATCGATGAGGCGAGGCGCGAATTTACGGTGCGATTGCGCCCTAGATCGCAAGCTCGTTTTTACGAAAAGTCCGACTGCCGGGGGATTTCCAACGGTGTTACGTATTGTTACAAACAAGCCCAGGGGACATCTCAAACACATGCGAGCGGCGCCGTAACGGCAACTGCTACACAGATCAATCGTGGCTTTGGGCCACGTGCAGCGCGGCGGCACACCCAATTTGTATTGTGTGCGAGCCGCTGCGAAATGGGAAAGGAATCGAAATGAACGCGTTCGCGATCGGCTCCAACAGCTGCTGGTACCAGCCGCAAACCGTCGGCGCGCAAGGCACGAACGCCGCCCAGGCCACGGGCAGCGTCCCGGCGCAGGACAACGACGGCGATAACGATCAAAGCGGCAGCACGCAGGGCGCAAGCGCGGGTGCCGAAGGATTCAAAGCCTTCCTGGATGCCCTCTTCCAGGCCTTCGGCCAACTTGGCTTGTCACCGAACGGGGCGCCGACCAATGCCGCCTCGGGCAGCGCCAACGCCGCCGGGACGAATGCCGCGACAAGCAGCACGACAACGAGCGCAATTGCCAGCTCGGCCAGCGGTTCTTCCGCTAACGGCGCAGGCACTTTGCCAGCGGCCGCAAGCAACGCGAGCAGCACGACGGATTCCAGTGCAAATTCTCTGGCCGAAACGCTTCGTGCTCTTGGCACTTTCTTAGATGACCTTTTCAATGCGCTCAGTGCGGCCGCCTCTTCCGCGGGTGCCTGGCCCGCGGGTCAAGATTGCGCGGCAAGCACCGGTGCTCCCGCGGCGCCGCAAGCGCTCGCGTCCAACTCGACCGGCGCCTCCGCTACGAACTCGACGGCGAGCACCTCGTCCAACTCGACCTCGGCGGGCAGTGTCCCGAACACGACCGCAACGACGGCCGCAACGCAAGCGTCCAGCGCGTCGACCCCCGGTGCCACAAACAGCGCAAGCGCGACCAGCGCAGTGGCCAACGCAACTTCCACTTCCACGACAAGCAACGCGGCAAACACGCAATCGAGCGCCTCCAGCACCGGCTCAACCGGTACCAGCGGGACGGAGCATCATCACCACCGCCATCACCATCACGTCCAAAACGCCTACGGCCGTGGCAACGGCCTTGTGCAAATGCTGCAAAACCTGATTTCGCAACTCGGTGCACCGGCCACGGGTTCGTCCTCGGACGCGACGTCGACATCGACCGGTGGTGCCACAGCCGCGACGGCGGCCGCGAGCACGGGCACGAGCAGCTCGGGACCGAGCGCTGCTGGCGCCGCAGTGACGGCGCCAACCGGCGGTCCCTTCTCTCAGCTGCAGCAGGATTTTCAAACGCTGGTGCAAGCGCTCGATCCCTCGGCCAGTAACTCCACTGCCGGTGCGCCGACCCTGCTTTCGTTCCTGCAAAACCTCGTGACGGACTTGGGCGGCCCATCGGCCTCCGGCATCTCTTCCGGTGCACAGACCGGATCGCTCGTCAACACGACGGCGTAGTCGGTTTTTACGGCCGTACGCTGGCCCAGACCTTTTCCAGGCGCTTGACGCTCACCGCAAACGGCGTGCGCAATTCCTGGGCAAACAGCGAAACGCGCAACTCTTCGAGCAACCAGGCAAATTCTTCCAGGCGCGCGTCGGCTACGCCCTTGCGCGCCGCCAGCTCCCGTAGCCAGCGCGTTTGCAAAGGCGCGATTTCTCGCATGCGCGCCTGGTCGCGCAGCGGATCGGTGCGCAGCTTCTCCAGGCGCAGCTCGATTGCTTTGAGGTAGCGCGGCAGGTTCACCAGGGCTTGCGGGGGTGTCTCGGCCACAAACCGCCGGCCAAGCAGGCGAGAGAGCTGTTGCTCGATGTCCGCGCGTGCGGCGTCGGCGCCGCGCAGGCCAACGAGCTTGCGCTGAACGCCGATGGCTTCGTCGACCACTTGCTCGGCCAACCGCGCCAGCTCCTGTGCGACCAGACTCAAGCGGCCACGAGCCTCTTGCTTACGCGCCAGAAATTGCGCGCGGTCCGTCGGCCATGGCTCGGCTAGACACACGCGGTCGATTGCGGCTGTCACGACCTGCTCGTCCAAGGGTTCGAGTCGGTTCATCGCCGCAACCGACATTGCCCGCATCTGGACTGGCACCAGCGCCGAGAGCGCCTTTTCCACGGACTGCACCTGCGCGCGCAACTGCAGACGAAACAGCCGGCGCAGGCCCAAGCGATGCGCTTGGCGCGCCTCGTGCGGGTCATCGAAGATTTCGACTGTGCAATGGGTACCGTGGTCGACCAAAGCCGGGTGGCCAAGCAAGACGAGTTCGCCCCGACGAACCTGCTGCGTCTGAGGCAAGGAGCCGAAGTCCCAATCGGTGATTGCGGGCGCCGCAGCAGCCGCATTGGGGACCGCGCTTGCGGCGAACTCCCGAAAGCTATGCTGAACCTGCGCCGCGAACTCGGAGCGCAAGGCGGCAAGATTCCGCCCCATGGCAAGCTGCCGACCGGTTTCATCGACCACCTTGAAGTTCATGACCAGGTGCCGGGGCAAGGATTCGAGCTTAAAGTCGTTGACCGTGCAAACCACGGTGGCGTGCTCGTGCAGGTCGGCAACCAGCGTCTCTCCCAACCCCGGTGCGGGAGCCTGCGGTGCAATCGGGTGCCGCTCGATAAAGGCGGCCGCGTAGGCGGGAAGCGGAACGCAGGCGCGACGCAACTTTTGCGGCAGCGACTTGAGCAGCTGCAACACTTTCTCCTTGAGCATCCCGGGCACCAACCATTCGCAGCGCAGCGCATCGACCTGATTGAGTGCCAGCAGCGGCACGGTGAGGGTCACCCCATCGCGAGCGCTTCCGGGTTCAAAGTGATACGACAAGGGCATGACTACGCCGCGCATCATCAGCTCCTTGGGGAAGAGCTGCGTTGCCGCGCCCGCGGCCTCGTGCCGCATTAACTCTTCGCGCGACAAAAACAACAATTGCGGCTGGTCGCGCTCGGCCTTTGCGCGCCAGCGCTCGAAGCTCGCACCGTCGCACACATCGGCCGGCAGCAATCGGTCGTAAAAGGCAAAGATTTGCTCTTCGTCGACCAGGACATCCGGACGGCGCGTTCGGTGCTCGAGCTCGCGAATTTCCTCGACAAGTCTTTGGTTGTGCGAGAAAAACGCGGCGCGCGACTCCCACTGGCCGGCAACCAGGGCCTCGCGAACAAAGATCTGCCGCGCGTGTTGCGGATCGATGGGACCGTAGGCAACGCGCCGCTGGGCATAGATCGGCAGTCCGTAGAGCGTTGCGCGCTCGAAGGCCACCGCCTGCCCCGCACGTTTTTCCCAATGCGGATCGCTATACGTTTTCTTCAACAGGTGCGCACCCACCTGTTCGATCCACGTCGGATCAACCTCGGCCGCGGTTCGGGCAAAAACCCGTGAAGTCTCCACCAATTCGGCCGCCACGAGCCAACGCGCCGACTTTCGCGCCCGCACCGATCCCGGCCAGAGGTGAAATCGCACGCCGCGCGCGCCCAAAAACGGCGGCTCCCGCCGCGCCCCGGCATCGGCCTCACCGCTTCGGCAGCCGATGTTTCCGAGCAAACCGGCGAGCAGCGCGCGGTGCACCTGTTCGTACGTGGCGGCCGAGGCGTTCACGCGCCAGCCGTGTTCGGCGACGATCTGGTGCAGTTGCGCATGCACGTCGATCCACTCGCGCACGCGCCGGCCGTTGAGGAATTCCCGATGCAGTTCCTCGGCCAACCGTCGATTCGACTTTTTGTGCTCGATGCGCTGCTGCAACTCGTTCCACAGGCGCACCAAGGTCAAAAAGTCCGAACGCTCGTCAGCGAGCCGCCGATGCGCCTCATCGGCGGCATGCTGCATTCCCGCCGGACGCTCCCGCGGATCCTGCACCGACAGCGCGCTTGCGATGATAAGGGCCTCGTGCAGGCAGTGTTGTTCGCGCGCCGCCAGCAGGATGCGGCCGATGCGCGGATCGACGGGCAGGTGCGCCAATTCGCGCCCCAGAGTCGTCAAATTGCGCCCTTCGTCCACGGCGTTTAGTTCCGCTAACAGCTGATAGCCATCGGCGATGGCCCGCGGCGGGGGCGCATCGAGGAAGGGAAATTGCGCCGGGTCGCCCAGGCCCAAGGCGCCCATGCGCAAGATGACGGCAGCCAAGGAAGAGCGCAGCACTTCGGGGTCCGTAAAGGCCGGGCGTTTGATCCAATCGCTTTCCGGGTACAGACGGATGCACGCGCCCGCGGCCACGCGACCGCAGCGTCCCGCGCGCTGGTCGGCCGCCGCGCGGGAAATGGGTTCGACATGCAGCTGCTCGACCTTGTTGCGATAGCTGTAGCGTTTGATCCTGGCCTGCCCCGTATCGACGACAAACCGGATCCCCGGAACCGTCAGCGAGGTTTCGGCGATGTTCGTTGCCAGGATGATGCGCCGCCCCCCGGCGGGACGAAAGACGCGCTCTTGGTCGCTGGCCGAGAGCCGTGCGTACAGCGGCAAGATTTCGGTGGCCGGCGGGTGGTGCTTGCGCAGCGCCTCGGCAACCTCACGAATTTCGCGCTCCCCGGGCAAAAACACGAGCACATCGCCGCGGCCGAGCGCGGCCAGCTCATCGACGGCGTCCAAAATCGCCTGCGCTTGGGTTTTGGGCTCGGCGCGCGAAGGCGCCGTGCGCACCGACACCAGATCGGCGTCGTCGTACGGACGATAGCGGACCTCCACCGGGTACAACCGCCCCGATACGCGCAGCACCGGAGCCGGCGTTGCTTGGCCCCCCAAGTGCCGCGCAAAGCGTTCGGCATCGATGGTGGCGGAGGTCACGACGAGCTTGAGATCCGGGCGACGAGGCAGGAGCTGGTGCAGGTAACCAAGCAAAAAATCGATGTTCAGGCTGCGTTCGTGCGCTTCGTCGATGATGATCGTGTCGTAGGCAAGCAGTTGGGGGTCCGAGTGCGTTTCCGCCAGCAAGATGCCGTCCGTCATGAGCTTGATGCGTGCCCCGGCCCGGGTGTGATCCGAGAAGCGCACCTTGTAGCCGACGAAATCTCCGAGGGAACTGCCGAGCTCCTGCGCAATGCGTCGCGCAACGCTCGAGGCGGCGATGCGTCGCGGCTGGGTATGACCGATAAGGCGGTTTTGCCCGCGGCCCAGCGCCAGACAGATTTTGGGAAGCTGTGTCGTCTTGCCCGATCCGGTCTCGCCGCACACAATGACGACCTGGTGGGTGGCGATCGCCTGAGCGATCTCTTCGCGTCGGGCGCTGATTGGCAGCGCCTCGTCAAAAAGAATCGACGGGTCCAAGGACCCGGCACCTTGGTTTGCGGAGGCGGTTGGCAAGCGGTATACCGGCGCGGACCGAGAGTTTGGTCCGGGGCGCGAAGTATACTTTTGGCCGCCGTCCCCGACATATGAACGACAGCAATCCCCCGCTCGACGCCCCGGCGCCCGTGCTCTCCGACGCGCAGTTCGTCTCCTGGCTGCGCGAGGTGGCACCCTACGTCCACGCGCATCGCGGCCGCACCTTTGTCGTCGGCTTTGGTGGCGAACTGATCGAGGACGGGCGGCTCAACGCCCTGGTGCACGACCTCTCGTTGCTGCAGGCAATGGGCATTCGCCTGGTGCTGGTGCACGGCTCGCGGCCGCAAGTACAAAAACTGCTCGCGCTGCGGCAGGTGCGGGCTCGCTTCGCGGGGGCATTGCGCATCACCGACGCCGAATCGCTCGAATGCGTCAAAGAGGCGGCCGGAGGCATCCGCTTGGGCATCGAGGCCGCCTTTTCGCAGGGGCTGCCGAACACCCCGATGGCCAACAGCCGCATTCGCATCGTGAGCGGCAATTTCGTGGTGGCGCGGCCCGTGGGCATCCTCGACGGAATCGACCTGCAGCACACCGGGGTCGTGCGCAAGGTCGACGTCGAGGCGATCCGTGCCAGCCTGGACAACGGCTCCCTCGTGCTGCTGCCCCCCCTCGGCTTTTCCCCCACCGGGGAGGCGTTTAACCTGACCATGCAAGACGTGGCGGCCAGTGCCGCCGTGGCCTTGAAAGCCGACAAGTTCATCCTGATCGGCGAAACCCAGGGTGTCAAAAGCCTCGCGGGCGAGCTGTTTTCCGAGATCTCTGCCGCCGATGCCGAGCGCCTGATCGCGGCCAAGGAAATCGAACCGGATTGCGAGGCGGACCTGTCGTATCTGCTCAAAGCCTGCCGCGGCGGCGTGTCGCGCGCGCACCTGATTCCCGGCCAGCTCGACGGTGCGCTGCTGATCGACCTGTTTACGCACAGCGGTGTGGGCACGATGCTCACGGCCAGCGATTTGGAAGCGCTGCGCGAGGCAACCTCGGATGATCTGGGCGGAATCTTGCGGCTGATCACGCCGCTGGAAGACGATGGCACTTTGGTCAAACGTCCGCGGGAATTCATCGAGCGGGAAATTGGGAAATTTTCGGTCCTCGAGCACGACGGCGTGATCTTTGGTTGCGCTGCGCTGTTTGCCTCGCCCAGCGAACAGATCGGCGAAATGGCGTGCCTGACGGTGCACCCGGATCAGCGCGAGGCCGGCGACGGCGAGCGGCTCTTGCGCCGGATCGAGGCGCGTGCGCGTGCCATCGGGCTCAAGCGCCTCTTCGTGCTAACGACGCGCACCACGCACTGGTTTCTCAAGCGCGGATTTACCTTCGCCAGCGTCGATGATCTGCCCGCGGAGCGGCAGGGTCTGTACAACTGGCAGCGCCGCTCCCAAATACTGATTAAGACGCTTTGATCCCATCGCAGGACATTCAAGAGGTCGATTCATGGCACGCATGGTCCATTGCATCAAGTTGGGACGCGAATCCGAAGGGTTGGACTTTCCGCCCGTACCCGGCGAGATCGGCAAACGAATCTTTGAAAACGTCTCGAAGGAAGCCTGGCAACAGTGGCAGCGCCACCAGACCATGCTCGTGAACGAAAACCGGCTCAATTTGGCCGATGCACGGGCGCGCCAATACTTGCGCACGCAAATGGAAGAATATTTCTTCGGCTCCGGCGGCGAGACACCCGCCGGCTATGTTCCGCCGCGCACCTAGCTGGCGTATACTTTTTTTGCTCGAACGCTAGGGGTCCCGCACAAATCCGCGACGCGGTCGCGGTTCGGCGCAAGTCACCGAAAGCTCCCTTGGGGTGATTTCGGCGCTTGCTCCGGACGGGTGAGAAAAACCCTTGGAACCTGATCAAGTTAACTCTTGCGCAGGGAAGCGAACGCCGGCTATCTCCAGGGGGCGCCGCACCCGCCACCGCAGTCCGACCGGCCGCGCAACTCCCTGCCATCGTTGCGCGAAGGTTTGCGATGGCAATTCGGCAACAATTCAGCGGCCTCGAGTGCGACTCGGCGCGCGCCGCACTGCTACGCGCCGCAAGGGCCGTACGGCTGGCGGTCGCGACGCTTTGCCTGGGGTTTTCGCTGTATCCGACCGCGCCCGCAATGGGCCAGGCCAGCGAGCCCGCGACGCTGCCCACCATCGTGGTTCAGGCGACCAGTGCAACGCCCGAGAGCTCGGGCCGCCTGACGAGTTGGTCCTCGGCCCCCCTTGCCACAACACCCCTGTCGATCGACGAAATCAGCGCCGCCGACCTACAAGAGCGCGGGGTCAACAGCCTTTCGACCGCAATCCGCACCTTGCCGTCGGTCGGTGACAACTACAACACGTTTGGTTATATCGAGGCGTTGAAGGTTCGTGGTTTCACCCTCGACGAGCTGCTCAGCTACCAGCGCGACGGCGCGACGGTGACGAGTCACGTACCGGTTGCGCTCGAAAACAAGGAAAGCATCGAGATCCTCAAAGGC
Source organism: Burkholderiaceae bacterium (assembly GCA_035623355.1). Classification (GTDB taxonomy): domain Bacteria; phylum Pseudomonadota; class Gammaproteobacteria; order Burkholderiales; family Burkholderiaceae_F; genus GJ-E10. The sequence goes on along the minus strand of DASPTP010000033.1, from coordinate 73,396 downwards.
ACCTCGGGCATGCTCCAGGGCAGCAGCGCCCCCGGCGGCCTGGTCAACTACGTCCTGAAACAGCCGACCGAAAAAACGCTCAACGAAGTCGACGCCACGGTATCCGAGCGCGGCTCGGTCCTGCTGCACGGCGATTTTGGCGGGCGCGTCGGAGAGCAGCAGCGATTTGGCTACCGCATCAATGTCGCGGCCGAGGAGCGCAAGCCCGAGATCGAATCGGCCTGGTCCAAGCGCGCGCTGGTCAGCGGTTTTTTCGACTGGCGCGTATCATCCGACACCCTGCTGCAAGCCGAGTTCGAGCATCAAAGAGTGCGCGAGATCAGCGTACCCGGCTATGGTCTGCTCGATACCACGGGCTCGGGCATTGCGACGGTTGTGCCCCCACCGATCGACCCGTGGATCAACCTCAATTCGCAACCCTGGACCCAGCCGTTCGAAAGCACGGAAACCAGCGCTTCGGTGCGGCTCAAGCAGCGCGTTACCACGAACTGGGACCTTTTCGTCTTCGCGGGCACGCAACGCACCGTTGCCAACGACCGCGTCGCCTTTCCCGACGGCTGCTCGTACTTTAACTCGAGCCTGAACGCTGCCCTGGGCACGTATTACCTGTACAACGGCCTTTGCGGCAATTACAACGTGGACCTGTACCAGTACATCAGCGACGACGAGGTTCGCAATACCAACAGCACCGATACCCGAGTGCACGGGCATCTGGCCGGCGCCAAACTGGACCAGGAACTGAGCTTTGGCGTACGCACCACGCGATATTCGGAGCGTTATCCCTACGAGCAGGTCTACCAGTTCGTGGGCACGACCAACGTCTTTGTGCCCGTCGCCCTGCCGGCAAATGCCGCGCCCAACACCCTCAATACTCCGCTCGATACCGACTTGCAGGAGGTGTACGCCTTCGACGTTGCACATTTTGCCCAGCACGGGTCGGCGTGGTTCGGCGCGCGCTGGACCCGCATCGAGGAAAGCAGCTCGCTGACCGATGGCACCGAGGCCACGCAGCTGCAGCAGCACTTTGTGACACCGTGGATCGGTCTGGGCTGGGAGCCGTGGGCCGGAGGTTTCGCGTACGCTTCGGCCGGTAGCGGCATTCAAGTGAGCAACGCGCCCAACCATCCGACGGTGATCATTCGCGCGACCGGCGTCTCGCTGCCTCTGGCCAATCCGGGACAGGTCTTGCCGGCGCAGCGCAGCCACCAGGAAGAGCTCGGATTTAAGCAGCGCGTGGACGAGCTCTGGTGGTTCGATGCAGCGCTGTTTCGCATCGTTGCGCCATTTGACGACGTCGAGCAACTAGCCAACGGAGAAGCGCTGGTCGTGGCCGGTGCGCTGCAGGAGCGCCACCAAGGGCTGGAAGTAACCTCAACCTGGCAGGCGCTGGCGACCCTCCAGTTGCGGGCCAGCGCCACGCTGATGGATGCCAAAACGATCCAGGCCATCGACCCCAGCTGGATCGGCAAGCCCGATATCAATGTCGCCCCGCTGGCGGCGTCGCTGCAAGATATTTGGTGCCCCTCGGCGCTTCCCGGGCTCGCGTGGTCCAACATCGGAACGTATTCGGGACACAAGGCGGCGCTGCCGGACGGCTCCGTTTATCTGTCCAATTACTGGCAGTGGGACACGGCGATGCGCTACAGCACGACGCGCGCGGGCACAACCTGGACCGTGCGGGCGGGCATCGACAATGTCACGGACCAGCGTTACTGGCGCGAAGTACCGATGGCCAATTGGGGCTCGATTTACCTTTTCCCCGCGGCAGCCCGCAGCGCGCGGCTGAGCCTGGCCGTTTCCTGGTAAGCGGCGGCAAAAAAGGCTCTCAGGATGGCGTTTTTGCCGCCTCGAGCAAGCGCACCTCCGACTGAGGCAGCGCAATGTCGATACCGCGCTGCCTCAGGGCTTCGATGATCTGCACGTAGAGCTCGCCGTCGGCCGATCCAAAGTCCGCAACCGTCACCCAGAAGATGGCCGTGATCAGCACGGACGAGTCGCCCAGAGAGGCCACCCCGATCTGTGGGGCGGGGTCGCGGAGCACGCGTGGATGCGAGCGCACCCGCTCCTCGACCGTCGCTAGCGTTTGGCGCAGGTCGCTTCGATAACCCACGCGAATCTTGAGCTGCGACTGTCGCGTCCGCCCGTAGTTGTGCAAGATTTCGCCCACGATCTTGCGATTGGGAATCACCACGCAAGAGCAATCGACATGGCGCAACACGGTGCTAAACAGGCTGATCGACTCCACCGTTCCTTCGACCCCGACGATCGCAATCGATTCGCCAACGTGAAACGGCTTGGTGAATATGATGGTCAGGCCCGCCACGACATTGCCCAGCACGCCTTGCATGGCCAAAGCCACGCCAGCGCCCGCAACCCCAAGACCGGCGATCAAGGGCAGCAGTTCGACCCCGAGGTTCTGCAGCGCCAAAATGGCAAACAGGCCCAGCACCAGGACGCGCACCATTCGCACGATCAGCAGACGCACCGGCGGCTCGAGGTGAAAACGATCGAGCGCATGGTCGGTTGCCCGCCCAATCCAGCGCCCCACAAACAGGCCAACGGCGATGATCAGGATCGCCGCTAGCAGCTTGGGTCCAAAGCGCAGAGCCAGGTCCGTCGCCGTGGTCTCGGCGTGGGTTAGGGTTTTTATTTCGCTTTGCATAAAAATTCCTATCCGAACCGGGCTTGCAGACGCTGCAGCAGTTTCGCAACTTCGACGATCACGCGCTCATGCGTGCCGCGGCCGATCTCCTCTTGTTCGTCCAGGGCGCGCACGACGAACTCGATGCGCCGACCGTCGAACTTTGTCACCTCGGCCTGACCGCAGACCGTGCGCCCTGCCGGGGTAGCCGCGAGGTGTTCCACCGCAACGCGCGTCCCCAGCGCGACCGTGCCGGGAGCCAGATACGGTTTGACGGCGTTAAGCGCGGCATTTTCCATAATCATGACCATGACCGGGGTCGCCAACACCGGCGGCAGTATTGGATCTTTGAAGTGATTCGCAAGATGCTCTTGCGCCACCAGCAGTTCAAAGTGGCCCTGCGCCCCAACAGGAATCGGTTTCATGGGGAGGGTCGGCCGCCGCCGGCCTGTTGACGGGTGCGCTCAAGGTCGTGCAAAAAGGCCTCTTTATCCTGCGGCGAAATCAACATTTGTCGGCCGCCGCCATAGCGAACGAGAAGCCGATCCAGGGAAAGCGCGGGACCGGAGCGAGCATCGCGCGTTGCCGTCACGGATTCGATCTGCGCGAGCGCGATCACCCAACGAAAGGGCCCGCTGCGCACCGTGAGTGTATTGGCGTCGATCGTGTAATGCGTGGCCAGAAACGACCACAGCGGCAACCCGAAAAAGCCCGCCATCACTGCCAGCATCGCAAGCCGCAGGCTTGCCGGCAGGGCGAATACGCCCGCCGCTATCGTCAGGAAAAGAACCAGGGGCACACCGGCCAAGGCAAGAACCAGCAAACCGTCGATCTTGGATCGGTAGCGGCGCGGCTGCGTGTGCGTGGAAGCGCGGGTCTCGTTCACGTTGGCCGCCAGGATCCGGGGCGTCTGCAGATTGCGCACGCCGTTGCCGGCCGTACGCCTCCTCGGCCGGCCGCCAACTATCCGCGGCCGACAAACGGCATTTTACTGGCCATGATGGTCATGAACAAAACGTTGGCCTCCAGCGGCAGTCGGGCCATGTACAGCACGGCTTGCGCCACCTGTTCGACGTCGATGCGAGGTTCGGGTCGGCGCACGCCGCTGGCCTGCAAAACTCCTTCGGCCATGGCTTGCGTCATTTCGGTTGCCGCATTGCCGATATCGATTTGTCCGCAAGCAATGTCAAAATCGCGACCATCGAGTGCGGTGGACTTGGTCAGACCCGTAATCGCATGTTTGGTCGCGGTGTACGGTGCCGACAGGGGCCGCGGCGCATGCGCCGATATCGAACCGTTGTTGATGATCCGCCCGCCCCGGGGTTCTTGCTGTTTCATCACGCGCAAGGCCTGTTGCGTACAAAGAAAGGCGCCGGTCAAATTGGCGTTGACGACCGCCATCCACTCTTCGTAGCGGATGTCTTCCATCGGGACGGCCGGCGCCGACGTTCCGGCGTTGTTAAACAGAAGATCCAGCCGCCCGAAGGATTCGACAACGCGGCCAAAGAGTTCGCGCACCGATTGGGGTTCGCCCACATCGCAGGGCACCGAGATCACGTCCGGGCCGTCGGTCCGCAGTTCGGATGCCACCTGCGCCAAGCGCTCCGCCCGTCGTCCCGCGAGCGCCAGGCGAAAACCCGCTCCGTGCAGCGCACCGGCCACCGCGCGACCTATCCCCGACCCGGCGCCCGTTACCAAGGCGACAGGGACGGGGCGGGGGGAGGAAATTTGCGACACGTTTTTGGTTGCTTGCGCCGATGCCCCGGTCAGGCGATTCCCAGGATCTTGTGGGTTTGCAGGCTCAGGCGCCATTGCGGGTGGGTCTTGCAATAGGCCATGGCGCTACGGGTATTTTCCCACCTTTGGGGGCCATCCATCGGTTGCAAGAAAAAATGGGCAAAGTCCAAATCCGCGTACAACTCCGGCTCGATACCGGCCTGTGGGTAAACGAGTTTGAGTTCGTCGCCTCGGCGCAAAACGAGTTGCGCACCGGCCTTCGGACTGACGCAAATCCAGTCGATGCCGGGCGGTGCCGGCTGCGTGCCGTTGGTCTCGACCGCAACCTCCCAACCACGTGCGTGCATCGCGTCGAGCAGTTGCGCGTCGAGTTGCAGCAAAGGCTCGCCGCCCGTGCAAACCACAAAGGGCCGCACGCGCGTCGGCCCGGCCGCGCCGCCGGGCCATTGCCCCTGCAAGGCATCGACCAAGGTTTCGGCCGATGTGAACTTGCCGCCCCCCACCCCGTCCGTTCCAACAAAATCGGTATCGCAAAATTGGCAGATGGCCGCTTGCCGATCCCGCTCGAGGCCGGACCACAGATTGCAACCGGCAAATCGGCAAAACACGGCCGGCCGGCCGCTTTGGGCGCCCTCACCTTGCAGGGTGTAGAAGATTTCCTTTACGGCATAGGCCATGGCAGCGCCGTTAGACTCTTGGATCGCAGTGAGGTTTCCTTGCGTTTGGTTTCCCGGCGCCCCGCATTGCGCGGGTGCGTGTCAAAGCACCCGCGACGAGGGCCGCGGGTCCCACGCCAGAATCACTCCGCAACCCGGAGTCTCGTACAGATCGACGCGCTCGAGCTGCGGCAAACTGGGCTCGGCTTGTTGCCGCGTCCAGCGAACGATCGCGCTGGGCCCTATTTGGGCCACTTGCGGCAATTCGTGCAGCGGCTGGTGGTCCAATTGCGCAAACACCGGCGCGAAAAGCTCCTTGACGTCGCCAAAATCAATCGTCCAGCCGTAGACGAGATCCAGTGGTGCGCTCAAGTGCAACCGCAGTCGGTAGGTGTGCCCGTGCACGCGCGCGCGCCCGTCGTCGGTCGGCGCGCAACGAAGCTGCACGGCGCTGTCCAAGCCAAAATCCTTCCAGATCCGGTAGCGTTGCCCGTCGAAGTGCGCGCCGCTGCTTGCCGTCTCGCGCACGGTCACCGATCGCAGCGTCGGCAGCCGCGGTGCGATGCGCTCCCAGACCCAGCGGGCGATCCATTCGCTGGTGGGATTTTCCAGTCCCGGGATTTCGTTTAAGCAGGTTCGGTGCAACTGACTGTGCAAGGGAGCCCAAATCCGGTCCAGTGCCGCGGCGTCCGTGCATGCCGCGCCGCCTGCCAACTGGGCGTGCAACGTGACGGCAAAACCGTGACCGTGCATACGGCCGCATTTATGGCCTGGGGCGACGTTGGGCAAGCGGTGTGCGGCCTCAAAGTGGTAGCGTCGCCAGAGGTGCGCGCGATCGTCCGCGTCCAGATTTACGCCCTGACTGGAGGTGCTCCGAAGACCGACGGACTCGACGCCGCGCAAATGCAGTTGCGCTCGGATCCAGCGCGCAAGATTCTCATCGGTGGGTGAGGCAATCTGCTCGTTAAGCAGCTGATAATCCAGCGGCGCGACGCGCTCTTGCAGGCGTTGGCGCAAGGCATCGATCTCGGCGCCCGCAAACGGTGCGATGGGCAATCGATCCTCGCCGGCGGGCGGCGCGCTAACATGCACGCTTGCCCGAAAGCTGTGTCCATGCAGGCGACGCAGGCGCGAGTCCTCGGGGGCCTGCGCAATGCGGCGCGCCGAATCGAACGTCGCGCAAGCCGCGTACAACAGTCGTTCCGCCATGCTCCCGCTACTTGCGTCGCGTTTGCTGCACTCCCTCGGCCGTGCCCAGCAGCAGGACGTCGGCGCCGCGCGCGGCAAACAGCCCCACGGTGACCACCCCGGGAATCTGGTTGATCTGTTCCTCCAGAGCGCGCGGTTGGGCAATGCGCAGGTCGTGCACATCCAGAATCTGATTGCCGTTGTCCGTGACAAAACCCTCGCGCAGGCGCGGAGTGCCGCCCAGGCGCGAGAGCTCCCGCATCAAGAAATTGCGCGCCATCGGGATGACTTCGACGGGCAGCGGGAAGCGACCGAGCACGTCCACCTTCTTGCTCGCGTCGGCAATGCAAACAAAGCTCTGCGAGACGGCTGCAACGATTTTTTCCCGGGTCAACGCGCCCCCTCCGCCCTTGATCATGGCCAAGGATGCGTCGATCTCGTCGGCCCCATCGACGTACACCGGAAGGGTCTGCACGTCATTGAGATCGACCACCCGTATTCCGTGCCCGCGCAGCCGGTTGGCACTTCGCTCGGAACTTGCTACCGTCGCCGCAATCGAATCGCGGTAGACCGCCAACTCGTCGATGAACAGGTCGGCGGTCGATCCGGTGCCGATTCCCAGCGCAGCCTGGGAGCCGAACCAAGGTCGCACGAATTCCAGCGCGGCCCGGGCAACCGCACGCTTGAGCTGATCCTGGTTCGACATTCGCTCTCCTTCGACTTGATCCGAACGCGTAAAACTGGATGATAAGAGCATGTTACTGCGTCGCGTAGGGCATTGGCTGTGGTCGGCCGTCGTCGGGCTGGGCACGCTTGTCTACGTTGTCGAGGAATGGCTATGGGAAACGCTCAAGGGTGCGATGAGGGCCCTTGGGCGCCTGCCGGGGATTCGCGGCTTTGAATCCTGGATTGCCCGCTTGCCGCCGGCCGGGGCGGCGTTTTTCTTCCTGCTGCCAACCTCCCTTGCCCTTCCGGTCAAGCTGATCGCATTGCACCTGATCGCAACAGGCGATTTGATTCGCGGTGCGCTGGTCATCCTCGCCGCCAAGATCCTCGCGACCGCACTTTTCGCCCGAATCTACGTTCTTACGCAACCGGCCCTTATGCGAGTGCATTGGTTCGTTGCCGTGCGCGCGGCGATCTTGCGCTGGCGCGATTGGGCATACGCACAAATTGAAGCGCACCCGGTTTGGCGCGCACTGCACGTCCACATCGTGCGATGGCGTGCGGAATTGGCGGCGTGGCGTGCCGGCCTTGCCCGTCGGACACGGCGTTGGCGCGCCACGATCCGCCTCGAGCGCATGCGCCGACGCGGCCAGAACTGGACCGGAAAATAGCCATTGACGGCCTTCGACCGCGAGCTGGCGCGTGGCACCCGGAGCTCGTCCGTAAAAAGGTCCCGGCATCCGGAAAAAACGGCTCCGGGGCCCACGCGGCTTGGCGGGTATTGCGCTGCGCTAGCGTCGGCATCCGTTCTTTGGGCAGGCAGCCGCTCGGGCGCCGGTCCCGATCGATGGCCGCGGCGCCAGTGCATTCTGCGCTCAGAAGGCGCTCCCATCCGGGGCCGGTCTAACCTTCCGATTGTTCCTTGGGAGCTAGGGCCTTCATGAGCGCGAAGATTCCCGTCGCCGTCATGATGCAGTTCTGACCCACCGTAAGCTTGCAGGTGCCGTAGGCCAACCGGGTACCCACTCGGGTTACCTCAACATGCGCTTCGAGCCAGTCGCCAGGCCGCGCGCTTGCCACGAAGTTCGATACGAGATTGACCGTCACCATGGGCTGCGGCGGTTCGCGGCTGCCGGAGAGAACAATGCCCAGTGCCGTGTCGCACAGCGTCAGCAGCAAGCCGCCGTGCGCAATATGGCGGTTGTTGGTATGGCGCTCCTCGACACGCAGGGCAAGCACGATTCGGTCCTGTTCGTCGCGGCGGACATACCAGGGCCCCAAATGGGCCAGGAAGGGCCCTCCTCGGTTCAGCACTCGGAAGCCTGCGGGAATCTCCTCGCTCATGGTCAAAATCCCTCCGCAAACACCTGCGAGACGATTGCGCGGGCGCTGGCACCGCGGCACGAGCGTGGCGCAACACCCATCCTTTGAACGACCGTCGGATCAGCCCGCAAGAAGGCTGTCGGAAAAACGCCGCAAGTGAAAATCCGGGTCACCGTAGGTCAGGCCAATCGTGGTCAGGCGCTTAAAGTAGTGCGCGACGTTGATCTCGTCGGTAACGCCCATGCCGCCGTGCAGCTGCACGGCTTGTTGGCCGACGTAGCGCGCCTGCGCGCCGATATAGGCGCAGGCGCCCGCGATCGCCCGGCGGCGCACGGCCGCATCGGCCGCGTCGGCGCGCACCGCCGCGAGTACCGCCATGGAGCGGGCCTGCTCAAAGGCAATGACCATATCGGCCATGCGATGCTGAAGCACCTGGAACCGGCCGATCGGAACGCCGAACTGTTGGCGCGTCTTGAGGTACTCCAGCGTCACGTCCTGGAGCGCCGACATGATGCCCAGCGATTCGGCGCACAGCGCGGCGCGCGCGTAGTCAAGTGCCCGCTCGATCAACGCATCGGCACCACCGGCCGGACCGATGCGCGCATCGGCACCGACGGCAACGTCGGTAAAACGGATTTCGGCCGCCCGCCCCCCGTCCTGGGTAGCGTAGCCGCGCATCCGAACTCCGCTCGCCCGGGCATCGACCAGAAAAAGCGACACGCCGGCGTCTTCCCGAGCCGAGACGACGAGCAAGTCGGCGGCCGGTCCGCCCAGCACGACGGCCTTGGATCCCTGGAGCATCCAGCCGCCGCCCGTGTTCTGCACCGCCGTGTCAATGCGCTCTTGGTCGTATCGGCCACCGGCCTCGTAGTGCGCAAAGGCGAGCAGCTTTTCCCCGCTCGCGATCGCGGGAAGCAGAGCCCGGCGTTGTGCGGGGCTGCCGGCATCGCGAATCAGTCCGCCACAGAGCACGACCGTGCCCACGTACGGCTCGAGGGCAAGCCCCCGACCGAGCATTTCCATCACAAGCAGGGTATCGACCGCGTTACCCCCGAGTCCGTCGTATTCCTCCGAAAACGGCAGCGCTAGGATGCCGATCTTCGCAAAGGTGGCCCAGGCCTTGCGATCGAAACCCTCGCTCGATTGCGCAATCGCGCGGCGATGCTCGAAGCGGTACTCGCGCGCGTAAAAGCGTCGCAGCGTTTCTTGCAAGGCGAGCTGCTCTTGGGTGTAGTCAAATTCCACGGCAACCCTTTCACAGCCCCAGAATCATCTGGCTGATGATGTTTTTCTGAATTTCGTTGGAGCCGGCGTATATGCTGGTTTTGCGAAAATTAAAGTACCGCCCCGACAGCGGCGGGGCATATTCCGGGTAATCGGCCAGCAGCGCGTCGGCCGTCCAGTTTGCGTCCAAGGCTTCGGGCAGCCAGGGCAGGCTATAGGGTCCCAGCGCCTGCATTTGCAGTTCCGTGATCTGCTGCTGCAGTTCCGAGCCTTTGACCTTGAGGATCGAAGCCTCCGGCCCCGGTGCGCCCGACTTGCGTCGTTCAGCGGAGATAACCCGCAGCGTCGTAATTTCCAGAGCCATTAATTCGAGCTCGGCCTGCGCCATCCGGTCGCGGAACCGAGCGTCCTCGATCAGCGGGCGACCAGCGCAGCGCTCCGCTTGCGCGATCTGTCGAAGTTTTTTTAGCTCGCGCTTGCAAAAACCGATGCCCACGCCGCCGGCGCGCTCGTGGCCGAGCAGAAACTTGGCATAGGTCCAACCCCGGTTTTCCTCGCCAATCAGGTTCTCGGCGGGAACCTTGACATCTTCGAACCAGATTTCGTTAATTTCGTGTTCGCCGTCGAGCATGCGGATCGGACGCACTTGTATGCCGGGCGTCTTCATGTCGATCAGCAAAAAGGAAATACCTTCCTGCGGGCGACCTTCCGCGGAGGTGCGTACCAGGCAGAAAATCCAATCGGCGTGCTGGCCGAGGGTATTCCAGGTCTTTTGGCCGTTGACCACGAAGGAAGACCCGGAGCGCACGGCGCGGGTCTTGAGCGAGGCCAGGTCGGATCCCGCACCGGGTTCCGAATAACCTTGGCACCACCAGTGACTACCGTCGACGATTCGCGGCAAAAAATAGTTCTTCTGGGCGGCGCTTCCAAAAGCCATGATGACCGGCCCCACCATCTTCAGGCCAAAGGGAAGTTGCACGGGCGCGCCGGCGTCGGCGCACTCCTCGTCGAAGATCAGTTGCTCAACCGCGTCCCACCCGGTGCCGCCAAACGCCTTCGGCCAGGAGGGTGCGCCCCAACCTTGCACGTGCAGGATCTTTTGCCAGTGCACGTAATCGCTCTTCTCGAGGCGCTTGCCGCCGAGCACCTTGGCGCTGAGGTCTGCGGGCAGGCGCACTCGCAAGAACGCGCGCACTTGTCCGCGAAATTCCTGCTCTGCAGCGCTAAAGCTTAGATCCACGATTGGCTCCTGGTGGCAAGAACCTCGCGACGGCACCCCGCGCAAAATCCGTGCGCAAGAATACTACGCAACGCTGCGTCCTTGGCTTGCCCAAGACGTTGCGTGGCAGGCCCTCGCGAGGCCCAAGCCATCGCGCGATCCGGCACGCAAGCCGCCGACGGCAGATCGCGCGTGGCGCAAGTTGCGGCGGATCGATTTTTTCGCCGCGCGGCGACAACTCCTACGCGCGCTTGCGCACGGGCGGCAGGTCCGTGCACACGCCCTCGGCTGCCTCGGCCGCCATACCAATCGATTCGCTAAGCGTCGGGTGGGGGTGGATGGTTTTGCCGATGTCCACGGCATCGGCACCCATTTCGATGGCAAGCGCCACTTCGCCGATCAGGTCCCCGGCATGCGTACCCACCACGGCGCCGCCCAAGATGCGATGAGTCGATGCGTCAAACAGCAGCTTGGTGAAACCCTCGTCGCGGCCGTTGGCGATCGCCCGGCCCGACGCGGCCCACGGAAAGAGCCCTTTTGTGACCGCAACGCCCTGTTTCTTGGCATCGTCCTCCGTCAAACCCACCCATGCAATTTCCGGATCAGTGTACGCAACGGAGGGAATTACCCGGGCCTCAAAGCCGGTCTTTTTTCCGCTCGCGACTTCCGCGGCGACATGGCCTTCGTGCACCGCCTTGTGCGCAAGCATCGGTCCGCCCGCAATGTCGCCGATGGCAAAGATGTGCGCAACGTTTGTGCGCATCTGCGGGTCGGTCGCAATAAAGCCGCGTTCATCGACCGCGACCCCGGCCTTTTCGGCGCCGATCGCCTTTCCATTGGGCCGCCGTCCCACCGATACCAAGACGATGTCGTACTGCTGCGGTGTCGCGGGCGCTTGCTCCCCGTCAAAGAGAACGCGCAGCCCATCGGGCTGGGGCTCCACCGCCGTGGTGCGCGTGCGCAGCATGATCTGACCAAAACGCGATTCGTTGCGCTTTTGCCAGACCTTGACCAAATCGCGATCCGTTCCGGGCATCAGACCCTCGGTCATCTCGACCACATCGACCCGACTGCCCAGGGCCGAGTACACCGTGGCCATCTCCAGTCCAATGATGCCGCCGCCGATCACCAGCATGCGCTTGGGGATCGAAGTAAGTTCCAGTGCGCCGGTGGAATCCAGAATGCGAGCATCCTCGGGAAGAAAGGGCAGGCGGATCGCCTGCGAGCCGGCGGCGATAATTGCCTGGCGAAAACCCACGCGTCGCTGGTCGGGCGCGCCCGCGGCGCGCTCGGTCGAAAGGCCAATGTGATTGGCGTCGAGAAATGCTCCGTGGCCGCGCAGGACCTCGACTTTGCGCGCCTTGGCCATTGCCGCCAGCCCCGAGGTTAGCCGGCCGACAACTTTGGTCTTGTGTTCGCGCAACTTTGCCAACTCGATCTGCGGCGCCCCATAGCGCACTCCGATGTCCGCAAAGTGCGCGGCTTCCTCCATAACCGCGGCCACGTGCAATAACGCCTTGGACGGAATGCAGCCCACATTCAGGCACACCCCGCCCAAGGTCGGATAGCGTTCCACGAGCGCAACGCGCATACCCAGATCCGCCGCTCGAAAAGCGGCCGAGTAGCCGCCCGGGCCGGCGCCCAGGACAAGGACGTCGTACGGTTCCGATTCGGCGGCGGCTGCGTTCATCTGTTCTCCTAAAATAAACCACGGCCCGCCCACCGCGGACCCGACTTACGGCTTGGCCAACAGGGCCATCAACAATTCGTCTTCGCTTGCCCCGTCCAGGCGCACCGCGTCGCGCCGGCGTCCTTCCAGCACGAAGCCGACGGATTCGTACAGGCGGATCGCCGCGACGTTGGGACTGCGAACCCACAGTTCGATGCGCTCCAGTCCCCTGCGCCGGGCCTCGGAGATCGCCGCATCGATGAGGCGCCGACCCAAGCCCGCTCGCCGATACGCCGCGCGCACCCCGATGCCAAGGCTTGCACTGTGCTCGCGACCGGGCAGAGATTCTCGCCGGATTTCGCACCAGCCGATCACCCGTTCGCGGTCGAGTGCGACGTACATCGGGTTGCCCAGCGCCCGATTGACGGCAACCCACTGCGCGTTTTGTTCGGCCGAGAAACCGTCGACGATCGCCAGAAAGCGCCGCTCGCGCGCAACCTCGCCCACGCAGTCGCCAAAACTCTCGATGTGCCGCAGCTCGATCGGCACCACCGGATAGGTCATACCAGAACGCGCCGAAAATCCGCGAGCAGCTGCGAGAGGTAACTGTTAAACCGGGCGGCTCCTGCGCCATCGACCACACGGTGGTCCCAAGAAAGCGAAAGCGGAAGGATCAGGCGCGGTGCAAACTGGTTGCCGTCCCAAACCGGTCGCGTGCTCGCGCGGCACACGCCCAGGATCGCCACTTCCGGGGCATTGATGATCGGGGTGAAATAGGTGCCGCCGATTCCGCCCAGCGACGATATCGAAAACGTGCCGCCCTGCATGTCGGTGGGGGCAAGCTTGCCCTCGCGAGCCTTGGCGGCCAGTGCCGAGGTCTCCCGCGCAAGCTCCAGCACTCCCTTGCGGTCGGCGTCGCGCACCACCGGCACGACCAGGCCGTTGGGGGTGTCGGCGGCAAAACCGATGTGGTAGTACTTTTTCAGAAATATCGCATCGCCGCTGCCGGCATCGATGGAGCTGTTGAATTCGGGATAGCGCTGTAGCGCGGCCACGCAGGCCTTGATGAGAAAGGCCAGCATCGTGATCTTGACACCCGTTTTTTCGTTCTCGCGATTGAGTTGGACCCGGAACTCCTCCAGTGCCGTGACATCCGCGTCCTCGTGGTTGGTCACGTGCGGAATGCTCACCCAGTTGCGGTGCAAGTTCGGCCCCGAGAGCTTGCGGATGCGCGACATGTCGACGCGCTCGACGGGTCCGAACTTCGCAAAATCGATCTGCGGCCACGGCAACACCGGCAGACCCCCGCTCGGGCCGGCCGGCGCCGTGCCGCGTGCCGGTGCTCCTCCCTGCATTGCGCTTTTGATGAACGCGCGCACGTCTTCCTGCAATATGCGGCCCTTCGGGCCGGTGCCACGCACGAGCGACAGGTCCACACCGAGCTCGCGCGCCGTACGCCGCACGGAAGGCGTGGCGTGCGCCGGTCCTGCGCCGATAACGGGTGCGCGCTCCGACGGCGGCCGAGCGCCCATTTCCACGGCAAAGGCCGTCGAAGTCGGCGAGGCCGCAGCAGCGGGCGGCGCACCTTGCACCTCGGACGCCTCGGGCGCCGCCGACGCGCCTGCCGCGGGCGGCGGGCCACCGGAAGCGGCCGGCACCGATGGCGGGACCGCAGCGCCGGCCGATGCGGGCGCCGTCGGCTCCTCCAGCAGCAAGATCACCGAACCTTCGGAGACCTTATCGCCCAGGCGCAATTTGAGTTCACGAACCACGCCCGCAGCCGAAGATGGAATTTCCATCGAGGCCTTGTCGGATTCGACCGTGATCAAGGATTGCTCGGGGGCCACCGCATCTCCGGGCTTGACGAGCAGCTCAATGACCTCGACGTCCTTAAAGTCGCCGATGTCCGGCACGCGAATTTCGACCATATTTCCCATGGCAATCTCGACCTATCGACGGCTCGGCTCTGGCCGAGCGGGTGCTCCTCGTGCCCCCATGCGGCGCGCCTTCACAGCGTTGCCGGGTTCGGTTTGTTCGGATCGATGCCGAACTTGCGGATTGCCTCGGCCACCTTGGCCGGCGCCACCGAGCCCTCGTCGGCGAGGGACTTGAGCGCGGCGAGCGTCACGAAATGGCGGTCGACCTCAAAGAACCGGCGCAGCGCCTCGCGCGTGTCCGAGCGGCCAAACCCGTCGGTGCCCAGCACCGTGTAGGAGCGGCCCTGCGGTAGGTACGGGCGGATCTGGTCGGCAAACGAGCGCATGTAATCGCTCGCCGCGACGATTGGCCCGGCGGTTCGCTCGAGCTGGCGCGAAACGTACGCCTTGCGCGCCTTTTCGGTGGGGTGCAGCATGTTCCAGCGCTCGCAGTCGATTCCCTCACGCCGCAGCTCCGTGAAACTGGTGGTGCTCCAGACGTCCGCCGCCACCGCAAAATCGCGCTCGAGAATCTCGGCCGCGGCGAGCACTTCGCGCAAGATCGCTCCACTGCCCAAAAGCTGCACGCGCGCGATCGATTTGCCCTTGCCGCTTCCTGCGGGACCCTCGCGCAACAAGTACATTCCGCGCAAGATGCCCTCTTCTTGACCCTTGCGGATCCCCGGCTGCGGATAATTTTCGTTGAGCAGCGTCACGTAGTACCAGACGTTTTGCTGCTCGCCGACCATGCGCCGAACGCCGTCTTGCAAGATGACGGCGACCTCGTGGGCAAACGTCGGGTCGTAGCACACGCAGTTGGGAATCGTGGCGCCGATCAAGTGGGAATGACCGTCCTGGTGCTGCAGCCCTTCCCCGTTTAGCGTCGTTCGTCCGCTCGTTCCTCCCAGCAAAAAGCCGCGCGCTTGCATGTCGCCCGCGGCCCAAGCCAAGTCGCCGACGCGCTGAAAACCGAACATCGAGTAAAAAATGTAAAAGGGCAGCATGATCCGGTTGTTCGTCGAGTAGCTGGTTGCCGCCGCGATCCAGGAACTCATCGCGCCGGCCTCGTTGATGCCTTCCTCGAGAATCTGACCGGCCTTGTCTTCGCGGTAGTACATCACCTGGTCGCGGTCGACAGGCTCGTAGAGCTGGCCGTGGCGCGCAAAGATGCCCAGCTGGCGGAACATGCCTTCCATGCCGAACGTTCGCGCCTCGTCCGGAATGATCGGAACCACGCGCGGGCCCAGATCCTTGTCGCGCACGAGCTGCGTGAGAAAGCGCACGAAAGCCTGCGTCGTCGAAATCTCGCGTCCCTCGGCCGTGGGCTCGAGGATCGCGGCGAAGGTCTCCAGCGCGGGCACGTCGTGTTTTTCGTCACTGGTGCGCCGGCGCTGGGGCAAAAAGCCACCCAGCGCGCGCCGCCGCTCGTGCAGATACTTCATCTCGACGGAGTCCTCGTCGGGCCGATAAAAAGGCAGCTCGTCGATTTTGTCGTCCGGAATCGGGATGCGGAAGCGATCGCGAAATTCCCGCACCGCCTCCGTATCGAGCTTTTTGACCTGGTGCGTCGGATTTTTCGCTTCCCCGATCTTGCCCATGCCGTAGCCCTTGACGGTCTTGGCCAGTATCACGGTGGGCTTGCCCGCGTAGGCGACCGCGGCCGCGTAGGCCGCGTAGATCTTGTGCGGATCGTGGCCACCCCGGTTTAGGCGCCAAATGTCGGCGTCGGTCATGCGCGAGACCATTTCCAGCAGGCGCGGGTACTTGCCAAAAAAATGCTTGCGCACGTACGCACCGTCGTTGGCCTTGTAATTTTGGTACTCGCCGTCGACGGTCTCCTCCATCAACTGGCGAAGCAAACCGTCCTTGTCGCGCGCCAGCAGTGGATCCCAGTACGAACCCCAAATGAGCTTGATGACATTCCAGCCCACGCCGCGAAACTCGCCCTCGAGCTCCTGGATGATCTTGCCGTTGCCACGCACCGGTCCGTCCAGGCGCTGCAAGTTGCAGTTGACCACGAAGATCAGGTTGTCCAGATTCTCCCGCGCCGCCAGGCCGATCGCCCCCAGCGACTCGGGTTCATCCATCTCGCCGTCGCCGCAAAACGCCCAAACCTTGCGCTGCTCGGTATCGGCGATGCCGCGCGCGTGCAAGTACTTCAAGAATCGTGCCTGGTAGATGGCCTGGATGGGGCCGAGTCCCATGGAAACCGTCGGAAACTGCCAGAACTCGGGCATCAACTTGGGGTGCGGGTACGAGCTAATTCCCTTGCCGTCGACTTCGCGACGAAAGTGGATCAGCTGGCTCTCCGTAATGCGCCCTTCCAAAAACGCCCGCGCATATACGCCCGGCGAGGAATGGCCCTGAATGTAGATCACATCGCCCCCGTGGGTGGCGCTCGGTGCACGCCAAAAGTGGTTAAAGCCCACTTCCATGAGCGTGCCTACCGAGGCGTAACTGGCGATGTGCCCGCCCAGATCCCCCTCGCCGCGGTTGGCACGCACCACGGTGGCCATTGCGTTCCAGCGAATGAAGGATCGAATGCGCTCCTCGATCGCGGCATCCCCCGGCGAGTGCGCTTCCAGGTGCGGGGGGATCGTGTTTACGTAGGCGGTGTTTGCCGAATACGGAATGTAGGCTCCCGAGCGGCGCGCATGCTCGATCAGCCTCTCGAGCAGGTAATGCGCCCGGTCCGGGCCCTCGCGCTCGAGCACCGAATCGAGCGCTTCGATCCATTCCTGAGTCTCTATTGCATCGGGATCATCGAGGGCGGTGGGGCTCGGGATAGCAGACATCGATGGGCTCTCCTGACGGCAGACTTTTGTGTTTTTCCGGTGCGACCGCGGGCTTGGCGATTTTGGCATTCTGCAATCCCAAGCCGCCGCTGGGTGTGCGCGCGCATGCCACGTTCGCGCGTGGGCTGCGCAGCGCCTGCGCCGAAACTGTAGCAGGGGATTTCGATAATTTCAAATAATGGCATCAAATTTCTTATTGTGAAACATTATTTTCGGCAACAACACCATCCATGCTCGCGCCGCGTAACGGATTTGTCACCACCGCCGCAATGCAATGTAACTTGGGAGAAATATTTCAACCCTACAGTTACCTGCTTGCCCAAAACCAAGATTTTCAAACAAGGAAAAGTGCATGAACCGCGTTGCCGCTCCCCGTTTTTTCCGTCTCTGCGGTCTGCTCGCTGCGATCGCGCTGGGTTCGATGGGACAGTCGGCCCTGGCGACGGACGTTACCGGCGCCGGCTCGAGTTTTGTCTATCCGCTGCTCTCCCAGTGGTCGAGCGACTACGCCAGCGCCACGGGCACCCGCATCAACTACACCTCCATTGGTTCGGGGGCGGGCATTGCGCAGATCAAAGCCGCAACGATCGACTTTGGGGCCTCCGACAAGCCCTTGCCCTCGGCGGAGCTCGCACAATTCGGGCTGGCGCAGTTTCCGATCGTCATTGGCGGCGTGGTGCCGGTGGTCAATATCGAGGGCGTCGGTCCGGGCGACCTGCGTTTAGACGGTGACACACTGGCGCGGATCTTCCTGGGGACGATTACGCAGTGGAACGACCCGGCGATCGTCGCCTTAAATCCCGGCCGAAAGCTTGGCGCCGATCCCATCTCGGTCGTGCATCGCTCCGATGGCTCGGGCACGACGTTTAACTTCGTCAATTACCTGACTAAAACCAGCGAGGCGTGGCGCTCGAAGGTTGGCGAGGGCACCTCGGTGCAATGGCCGGTGGGCGTGGGCGGCAAGGGCAACGAAGGGGTGGCGGCTTACGTCAAACAGATCAAGAACTCAATCGGCTACGTCGAGCTCGAATACGCCTTGAAGACCAACATGTCCTACACGGCCATGAAGAACCACGCCGGCAATTTTGTGCTCCCCGGTCTGGAGAGCTTCGGTGCGGCCGCGGCCAGCGCCAACTGGGCCGATGCCAAGGACTTTGACCTTATCATTACCGACGCACCCGGTGCCCAGGCTTGGCCGATTGCCGCGAGCGTCTTTGTCATCGTCTATCGCCAGCCGAAGGACGCGGCACGATCCAAAGCCGCGTTTGAATTTTTCCGCTGGGCGCTGGAACAAGGGCAAGCCCGCGCCAAAGAACTGAACTACGTCGCCCTGCCCAAACCGCTGGTGCAGAGCATCGAGAAATACTGGGCTAGCGAAATTAAGTAAGCGTTGGACACACCTTATCCCGCGAACCCCGTCGTAGCCGCGCGGCCGGCCGGGGGCGCCGTATTGTCGATCGACGACGAGCGCATCAAGGCGCGCGCAGCGGCCGAGACGCGCCAGGACGCCGGCTTTCGCTGGTTGCTGTTTGCGGCCGCGGGAATTGTCCTGCTGATCCTGGGGGCGGCGGCCGTCTCCATGCTTTGGGGCGGGCGCCAGGCGTTTGAGACCTTTGGCTGGCGTTTCATCGTAAGCGACGAGTGGGACGCGGTCGGCCACCAGTTTGGAGCGTTCGTGCCAATCTATGGCACGCTGGTGAGCTCGGCCATTGCAATGACGATTGCCATTCCGGTGAGCTTCGGCATCGCTCTGTTTCTTACCGAGATCGCCCCCACGTGGCTGCGCGGGCCGATCGGTGCGGCCATCGAACTGCTTGCCGGCATTCCCTCCATAATTTATGGCATGTGGGGCCTGTTTTCCTTTGTGCCGTTCATGGCCGCCAATGTTTTGCCGTGGGTCAATCGCAACCTGGGCGAAATGCCGTGGATCGGGCCCCTGTTTCGTGGCCCGCCTCTGGGTATCGGAATGCTCACGGCCGGGATTGTCCTGGGCATCATGGTGATTCCCTTTATCTCCTCGGTCATGCGCGATGTGTTCCAGACGGTGCCCGCTTCCCTCAAGGAGTCGGCCTACGCCTTGGGTTCGACAACCTGGGAGGTTGTCTGGAACGTCGTGCTGCCGTATACGCGCTCGGCCGTGGTCGGTGGCATTTTTCTGGGGCTGGGACGCGCTCTGGGCGAAACGATGGCGGTGACCTTCGTGCTGGGAAATGCCCACCAACTGAGCGCTTCCCTGCTTATGCCCGGCAATTCGATTGCGGCGACGATCGCCAACGAATTTACCGAAGCCGATTCCGATATTTACCTCTCGTCGCTCATCGCGCTGGGGTTTTTGCTCTTTGTGGTGACCTTCATCGTTCTGGCGATTGCCCGCGTCATGCTCTATAACCTGGCGCGCAAGGAAGGCCGCTGATGCTGCGCGCGACCGGCTTTTTCTACCGGCGGCGGCGCGCTGCCGACCTGATTGCCAAAGTGCTGGGCGTTGCGGCGACCGGCTTTGGCCTGTTCTGGCTCGCCTGGATTCTTCTGGTGACTCTCAACAACGGCGTGCACGCGATCTCTCCGGCGATCTTTACGCAAAATACGCCGCCTCCCGGCGGCCAAGGGGGGCTCGCCAATGCGCTTTTTGGCAGCCTGCAAATGAGCCTCCTGGGCGTGCTCATCGGCGCGCCGCTGGGCATCGCCGCGGGAACGTATCTTGCGGAATTTGCCGAACGACATCACACCTGGCGCGAGAGCGTACGATTTGTAAACGACATCTTGCTTTCGGCCCCCTCGATCGTCCTGGGACTCTTCGTCTACACGCTGGCGGTGCGCACCGTGGGCCATTTCTCGGGCTGGTCCGGCGGCATTGCCCTGGGCCTGATCGTGCTGCCCGTGGTCGTGCGAACGACCGACGAGACGCTGCGCCTGGTGCCCAATGTCATGCGCGAAGCGGCTCTGTCCTTGGGGATCCCACGCTGGAAGGTTACGGTCCAGGTGCTCTATCGCGCGGCGGCGCCGGGGATCCTCACCGGCGTCCTGCTCGGTCTGGCGCGCATCAGCGGCGAGACGGCGCCGCTGCTCTTCACATCGCTAAACAATCAGTACTGGGCCAGCAGCCTAAATGCGCCCACGGCCAGCGTGCCGGTGGTGGTGTTTCAGTTCGCGATGAGTCCCTACGAGAGCTGGCACGCTCTGGCCTGGGCCGGAGCCTTCATCGTGACGGTCTTTGTCTTGTTGCTGAGCGTCGGCACACGTGCCTACCTTTTGCGTAACCGCGTGGATGCAGCGGGCTAGCGGACATGGACGCCACGACCAATGGTTCGGAACTGCTGGAGGCAGCGCGCACCAAGATTTCGGTGCGCAATCTGGATTTTTATTACCGCGGCTACCACGCACTCAAAAATGTCAATCTCGATATACCCGAGCGCACGATCACGTCGATCATCGGCCCGTCGGGTTGCGGCAAATCGACACTGCTGCGGGTTTTCAACCGCATCTATTCGGCCTACGCGGGTCTGGAGGCCACGGGCGAGGTGCTGCTCGACGGCGAGAACATCCTCGACGACCGGTTCTCGCTTAATCGGTTGCGCACGCGCGTGGGCATGGTGTTTCAGAAAGCGGTGCCGTTCCCCCTGTCCATTTACGAGAACGTTGCCTACGGATTACGGCACCACTTTAAGCTCTCCCGCGTACAGCTCGATGAGCGCATTGAGCACGCGCTGCACGAGTCGGCACTGTGGAACGAGGTCAAGGACAAGTTGCACACCAGCGCCCTGAGTCTGTCCGGCGGGCAGCAACAGCGCCTGTGCATTGCCCGAGCCGTGGCCTTACGCCCGCAGGTGCTGCTGCTCGACGAACCGACCTCGGCACTCGATCCCATCGCCACCGGCCGCATCGAGCAACTGCTCAATGAGCTGCAAAGCGACTACACCATCGTCATCGTCACCCACAACATGCAGCAAGCCGCGCGGGTGTCGTCCTATACCGCGTACATGTTCTTGGGAGAGATGATCGAGTTCGGCGCAACCGCGGAGCTCTTTACTCGGCCCCAGCGCCGCCAGACCGAGGACTACATCACGGGTCGCTTCGGCTAAGGCCGTGGCGTGCAGGCCGGCGCGAGTTGCCGAGGCGCGCAAATTCCGCGACGATAGGGCCTCGTGCCGAAGCCTTCGGTACAACTGTGCGGGTGAAACCTCATGTGGCAGCGCGCCCTTGTGTCCTTATTGCTTCTGGCCGGCTCGGCACAAGCTCAGTACAAATGGACCGGGCCTGAAGGGCAGACGGGCTACGGGGACCAGGCACCGCGCGACGCCACGAACATCGAGCGCATGGGAACGAGCACCCCATCGGCGCAGGCGGACGATGCGCTGGGCCAGCTGCCCTACGAGGTTCGGCGCGCGGCCAAGGACTTTCCGGTGGTGCTGTACTCGCAAGTCAACTGTGCGATCTGCGACGACGGTCGCGCCTTTCTGAAGGCCCGCGCCATACCGTTTAGCGAGCGCACGATTGCCACGGCCGAGGACATCGCGGCTTTTCGCCAACTCGGCGGCGGCGAGCAACTGCCCGCCATCGCGGTGGGCCGGCGCATCGTGCGCGGCTACGAACCCTCCGCATGGGGCGAGGCGCTGACGGACGCCGGTTATCCGCAGGGCGTTTCTCTGCCGAAAAATTGGCAGTGGCCGGCGGCCAAGCCGCTGGCGCCCGTTGCGCCGCCTGCCGCGCCCGCGACGGAGGAGTCGACGGATGCCCAACGTTGACGGCGGCGGTCTTGCCTGAGTCCGCGCGAACACCCCTGCGCCTGGCCACCTGGAACGTCAATTCGCTGAAGATTCGGCTGCCGCACCTGCTGGCCTGGCTCAACAGTCGAACGCTGGACATTGTCTGCCTGCAGGAAACAAAACTTACCGACGAGAGTTTTCCGGCCCAGGCGCTCACCGATGTGGGGTACCAGTGTCATTTTGCTGGGCAAAAGACGTACAACGGCGTGGCCATCTTGCTACGCGAGGCGCGCATCGGCAACGCCGGCGCCGTCGTCACCGCCCTGCCCGACTGGAAGGATGAGCAAAAGCGCCTGATCGCGCTCACCGTCGAAGGCATGCGCGTCGTCTGCGCGTACTTTCCCAACGGACAGTCCGTGGGAAGCGACAAATATCGCTACAAGCTGCAATGGATCGAGGCGCTGACGCAGTGGCTGCGCAGTGAACTGGCCGCTAACGAGCAACTGGCCCTGCTCGGCGACTTTAATATCGCACCCGAGGCACGCGACGTTCACGACCCGGCGCTTTGGGAAGGCCAGGTCTTGTGTTCCGAACCGGAGCGCGAAGGCTTTCGTGCTTTGCTCGCGCTGGGTTTGGGCGACGCCTTCCGGCTCTTCGAGCAGCCCGAGCGCTCCTTCACTTGGTGGGATTACCGCGACCTGGCCTTCCGTCGCAAGATGGGATTGCGCATTGATCACATCTTGCTGAGCTCGGCGCTGGCCAAGGTCTGTACGGCCTGCGAAATCGATGTGGAGTTACGCCGCCGGGAGCGGCCCAGCGATCACGCCCCCGTCGTTGCGACCCTCAACCACCGCTAGGCCAAGCGGCGCCGCGCGCGCGGCCGCCGCGCTAATCGTCCGAATGATCGAGCTTGAGTTCGCGCACCTTGCGGGTAATTGTGTTTCGGCCCAGGCCCAGTCGCGCGGCCGCTTCGATCCGTCGGCCCCGAACGTGGCTGAGCGCGCAGCCGATTACCACGCTCTCGAAGTCGTTCGTGAGCTCATCGATGATGGCCGATTGTCCCTTTTCAAGGCGCTGCTTGACCTCCGTGCGCAGCAGCTCCTTCCAGTCACCGGCGGCCGCGATCGTCGCCGCGCGCGCGGCCGCCGCGCCGACAAAAGCCGTCGGCTCTTTGGCCGCCTCCGCGGACCCCGAGGCGGGAGCCGGCGCACGCTCCTGCCGCAACTCCGGGGGAAGGTCTTCCACACGAACCCACTGCGCGGGAGCAAGCACGGTGAGCCAGTGGCACAAGTTCTCGAGCTGGCGGACGTTTCCGGGGAACGGCAGCTGCGTAACGAACTGCAGCGCCTCCTCCGTCAAGCGCTTGGGTTCGACGCCCAGTTCCCGCGCGCTGCGCGCCAGAAAGTGTCGCGTCAGCAGCGGAATATCTTCGCGGCGCTCGCGCAGCGGCGGCAAGCGCAAGCGAATGACGTTCAAGCGGTGAAACAAGTCTTCGCGGAATCGACCTTCTCGCACTTGCTCATCGAGATTCTGGTGGGTCGCCGCAATGACTCTGGCGTCGGCCTTCAGTGGCTGGTGCCCGCCGACCCGGTAGAAAAATCCATCCGACAGCACTCGCAGCAAGCGAGTCTGCAGTTCGGCCGGCATGTCGCCGATTTCGTCCAGAAACAGCGTACCGCCTTCGGCCTGTTCGAAGCGGCCACGACGCATGGCTTGCGCGCCGGTGAATGCGCCGCGCTCGTGTCCAAAGAGCTCGGATTCGAGCAAATCACGCGGAATGGCCGCCGTGTTCAACGCGATGAAAGGCCGCGCGGCTCGCGTGCTGTGCCGGTGCAAGGCGCGCGCCACCACTTCCTTGCCGCTACCGGATTCGCCCGTTATCAGTACCGTCGCGTTGGATTGGGACAGTCGACCGATGGCACGAAACACATCGTGCATGGCGGGCGCCTGGCCGAGAATCTCCGGCGCCTCTAGCGGATCTTCCGCCGCCGCCGCCACATGCAGACTCTCGTCGAGCGCCCGGCGAATGAGTTCGATCGCCTTGTCGGTGTCGAAGGGCTTGGGCAGATATTCGAAGGCGCCGCCCTGAAACGCCGAAACCGCACTCTCCAGATCGGAGTAGGCCGTCATGATGATGACCGGAAGTCCGGGATAGCGGCTTTTTACCTGCTGCAGCAACTCGATGCCGTCCATTCCCGGCATGCGGATGTCGGAAACCAGGACCTGGGGTTTGGTCCGCTTGAGGGCGTCCAGGACCTCGGCGCCGCTTTCAAAAACGCGGGACGGAAGGTTCGCCCGGCTTAGAGCCTTTTCCAGCACCCAACGAATCGAGCGGTCGTCGTCGACGACCCAGATCTGCGCCATATCGGCGGGTTCGATGCTCGCTGCCATCTATGTCCTAAGCAATTTTTTCCTCATCCGCATCCAGCGGCAGCAAAATGCGAAATTCGGTCCGGCCCGGCTCGCTTTCAAACCCGATCATGCCGCCGTTTTCTTGTATGTAACTTTGCGCCAGTGCCAACCCAAGACCGCTGCCGCCTTCGCGCCCCGAAACCAGCGGATCGAATACCCGCTCGCGGATTTCCTCCGGAACGCCCGGCCCGTTGTCGATCACACGCAAATCTAATGCCAACCGGCAGTGGCGCCGGGCGAAAGTGATCTGACGCGCGACCCGAGTACGAATTTCAATACGAGCGTGGTCCTGCACGATCTGCTCGGTCAGCGCTTGGGCCGCGTTGCGCACGACGTTTAGCAGCGCCTGGATCAGTTGCTCGCGATCGCCACGCAAATTCGGTACGGAAGCGTCGTAGTCGCGTAACAGGTGCAATCCGGTGGGATATTCCGCCTGGATCAGGGCGCGCACCCGCTCGCACACCTCGTGGATGTTCAGTTCGGCGAGCACCTGCGGACCCCGGTTGGGCGCCAACACGCGGTCCAGCAGCGACTGGAGCCGGTCCGCCTCGGCAATGATGACGCGCGTGTACTCGCGCTGTTCGCCAAGGCGTAGCTCGGTTTCCAGTAGTTGCGCCGCACCACGAATTCCGCCCAGGGGATTTTTGATTTCGTGGGCCAGGTTGCGCAGCAGCCGGCGATTGGCCTCGCTCACGTCCGCTCGTCGCTCCTCGCGGGCGGCTCCGCGCCACGATTGCCGGGCGTCGGAGATCTCCAAAACCAGGCCGATCCGGCTGTCTTGCGTCGCGCTGGCCACGACGAAAGCCGGCAGGGGTTCGCGCAGCGAGCGGCGCGCCGCAAGCAGCAGCCGGCGGTGCTCGTAAGCGTGGGAGACGGCGCCGGCCAGCAGATCGTCGACCTGCGCGGATTGCACGAAAAGGCCCCGCACCGCATGGCCCTCGAGCAAACGGCGCGAAAGGTCAAACGTGGTCTCGGCGGCCGCATTGGCATGACGCACGATGCCCGTGCGATCGACCAGAAGGACCGCAACCGAGAGCAGATCCAGTCCCGATTCGTCGATCCCGGTGAACGAGGCGACCGAGCGGCGCCGGTGCGGGCTCACGGCAACGCTCCCGCGTGGCGGCGCCCCGCAAGAGCACTGCACGCTTGCGCGCAGCCCGTCAGTAGCGGATCGGAGTTAGTTCGCGGCGCAGCGAGGCGATGTTGCCTTCTGAGCGCTCGATGTCGTCGAAAAGACGCTGCACGTGGTCCTGATAGCGCACCGAGCCGATCACTTCGTCGCTGGTCGGCGCCGGTTGCCCATAGTTGAATTCGCTGCGCAGGCGCGCCAGGTGCTCTTCCTCGGCGCGCAGTTCCTCCTCCAGAATGCGACGCCGATCGGTGTCGCGCAGCCGCTGCGTGTTCATGTCCACGCGCGGAAAGCTTGCCGGAGAAATGCTGGCGCGGGCCGGTCGTGGCGATGCGCCGCGGGGAAGTTCGGAGGACGGGATTGTGGCGACGATCCCGTCGACGCGATGGCAGGCCGTGCCATCGGAGGAATTCTGATAGGTTTTGTGGCCATCGGAGTCGATGCAAACATAAATGCCATCGGGCGGAGCGGCCACGCAGCCGCCAGCCACCGTCAGACCAAAAACCAAAACCGTCACACGCCGCATCGACTTCCGATCGGTACCCTAGCGGCCTAAGTCTACCGGCTTGCCCGAGCCGCGATAACCACAAATAGGCGGGTTTGGTTCGGTCATTCGGGCGATTGCCGCGCGGGCGCAACGCGTAAGGGAAAAGCGGCGCCGAGAAAAAAGGGCGGCTGCTAAGCCGCCCGTTCCGCCACGATGCTTCGATCCCAGAGCCGGTTCGGATCACAAGCTGTAGTACATGTCGAACTCGACGGGGTGGGTCGTCATGCGAAAGCGCGTCAGTTCCTCGTTTTTCAGGGCGAGGTACGCATCGATGACGTCGTTGGTGAAGACCCCGCCGCGGGTTAAAAACTCCCGGTCCCGATCCAGGCAGTCGAGGGCCTGCTCCAGACTGTGGCACACGTGGGGCACCTTCGCGGCTTCCTCGGGTTCCAGATCGTAGAGGTTCTTGTCGATCGGATCGCCCGGATGGATCTTGTTTTGCACGCCGTCCAGGCCCGCCAGCAGCATCGCCGAAAACGCCAGATACGGGTTGGTCGTCGGGTCCGGAAAGCGCACCTCCACGCGCCGGGACTTGGGCGTGGAAACAAAGGGAATGCGGCAGGCCGCCGAGCGATTGCGCGCCGAGTAGGCCAGATTGATCGGCGCTTCAAAGCCCGGCACCAGGCGCTTGTAGGAATTGGTGCCCGGGTTGGTGATGGCATTTAGGGCCCGGGCGTGCTTGATGATTCCGCCGATGTAGTACAGCGCAAACTCGGAGAGCCCCGAATACAGGTTGCCGGCAAACAGGTTCTGCCCGTCCTTCCACACCGACTGGTGCACGTGCATGCCCGAGCCGTTGTCGCCCACCACCGGCTTGGGCATGAAGGTGGCCGTCTTGCCGTAGGAGGCCGCCACGTTCCAAATCGTGTACTTGAGAATCTGCATCCAGTCGGCGCGCTTGACCAGGCTCGCAAACTTGGTGCCGATCTCGCCCTGGCCCATCGCCGCCACCTCGTGGTGATGCACCTCCACCTCCACGCCCTGCTGCTCGAGCAACAAGCACACCTCGGAGCGGATGTCCTGCAGCGAATCGATCGGCGGCACCGGAAAGTACCCGCCCTTGATCGGCGCGCGGTGCGCCAGATTGCCCTGCTCGTACTCAATCCCGCTGGACCAGGGAGCCTCCTCCGACTTGATCTTGACAAAGCACCCCTGCATGTCGACGCTCCATGTCACCGAGTCGAAAATAAAAAACTCGGGCTCGGGACCGAAAAACGCCGTATCGCCCAGGCCGCTGGACTTCAAATACGCCTCGGCACGCCGCGCCAGCGAGCGCGGATCGCGCTCGTAGCCCTTGCCGGTCATCGGCTCCAGAACGTCGCAGGTCAAAATCAGCGTGTTTTCTTCGCGAAACGGGTCCATGCGCGCGCTCGCCGGATCGGGCATCAGCAGCATGTCCGAGGACTCAATGCCCTTCCACCCCGCAATCGAGGAGCCGTCAAAGGCATGCCCGTCCGTAAACTTCTCCTCGCCAAAGGCCTTCACCGGCACCGATACGTGCTGCTCCTTGCCCCGCGTATCGGTAAAACGCAAATCGACAAACTTCACCTCGTTTTCCGTGATTTGCTTCAAAACGTCTTTTGCCGACGCCATTGAATCCTCTCCTCTCAGTGACTAGTCCGATCCATTTGGAAGCGAGCCGCAAGAAGTGTGCCCCGACGCGCGGCCCCGTCGGGGACCGCGTCGCAAGGCCCGCGGCTGCTGAGCCGGCGAGCGTACCAGAGTCGGCCCCGCTGCCCGCGGACCCGGCGCAGTTTTCTACCCCGCACGCGGCGATTTGGCCGACCGCAGGTTCTTGATCACTTTTGGTGCAATATAACAAAAAACGTGCGCGTGCGGCACCATTTTTGTGCAATATTGACCTGGGCGTTGTGGGAGCGCATTAGCGGACCTGCGCCCCGGCTGGCAAAAACAGGCCCTGCAGGTCGTTTAAAAAGCGCATACCCCGTTCGCTGGGTCGGATGCGCTCGACGGTGCGCTCGAGCAGTCCCTGCGCTTGGGCATCTTGCAAGATGGGCTCGATGGTCGCAAGACTCAGGCCCGTGCGCTGCGCAAAAAGCGCGGGGGCAAACCCCTGGCGCAGTCGCAGCGCGTTGAGCATGAACTCGAAGATGAGGTCTTCGGGCTCCAAGTCGCGCGTGCTGGCCACGAACTGCCCGCGCGCGGCGTGCTCGAGGTAGACGCTGGGCAGCCGAAAGCGCTCCTCGCGCACGATGCGATCGGCAAGCGAGATCTTCGCGTGGGCGCCGGCGCCGATGCCCAGGTAATCACCGAACGTCCAGTAGTTCATGTTGTGGCGCGCGATGCAACCGCTGCGCGCCCAGGCCGAAACTTCGTAGTGCTCATAGCCTTGGCCGGCAAGAAGCTCCTCGACGCCGCGCTCGATGGCTTCCATCGTCTCGTCCTCGGGCAGTGGCGGAGGGTATTTGTGAAAAACCGTGTTGGGCTCGAGGGTGAGCCGATAGATCGACAGGTGCGGCGGCTCAAATTGGAGAGCTCGCTGCACATCGGTGCGTGCCTCTTGCTCGTTTTGCCCGGGTAAGCCAATCAT
This sequence comes from Burkholderiaceae bacterium, assembly GCA_035623355.1. Taxonomy (GTDB): domain Bacteria; phylum Pseudomonadota; class Gammaproteobacteria; order Burkholderiales; family Burkholderiaceae_F; genus GJ-E10. The sequence goes on along the minus strand of DASPTP010000033.1, from coordinate 45,020 downwards.
CAGGTCGACGTTGAAGTTGGCAAATTCGCGCCGCGCCGCTTCCAGCGCCGCCAGCGCCTGCGCGCCGTCGTGAACGCGCCCCAGAGCGCGCAGTTTCTCGTCCTGGAAGGACTGCACGCCGATCGACAGGCGGTTGACGCCCGCCCGTCGATATTGTCCGTAGCGCCCCGCTTCCAGTGTCCCCGGATTTGCCTCCAGCGTGATCTCGCAATCCGGACTCAAGCGCAGGCGCGCACGCACGTCCGAAAGCAGCCGCTCGACCGCCGCGCCCGAGAGCAGACTCGGAGTGCCGCCCCCGAGAAAGACACTGTGCACGCTGCGGCCCCATACCGTGGGCAGCGTCGATTCGAGGTCCGCGCACAGCGCCGCCAAGTACGCCTCTTCGGGCACCGGCGTACCCGGCTCGATGGCGTGGGAGTTAAAGTCGCAGTAGGGGCATTTGCGAAGGCACCAGGGAACGTGAACGTACAGCGCCAGGGGTGGCGAAACCCGCTCGCGCGCGCGCTGTCCATCCAGAAACACCACCCGATGCTCGCCTGCGGCCGGCGCGGGCGGCGGCCGTCGCACCCCGGACATGGCTTACCAATCCCAGCGCTCGCGCAGCAGCGCTACCAAGGCGCGCATCGCCACGGCGCGATGGCTGATTTGATTTTTTCGGTCGGCATCGAGCATAGCGGCGGTGCAGCCGAGCGCGGGCAGCCAAAAGTGCGGGTCGTAACCAAACCCCCCATGGCCCTGCGCCCGGTCAACAATCTCGCCATCCCAGCGTCCGTCCGCGATGAGGGGCTCGGGATCACCCCACCAGCGCAGCGCGACCACGACGCAGTGATAATGCGCGCGCCGCTCGCCGGTTGCGGCCAGCTGCCGAACCAACAGCGCATTGTTTTGTTCGTCGCTTGCTTGCTCTCCGGCATAGCGCGCGGATCGAACGCCGGGCGCTCCGCCCAAGGCATCGCAACAAAGCCCGGAGTCATCGGCCAGTGTGGGCCAGCCGCTGGCGCGCGCACCGTGCCGCGCTTTGGCCAGGGCATTTTCGACGAACGTTTCGTGCGGTTCGGGCGCGCTTCCGATGCCCAGGTCAGCCTGGGACTGAACGCTCACGCCCATCGGTTCGACCAGTGCGCGCAGCTCCGCAAGCTTGCCGCGATTTTCCGAGGCGAGCAAAAGCCGGCGGCCCAGCGCGGTCTTCTCCATACTCCTCAATGCCAAGCAATGCCGCGGGCCGCACTCAGCGCGAAGGCAAGGACTGCGCGAGCACCGCCTTTTGCGCGGCGATCAACTGCCCGATGCCGGCCGAAGCGAGAGTCAGCATGGTGTCGAGCTGCGTGCGCGAAAACGGCAAACGCTCCGCCGTGCCCTGCACCTCGACGAGGGCGCCGCGGCCGGTCATCACGACGTTCATGTCCGTATCGCACTGCGAGTCCTCGGCGTAATCCAGATCGAGCAACGCCTCGCCGTTGACGATCCCGACGGAAACGGCCGCGATTGCGTCCCGCACGGGATCCTCGGCCGCCTCGGGCGCGGTCAGCAGGCCCTGGGCGCGGAGCCAGCGCACGGCATCTACGAGTGCAATATACGCCCCAGTGATCGATGCGGTGCGCGTTCCGCCGTCGGCCTGAAGAACATCGCAGTCGATCTGGATCGTGCGCTCGCCGATGCGCTCCAGATCCAGGACGCAGCGCAGGCACCGTCCGATCAGCCGCTGGATTTCTTGCGTGCGCCCGCCTTGCTTGCCCCGGACGGACTCGCGCTCCGAGCGCGTGCCCGTGGCCCGCGGCAGCATGCCGTACTCGGCCGTCAGCCAGCCCTTGCCCTTGCCGCGCAAAAACGCCGGGACCCGCTCCTCGATCGAGGCGGTGCACAGCACTCGCGTGTGCCCGAAGGCTACGAGCACGGAGCCCTCGGCATGGTGGGTATATCCGCGGATAAATTCGACACGCCGCAGCTCGCCGGCGCCCCGTCCCTGGCTGCGCTCGCTCATTGATCGGTGATCAGTTTGGAAGCGCGCTGGATGGCTTTCTGGATCTCATCGACCGCTTCGTCGATCTGGTCGTCGGTATAGGCCGGCCCGGGTTCGTCTCCGGCGCGCGGAATCTGGATCGTCGAGGTCAAGGCACCCTCGGGCATCACCAGAGTGGACACGGGCGAGTCGCTCGGCGGAACCATATCCAGCGATTCGGCACCAGCCCACGCCATCGCCAAGGCGGTGCAGTTGTCCGATTCGGGGCCGGCTTGTTCGAGTGCCAGATCAATGAGTTCGGGCACCGCGCGCATGACCGTGCGCTCGGAGAACGCCTCGACGATGGCGCGGTCGCTCAAGGACCCCCACAGACCGTCCGTACACATCAGCAAAACGTCGCCACCGTGCAGCGCCGTAGGGTGGCTTATTTCCACCGTCGGCGCAACAAAAGCGCCCAGACAATTGAAAATGCGATTGCGCTCCGGGTGATCCTTGGCGTCCTCCGGACGAATGAGTCCGGAGGAAACCAGGTGATGCACGCGCGAATGATCGAGCGTTCGATCGACGATGGCCCCGCCGCGGATCAGGTACAGCCGCGAGTCGCCCGCGTGCGCCCAGATCGCGATACCCTGCTGCACCACGCACAGCACGATCGTCGTGCGGGGTGCCTCTGGAAGACTCTGCTCCGCGCGGTAGCGGTGCAGCTCGTGGTGCGACGTTTGCACCGCTTCCTCAAGAAAACGCGCCGGATCGGCGAGCAGAGGTTTGGCCTGGCGCTGAAACATCGCGGCCACGATCTGCATCGTCATCTGGGCGGCCACCTCGCCGCGCGCGTGTCCGCCCATGCCATCGGCGACCATCATCATGAGCGAGTCGCGTGTGTACAAATATCCCATGCGGTCTTGGTTGACCTTGCGTCCCCCTTTCTTGCTTTCTTGATAGATCGAAAAACGCAACTGGGACCTCAAAACCATGTAATGTTGTGATCTTTCGCAAAGCGCGCCATGCGCTCCTGCAGGTGGCGCACCCGCGCGCCGGTGCGCTCGAGAAACGAGAACTCCGGGCTTTCCGGCACGTTGTTGAGCAACTCCTTCTGGACAGCGTACACGGTTTGCGGCCGCTCGAGCGAATTTAGGCGCAGGCAGCGCTCGACCATGGAAATGATCTGCGCCGAGTACAGTCCGCGGAACGAGCGCAGTGCCTGGGGCATCTTGTCATCGCGCAGGCGCTGGTCGGACTCCTGCGGCGGCAACCCGGACATGCACGCGTAAATGCACGCGCCGATGCTGTAGACGTCGGTCCAGGGCCCGAGTTCGGCATCGCGCTTGTACAGCTCCGGAGCGGCGAACCCGGGGGTGTACATCGGGTAGGTCTTGCTGATGTCGCGTTGCAGGGTTTGGCGCGCGGCGCCAAAATCCAGAAGAATCGGAGCACCGTCCATGCGCAGGTAGATGTTGGCGGGCTTGACGTCCAGGTGCAGCAGGCGGTTGCTGTGCACTTCGCGCAGGCCGTTCATGACCTGCGAGAACACGCGGCGAATGAAGCGCTCGGAGAGCACGTCCTTTTGGTCCTTGCTGCGGTTGCGCAGCACGTGCTCTTGCAACGAACGCCCCGATTCGTAGTGCATGACCATGTAGACGGTCTCGTTGGCGCGGAAAAAATTGAGCACGCGCACGATGTTCGGATGGTAGATTGAGGCCAGCGCACGACCTTCTTCGAAAAAGCACTTCAGGCCGATGCGGTAGGTGTTCAAGTTCTCCGGCGTGACGTACGGAGCGTACTCACCGGGCTTGCGCTGCGCGAGGGCCGCCGGCATGTATTCCTTGATCGCAACCGAATTGCCGTTTTCGTCCTGCGCAAGATAGACAATCGAGAATCCGCCGCTCGATATCTTCTTTACAATGCGGTAAGCGCCGAGCTGCAAGCCCTCGGGCAAGGACGCGTTGTTCTGAGCCGCCATGGTTTGCCGATGCGGGGGACAGCGCCGTTAGAGCGGTAGTGGGACTGGGGCCGCGGGAGCGGCGCGGTTCGATCGCACCGAGTGCCCGTGGCGCGATCGGGCAAGCGCGCGCATTTTATCGAATTCCCGCGGGATGCCGGCAAAGCATTTCCGAGCCGACACGGACAAGGCAAAGCACATGGCGGAAATCGCCAGCATGACGGGTTTCTCCGATTCGACGCGGACGGCAGAGTTTGGCGCGGTTGCGGTCGAGATTAAGTCTGTAAATGGACGGTTTTTGGAGCTTACCCTTCGGCTTCCGGAGGAGCTGCGTTCTGCCGAGGGTGCCGTGCGCGAGCGCATCGGCGCGCTCGTTGCGCGCGGCAAGATCGACTGTCGGATCACCATCACCCGCGATCCGCTCGCCTGCCGCCCGCGCATCAATGAGGCGGTGCTCGCCCAGTTGGGTGCACTTGCGCATCAGGTGCATGAGGCCCTGCCGCAGGTTGCTCCGATGGGCGTTGGCGATGTACTTCGCTGGCCAGGGCTCATCGAGTCACAAGCCGCCGAACCGGAGGCTTGGCGCGAGCCGCTGATGCGCGCGTTGCACGATGCGCTCGAGGGTCTGCTGGCGTCGCGCATCCGCGAAGGCGTCGCGCTGAGCGCGGCACTGCTCGAGCGCTGCGATCGCATCGAGGCAATTTTGGTGCTGTTGCGTGCCAGCGTGCCGAGGATTCTCGCCGACATGGAGCGCAGGCTCAACGAGCGCATGTTGCAGGCGCTGGGATCGGCGCTCTCGGGCGGGGCGCTATCGCGCGAGGAAGTCAACGAGCGCATCCGCCAGGAGCTCACGCTGCACGGCATGCGCTCGGACGTTGCCGAAGAAATCGACCGGCTTGCGGCGCATGTGACCGAGGTGCGGCGCATCGTCCAGCAGGGAGGTGCCGTCGGCCGGAGACTGGATTTTCTCATGCAGGAACTAAACCGCGAGGCCAACACCATTGCTTCCAAGGCCAATGTCATCGACATGACGACGGCCGCGGTCGAGTTAAAACTGCTCATCGAACAGATGCGCGAACAGGTGCAAAATCTCGAATGAGAACCGCCCGCGCCCTGCCGACGCCAACCGCCGCCCCGACTTGTCTCGGAGAACGATACCGATGAGTAGCGCCCCGCAAGTGCTCCCCAGCGCGTCGGGTCGCCAGATCTTTATGGTCGTGGCACCCTCGGGAGCGGGCAAGTCCTCCCTCGTTAACGCTTTGTTGGCGCGCGATCGGGCACTGGCCCTTTCGGTCTCGTGCACAACGCGTGCTCCCCGGCCCGGCGAGGTCAACGGGCGCGAGTACCACTTCCTCGACTTGGCCGAGTTTCAGCGGCGCAAGGCACAGGGCGAGTTTCTCGAAAGCGCGGAAGTGCACGGCAATTTTTACGCAACCTCGCGCCGTGAGATCGAGCAGCATTTGAGCGCGGGCGTGGATGTGCTGTTGGAGATCGACTGGCAGGGCGCGCGCCAGGTCAAGATGCATTTTCCGCGCGCCGTGGGCATATTCGTTTTGCCTCCGTCCATCGATGCGCTCGATGAGCGCTTGCACAAGCGCGGGCAGGACAGTGCCTCGGTGATTAAACGCCGCCTACTGGCGGCCGGAAGCGAGATCGCCCGCGCGCCCGAGTTCGAGTACATCATCATCAACGAGGACTTCGAAGTGGCTTTGGCGCAGCTCACCGCGGTTGTAACCGCAACGCGCCTGCGCTACGAGTCCCAAGCGGCACGCAATCACGATCTGTTCGCCCAGTTGGGAATCCCCAGTCTCTGATCACGGGGTGGCGCTCGCGAGCGCCACCCCGTCGGTTGGCCTCGTGCTATTCGTGGCGCTCTTTTTCTGCGTGCTCGCCTTCTTTTTTCGGCGGGGGTTTCGGACCCGAGGGACCATGGCCGTTGGGCGGTGCGGTTCCCGGAGCCGGATGAACCGCCGCCTGAGGAGGGGGCGGCGCATGGCCGTAGGCGCCAGCCTGCGAACCGGGTGACCCCGGTTGCGACGGGTGCAGCGCACCGAACTGGGCCTGGCCTTGTTGAACACCGCCCGCGGGTGGCGGGTGGGACGCGTTGAACTGGCCCTGTCCCGGTTGCGGCAAAACGCCTTGCGGCGCGGGCGCTCCCACCTGCGGTGAGCGCTCGGCATTGAACTGCGGTTGCCCCGACGGTTGGCCATATGGGTGTGAAGCGGGCGACGGCGAGGCTGCAGGCGCACCGTAGGCCGGGGGCGAAGGCCGGACCAAATTGGGTTGGGTCACGACGGGCTGCACACTTCGGGCCTCTGGCAGCGGAGAGTAACCGTGCTTTGGATTAAAGGTCGGAATTGCGTTCGGACTTGCGGGCGTGGGCGCTTGCGCTCGAACCACGGGCGTTTGCGATGCCGCCAAATGGGCTTGGTTGGGCGCCATCGTATTGACCGGCTGACCACCCGCGGTCACGTTGGCCGGGGCAACAATCTGAACGTTTCCTCCTTCGCCTGGTCGCACCTGCATTCCGGGATGCACCAAGGGCGGCGCACCCACAACGACCGCGGGATTCGTTCCAACCGGTGCAGGAACGATCAAACCCGGATGGGAGCCCGGTGGCGGCGGCACAAACACTCCGACCGGTCCCTGCACGGGAGGCCCCATCACAACTCCGGGACGCACGGAAACCACCGTAATCGACACGGTCGGTGCCGGGGCCACGAAAACGACACCGGGCGGGCGCCAAAATCCGGGAATAAAGACGACCACTCCCGCTCGATTCTCGTAATACGGAGGGTTCCAGCCGTAGCCAACGGCCGGCGGTGGCAACCAGCGGCCGTGCGCCCAGACCCACTGCCCTTCCCACACCCAGTAGCCCCCTGTCCATACGGCGCCATAAAACGGCGGCGGTCCCGGGTATTCGACCAGCATCGGGGGTGGAGCCCACGGCACGCCAATGGGTGCAGGCTGCTGCACCGGCGGATCAACGTACACGCTCACCACCGGCTCGGGCGGCGGCGGCTGGTAGTTTTCGTACGTCGCCGGCGGATAGTAGGACTGTTCGGGAGCAGGCGGCGGCGGCGGAAGATATTGCGCTTGCGCGGGAGGGTACGGCTGCGGTGGCGGGGGTGCGTACACCTGCGGCGGCGGAGGCATGTACTGTGGCTGCGGAGGCGGCACGTACACCGGTGGGGGTGGCTGCGCGGGCTCGACAACGCATGCCGCAAGGCTGGCAATCACGGGTAATAGAAGTAATCGCTTCACGAGAACTCCCCAAAAGAAAATCGCGTTGCGCAGAGGCGCTTGCCCCAACACCAACGCTTGGCTGCGAAGCTGCGTTGACATTGGCAACGCCGAAGGTGCGTGCGATTACACCGGGAAATCCGCCGACCCACGATCGGCCGGAAGCATTCCCGCGGGCACGGGGACGCTATAATTGAAACTGTTTTTTTCCTCCGGTCTTTCTTTATCGGCCGGTACCGACGTAACGAACGGACGACGCCCCATGGCCCGCATCACGGTAGAAGATTGCCTCAAGCAGATCCCCAACCGTTTTCAACTCGTACTTGCAGCCGCCTACCGCGCACGCCAGTTGACGCAGGGCCACGCCCTAAAGATCGATACCAAGGACAAGCCCGCAGTTGCCGCCCTGCGGGAAATCGCCGCGCAGAAGGTCGGCATCGAGATGCTGCGCAAAGTGCCGACCTAATCGGTTTGGGGAACGGCATTCGTCCCGTCCCCTGACCGGGCTCGAGCGGCGCCGCCGAAGGCGCCCGTGCGGGCGGTTTGCGGTGCGTCGGCAGGCGCGCTAGCGTGGTGTCTATGACGACCTCGGCGGACAGTCCGGTTCCTGCCCTTCCCGCGGAACCCTCGGCAGTACCCAAGCCGGCGGGCTTTGCGCGCCGGGCCGCGCAAGTCTTGCGCAAGGCCGGCAGTGCCGTCTGGCGCAGCGATTCGAGCGCCGGCACGGATGCCGCCCCGGCCGCGCTGCAGGTCGCGACCATCGCCGACCTGACCGATCGCCTAAAGGCCTACATGTCCTCGAGCGACGTTCAGAAGGTCAAGGCGGCTTTTCGGTTTTCCGACGCGGCGCACTTGGGCCAGTTTCGCAAAAGCGGCGAGCCCTACATCACTCACCCGATCGCCGTCGCCAAGATCCTGGCGAACTGGCGCATGGACGTCGGTGCGTTACAAGCCGCGCTGTTGCACGACGTGATGGAGGACTCCGGCGTTTCCAAGCAGGACCTGACCGAGCAGTTCGGACCGGCCGTGGCCGAACTCGTCGACGGCGTCTCCAAGCTCGATCGCCTGAACTTTGCGACGAACGCCCAGGCCCAAGCCGAGAGTTTTCGCAAGATGCTGCTGGCGATGGCGCGCGATGTGCGCGTGATCCTCATCAAGCTCGCCGACCGGCTGCATAACGTTCGCACGCTGCGCGCCGTCGATCACGAGCGCCAACAGCGCATCGCGCACGAGACGCTCGACATTTACGCACCGATCGCGCACCGGCTCGGACTCAACGAGATCTACCGCGAGTTGCAGGAGGCATGTTTTGCGCTGCTGTATCCGATGCGCTACCGCGTGCTGGAAAAAGCCGTTTTCACGGCGCGCGGCAACCGGCGCGAAGTGCTCAAAAAAATCCAGGTTGCCGTGCAAAACGCGCTGGCGCGCAACAAGATCAAGGCGGAAATCATTGGGCGCGAGAAGACACTCTTTGGCATCTACCGCAAGATGCTCGAAAAGCGTCTGTCCTTTTCCGAGGTTCTCGACATTTACGGCTTCCGTATCGTCCTGCACACCGTCCCCGACTGCTACCTTGCGCTGGGGGTGCTGCACGGCTTGTACAAGCCCGTGCCCGGAAAATTCAAGGACTACATCGCAATTCCCAAGGTCAACGGTTACCAGTCGCTGCACACGACGCTGATCGGCCCCTTCGGTCAGCCGGTCGAGTTTCAGCTGCGAACGCGCGAGATGAACCGCGTTGCCGAATCGGGCGTTGCCGCCCATTGGCTCTACAAGGACAAGGAGGATGCCAAGAGCCAGTCGGACATGCAGTCGCGCACGCACCAGTGGCTGCAGTCGCTCATCGAACTGCAGCAGCAAACCGGTGACTCGGCCGAATTCCTCGAGAACATCAAGGTCGATCTGTTCCCCGACAAGGTCTACATCTTTACGCCCAAGGGCAAGATTGTCTCGCTGCCGAGGGGCGCAACGCCGGTCGACTTTGCCTACTCGATTCACACCGACGTCGGCAACCGCTGCGTCGCCGCGCAAATTAACGGCGAGATGCAGCCGCTGCGCACCGAATTGCGCAACGGCGACGTCGTCGAGATCGTGACCGGACCGGAGGCGCGGCCCAACCCGGCGTGGCTGGGATTTGTGCGCAGCGGACGGGCGCGCGCGGAAATTCGACATTTTTTGCGCACGATGAAGCGCCAGGAATCCGTCGAGCTGGGCACGCGCTTGCTCGCGCAGGCCGCCGCGCAGGTTTCCTTCAACGTGGCCGACGCCAGCGCCGAGGCCTGGAATGCGCTCGTGCGGGAAGCCCAGGCGCATGACCGCGACGAGCTTCTTGCCGACGTCGGCCTGGGCCGGCGCCTACCCGCGGTTCTCGTGCGCCAGTTAAGCCGCATTCAATCGCGCAGTGCTCCCGCCTCGAACCCCGATGCGAGCGCCGTTTCCGCCTCTGCCCCCGCGGCTCCCGTGCAGATTCAGGGCACCGAGGGCATGGCCCTGCAAATGGCCAATTGCTGCACACCCATTCCCGGGGACCAAATCGTCGGGCAGTTGCGTCGCGACTTGGGTCTGGTCGTGCACCAATCCGACTGTGTGCACGCCCAACGGGCGCGGCGCGCCGATCCGGAGCGCTGGCTGGACCTGCAGTGGGCCGAAGAGCCCTCGGGCCAGTTCGCAGTGAGCATCGACGTGCGCGCGCTCAATGAGCGCGGGGTGCTGGGCTACGTCGCCATGGCAGTGGCGGAGGCCGAATCCAACATCTTGAGCGTCAGCGTCGAAGACGAAGATGCGCGTGAGGTCACGATCCACTTCAAGATCCAGGTACGCGATCGCCGCCATTTGGCGCGCGTCGTGCGCACCTTGCGGCGCATCAAGCAGGTGCTGCGCGTGGCACGCACCCGCATCCAGTCGCGCACTCAGGCGACCGAGCCGCCAGCCTCCGAGTAATCGTAGCGAACTTCCAAGACCTCCAGAGTCTGCGGTCCGGAGGGTGTCTGCATCTGCACCGAGTCGCCTTCGCGCGAGCGCAGCAGCGCGCGCGCAATCGGCGAGATCCAGCTCACGTGCCGTCGCGCGGGGTCGACCTCGTCGACACCCACGATCGTCACCTCGTTGCGCCGACCGTCCGCGGTGCCGTATACGACGGTTGCTCCAAAAAATACCTGGTCGGTGGCATCGCGTTGCGCCGGATCCACGACTTGCGCCGATTCGAGCCGTTTGGTGAGAAATCGAATCCGCCGGTCGATCTCGCGCAACCGCCGCTTGCCGTAGATGTAATCGCCGTTTTCGGACCGATCTCCATTGGACGCGGCCCACGAGACGGTGCGAACCACTTCGGGACGCTCGGCCGTGACCAGATGGCCGAGTTCCGCGCGCAGCCGCCGGTAGCCGGCCGGCGTTATGTAGTTCTTCGCTCCGGCCGGTAGCGCGGGCGCTTCGGGAGCGTCCTCGTCGTCCTCCGGCTCTTCCTTGACAAATGCCTTGCTCACGATCCGGGATCTTGCCGCCACGGGCGGCCACAGGTTCTTGTGCAATTGTCCGTCGGCAAACACGCGGCGGCAAGGCGGCCGCCCGCAGCGTGCGGGCCGTACCGCGCGAGTCCCACTGGCGTCCGGTCGGTCCTTGTTCCGGCGCACTGTTGACGGGGGTCGATCGGATTGACTTAATCAAACGATTGAGTAAGATTTGAACCCGTGGACGAGCGCCCCCACCCCAGCCTTGACCCCGACACGCGGCGCGGCGAGCCCGCGCGCCGCGCGCTCCTAGAGGCGGGCATCGAGCTTTTCGGGCGGCGCGGATTGGAAGGCACGACCACTCGCGCGATTGCCCACGCGTCGGGGCAGAACATCGCCGCAATTGCCTATTACTTCGGCTCCAAGGACGGCTTGTACCTGGCCGTTGCCCAGCATCTGCTTGCTTCCATTTTCGGGCGCGTTTTGCCGTTACTCGAGCGCACGGAAGCGCTGCTCGAGGACGCTCAGGCCAGGGCCCCGCTGCTGTTGCGCGCGCTGCGCGAGCTGTGCAGCGGACTCTTGCTGATGCTCACCCGGGAAGAGACGCGCGCCATCAGCCGCATCATCAGCCGCGAGCAGACCGATCCGACGGCGGCCTTCGAGCTTTTTTATGAGCGTGCGATCGTGCGGACGCACCGCTGTCTGGCCGGGCTGCTGGACCGATACGCGGGTGCCGACTGCGGCGCCGTCGAGAGCGTACTGCGCGCGCATATCTTGCTCGGATCCATTCTGGGATTTCGCGTCGCCGCCGCGACGCTCTTGCGGCGCACCGGCTGGCAGCAGTACGGGCCCAGGGAAGTTGCGCTGATCGAACGTCTGGCCTGCGAGCACGCGGAGTTTTATGCGAGGGCGCTGCGCACCAAGGCGCGCAAAGCCAAAGCCGCACGCACACGACCCGAACACCGAAAAGCGCGGCGACGCTAGGTAACGCCCATGCGAATGCGCTCGAGGATCCTCGTCGTTGCCGCGGTCGTGCTGCTGGGGGCCGCCGCTCTGGGCGCCATGCGCCTGTTCTCCAACCCGGCATCCGAACTGCGAATCTACGGCAACGTGGACATCCGGGACGTCAACCTCGCGTTTCGGGTCGGCGGCCGCGTGCAGCGGGTGCTCGTCGACGAGGGCGATGCGGTGCAGCCCGGTCAGCTTCTGGCGCAGCTCGATCCGGCACCCCTGGAGCGCGAGGTTGCCCAGGGCGAAGCCAACGTCGCATCGCTTGCCGCGCGCCTCGCGTTGATGCGTGCCGGCTATCGAAAGGAGGATATTGCCCAAGCGGCCGCGCTCGTCGAGCAGCGCAGGGCCGCGCTCGTCAACGCCCAAGACGTGTGGGCGCGGGAGGTCCGCCTGGACAACACCGGCGCCTCGACGCGCGAGCGCTTGGAGCAAGCACGGGCCGCGCGCGATGAAGCCGCCTCGCTTTTGACCGCCAGCGAGCAGGCCTATGCGGAGAGCAAGAGCGGATTTCGTAAGGAAGAAATCGCCGAAGCCGCGGCGAATTTCGAGCGCGCCAAGGCCGACCTTGCGCTTGCGCGGCTGCGGCTGGAGGACACGCGCCTTCTTGCGCCGTCGGCCGGCGTCGTACTCACCCGCGCAATCGAACCCGGCGCCATGGTGGCCACGAGCACGACCGTGCTCTCCGTGTCCCTGCTGCAACCCGTCTGGGTGCGCGCGTACGTGAAAGAGACCGATCTGGCGGCGGCGCGCCCCGGTACGCGAGTGCAGGTCCATGCGGACTCGCTACCGGCAAGGAGTTTTTCCGGCCAAGTGGGTTTTGTCTCGCCCGTTGCCGAATTCACACCCAAAAACGTTGAGACTCCCGACTTGCGCACCGACCTCGTGTATCGGCTGCGCATCATCGTGGAAGACCCCAAGGGCGAGCTGCGCCAAGGCATGCCGGTAACGGTGGATCTTGGCAAACCGCCCGACTGACATGGACGCGGTCGCCATCCGTCTGGAGAGCCTCGTGCGCCGTTTTGGCGACGTGACGGCCTTGGAAGGCATCACTGCCGACTTTGCGCGCGGCCGCATTACGGGACTGGTTGGGCCCGACGGTGCGGGCAAGACCACCTTGCTGCGGCTGATTGCCGGTCTGCTCGCGCCCAGCGGCGGACAGCTGCGCGTGGAAGGACTCGATCCCACGGTCGAGGGCGATGCGTTGCGCGTTCGCGTCGGCTACATGCCCCAAAAGTTTGGACTCTACGAAGACTTAAGCGTTCAAGAGAACCTGAATCTGTACGCCGACCTGCGTGGGGTGCTGGGCCCGGCGCGCGAGCAACGCCTTGCGCGTTTGCTCGATTTCACGGATCTGACGCGCTTTACCTCGCGCCGGGCCGGCGACCTATCCGGCGGCATGAAGCAAAAGCTTGGGTTGGCCTGCGCTTTGCTGGGCGAGCCAAACGTGCTGTTGCTCGATGAGCCCAGCGTGGGGGTAGATCCCATCTCGCGCCGGGAACTGTGGCGCATCGTGCGCGAGCTGGCCGCCGGCGGAATGACCGTTCTTTGGAGCACCTCGTATCTGGACGAGGCCGAGCTGTGCGACAGGGTCTTGCTGCTCCAAGATGGCCAACTGCGGTTTGCAGGGCCTCCGGGGGAGCTCACCGCCCGACTCGAGGGACGGGTCGTGCAAATCCGCGCGGGCGGCAGTCATCGCAAGTTGTTGCAACGGGCCCTTCGCATCCCCGGGGTTATCGACGGCGTGATCCAAGGGCAGGCGATACGTCTTGTTTTGCGCGACCGAATTTCCGTGCCGGAACTGTCCTCCTTGGCCGCCGACGCGGGCGCACACGTCCTGTCCGTCAAACCGCGCTTTGAGGACGCTTTCATCGATCTTTTGGGCGGTGGACCCGGCGGCGAATCGAGCATCGCGCGCCTGATGCCGCAAGTTGCGCCTGGGCCTTTTGATGAGGCGGTCATCCGGGCAAGCGAACTGTCCAAGCGCTTTGGCAATTTTGTGGCCGCGGATCAGATCAGCTTTGCGGTGCGACGTGGCGAAGTATTCGGACTGCTGGGCCCCAACGGTGCGGGCAAGTCCACGACTTTCAAGATGCTTTGCGGGTTGCTGACGCCCAGCGCGGGTCGGGCGGCCGTACTGGGAATAGATCTAAAGTTCAGCGCCAGCCGCGCGCGCCAGCAGCTCGGCTACATGGCACAGAAGTTCTCCCTCTACGGAAACTTAAGCGTGGCGCAGAACCTGGATTTTTTCTCGGGGGTGTACGGCCTGAAGGGACGCGCACGCACGACCAAGATCGCCGAAATGGTCGCGGCCTTTGACCTGCAACGCTATCTGCCCGATTCGAGCGAAACCCTGCCGTTGGGCTTTAAGCAGCGCCTGGCGCTCGCATGCGCGATCATGCACGAGCCTGCGGTGCTGTTTTTGGACGAACCCACCTCGGGGGTCGATCCCGTCACCCGGCGCGAATTTTGGACGCACATCAACGGCGTCGTCGAAAAAGGCGTCACCGTGATGGTCACGACCCATTTCATGGACGAGGCCGAATACTGCGACCGTCTGGCCCTGGTCTATCGCGGGCAGGTGATCGCCGCGGGCACCCCCGACGCACTCAAAAGCCAAGTCGCCAATGAGCGCCAACCCGAACCCAGCATGGAGGATGCGTTCATCGAGCTTGTGCACCGGCACGACCGCGAGGCCGCCCATGCCTGATTCGCTGCGCCGCACCTGGGCGCTGTCGCGCAAGGAGTTCTATCAGATCGTGCGCGACCCGAGCAGCATCCTCGTCGCTTTTGTTTTGCCGCTCATTCTCATCTTTATCTTTGGCTACGGCCTGAACCTGGACACCGCGCGCATGCGCATCGGACTGGTCGTTCTCGATCAAAGCACCGAAGCCTCGCGTCTTGCGAGCGCCTTTGCCGGTTCGCCGTTCATCGACCTTGTCCCCCTGGACCGGGCATCCGATGCGGCCCGTGCGATCACGGCCGGCGCGGTCCGCGGGTTCGTGGTGATTCAAAGTGACTTTAGCGCGCGGCTCAAACGCGGCGACACCGCCGCGGTACAGGTCGTCACGGACGGCTCGGACCCCAACATGGCGGCTTTCGTAAGTGCCTATGTGCAGGGCGTCTGGGCACACTGGCTCGACGTGCGTGACGCCGAACTGGGACTGCCGGCGCAGGCGGGCATCGCGATCGAACCGCGCTTTTGGTACAACCCGGCGGCCATCAGTCGCTTTTTTCTAGTGCCCGGTTCGATCGTCCTGATCATGACGGTCATCGGTGCCCTGCTCACTTCGCTGGTCGTTGCCCGCGAGTGGGAGCGCGGAACCATGGAGGCCTTGCTTTCCACGCCAATCACCCGCCGCGAGTTTTTGCTCTCCAAGCTCATTCCGTACTACTTGCTGGGCATGGCGTCGATGAGCGTTTGCTGGATTGCGTCCGTCACACTCTTGGGCATGCCTTTTCGCGGATCGCTTTGGGCGCTTTGGGGCGTTACCACTTTGTATTTGGCTGTCGCCCTGGGAGGCGGTCTGCTTGTCTCCTCGGTGCTGCGAAACCAATTCAACGCCGCGCAGGCGGCCTTGAACATCGCCTTTTTGCCCGCCGTCATGCTCTCGGGATTCGTGTTCGAGATTAGCTCCATGCCAGCCCCGGTGCGGGCCGTTACGTATCTTTTCCCGGCACGCTACTTCGTCAGTTCGATGCAGACCTTGTTTTTGGCCGGCAACGTGCCGCGCATTCTCCTTGTCAATTGCCTGTACCTTTTCGCGGCGGCCGCCGTGCTGATTGGTGCGACCGCATACTTTACAAAACGCCGCTTGGACTGAAATGCTGCATCGACTGCTGACGCTGATTCGCAAGGAGCTGCTGGCGCAGTTGCGCGACCCGCGCAGCCGGCGCCTCTTGATCATGCCGATCCTGCTGCAGCTGCTGGTGTTTCCGTTTGCCGCAACCATGGAGGTGAAAAACAACGTCCTTGCGGTCCATAACTTGGATAGCGGCAGCGCCTCAACCGAACTACTGCAGCGCTTTGCGCAAACCCGCGCCTTTCCCCAGATGGTGTTTTTAAACAGCGACGCGCAAGTGCGTACGGCGGTCGACGAGCAGCAAGCGATGTTGGTGTTGCAGATTCCGTCGGATTTCTCCCGAAATCTCGCCACCGGAGGGCCCGCGCAGCTGCAAGCGATCATCGACGGGCGCCGCTCCAATGCGGCACAGGTGGCCTTTGGCTACGTACAGACCATCGTCGACGGATTCGCAGCCGAGCGCGGCGGCCGCATTCCCAGCCGCCTGGAAGCGCGCAACTGGTTTAACCCCAACTTGGACAGCAAGTGGTTTTTGCTGCCCAGTCTGGTGGCCGTGATCACGACGCTGGGCTGCCTAATCGTCACGGCCATGTCGGTCGCGCGCGAACGCGAACAGGGGACCTTTGAGCAACTGCTGGTCTCGCCGCTCACGCCGGCCGTCATCATGGTCGGCAAGGCGGTACCCGCGTTGCTGATCGCCGTCGTTCAGGCCAGCATCATCCTGAGCGCGGCGGTTTTCGCCTACCGCATTCCCTTCCAGGGCGTGGTTGCGCTCCTGTATCTGGCCATCGTGATGTACGGCCTGGCCTTAGTGGGCATCGGGCTTTTGATTTCCTCCGTAAGCGCCACACAGCAGCAGGCGTTTTTGGGCGTCTTTGGTTTTGTGATGCCGGCAATCTTGCTCTCGGGATTTATTTCCCCCATCGAGAACATGCCGGAGCCGTTGCGCTCGGCCACCTGGATCAATCCGGTGCGCCACTTTCTGGTGATCGCGCGCGGCTTGTATTTGAAGGGCTTTGACGCACAGCTCGTGTGGACCAACGCTTGGCCGCTCCTGGTGATCGCCCTTCTTACCCTGAGCTTGGCATACGTCTTTTTTAAGCGGAGAACCCAATGAGTCCGCGCCGAAGCCCGCGACGCCTTCTTGTATCGCCGGTTGTGCTTGCGGCCTTTGCTCTGTGTGCCTGCACTGTCGGCCCGGACTACCACGCACCGGATGTGCCGGTGCCCGTGAAATTTGCCACCGCCGGCGATTTTGACGGCGGCACACCGCTGCTCGCCTGGTGGCAGGTGCTGGGCGACGAGAACCTGACGGAGCTGATCGAGCGGGCAATCGGCGGGGTCAACCTCGATCTTCAGAGCGCCGAGGCGCGTATCCGAGAAGCGCGCGCGGAACTTGGCGTTGCCGGCGCCGCAGAGCTGCCCAGCGTCAACGCAAGGGCCCAGGTTTCGCGCGACCGCTTCAGCCGCAACAGCGAACTTTTTGCCAATTTTCCGATTCCCAATCCGCAATTGGCCTTCACCGACTATCGAGCCGGGTTCGACGCCTCCTGGGAATTGGATGTGTTTGGTCACGTTCGGCGATCGGTGGAAGCGGCCAACGCACGCATGCAAAGCGCGCAAGCCAATTGGCACGACGTTCGCATCAGTGTCGCGGCCGAAGTCGCTCGCACCTACATTGTTCTGCGGCAGACGCAGGCGCAGATCGCGCTTGCCCAAGCCGACCGTAAGGCGCTCGAGCAAACCTTCGCTCTGGTTCGGCTGCGGTTTGATGCGGGTAACGCAAGCGAGTTGGAGGTGCGCCGCGCAAGCGCCAGCGTGCAAATCCAGACGGCGCTGCTGGACTCCTTGCACGCCGATCAGGGTGCTGCTCTCGATGCCCTTGCGGTATTGATCGGCACGACATCGGCGGACGTTGCGACGTTGATAAAACCCGACCTGCCGGTTCCGGCGGTACGCGCCGACCGCATTGCCGTCGGCCTGCCCTCGGATCTGCTTCGGCGCCGGCCCGACGTTCGCCGCGCCGAGCGCGATCTGGCGGCGGCGACCGCGGACATTGGCATTGCCACCGCAGATTTGTATCCGCGCTTTACGCTAATTGGGAATTTCGGCGCCGAATCCGTCCAGCCCGGCGAATTCGGGCAGCAGGCAAGTCGAACTTGGTCCCTGGCGCCCCAGATGTACCTTCCGCTGTTCGGCCGGGGACGCTTGACGTCGGAAGTATCTGCGCGCGAGGCCGCGCGTGACGCGTCGCTTGCCGCGTACCAAAAGTCGGTGCTGCAGGCACTAAGCGACGTGGAAGCGGCCATGATCCGCTACGACCGCGCCCGGGCCCGCGTGGTCTCGCTCGAGAAGGTATCGCAGGACCTCGACGCGTATGCCGTTTTGGTGCGCACGCAATACCAAGCCGGCCGCTCAAGCCTAATGGATCTCCTGGATGCCGAGCGTCAGGCACGCCAAGCCGAAGAACAGCGTGTCGATGCGCTGGCGAGCCTTGCCACGCAACTTGTTGCACTCTATAAGGCCTTGGGCGGAGGGTGGGACGGTCAAGAGCTGGCGCAGGGAGGTCTCGATGCGCCGACCGCCGCCTCTGCCGGACGACTGCCAAATCCTGCCATGGGAGCCGCCGCCGACACCCAAGCGCGGTGAGCCTCGCAAAGGCGTTGCGCGCGCCACCTTTGAATTTCCGACGCGCACGAATCGAGCCCGCGTTAGGTCAAGAGGCGCGCGGGGTTGATCGACGCCGGCCCCAAGCCCACTCGCTGCCGAGCGCTGCGCGCCGCCATTGTTGGCGGCAACCGACCGGGCTCCGTGGTCCATCGGGGCCGTGCGCCTCTTCGTCTGTGCCAGTCCACGGGGCGGTCCGTCGCCGACGCGGACGCTCGCGAAGGACGAAAAGAAACAACGGATCCGACCGATACGCAGGCAGGCAAATTACCGACAAACGCCTTGCCTAGGGAACAATGAGAACGTCGCACGTTGCGTCTTTGACCACGCGTTTGCTGATATCGCCAAACGACACTCCCTTCCAATTGGAGTGGTGCTTACCCACGACAATCAGATCGGCATCGCTGCTACGGGCGTGAGTCAGTAGCGTCTGTGCGGCGTTGCCCCAGTCAGCAATTCGCTCGACCGGGTGCTGCGCCGCCGCTTCGTCGACAAAATTGTCCAGTTCTCGCTGAGCTCCTCGAAGAGCATCGGGGTCTTTTTCGTAGGAGGATTTTGGGGCATGAAAGATGCTGTCGACATCGTTTTCCACGGCGTACAGCGCAGCAACCGCCGCGTCCGGCGCAAGAAAGGACGCGAACTCCAAGGCACTTCGGCAGCTGTTACTAAAGTCGATGCCGACCAGTACGCTCCTGTACGGATCGTCACTTTCCGTTTTGCTAATCAGTAACGGGCAAACGGTCCGGTCCATCAACGCGGAGACCGTTGACCCGAGTAGCAGATCGCGGGGAAACCCCCGCCCGTGGGTTCCGACAACCAAAAGATCGGCCGGCAACTTTCTCGTGATCGATTCAATTTCCGGGACCGCACTGCCAAACTTCGCATGCTCTTCAATCGCGATGCCAAATCTCTCGGAGGCGATCGTCGCAAGTGCATGCATTTGGGCCCGCGCCGCGTCGACCCAGTGCGGTCGATTCGCGAGGACGATTCCGTAGGGTCGATACGACTCGGAAAGGTCCTTCAATGAGAATTGCGGAATCGCGTGCATCAGATGCAGCTGTCCGCCGTGGCGGCCGGCAAGCGTCGCGCCGCGAACAATCGGCCACTTCGCATGTTCGGACAAATCCGTCGCCACAACTATCTGGCTAAGGTCTCTCATCGATTGACCCTTCGAAGCTCCGCCGAGCGCGATGCTCTGACCCGTCCGCGGAAACACGCTGCCGAAGTTTCGTTCGGCAGACCTCCTTTTTGCGTTCTTCTAGCAGGAGGGTATGGGACGGAGCATCCGCGCACGCTCTGCCGCTCAATTTCAAACACTAATTGGACACGAGGATCGGGCCAAAGATTCCCTTGCGGGTTTGCATCGGACCAATGGCGAGTGCCTCAGTGAAACCCAAGGTGGACGGGACCGATATCCAATCTCGTGTCGCGGGACTGGACTGCGGCATTCCACAACCGTAACGGTCGCATTGCCGTTGGAATGTTTCGGATGGCACATTGCGTCGCGTACTATCGCCCCCCTCATGGTCACTACGACAAAGTCGATTCGCAAGGAGTACCCGTCACGCACCGGGGTGAATCAAAAGCAGCGGATATTGCTCGAAAAAAGCCCAGAGCAAAAAAACACAGACGATCGCCGCGGCAAACATTCCGACCAAGATCGGGTCAGGCTTCACGTTGCGACGCTCCGACGCCGCGTTAGCATCCGCGACTTTTAAAGTGCAGCGCGACAAACGCAGACCATGCACTGTCCCTTCGACTCCAAGACCGTTACTTCGGTTCCAGAGCGTGATGTCTTTCGGGCAGGCAACCTCTGCGAGGCTATGGAAATACGCGGCACAGAACACGCGTTGCGCGGAGGGGGTCCGCAAACCGACGAGAAGTTGCGGGTCGTCGCACGCTCACCCGACGGTGCAAAACGCCTCAACGCAAAGTGTTGTAGGAGAAACGACCTTTCGGGGAACGTACCGGTTCGCGACACAGGGACGCGACGGCAACCCTCGCCTCAATTGCCTTTTTCCGCGGAAAATCTCCGGGGCCGAGGCTCTGCGTACCGCATCCCATTTTGCGCTGTCGTGTTCGTCGCCCAGCGCCCGCCGGCTCGCGAAGCGCACCCATATCGAGAGGAAAAATCTCACGGCAATACACCGTATATTGTCCGAGCCCGTGTCTCAAAGGCGGCAATCGTATCGGCAATGGCCAGCGGCGTGACATGCTCGACAAGGCTGCGGAGCGGACCCACCGCGATTTCAAATTCGACGGCGAGCTCGGCGCGACAGTCCCTTTCCCCGGCAGGCGTGAAACCCCAAATTATTCGAAATTCACGGAACGGAAAGCTGTCCTTGGCCCTTACTTCGATTCGCTGCGGACGTTGAAAGACCGCTATGGAATCGAATCGAAGGCGGATGGGGCCCAGGCCCAGCGTCTGGGTGGCATAGCAGATGTTGCCTTCCCGTCTGCATACGCGTGCGGCGATCCACCAGCGCAGAAATTCGGGGTAGCGTTCCACATCCGCAGCGAGATCGAATACCCGCTCGGGCGCGTACGGCAAAACACGCTCGACCCTCTTGTGTAGCATGGCACAGGCCGCAGCAACACACTTCGGAAAGCCCACGTCCGTCGCCGACGCCGCAATCTACGCTGCAACGACCACAAAGCGCCACAGGACCAAGGTATCGTTATCCTGAGGTGCTACGGCAACGGACTTTCAATTTTCGGATCTTATCCGGAATCCATCCCGCGCTTGCCGAACGATTAAGGCGATGGCGCGACACGAAACAAAACGCGGTCTTCGGATCCCCTTCGATTCGAACGGACCGTCAGTCCGTTCGCCCGGCTCTTTATGGACGCGATGTACGCCGCCTATTCCTTGATCTCGTCTTCCGTCACCAGGTCCATCACCGCTTTCATCGCCGCGCTATTGCCGTTGGCTCGCGCCGTGCTCTTGATACCGAGCATCTGCCGTTCGACGTAGGCAGCGTTCTGCTCGGCGATCTTCGGATACTCCGGCAATATGGTCTTCTTCCCGTGCTAGCCGTGGCACGACCAGCAGGTCTTCTCCTGAAGGAGTTTCGCGCCATCGGCGTGCACGGCTCCGCAAAGAAGAAAGCCTGCCGCGACGACGAAAAGGCAGCTTGCTCGCATCATCTTTCATCCCTATCGTTGCGAAAAAGCCGGATGATGGCCTCGTGGCCACCTCCCGAGATCTTCCGGCTGCAACGCTATTTGACTTTCTTGGCTCCGTTTTGTACGAGGTACGTTTTGGCACGCAAACTCAGATCGGCCGCTGTTACGTGGTACGGCCGAACTTGCTCCGCCCAAAGATTGGCTCCCTCCACGTTTTGCGGGCGGCCACCGCCTCGGCGTCTCCCGAAGAAGCGATCTTGACGCCTTCGTCGTCGAAGCCCTGAAATGAGCAAGGGAGATTTTCAAGTGGCGGTCGGCATCCCTCACGTGGCGTTTGCTCAGGAAGCGCGCATGCGGGTGCCCCGTACGTCGCTCCGATGGCGGCGGCTTTCGGAAGGTTCGAACCCGTGAACGCCCGCCCTTCCCCCGCGGACGTCCCTTCGCTTGATCTTGCCGGCCCCGGAACGCTTCGAGCCGCCAAGCGAGTGCTCCTCGCCACGCGCCCCGCGTTCTTCACCGCTTCCGTGTTGCCGGTTCTGGTTGGCACCGCCTGGGGGTTTGCACGCCGCGAGCAACTCGATGGCGCTTCGTTCGCGCTCGCCCTGCTCGCTACGGTTCTTGCCCATGCTGCGGTAAACGTCTACAACGACGTCGGAGACGACCAGATCGGTGCGGATGAAGACAATTCGCAGCGAATTTATCCCTACACAGGGGGTTCAAGATTTATTCAGTGCGGCCTGCTTTCGCGGGCGGCAATGGCTCGGCTGGCCGCTGCGCTCGCCTCCGGGGCGGTGATTGTAGGTGCGGTTCTTGCCATCCAACACGGTCCAGCGATTGTCCTGTTGGGCGCTGCGGGCCTGGCCCTCGGGATTCTGTACTCGATGCCAGGCATTCAATTGTCTGCGCTCGGTGTCGGCGAAGCGGCAGTTGGTGTCGGTCTGGGCGCACTCCCGGTACTGGGCGCCTCCTGGCTTCAGACGAAGACGCTGAATCTTGGAGCGGTCCTGATCTCGGTGCCCGTCAGCTGCTGGGTTGCCGCCATTCTCCTGATCAACGAGGTCCCTGACGAAGCCTCAGACCGGCGGTGCGGCAAGCGCACCCTGGTCGTGCGATTCGGACCCCAGCGCACAAAATCGATCTACCGGGGCCTGACCGGGCTGGCCTTCGCGGCGAATCTCGGCGCGGTCGGGATGGGTGCGCTACCGTGGTGGTTCCTTGTGTTCGCCACGGGTCTAGCGGCCGGCGGTCTTCACGCCGCCTCAGGCGTTGGCCCCGCATCCGAACAACGCGGCCGTCTTCGCCGGAGCATCGAGCAAACGCTCGCAATCCACGCTCTTGGCGCCATCGCACTCATTGCGGCGATATTGATACCGCGGGCGCTCGGGTAATTTGCCTTCAAGATTCGACTAGGACGCGATTGCGAGCGAGGCTGCCGCCGGCACCGCTTCGGGATACGCGGCAGAGAGTAACAGCGGGAGCAAACGTTGATGGATACCGGGATTTGGCTCAATGAACTCTTTCGTGCCATCGACTCGATGAGCACCAAGGGATTCGCGGATTTTTTTACCGAAGATGTGAAATTTCAGTTTGGCAACACGCCACCCATTCGCGGCCGTGCCGCAGTCGAAGCCACGGTCGAAGGTTTCTTCCGGTCGATCTCGGCGCTTCGGCACACCGTACAGACGCATTGGACGAGTGGCAACACCGTAATTTGCCGGGGCACGGTCTGTTATCGGCGTCTGGACGGATCGGAAGTTAGTGTGCCCTTCGCCAACATTACCGAGCGCACCGGCGAGCAAATTCACGACTATCGGATTTTCGTGGACATCTCGCCGCTTTCCTCACAACGTTGACGCCGAAGGTCGGTTCGTCGTAGCGGACCGCTTTTCGGAGGAAAGCCACGTTGCTCCTTGTGCGTGGCACCGCGCAAACCAGCAATCAATGCCCAATCAATAGGGCCAATGCGCCAAGGAACCAGGGGGGTCGATGCCGAATTGCGAGCTCCAAAATCTCCGTTACGGTCGTGCCCATTCGTCAGGCCGCCGATCCTTGCGTCGCATCCTTTTTCAGCGCGACGAAGTCCCGCGGCTCGCAGCTCCCGCCGCAGCGATCCATGGCGATCGTTGGTCAGGTGCCGTGCGAAAAGGAAAACACCTCGACGAGAACCACAGAACCTCGCCGGGTGGCACGATCCATGCGAGGCACGCCGTTTCATGGGTCCCAAGGGATTTCACCGGTGATCGACGAGCGCGCCAAAGCACCACGCGCACCGCTCTTCGACGGAAAAAATCGCCAAAGCCGACGCAAAGCTAACACGTGCTTGCGTCCAAGATATGCAGAGAACTGGGGTGGCCGATGGGATTCGAACCCACAACAACCGGAATCACAATCCGGGACTCTACCGTTGAGCTACGGCCACCACGTAACGCTTGGTGAAACTGGCCTGCCCGGCCGGACTCGAACCAGCGACCCTCAGCTTAGAAGGCTGATGCTCTATCCAACTGAGCTACGGGCAGACTTTGATCCCCCGGGCAGGGGGCTCACCGCAGCACAATTGGTCGGGGCGAGAGGATTCGAACCTCCGACCCCCTGCGCCCAAGGCAGGTGCGCTACCAGGCTGCGCCACACCCCGAAACGGCGATGATACCGGTCCAAAGAGGCCTGAGCAATTTGGTGCGCTTCAGCTCGCAGGCTGTCGCCGCACAACAACGTGCGGGCCTCTCGCGAGCGCCGGGGAACCGCTCGAACCTAGACTTGCGCGGTGCTCAAGGGCAGCGCTTCGCGCGCCACCAGGCGCGAGCTCGGTAGCCAAGCGCAGAACGTACTGCCTCGGCCGAGTTCCGATTCAATATCCAGCCGCCCGCCATGGCGCAGCAGCACGTGCTTGACAATGGCCAGGCCCAGGCCGGTTCCACCGGTTTCTCGCGAGCGACTCTTTTCGACGCGGTAGAAGCGCTCCGTCAGTCGCGGAATGTGCTCCGGAGCAATGCCGATGCCGCTGTCGATCACTTGGAACGCCGCCCCGTCGGGGCGCGGCGCCCACGCGATGCGGATCGTCCCTCCCTCGGGTGTGTAGCGGATGGCGTTGGAGACCAGGTTGCCGAAGGCGCTCCGCAGTTCGTCGCGGCTGCCGCGCACCCAGGCCGGCGCGACCTCGACACTGATGCGGTGCCGGCCGGCGGAAAGCGTGCGCGCCTCGTCGGCGACTTCCGCGATCAGCTGCGCGATGTCGACCGTCTCCTCCTGGTTCGGACTTTCCGACTCCAGGCGGGAGAGCATGAGCAGATCCTCGATCAAGTGATGCATGCGTTCGGCCTGTTCGTCCATCAGTCGCAGGTGGTGCTGGCGAACGGGACCGAGCTCCTCGCCTTCGTCGGCAAAAGATTCCAGGAAGCCTTTGATCACCGTCAGCGGTGTGCGCAACTCGTGCGAGACATTGGCAACAAAATCGCGCCGCATCGACTCCAGGCGTTCGGTCTGTGTGATGTCGCGGGTAATCACGATCGAACGAGCCGGTTCGAACTCGATCACCGCCAGCGAAAGCACTGTCGAAGGATTGGACAGCGGCCGAAAGACGAGCTCCGCGTCAAAATGACCCGAGGTCATGTAGGCAACCAGGTGTGGATCGCGCACCAGGTTCGTAAGTCGCAGGCCCTGGTCGGCCCGCAGCGAAAGCGACAGATGGCGCTCGGCCACCGGGTTGCACCATTCGATCTGCAGCGCGGCGTCCACCAAAATGATGCCATCGGGCAAAGCGCTGATCGTGCGCCGGAAGCGTTCCTCGTTGTCGATCAGGCGTCGCTGGTTGATTTCGCTGGCGCGATGCCAGCGATGCAGCCGCGCAAAGACTTCGGCCCAGACCCCAAAACCGTCCGGAATTTCGCTCAGGGAGGGGTGATTGAGCCAGTTGCCCAGCGACCCAAGGTAGTAGATCTGGATTGCGTAGAGTACGGCCAGAACACAACAACCCAAGAGCAGACCCGCGACCGCTCCCAGCGTGCTCGCAAACACGCCGCAGACAAGGAACAACGCGATCAGGCCGACAATAGCCGGCAGGACGATGCGCCAAGCGCGCCAATGCAGTCGGGCCACCGCAGTGTCAGTTGTCCATGCCGGACGACAGACGATAGCCCAGTCCGCGCACGGTTTGGATGAGGTGCTGGGAATCCACCGGCATCAGCGCCTTGCGCAAGCGCAGCACGTGCACGTCGACGGTCCGCTCCTCGATGAACACGTGATCTCCCCAGACGTTATCGAGCAGCTGGCTGCGCGAGAAGACCCGCTCCGGATGGCCGACAAGGAACGTCAACAGTTTGAACTCTGCCAGTCCCATCTTTACGCTGCGCCCGCCCACCTGCACTTCGTGGCGCGCCGGGTCGATTTTCAGCGGCCCATAGACAATGGCCTCTCCGCTTTTCTCCGGGGCCCGCCGGCGAAAAACGGCGCGCACCCGCGAAACGAGTTCGCGCGGAGAAAAAGGCTTGACAACATAATCGTCGGCGCCCCCGTCGAGCCCGGCGACCCGGTCGGCCTCGGCCCCTTTGGCCGTGAGCATGATGACCGGCACGCCCCGTGTCCGGTCGGATTTTCGTAATTCGCGCAAAAAGTCGATGCCAGCGCGGTCCGGCAACATCCAGTCGAGGATCACCAAGTCAGGCAGTTCGCCGCGGATGGCGTTTTCGGCCGCCCCGACCGACTCGGCGCGGCGCACCTTGTAGCCGCTGTTGCCGCACGAGAAAGCGACCAGCTCCTGAATTGCGGGTTCGTCTTCGACGACGAGAATCGAAGCGTTTGCCATAACGATTTACTCCTGCGGCGAAACGGCGCGGGCCACTTCTTCCGGGGTCGCGTGCCGTACGTCGGCCCCCTGTGCGACGAATATGACGTGCTCGGCAATGTTCTTGGCATGATCGCCGATGCGTTCGATTGCCTTGGCCACCCAGACGGCGTCCAGCGATGGGGAGATGGTCCGCGGATCCTCCATCATGAAGGTGATCAGCTGGCGCAAGATCGCCTGAAACTGCTGATCGACTCCGCGATCCTCCTCAATGATCGCCGCCGCGGCCGCCGCATCCAGGCGCGCAAAGGCATCCAGCGCCCCGCGCAGCATGCGCGCCGCTGCCAGCGCCGAGCTGTGAATTTCGCGCAGTCGCGGCGTACGAACGCTGCGCTGTTTGTCGAATAACCACTTGGCGGCACGAGCAATTTTCGTCGCCTCGTCGCCGATGCGCTCGAGCTCCGTTACCGTGCGTGCAACGCCGATGATCAGCCGCAGATCGTTGGCAGTGGGCTGACGCCGTACGATCATGTTCACGACGAGGCGGTCGAGCTCAACCTGCTGCTCGTTGACGCTCCGATCGACCTCGATCGCCTCCTCGGCAAGCTTGGCGTCGGGGCGTTCGTAACCGGCAATTGCCGATTGCAGCTGCGCCTCGACCATGCCGCCCATGTGCAAGATGCGGGTGCGCAGCGATTCGAGCTCGTGGTCGTACTGCTTGTACAGATGTTCGCCGTTGCTCAAGATTGCACCTCTTTTGTCTAACCGAAGCGGCCGGTAATGTAGTCCTCGGTCTCCTTCTTACCGGGCCGGATGAAAACTTGGTCCGTTTCGCCAAATTCGACCAGTTCGCCGAGATACATGAACGCCGTGTAATCGGAGCAGCGTGCCGCCTGCTGCATGTTGTGTGTCACGATCAAAATGGAAACCGCTTCCTTCAGGCTGCTGATCAATTCCTCGATCGACGCCGTGGCAATGGGATCGAGCGCCGACGTCGGCTCGTCGAACAAAAGCAGCTCGGGATCGGTTGCTAAGGCGCGCGCGATGCACAGGCGCTGCTGCTGGCCACCGGACAGATTCGAAGCCAGAGTCGGCAGGCGGTCTTTGACCTCGTCCCACAGTGCCGCGGCGCGCAAAGACTCCTCCACCTTGTCCGCCACGGCGGCGCGCGACAACGAGCCGCGCAGACGCAGCCCGTAGGCGACGTTTTCGAAGATCGTTGTCGGAAACGGACTGGGCTTTTGAAACACCATGCCGATGCGCATGCGCACATCGATCGGATCGACGTCGCGCGAGAGAATGTCGACATTGTCGGGGTACAGGTGAATCGAGCCCTCGTAGCGGTTTCCCGGGTACAAGTCGTGGATCCGGTTAAAGCAGCGCAAAAAGGTCGACTTGCCGCAACCCGATGGACCGATGAGCGCCGTGGCCTGTTTGTTGTGGATCGAAAGCGAAATGTCCTTCAGGCTGCGAACGGCTCCGTAGTAAAAGCTCAGGTTACGTACTTCCGCCTTGATCGATGGCCCCGCGCGTTCCTCGAGGAGCTGCGGGCCTCGGGCATCGGTCGATTCGGCTATCAACTTCATTTGCTCCGTCGATCGGTGTCGCAACCGTCGTCGCCATCCCCGGTTGCCTGTTCGGCTGATCTCGCGTTGTCGGTTCTGCCACGGCCCGCCCCGGACGAAACCCCAGTCCGGCGCGGCAGTCTATGACCGAATTGTCACGCTATTGTGACATGACATAGAAGCGATGTCCGACCCGCTTTAACAGACGGTCGCGGCCAGGCGGTCGGCAATCGTGCGCGCAAAAACCGCGTCGCCCGCCTCCACCATGATGCGCAAAACCGGTTCGGTTCCGGAGGGTCGCACGAGCACGCGGCCGCGCCCGTCGAGTTCACGCTGCACGCGCGCAAGCTCCCGCGTAAGCGGTTCGTGGGCCTTCCACTGAAAGCCCGGCGCCACGCGCACGTTGACCATGGTTTGGGCCAGCATTTGCAGCTCCGAGGTGAGCTGCGCCAGGCTCTGGCCCATGCGCCGGGCCGCCGCCAGCACCTGTAGGGCGCTGACAATGCCATCGCCCGTGGTGTGCTTGTCCAGGCAGATGAGGTGGCCGGAACTTTCTCCACCGTAGAGCCATCCGCGCTCCTCCAGGATCTCCAGCACGTATCGATCGCCAACGTTTGCCCGCGCAAACGGCACACCGAGCTCGGCAAGCCGGCGCTCGAGCGCGAAATTCGTCATCAGCGTGCCGACCACGCCTCGGATCGGTCCGTGGCGCATGCGCTCGCGCACGATGGCAAAAAGCAACTGATCGCCGTTGTAGGTGTGACCTTGGCGATCGACGATAACGACGCGGTCGGCGTCGCCGTCCAGCGCGATGCCAAAATCCGCATCGTTTTCTTGCACCTGGCGCGCCAAGTCCTGCGTATGGACCGCGCCTACGCCGTCGTTGATGTTAAAGCCGTTCGGCGCGGCACCAACCGCGACGACGTCCGCGCCCAGTTCGTGAAACACATCGGGGGCCACGTGGTAGGCAGCGCCGTGCGCGCAGTCGACCAGGATCTTCAGGCCCTTGAGGTCAAATTCCGCGGGAAAGGTGCTCTTGCAAAATTCGATGTAACGACCACCCGCATCGTCCAAGCGCCGCGCCTTGCCCAGCTGCTTGGAGGAGACACACGCGATGGGACGCTCGATTTCGGATTCGATCTCTAACTCGATATTGTCCGCAAGCTTGCGTCCGCCACCCGAGAAAAACTTGATGCCGTTGTCCGGGTACGGATTGTGCGAGGCGCTAATCACGACGCCCGCGCTCAGTCGTTGCGCGCGGGTGAGGTAGGCGACCGCCGGCGTGGGCAGGGGTCCGCAGAGCACCACATCGACGCCGGCGCTGGAAAACCCCGCCTGCAGCGCCGATTCGAGCATGTAGCCGGACACGCGAGTGTCCTTACCGATCAGCACGGCCGGGCGTCCACTGCGCGTCTCGCGCGCCAGCACGCGACCGGCCGCGTGTCCCAGACGCAGGACGAAGTCGGGTGTGATTGGCTCCTCACCCACTGTTCCGCGAATTCCGTCGGTCCCGAAGTACTTGCGTTTCAAGTCGACCCCTCCGATTCCGGCGCCGGCCGCCGTTCGGCCTGCACCGCTTCCCAAACCGCGACTGCATCGCGCGTGGCCGCCACGTCATGGACCCGCACGATGCGCGCACCGCCCGCGATGGCGATGAGCGCGGCCGCCAGCGAGGCACTGAGCCGCTCCTGGGTCGAGCGGCCGGTGATTTCTCCCAGCGTCGATTTGCGCGACAGACCCACCAGCAACGCCTGGCCGATCGGTACAAGCTCCCGCAAGTGACTCAGCAGTTGCCGATTGTGCGCATGAGTCTTGCCAAACCCGAATCCCGGGTCCACCACGATGCGCTCGCGCGCAACGCCGGCGGCCATCGCTTCGTCCCGTCGCCGCGAGAGCCATGCGCCGACCTCGCCGACAACGTCATGGTAAACCGGCTGGCGCTGCATGGTACCCGGCTCGCCCTGCATGTGCATCAACACGATCCCGCAGTCGGAATCGCGAACCGCTTCCATCATCGGGTCGAACCGAAACGCGCGCACGTCGTTGATGATCGAGGCCCCTTCCTCCAGCGCGGCACGCATGAGTCCTGGCCGACTCGTGTCCACCGAAATCGGCACGCGCGCTCCCTGCAGCGCTCGAAGAACCGGGAGCACGCGCTGCATCTCCGCCTGCGCGCTCACGGGCGCGGCGCCCGGGCGGGTCGATTCGCCTCCGATATCGATGATGTCCGCACCCTCGTCGATCATCTGCCGAGCGTGCCGCAACGCGGCGTCGAGCTGCGTATAGCGGCCACCGTCGGCGAACGAATCGGGAGTTACATTGAGCACACCCATGATGCGGACGCGATTGAGCGAAAGCGAAAAGCGTCCGCACCGCCAGATCGCCGGCGCGGCGGCGCAATCGTCAAACGCGGGCATTGGGGTTTCGGGCAGATCGCGGTTGCGGCCCTCGGCGGCCGACCGGGCCACCGAGGCGCAATCAACACGTGCGGGCAACCCCCCGCTTACGCGGGCTGCGTGGCTTCCTGCACGCCCCCGCCCGGAGGCGGACTGGGGCTGCTCGGAGTTGTGCTCGTGGGGGACTTGGGCGGACGCGGCGGCCGACTTTCCATGATGTCCAGGATCTGGTCGGCGTCAATCGTCTCCCACTCGAGCAGCGCCTTGGCCATCGCCTCGACCTTGTCGCGATTTTCTTCGAGCAAACGCCGCGCCAAGTGGTACTGCTCGTCGATGATGCGGCGAATCTCGGCATCGACGGTGCGCATCGTCTCCTCCGACATGTTCACCGTCTTGGTAATCGAACGGCCCAGGAACACCTCGCCCTCGTTTTCCGCATAGACCATCGGTCCGAGCTTATCGCTCATCCCGTAGCGCGTGACCATATCGCGTGCCATCTGCGTTGCACGCTCAAAATCGTTGCTCGCGCCCGTAGTCATCTGCTTCATGAACAGTTCCTCGGCGACGCGACCACCAAAGAGCACGGCAACGCGCGCCAGCAGATAATCGCGATCGTATGCGTAGCGGTCCTGTTCGGGCAGTTGCATGGTCACGCCCAGCGCTCGTCCGCGCGGAATGATGGTGACCTTGTGCACGGGGTCAGTGCGCGGCAGCAGGCGCGCCACCACCGCGTGGCCCGACTCGTGAAACGCGGTGTTGCGACGCTCCTCCTCGGACATGACCATTGATTTGCGCTCTGCGCCCATCATGACCTTGTCTTTGGCTTTTTCGAAATCCTGCATCTCGACCACGCGCGCACCGCGACGCGCCGCGAAAAGAGCCGATTCGTTGACCAGGTTGGCCAAGTCCGCCCCCGAGAAGCCGGGCGTTCCGCGTGCCAGGATGTCGGCCTTGACATCGGGGCCGATCGGCACCTTGCGCATGTGCACCGCCAAAATCTGCTCCCGGCCCCGGATATCCGGCAGCGGCACCACCACCTGGCGGTCAAAGCGGCCCGGGCGCAGCAGCGCCGGGTCAAGCACGTCCGGACGGTTGGTCGCGGCAATGACGATGATTCCCTGTCCGGTCTCAAAACCGTCCATTTCCACGAGCATCTGATTGAGCGTTTGCTCGCGCTCGTCGTTACCCCCGCCCAGGCCCGCCCCGCGCTGGCGCCCGACCGCATCAATCTCGTCGATGAAGATGATGCAAGGGGCGTGCTTTTTCGCGGTTTCGAACATGTCGCGCACTCGCGCCGCGCCAACCCCGACAAACATTTCGACGAAATCGGAACCCGAAATGGTGAAAAACGGGACTTTGGCCTCTCCGGCAATTGCCTTGGCGAGCAAGGTCTTGCCCGTGCCGGGTGAGCCGACCATTAGCACGCCGCGCGGAATGCGTCCGCCCAGTTTCTGGAATTTGGAAGGGTCGCGCAGAAACTCGACGAGTTCCTGCACCTCGTCCTTCGCTTCGTCGCACCCAGCGACGTCCGAAAAGGTGATGCTGTTATTGGATTCATCGAGCATGCGCGCGCGGGACTTGCCGAAGGAAAACGCCCCGCCACGGCCGCCGCCTTGCATCTGGCGCATGAAAAAGATCCACACGCCGATGAGCAGGATCACCGGCCCAAAGGCATAAAAGAAACTCAGCAGCGGCGACTGCGATTCGCGCTGTTCGAACTCGAACTTGACGTTGGCATCGAGAAGATCTTTGAAGATGCCTCGGTCGTACAAGGTCCCGGTCGTTCGCAGCTGCGCACCGTCGTTGGTCTGGGCAATGATCTCCGTCATCCCCGGCGAGGTCTCCTGAATGCGTGCGCTTTTGACGTGACCGGCGTGCACCTCGTTAACGAATTGCGAGTAGGGGATCTGCTGTACGTTCCCGCCGGCGCCTTTTTCCAGCTTCTGAAAGACCGTAAAAAGCACCACGGCGATCACGAGCCAGATGGCGGCTTTTGCGAAGGTGCTGTTGTTCACGGTCTTTCTCCTGCCCGATGCGGATTGCTGCCGTCCCAAACGCTGGCTGCGGGACCCAGACACAGCCCCGACGTCATTCTAGGCTGTTCTCGCCCGTATGACAGCCGCGGCGCTTAGACGGATATCTAACCCGATATGGGGGTGCTCCCGCCCCAATTTCAAGGATCGGCCCGCTCGGGGGCTGTCCCCGACTTCCGACCATAGGCAAGCAGATAGGTTTCGGCCGATTCCTGGCGGGAAGCCGCCGGCTTTCGCACCAGCACTCGAGCAAAGTGGCCCTTGAGCGCATGCACAAACTGACTATAGCCGCTACCCTGAAAGGTCTTCACCAGCAGTCGGCCGCCGGGTTTTAAGTGCCGCAGGGCAAATTCCAAGGCCAGCTCCCAAAGGTGGGAGCTGCGCGCGGCATCGGCGGCACCGATACCGCTCAGATTGGGCGCCAAATCGGACAAAATGACGTCCGCGCGTTCTCCGCGGAGCATCTGCGTAAGCCGATCCGTTACTTGACTGTCGCGAAAGTCCCCCTGGAGGAATTCGACTCCTGGAATCGGCTCCAGCGGCAGCAAGTCCAGCGCGATCACTCGCCCGGCCAGTTGCCTCCCGCGAACTCCCAGACGTTCTACGGCCACCTGGGCCCAGCTTCCCGGTGCCGCCCCCAAGTCAATGACGATCGCGCCCGGACGCAGCAGTCGGTCCCGCCGGTCGATCTCCAGGAGCTTGTAGGCCGCCCGCGAGCGATAGCCGTGCCGAGTGGCCGCCTGCACGTACGGGTCCTTGATGTGTCGCTCGATCCAAGCACGCTTGGAGCGGTGCTTGGACGCCGCCTTGGCGGCTTTGCGCTTGGCGGGCATGGCAAGCCTTTCCACAAAAAGAAGGTACAAATTGGACGAGCGGTCCTTCGCAAAAGCGGCGCGCGGCCGTCGAAAGCGTCGCACTGCGTTGCTATTATGAAAGCTCGTCCACCCGCGGCGGGCCAGGCGCCGGGCATCGGCCGTCCGCGGTGGGCCGCCCCTCGCCCCATGGCCGAATTGAAACTAGCGCATGAACATCGCCTCAGGCTGCGGGCCCAGGCGCATCGTCTGCACCCCATGGTGCAGCTGGGCGTGGCCGGGTTAAGCGAAGCCGTCTTTCAGGAAATCGATCGGGCGCTGCGCGCGCACGGTCTGATCAAAGTCCGAGCCGCCGGAGCCCAGCGCGCAACCCGTGAGGATCTTGCGCGGGCCATGGCCGAGCGGCTCGGTGCGGCCCGGGTCCAGGTGATCGGCAACACCGTCATACTGTTTCGGCCGGTTCCCGAGCCGGTTGCTGGCGCTCCAAGCGGGTCGCCAGCGCCGCAAGGCGGCCCGGCTAGCCGAGTGTCGGGCGCCGACGGAACGCGCTCCGCCGTACACCGAGCCCCAACGGCGCTGCGACGCTCGCCGAACCGGGGCCTTCCTCAGCGATAGCGCACTTCGAGTATCTCGTATTCGCGCTTGCCGCCGGGGGCAGCGACCGTAGCCACGTCGCCGACGCTCTTTCCGATCAACGCCCGCGCGGTTGGGCTCGAAACCGATATGAGCCCGGCCTTGATATCCGCTTCGTCGTCGCCAACGATCTGATACTGCACGCGGCTGCGGGAGTGGACGTCTTCCAAATCGACCATCGCTCCAAAGACAATCCGCTCGCCCGCGTCGATGGCAGCCGGGTCGATGATCTGCAGGCTCGAGAGTTTGCCTTCAAGCTCCTGGATCCGTCCCTCGATGAATCCCTGACGCTCTCGCGCGGCCTCGTACTCGGCGTTCTCCGACAGATCGCCCTTTTCCCGCGCTTCCTTGATCGCCTGGATGATCCCGGGGCGATCGACGGACTTTAGGCGTGCAAGTTCCGCCTTGAGTCGTTCCGCTCCGCGCGCCGTAATGGGAATTGCCGCCATAAATGACATTACTTCTGCTGACGAAATCCAAGAGCTAGTCAGATGGAGGTCGAGCCACGGGATTTCAACTCGCCAAAAAACGCAGCCGCGGCATTCGCCGCGGACACTCCGCGTCAATGTACCGACGCCCCCGGACGCTGTCTAGCCACGCGCGGGGACGCATTCGCTTTGTGTTAAACCGAGTTCAGGCCGCTTCCAACTGCCGATGCAACGATTGCAAGTCGTACACTTCGAGCTGCGCCATCTGTCGCATGCCCTCGACCGCCGCGCGGCCCCCAGCCACCGTCGTGTAATACGTCACCCGCTGCGCCAAGGCGGTGGTGCGAATCGAACGCGAATCGGCGATTGGCGCCCGCTTTTCCTCGACCGTTGTGATCACAAGATCGATCTGGCCATTTTTGAGCAAGTCGACTACGTGCGGCCGACCGTCCTTGACCTTGTTCACTGCCTTGACAGGAATGCCGGCGGCTTCGACGGCAGCGGCAGTGCCCCGCGTTGCCACCAGGCTATAGCCCATTTCGTTGAGCAGCCGAGCGATTTCGACCGTCTTCGGTTTGTCGGAGTCCTTAACGCTCAAAAACACGGTGCCGCGTGGCGGCAAAGTTGCGCCGGCGGCCATCTGCGATTTGAACAAGGCCTCGCCGAAGGTTTTGCCCACGCCCATGACTTCGCCCGTCGAGCGCATCTCCGGCCCCAGAAGGGGATCAACCCCCAAGAACCGGGAAAAAGGAAACACCGACTCCTTGACGCAAAAATACGGCGGCACGACCTCGACACGCTGCGCCTGCTGGCGCAGGCTGCGACCCAGCATGCAGCGAGCGGCGATCTTCGCGACCGGCACCCCCGTCGCCTTGGAGACGAAGGGAACCGTGCGCGAGGCGCGCGGATTGACTTCGAGCACGAAGACGACCCCGTTTTGAATGGCAAACTGCACGTTCATTAGCCCGACGACCCGAAGGGCGTGCGCCATCTGCTGCGTCTGGCGCTTGAGTTCATCGACGATATCGGCCGAAAGCGAGTAGGGAGGAAGCGAACAGGCCGAATCCCCGGAATGCACGCCCGCCTGTTCGATGTGTTCCATGACGCCGGCAATCATCACCTGGTTGCCGTCGCACACACAGTCCACGTCGACTTCGATCGCATCATCGAGAAAGCGGTCGAGCAGCACCGGCGATTCGTTGGAGACCTTGACCGCCTCGCGCATGTAGCGCTCCAGATCCCTCGTCTCGTGGACGATTTCCATGGCGCGCCCGCCCAGGACATAGCTTGGCCGTACCACGAGCGGAAAGCCGATTTGCTCGGCCAGTCGCAAGGCCTCGTCCTCGGTGCGAGCGGTACGATTTGGCGGCTGGCGCAGGCCCAATTGCTGCAGCAGTCGCTGGAAGCGTTCCCGGTCCTCGGCCACGTCAATCGAATCCGGGCTCGTGCCTACGATTGGCACGCCGTTTGCCTCCAGATCGCGCGCAAGTTTTAGCGGGGTCTGCCCGCCGTATTGCACGATGACCCCGAGCGGTCGCTCGCGGTCCACGATCTCCAGGACATCTTCGAGCGTCAGTGGTTCAAAGTACAGCCGGTCGGACGTATCGTAGTCGGTCGATACGGTCTCCGGATTGCAGTTGACCATGATGGTCTCAAACCCGTCTTCCCGAAGTGCCAGGGCCGCGTGCACGCAGCAATAGTCAAATTCGATGCCTTGGCCGATCCGGTTGGGGCCACCGCCCAGGACCATCACCTTGCGCCGCTCGGTCGGCGCCGATTCGCACTGCTCGCCGTAAGTCGAATACAGGTAGGCCGTAGAGGTCGCAAACTCCGCGGCGCAGGTGTCGACCCGGCGGTAGACGGGACGCACGCCGTGTGCCCGCCGCGCCGCGCGCACGCTGGCAGTGCTCGTGCCCAGCAGCGTCGCCAGGCGGCCATCGGAAAAACCTTTGCGCTTGAGCAGCATCCAGTCGCCGCCATCCAGGCCCTCGATCTTGCAGTGGGCCAGCCGCCCTTCCATCCGCACGAGTTCCTCGATTTGGGCCAAAAACCACGGATCGATCCCCGTTTCCTCGAACACCAACTCAAGCGACATTCCCAGACGAAAGGCGTCGGCGACGTACAAAATCCGGTTTGGTCCCGGTTCGCCGATCTCCTCGATGATCTCGTCGTGATCGGTCGACATTTGGATTAATCCGTCGACCCCGGTCTCAAGGCCACGCAAGGCCTTTTGGAACGATTCCTGGAAGGTGCGCCCGATCGCCATTACTTCGCCGACGGACTTCATCTGCGTCGTGAGGTGGTTATCCGCCTGCGGGAACTTCTCAAACGCAAAGCGGGGTATCTTCGTCACCACGTAGTCGATGGTCGGTTCAAAGGAAGCCGGCGTTGCACCCCCGGTGATCTCGTTGCGCAATTCGTCGAGCGAATAGCCCACCGCCAGCTTGGCGGCCACCTTGGCAATCGGAAAACCGGTTGCCTTGGATGCGAGCGCGGAGGAACGCGATACGCGGGGATTCATTTCGATCACGATCATGCGGCCGTCACTCGGGTGCACCGCAAACTGGACATTCGATCCGCCCGTATCCACGCCGATCTCGCGCAAGATCGCGATCGAGGCGTCGCGCATGCGCTGGAACTCCTTGTCGGTCAGGGTCTGCGCGGGCGCTACCGTTATCGAGTCACCCGTGTGAATTCCCATTGGATCGAGATTCTCAATCGAGCAGACGATGATGCAGTTGTCGCGGCCGTCACGCACGACCTCCATCTCGTATTCCTTCCAACCGATGAGCGACTCCTCGATGAGCAACTCGCGCGTGGGCGACAGTTCGAGGCCCCGCTGACAGATCGTTACGAATTCCTCCATGTTGTAGGCGATCCCGCCTCCGGTTCCACCGAGAGTAAAGCTCGGGCGGATCACCGCCGGGAAACCGACGAACTCCTGCACCGCGAGGGCTTCGGGCAGCGAATGCGCCGCGGCCGACCTGGCCGAGATCAAGCCAATGCGCGTCATCGCCTCCTTGAATTGCTGGCGATCCTCGGCCTTCGCGATGGCCGAAGGCGATGCTCCGATCAGCCGTACCCCGTAACGTTCGAGCACGCCGTTGCGATGCAGGTCCATGGCGCAGTTCAACGCGGTCTGGCCACCCATCGTGGGAAGAATCGCATCGGGGCGCTCCCGCGCGATGATGCGCTCGAGCACCTGCCAAGTTATCGGCTCGATATAGGTAACGTCGGTCATCTCGGGATCGGTCATGATGGTCGCCGGATTGCTGTTGACCAAAATGACGCGGTAGCCCTCCTCCCGCAGCGCCTTGCAGGCCTGCGCGCCCGAATAATCGAACTCGCAGGCCTGCCCGATGATGATCGGGCCGGCACCGATGATAAGAATCGAATGGATGTCGGTGCGGCGGGGCATGGAGACTTGCGACCTTATCCAAAGGCGGCGACCGGCCGGCTGCGGACGCGCTCTTGCATCAAATTGATAAAGCGATCGAAAAGGTAGCCGATGTCCTTGGGGCCGGGGCTGGCCTCCGGATGGCCCTGAAAGCAAAACGCCGGGCGATCTTCGCGTCGAAATCCCTGCAAAGAGCCGTCGAACAACGACACGTGCGTGATACGACAGTTGGCCGGCAAGGTCGCCGGATCGACCGCAAAGCCGTGGTTTTGCGAGGTAATCAGCACGCGCCCGGTCTGCAGATCCTGCACCGGGTGATTGGCTCCGTGGTGACCGAACTTCATTTTGACGGTGCGGCCTCCCGAAGCCAGGGCCATGATCTGGTGCCCGAGACAGATTCCGAAGGTCGGCAAGCCCCGATCGATGAGTTCGCGCGCCGCCGCGATGGCGAAGTCGCAGGGCTCCGGATCCCCCGGACCGTTCGAGAGGAACACCCCGTCGGGCTGCAGTCGTAGCACCTCGGCCGCACCGGTTCGCGCAGGCACAACCGTGAGCCGGCAACCGCGCTGGGCCAGCATGCGCAAAATATTGCGCTTGATACCAAAATCGAAAGCCACTACGTGATGCTTCGGTGAACTCAGCCGGCCGTAACCGTGCTCCAGGCTCCACTCGGTCTGGTCCCAGACATACGGGCTCTTGGCGGAGACGACCGAAGCCAGGTCCAGACCGCTCATTCCGGGGAAAGTCCGGGCCAGCGCGATGGCGGCCGCGGCATCGTCTCCGACCACGACCGCTCCGGCTTGGGCACCGCCATCGCGCAACCGGCGCGTCAGACTGCGCGTATCGATGCCCGCGATAGCGACCACCGAGCGCTCGCGCAAAAAGGTCGAGAGGTCGCACCGCGAGCGAAAATTGGAGGCACGCGGTGGAAGATCGCGTACGACCAAGGCCGAGGCGAAAACACGGTCGGATTCGTCGTCCTGGGAATTCGTGCCCACATTGCCGATATGGGGGTACGTCAAGGTTACGATCTGTCGCGCGTAGCTCGGATCGGTCAGGATCTCCTGATACCCCGACAGTGCCGTATTAAAGACAACCTCGCCGATCGCCGTGCCAGCGGCACCGATCGATTCGCCATGAAAAACCGTCCCGTCGGCAAGCGCAAGCACCGCTGCGGGGCGCGAACGATCGAGCAGGCTGGGCACGAAAACTCCTGGACGAGCCGGCATGACGGGGGTGTACGCCCACTTTTTCGGCGGGCAGCTCCGTGGCTCGGTCGAACGCGGTCCACATTCCCGGGACCCTCCGAAAGCCTGATGGTCATGCTGGTTAAACTATTGAATTATAGCGGTATCCGGGCGCACTGGCGCCCTGTCGGCCGGCTTTATAGGTCCGTGCGGGAACGCTGGCTCGATAAAGCGCCTTTGCACCGCCCGCTTTGGGTGATCGCCCATGCGGTAGGAAGCGGAAAATTGCAGCATGCTGCTACTACCCTATAGCGACAAGTCCGTGGCCCGCAGTTTCCCGGTGGTGACGACGCTGCTTGTCGTGGCTTGCACCTTGGTGCTTTTCGCATTTCAAAGCCGTGACGCGCTGCGCGAGCAGCACGCCTTTGAGTTCTATCTGGAAAGCGGCCTGGACAAGATCGAGCTGCCCCGCTACGAGGAGTACCTGGCTTCAAGCAACGAAGCCGATGCGACGGAGCGCTTGCGCCTGTTGCACCATGCCGAACCCGGGAGCCTAGCTGCGGCGCAGCTGTTGCAACGCGATGCGCAGTTTTTGCGCGCCCTGCACGCCAAGCACATTATTCGCGAAGACCAACCCGGCTATGCGGCGTGGAGCGCCAAACGCCAGCGTTTTGACAGCCTGGTCAACTCGACGCTGGTCGCGCGCTTTAGTCTGGAGCGATCCGAGGTCCAGGAAATATGGCGATTTCTGACTTACTCGTTCCTGCACGGCGGAATCGGCCACTGGCTCGGCAACATGGTGGTGCTGGTGCTGGTGGGGCCGTTTGTCGAGGCGGCCCTGGGCCGCCTGCGCTTCTTGCTTGCCTACCTTGCCGGCGGTGCGGCGGCCGGCGCCTTGCATGTGCTCGTTTCCGATTCGGGCGTAATCGGCGCCTCCGGCGCGATCGCCGCAACCGTCGGGATGCTTGCGGTGCTCTACGGAACCCGCAAGGTTCCGGTTTTTTACTGGGTTTTCATCGTTTTTGGCACCGCGCAGATCCCGGCGCTGGCCCTGCTGCCCATCTGGCTGATCAACGAGGGTTATCAATGGTCCTTGCAGGCTCACGGACCGCTGTCCGATACGACGATCGCCTACGGCGCGCACGTGGGAGGTCTGTGCGCCGGCGCAATTCTGGCGCACTTTTGGCGGCCGCGTGGCAGCGCGGGCGGCGGCGTGCTGTCCGCATCCGCGCCCGCGGAAAGGCGCCGTCCGGATGCCGTTTCGGCATTGGCGGCGCAGGCGCAGGACGCGGCCTCGCGCCTGGATATCCGTCGTGCAACCCGCCTATACCGCGAGCTGGTGGAACTCGAACCCAAGCGCACGGAATACCTGGGCGCCTACTTGAACGTGGCACTGCTGGGCGCGGACGAGGAGGTTTTGCACGACGCCGCGTTGCGCCTGCTTTGGTCCAAGCTTCGAACGCCCACGGACGATCTGCGCAAGACTTTCTTGCAGCTCACCCAGCCGAAGATTCTCAAGGTGCTGCCTGTCGATGAGCATCTGCGCCTGGCGCGACGCTTGGTGCGCTTTCGCGAGGACGCGGCCGCGCTCCGGGTCATCGACGCGCTGCTACGCGACGACCATTTGCGACAGCTCTACGGCCGACAACTCGCCGACTGCCTGCTCGGATTGTTCACTGCGTACACGCGTCAAGGCTTGCACAAGCAAGTCGAGCAGGTCGCCGCCCGGCTGACCGCGTATTTTCCTACGGCCGACCAATTGGGTGGCGTGGCGCCAAGCAAGCGCGCGCCCTCCACGCTGCTGAGCTCGATGCGACCGACGGCGGGCAACTTTTCGATGCCCACACCCGACTCGCATCTGGCCCCCACGACGTCGCGTTCGGACAAATTCAACATCTAGCGGCGATCACGAACCGGCGGGAGTCGCCGGGTCCGAGGAGCTCGCGGTCCCGGCAGCCGGCGGTACCGAAGCCGCGGGCGCTGTCGCCTGGGCACTCGAAGTTGTGGCCGCCGCCGCGCTTGCACCGCCGGCCGGGGCCTCCGGCGGGGGTGCCGCACTGGCAGCCGATTCAAACCGCGCCAGGTAGCGTTTGGCCTCCGATGCGGCCGCGGTGTTCGCGTAGGTTTTTGTGACGTGCTCGAGCCAGCCCTTCGCTTCGGACGAGCGGCCCGCCAGCAGCATCAAGCGTGCGGCCACAACGTACACGTCCGGAATTTTCGGATGCCCCGGGTACTTGCGATCAAAACCTCGGATCAGTTCGGCGGCCAGCGCGGGTTTGCCCGCGTCGAGGGCCGCGACCGCGAGCTGCGGCAGGCGGCCCACCTCCCTTGGCGCAAAGCTCGGCATGCGCTCGCGCATTTTCTCGAACAGCTCCAAAGCGGCCTTGAGATTGGAGGCCGCCAGCAGCAACTCCAAGTAGCGTTCGGCGTGCTCCTGGATGCGGGGCGCATTGCCTTCGTGGAGCAGCAAGGTGTGCAGCCGAACATGCAGCGACAGATCCGTCGGGCGCTCGCGAAGATCTTCGTTGAGCAGCTCCGTGGCCTCGCGAAACTCCCCCGCAGCAACCAATTTGCCGATCGTCGCCTCGCGCACACGGCGGGCATGCGCCGCGGCGCTCATCGACCCGCGAACCCGGGAATCGCCCGGGCCGACCACCGCGATACCCAGGACGGCGCTGTACTGGTACATGGCGTAACCGATGAGCACGCACATCAGCACCAAAAAATAGTTTCCAACCAGGGAGACGACGAGCCAGGTAAACGCCAGGGATAGGGTCGATTCCAA
Organism: Burkholderiaceae bacterium; assembly: GCA_035623355.1. GTDB lineage: Bacteria > Pseudomonadota > Gammaproteobacteria > Burkholderiales > Burkholderiaceae_F > GJ-E10. The sequence continues at coordinate 3,815 of DASPTP010000033.1, read as the reverse complement.
TGCGCCAGCAGGTGCCCCCGGCGCAGCGGCCGAAGCGGCGTGCGCCGCCCCGGGGCCAGGCAACAGAACGTGCAACATCTGTTGCGAGCCGATGAGGAGCATGAGCAAAAACAGGCACAGCAACAGGTAGGGAGGACCAATTTGCAAGGCCGTCTGCGCGCATCGCATCGGATTGACCGCATCGGAAAAACTGTCGGTCATGGTCATCACCATCACCGAGGCGGGCAACAGCATCGCAAAGACGAGCAACAAAAGCACCACCAAGAGTCCCGGCAGCACCAGGTGCCCGATGATGATGATCAGCGCGGGCACCAGCACCATCACCACGAACATCTTTACGGGGCGGCGCCAATCAACGGCACCCTCGTTGCGAGGATAGATGCGCGAATCCAGATACCCAAAGGCCGTTCGTTCGATAACCAAAAACGCGTAATGGGCGATGAACAGGGCCGCCGCGCACCAGGCAAGAAGCAGGGTCAGGCCCGCGCGCAGGGGCGCCGTGACCAGCGCCGGGTACGCAAACCAGGCGACCACACAAAATCCCACGGCTGCAACGACATTGCGCGTAAGCGGCGCGCGTTGCAACGGAAAGAGGAAAAAGCGCGGCATGCGCTGCCAAAACGGCACAACCGTCGAATCGGCGGCGTTGGGTTGGGTCGCGGCTTCGTTCACGACTCGCAGCACCTCCTATTGCGCGCGCCGATCGAGCATGGCCTGCGCGATCGTATTGACGTCGGTGTATTCGAGCTCGGCCCCCGCCGGGACGCCCCGCGCAAGCCGCGTCACTTTGATCTGCGCGTCCTGGGTGCGCACGATCTCCGATATGTAGTGCGCCGTAGCATCCCCTTCGGGAGTAAAGGACGTTGCCACGATCAGCTCACGCACGACTCCGTCGCGGGCGCGCGCCGCCAGCCGATCGAGTTCGATCTCCTTGGGACCGACGCCATCGAGCGGCGACAGGCGCCCAAGCAGCACGAAGTACATGCCGCTATAGGCCAGGGACTGCTCGATTACCATCTGGTCGGCAGGCGATTCGACCACACACAGCAAGGACGGATCGCGCCGGGGATCGGCGCAGGTTTCGCAGATTTCCAGTTCGGTGAGCGTGTTGCAGCGCGCACAACGCCCAACGCGCTCCGCGGCCGTCAACAGTGCCTGGCCCAGGACAACCGCAAGATCGCGCTCGTGCTGCAGCAGGTGAAACGCGATGCGCTGGGCGGAACGAGGCCCGATGCCCGGGAGGCGTTTGAGGGCCTCGACGAGTCCATCGAGCGAGCGTCCGAGTTTCATCAACGATCTGGTGCAACCCCGTCAAGCGCGTTCACATAAACGGCATTTTAAAGCCCGGTGGCAGCGCCATGCCCGCGGTGAGCGTGGCCATGCGCTGCTGGGAGGCTTCTTCGGCTCGGCGAACGGCATCGTTAAACGCAGCGGCCACCAAATCCTCGAGCATGTCCTTGTCTTCGCCGACCAGGCTCGGATCGATGACCACGCGCCGTGCCTTGAACTTGCAAGTAAGCGTCACCTTGACCAAGCCTGCCCCGGACTGCCCTTCGACCTCCAGGTCCGCGAGCTCGTCGTTGAGGCGTTTGACGCTCTCCTGCATCTTCTGCGCCTGTTGCATCAAGCCCGCCAGCTGATTTTTCATCATCAAGACACCTGCCGTTTTTCCCAAATGATCGCCTCGCGCCTTGCCGTGGCCGCCGTCCCGGCTCGGCTTCGCGGCTCCCAGCCCCGCGCGCCTTGGCTCACGTCGGCGGTTTGGCCGGGCGAATCGACCGCGGATCGACCGAGGCTCCAAAATTCTCGATCAATTCTCGCACGAATGGGTCTGCATAAATTGCGTCCTCGGCTTCTTTCTGTTGTGCGGCCCGGGCAATTTCGTTGCGACTTGCCGCGGTCTCGCCGCTCGTCGCGCCGACCTGCGTTGTCAAGCGAATCGGCCGACCAAAGTGTTCCGTCAAGGCGGCCCGCACCCTTGCTTCGTTGCCCGCCTCGAGCAGCGCCTTGACCGGAGCGCGCAGCGTAAAGTGGTCCCCCGAGTGCGCCACCAGCTCGCTGCGCAGCGCCAACTCCCGGGCCAGTCCTGAGAGCTTGAGGCTTGCCGCAAGGGCGGGCCAGTCGAGCCCCGGCACGGGCTCGGCGCCGGCGGGCGCCGCCGTCGGCGGCGCGGCCGCCGGCGAAGGCACCGAAGTGCGCAGGGGTTTTGCGGCAACGAGCGCCGCGCTACGCGACGCGGTCGGCACGGGTTGCGCGAGCTCCGGAGCAAACGCGAGCATGCGCAACAAGGTCATGGTAAAGCCGGCAAACTCATCGGGTGCCAAGCTCAAGTCGTTGCGCCCGTGCAAAGCAATTTGGTAATACAGTTGTAGCTGCTCCCGGGAGATCTTCTGCCCAAGACGCCGCAGTTCGGCGCCCTCGGAATTCTCCTCGAAATGTTCGGGCACGGCCTGCAATAGCGCGATGCGGTGCAACAGACTGGCCATATCGCGCAGTGCTTGGGAAAAGGCCAGGCCCAGCTCGGCCATCTCTTCGGCAAGCTCCAGAACCCGCTCGGCTTGGTTATCGGCCACCGCATCGAGGACTCGCACCATCAGTGCCGCGTCCGTCGAACCCAGCATCTGCTGCACGCTCTCGAGCGTCGGATGTCCCGCGCCGAAAACGATCGCCTGGTCAAGCAAAGACAAGGCATCGCGCATGCTGCCGCGCGCCGCAATTGCCAGGGCCCGCAGCGCGGACCCATCGGCCACCAAGTCTTCGCTTTTGAGCACCTGCGCCAAGCGCTCTGCGATCGCCGCGGGTACGACTTGCTTCAGATTAAATTGCAGGCAGCGGCTGAGAACCGTCACGGGAACTTTCTGCGGTTCGGTCGTTGCCAGGATGAACTTCACGTATTCGGGCGGCTCTTCCAATGTCTTGAGCATCGCGTTAAACGCGTGCGCGCTGAGCATGTGCACTTCGTCGATGGTGTAAACCTTAAAGCGGGCGTTACTCGGCGCGTAGGCCGCCCGTTCCAGCAACTGCGTCATTTCGTCAACGCCTCGATTGCTGGCAGCATCCATCTCGATGTAATCGACAAAGCTGCCCGCGTCGATGGCCGTGCAAGCCGAACACACGTTGCACGGTGTGGCCGTGATCTCCCCGGCGCCATCGGGTCCGACGCAATTCAAAGACTTCGCGAGAATTCGGGCAATCGTCGTTTTGCCCACGCCGCGGGTGCCGGTGAACAAGTACGCATGATGCAAGCGCTTGCTCCTGAGGGCATTGGTGAGCGCCCGAACGACGTGGTCCTGCCCAACCAGGGCGGAAAAATCCCGCGGTCGCCATTTGCGCGCCAGTGCCTGATATGACATGGAAAAATCCTAAAGGACCTTCGCCGCCGCTTGCACCCCGTCGTGCCAAAAGGCCCTCCCGCCAGCATGCCGCGACGTTTTGCGGGTACGCAGGCGAGCCCGATCCTCGGCACTCGCAGAAATCCGCTATGGCTGCTTCGTTCCCGACCTGACCAGGTTCACAGCACCACGATGCGAGGGGGCCCGCCAAAAAGAATCTTAGCAGCCGGGGACCGGCACCCTGCAGCTCGAAGCGCGGCCCAAAGCGCGCCAGGCCGACGCACTTTGCAGCGCCGAGCAATCTGTTAGGAGCCTCGCTCGGCAGGCTCACCAGCGCATACCTCGACGGCGGTCGCGTCGGCTGCGATGAGCAGCATGCGAATCGGCTTGTGGATCCCAGCGCGCGCAAGCGCGGAAGCATAACGTCGCAGTTGCTCGCGGTACCCGGGCAGGGCATCGTGCGGCAAGTGCCATTTGTAGTCC
>DASPTP010000032.1:0-60195 GCA_035623355.1 Burkholderiaceae bacterium | reverse complement strand
CGAATCCGCAAGGCTCAGACCTTCCGAGACCTTCGCACGGATCGTGTAGTTCTGATACTGCGGCAGCGCAATGGCCGCCAAAATGCCGATGATCGCCACGACGATCATCAACTCGATAAGGGTAAAACCGCGTTGAAGTTGGTACTTCATGGCATTAGCTCCGATCAAAGAAGCCGGCCCCATGCCGGTTGAGATTTTTCTGACGCAAATGCCGTGCCATGCGAAATAGGCCCCTTTTTTCCTTCTTTTTGGGCTCAAGTTGACGTATTAGCGCAATTTCAGATTCAAAACTGCCGCAATTTGTCAGCTTGGGGTGACAAAACCCGTCTCGCGCGCTGCGCAAAAGCCCTCCGGCGAACTACGGATAGGCTGCACGGACAGGCCAGCGCAAACAGCAGCGAGTATGCCGACACGCGCTGGGGGGACATTGTCCTCCTGCAATTTTCGGGCCCGATGCGCGCTGGCCCCGACCGCTCTCGAATCGGCAGGACGTCGCGGCGGCTCCAAGAAAGCGGTCCGTCTTTGCCGGCTTCCGGACCGAGTCTATCGAGACGTTCCGACGGCAAGCGTGCGAAGCGAGGCACCGGCCGACGCGAACAGGGCATCGCGCAAACAGGCGCTTGCATGGGCAGAAGCGCCCTTCGCGGGCGCCCTGCCGTCGGTCGATTCGGCGCCCCAATCGCGCAAAACCCCGCATGCAGCGGACCTTGAGTTTCGACTTCGCCTGTCGGCTCAGGGGTTTTCCGCCATAGACAAAAGACAGGCGCAGGGCGTAGCAAATTGCGCGTTTGTGCCAGCGGGCCTGTGCCACTGCGGCAACACCGCTACCAAATAAAAGGCAGAGGCAATCGTTCGTACGCTTCGTCCGCCGCTCTTTGCTGCAGCGCAGCATACCCCTGACCACCGAATGCTCTTATCCTTTGCTGCCTGGGGAGGGAGGGACCCCCCCTGCGAGCAGGGAACAAATCGAAGTGGCACTTGTAGAGCATTTCAAAAGCGGCAGCGCAATTGGCGTATCGAAGTTCACAACTGCCGCGCCCAAAGCGCCCGCTCTCGTAAAGCGCGCAGCGATCTCGGGTTGCAATCTGGCGCACAAGCTGGAAAACGCCGGCGCGCCCGGTGTGGTTCGTCGCGCGGGCGGGGATGTGCGCCTTCCGTGCATGCTGTATGCCGCCGTCGGCGCTTTTTCGCCGCACGCGAAGGCCGATACGCAGGCGGCCATTGCACAAATTCGCCGAATGCACGGAGTGCTGCACGTGATTTCGTACGAGCAATCGTGCGACACGGCCGGAGGATCTCCCTGCTGCGCGGGCATCGCGGTCGTTACGAGGGGATATTGGTTCTCGCGGCAGGCCTTGGTGCGGCTGATGGCGCAGTGCGGGGGCGCCGTCAGCATGTTCGCGTGGAATTCGGCGGCCGAGGTGGCGGAGGCGGACGCACACGTCACGCGCGGCACCGCGCAGTTCGTCGACGGCCGCCTGCATCTTTGGCTCGCGACGCTCGACGCGCCGCGCAGCCGGGCGCGCGCCGCGCACGTTGCGGGCATCTCGCAAGACTTGATCGAATTGCGCGTTGTCGGGCAGCCGCGCAGCGAGGCCGGTCGCAACGTGCTCGTTGCGGCAATCGCCGTGGCGCGCGCGCTGCAGCCAGCGCCCGTGCAGGTCATCGTCGCGCAAGAATTCGAGCGCCGTTCGGAAGCACACGCCGTGCGCGCCCAGGCAAGTGCCTTGTCCGTGCCCGCTTCGCTTCGGATCGTCGGCAGCAAGGAACTGGCCGCCTAGGGCCCGCCGATTTGCCGTCCCCGGCGCGGCAACGCGCCGCGTCATAATCGCGGCCACCGAAGCTTGGAGATCCGGATGGCGGCAACGATCTCATTCGTGCTCAACGGCGCACGCGCAACGCTCGACATCGAAGCGGCAACGCCGCTTCTTTGGGCGCTGCGCGATCACTTGAATCTGACCGGCACAAAATTCGGCTGCGGCATCGGTAGCTGCGGCGCCTGCACGGTGCTCGTCGACGGCGTGGCGCTGCGCTCCTGCGTAACGCCCCTGGAGACCGTGGACGCACGCAAAGTTACGACGATCGAAGGGCTCGGCGCTGCCGGGCTCCACGAGCTGCAGCAGGCCTGGATCGATCACCAAGTGCCGCAGTGCGGCTACTGCCAAAGCGGCATGCTGATGGCTGCCCTGGGTCTACTCAACGAATTTCCCGATCCAAGCGATGCGCAGATCGACGCGCGGATCGACAACATCTGCCGCTGCGGCACCTATCCGCGCGTGCGAGAAGCCATTCACAGCGCGGCGCGCGCGTTGCGCGCGCCAAAGTAAGCGCTTCGTGAAGCGGCGCACGTTCCTTGTCGGGGGTCTGGTCGCCGGAGCCGGGGGTGCCGCACTGCTCGTGGGCGCCGGCGACGTCGTTTCCGACCGCCTCGGAGCGCCCGACAGCCTGCGGGCGCGCGCCGGCACGGTCGCATTAAACGGCTGGGTGCGCGTCGACCCCGACGGAACGGTCAGTGTGGTGATGGCACCCGTCGAGATGGGGCAGGGTGTGAGCACGGCCCTGCCGATGATTGTTGCCGAGGAGCTCGATGTTCCCTTGGCAAAGGTGCGCACCGAGCGCGCATCGTGGCAACTGCGCTACGGCAATCGCGCCGTTTTTGAATACACCTGGTGGTTTCATCCCGACGACCAAGAAAACTGGCTCGCGCGCCGCCTGACCGGGATGAGCCGGGTCAACGGTGCGCTGCTTGGCCTGCAGATTACGGGCGGCAGCACGAGCGTTCGCGACTCCTACCCGACGCTGCGCTTGGCCGGCGCCTCGGCGCGCGCAATGCTCATTGCAGCGGCCTGCGCGCGCTGGGGTGTGGCCCCGCAGGAGTGCTCGACGGTCGAAGGCGCCGTCGTGCACGCCAGCGGCCGGCGCTTGGAATACGGCGAACTGGCCGCCGAAGCGGCCAAGATCCCGGTCTCGGGCGACGTTGCGCCCAAGAGCGAACGCAAACTCGTGGGCACCAGCGCCCCGCGACTCGATATACCCCGCAAGGTCACCGGCAAAGCCGTCTATGGCATCGACGTTCGCCTGCCAGGGATGCTGTTTGCCGCGGTGCGCGGCTGCCCCGTGGTCGGCGGAACGCTTGCGCATCTGGACGCCAGCGCGGCGCTGCGCTTACCGGGTATCGTGCGCGTTCTCCCGTACGAGGGCGCCGCCGGCTGCGCACCGGGCGTGGGTGCGGTTGCGCAAAACACCTGGCAAGCCCGCCTGGCCGTCTCCGCATGCGAGGTGCAATGGGCCGAGGGCCCAAACGCGGCCTTTGCCAGCGAGGAGCTGTTCGAGGGCATGCGCGTGATGCTCGAGGGCGAAGCAAATGCCTTTGTGTTTCACGAGCGCGGTCAGGGTGCGCACGCGCTCGAGGCAGCTTCGCGCGTGGTGCAGGCCGATTACTCGGCGCCCTGGCTTGCGCACGCGACGATGGAGCCGATGAATTGCACCGCGCAGTGGATCACCAACGGTGACGGCAACCGGCTCAAGCTCTGGGTCCCGACGCAGGTGCCAAGCTTTGCGCGCGAAACGGCTTCTCGTGTCTCGGGTTTGCCGCACGAGCGCATCGATCTCGAGGTTACCGAACTGGGCGGTGGATTCGGCCGGCGCCTGGAGACCGACTACATCGTGCCGGCGATCGCTCTGGCGCGCGCGGTTGCGGGCACCGCCGTTCAGGTGCTGTGGTCGCGCGAGGAGGACTTCACGCATGATTTTTATCGGCCGGCCGCGGTCTGTCGCCTAAAGGCGGGCTTGGACGAGCAGCATCGCCCCATTGCCTGGGTGTCCCGCAGCGTCTCCGACGCCGTCACGCCGCAGTGGCTCGGGCGCAATTTTCCGCTGTTGGCCACGGCCACCCGATTCTTGCCCGACCGCACGCAAGCCGAAGGGCTCTGGGACCAGCCTTACGAAATACCCAACCGGCGGTGCGCGCACGTTACCTACGAGACGCCGGTGCCCATCGGCAACTGGCGCTCGGTGGGGCACTCGCACATGGCATTTTTCGCCGAGTCGTTCCTCGACGAACTGGCCCACGCCGCGGGCGTCGATCCGTTTGTCTACCGCCAGGGACTGCTTGCCCAACACCCGCGCCAGCGCGCCGTGCTCGAACTAGCCGCGCACAAGGCCGGCTGGGGGCAGGCGCTGCCGGTCGGCCATGCCCTCGGCATCGCGTTGCACGAGTCCTTCGACACCGTCGTTGCGCAAGTCGTCGAGGTCTCGATCGAGGGCAGCCGTCCACGCGTGCATCGGGTCGTGTGTGCCATCGATTGCGGATTGGTGATTCACCCGGACATCGTCGCGCAGCAAGTCGAAGGCTCGGTGATCTTTGCGCTGAGCGCTTGCCGGTATGGCCAAATCGCGTTTCGCAACGGCCGCGTCGTGCAAAGCAATTTTCGCGATTACGAGGTCGTGCGACTGCGCGAGGCGCCCCGCATCGAGACATGGATCGTTCCCAGCCAGGCGCCGCCGACCGGAGTCGGCGAACCGGCTACGCCCCCGTTGGCGCCGGCCCTGGGCAATGCGCTCTTTGCCCTTACGGGCAAGCGGCTGCGTTCGCTTCCCCTGGTATTGCCGTGACGGCTTCGCTGGTGGAGACCGGCGCGCTCTGGGCGCGGCGCGGCGCGCACGCGGGATCGTGCGCGGGCGCGTCAAACGGGCGATCCACCGAAGCGATGAGGCCTCCGCCCAGGCACAACGCGCCGTCATAGAGCACCGCGTACTGTCCGGGAGTGCAAGCCCACTGTGGCGTTTCGAACTCGAGGCCAAAGGTGCGGCCCGCTTCCTGCGCCGAGGCGGCGCGCAGGCGGCACGGCGCATCCGTCTGTCGATAGCGTGTCTTGGCGCTCAAACGCGCTCCCGTAAGCAGCGCCTCGGGCGGGGCCCCAGCGATCCAGCTCGCATCCACGGCGCGCAGGCTTTGGCTTTGCAGCCAAGGGTGCTCATGGCCCTGGACGATCCACAGCGTGTTGCTGGCAAGGTCCTTGCGCGCAACGAACCAGGGCTCACCGCTGCCGCTGCGCTGCCCGCCCACGCCGATGCCCTTGCGCTGCCCCAAGGTGTAAAAACTCAACCCCACGTGCTGGCCGACCACCCGTCCGTTGGCCGTGCGGATCGGCCCGGGCTGCGCGGGCAGGTAGCGGCGAAGAAATTCGCGAAACGGCCGCTCGCCGATAAAGCAAATGCCGGTCGAGTCACGCTTGGCCGCGTTGGGTAGCCCGACGCGTCGCGCAATCGCACGCACTTCGGTTTTGTGCAACTCGCCCAAGGGAAACAAGGTGCGCCCCAGTTGCTCCTGGGTCAGGCGGTGCAGAAAGTAGCTCTGGTCTTTGGCCGGGTCGACGCCTCGCAGCAGCTGCCATTGGCCGTCGAGCGCGCGCACGCGGGCGTAGTGACCGGTGGCGATGCGCCGCGCGCCGAGCGTCTGCGCGTGGTCAAGAAAGGCCCGAAACTTGATCTCGGTATTGCACAGCACGTCGGGGTTGGGCGTGCGCCCGGCCGCGTATTCGTGCAAAAACTCGGCAAAGACGCGCTCCTTGTACTGGGCCGAGAAGTTCACCGCTTCGAGCTCGATCCCCAGCACGTCGGCCGCGGCCGCCGCATCGATCCAGTCCTGGCGGCTGGAGCAATACGCCTCATCGTCGTCGTCCTCCCAGTTCTTCATGAACAGGCCGGTGACGCAATACCCCTGGCTCTTGAGCAAATACGCCGCCACGGCGGAGTCCACCCCGCCGGAGAGGCCAACGACGATGTCCTCCGTTGCCATCGATCAGCGCAGCGGCCGCGACGGCGGCACGGGCGATGCGCGCGCCGCCTCGATTCGGTGCCAGTAGAGCAAATCCAGGCTCGCGCGCTGACCCGCGAGATAGTCCTCGACGCAGCGAAGCACCAACGGGCTGCGCAGCGCATCGGAGCGCTCGGCAATTTCCTCTCGCGTCAGCCAGAGCGTGCGAATAATCCCAACATCGAGCACGCGCTGCGGATGTTCGGCTCCGAGCTCGCCGATGATGGCGACCCGCAAATACGTTGTGTCCGCAGCCGTTGCGCCGGTGGGCAACAGGTACACGCCCAACAGGGCCGTGGGTCGGAAATCGTGCGCGGTTTCCTCCAGTGTCTCGCGAATCACGCCCTGCAGCAGCGATTCGCCGAATTCCAGATGACCGGCGGGCTGGTTGATCCGCAAACCCTGCGGGGTGTTTTCCTCCACCAAGAGAAAACGCCCTTCGCGCTCGATCATCGCGGCAACGGTGACGCTGGGCCTCCAGATGTGGGGCATCGGCGAGTTGGCCTTATCAATGAGAATCCAGTAAATTCTACTGTTCAAAACGCCTGGCTCGCCATTGCCAGGGCAAACGACGACGCGAGGAGCTCATCCCATGCGCATTGGAGTTCCGGCCGAGACCCGGCCGGGCGAGACGCGTGTTGCCGCGACCGCGGAAACGGTCAAGAAGCTGGTCGCGCAAAAACATCACGTGCTCGTGCAGTCGGGTGCCGGCCTTGCGGCCAGCCAGACCGACGAACAATACGCGGGCGCTGGCGCCAGCATTGGGTCTTCCGCCGAGGCGCTGGGCGCCGAGCTCGTCTTGAAGGTGCGCTCGCCCACGGCGCAGGATCTGGCACAAATGAAATCGGGCGCCGTTTTGGTTGGCATGCTCGAACCGTTTAACGCGGCCGGCATCACCGCGATGAACGCCGCCCAACTGACCGCCTTTTCGCTCGAAGCCGCACCGCGCACCACGCGTGCGCAAAGCATGGACGTGCTCTCCTCGCAGGCCAATATCGCGGGCTACAAGGCGGTGCTGATGGCCGCAAACGCCTACGGGCGGCTGATGCCCATGTTGATGACGGCGGCCGGCACCATTAAGGCGGCTCGCGTGGTCATCCTGGGGGCGGGCGTTGCGGGCCTGCAGGCCATTGCCACCGCCAAGCGTCTGGGTGCGGTCATCGAGGCCTCCGATGTGCGCCCGGCGGTCAAGGAGCAGATCGAATCGCTGGGTGCCAAGTTTATCGACGTGCCCTTCGAGACCGACGAGGAGCGCGAGATTGCCAAGGGCGTCGGCGGCTACGCGCGACCCATGCCCCAGGGCTGGTTGGATCGGCAAAAGGCGGAAGTTGCCAAGCGCATCGCGCAGGCCGATATCGTCATTACGACCGCGCTGATCCCCGGCCGCAAGGCCCCGGTGCTCGTTACCGAGGAGATGGTCCACTCGATGAAACCCGGCTCGGTGATCGCGGACATGGCCGCGGAACAGGGCGGCAACTGCGCCCTGACGGAGCCGGGCGCGACCGCCGTGCGCCACAACGTGCAGATTCTCGGTCAGACCAACCTGCCGGCCCTGGTGGCGGCCGACAGCTCGGCGCTGTATGCGCGCAACCTGATCGATTTTCTCAAGCTGCTGCTCGACAAAGAAGGCAAGTTCACGATCAACAAGGAAGACGACATCGTTAGCGCCTGCCTGATGTGCCATGCGGGGGAGATTCTTCGAAAGTAGCGGGGCGCCGCAAGGCAACCGTCGGGCGAACCGGCGCAGACGGACCTGGCGAGGTCCGACAGGGCAACGAAGGGCAATGGGCCAGGGAGGAAGCTCGGATATGGAAATCGTCAGTCACAACGTAATCAATCTCAGCATCTTCGTATTGGCGATCTATGTGGGCTATCACGTCGTCTGGAATGTCACGCCGGCGTTGCACACGCCGTTGATGTCGGTGACCAACGCGATCTCCGCGATCATCATCGTGGGCGCCATGCTGGCCGCGGCGCTCACGGAAACGACGCTGGGTCGCACGATGGGCGTGGCCGCCGTTGCGCTAGCAGCGGTCAACGTCTTCGGCGGCTTTCTCGTGACGCGGCGCATGCTCGAGATGTTCCGCAAGAAGCAGACCAAGCCAGGCGACTTGGGCGGCGGCAAGACGTGAGGCGGAGTCCGCGATGAGCATCAGCCTAAACACCGTCGTCCTGCTCTACCTGATCGCCTCGGTTTGCTTCATCCAGGCGCTCAAGGGGCTATCGCACCCCTCGAGTTCGCGCGCCGGCAACACCTTCGGCATGGTCGGCATGGGCATTGCCGCAATCACGACGGTGGCGCTCATCTTCAAGTTTCGTCCCGAGGATGCGGGTCTGGGCCTGGCCTGGGTACTCGCTGGTGTGGTGGTTGGTGCGGCGGTCGGCACGACCATTGCGCGCACGGTGCAGATGACCAAGATGCCGGAGATGGTCGCGTTCATGCACTCCATGATCGGCTTGGCGGCGGTTTTTATCGCCATTGCCGCGGTGGCCGAGCCGGCGGCCTTCAGCATCGCCGGTCGCGGCGAGGCGCTTCCGACGGGCAACCGCGTCGAGCTGTTTATCGGGGCTTTTGTCGGCGCAATCACGTTTTCGGGCAGCGTGATCGCCTTTGGCAAGTTGGCCGGTCGATACAAGCTGCGCGTCTTCCGCGGCGCGCCCGTCGTGTTTCGCGGGCAACACATGCTGAACCTGGCACTGGCCATTGCCATGATTGCCTCCGGCCTGGCGTTCGTGTTCAACGAACAGTGGCTGCCGTTTCTGCTCATGCTGGCCATCGCCTTCGTCCTGGGGGTGCTCATCATCATTCCCATCGGCGGAGCGGACATGCCCGTTGTGGTGTCGATGCTCAACAGCTATTCGGGCTGGGCGGCCGCGGGGATCGGATTTTCGCTAAACAACCCGATGCTCATCATCGCGGGCAGCCTGGTGGGTTCGAGCGGAGCGATCCTCTCCTACATCATGTGCCGCGCGATGAACCGGTCGTTTTTCAACGTCATCCTCGGCGGCTTTGGCAGCGACGCCCAGGCTTCCTCGGCCGGGGCCGCGCAGGCGCAGCGTCCGGTCAAGTCCGGCTCTCCGGACGACGCGGCTTTTTTGCTGGGCAACGCCGAATCGGTGATCATCGTTCCCGGTTACGGTCTGGCCGTGGCGCGCGCCCAGCACCCGCTTAAGGAGCTGGCCGATAAGCTCATCAAAAAGGGCGTGCAGGTCCGCTATGCGATCCATCCCGTCGCGGGGCGCATGCCCGGACACATGAATGTCCTTCTGGCCGAGGCCGAGGTGCCATACGATCTGGTCTACGAGATGGACGACATCAATTCCGAGTTCGGCGAAACGGATGTGGCGTTGATTCTCGGTGCCAACGACGTCGTCAACCCGGCTGCCAAGGACCCCAAGAGTCCGATCGCCGGCATGCCCATCCTCGAGGCGTACAAGGCGCGGCAGATTATTGTCAACAAGCGTTCGATGGCCTCGGGCTACGCCGGTCTGGACAACGAGCTTTTTTATATGGACAAGACCCTGATGGTGTTCGGCGACGCCAAAAAGGTGGTCGAGGACATGGTCAAGGCTGTCGAGTGAGCGCACAGCCGCCGGGGCCCTGGGGTACCGTGCGGCGGTTTGCGCCGCGGCCGGTGGATCTGGCGCAGTTTCCGGGGTTGCTGCGCGAAACCGCGGCGCTGCTCGCGGCCGCCCCCGCCCGCTTGGGCGGATTGTTCTTGCTGGTGTTCGTACCCATCCAGATTCTGCCCAACGTCCCGTATATCGGCATGGGCCTGCGCGAGGCGCTTGCCTCGATCGGATTTGCCGGGTTTTTCGTCGCGCTCGACTCGGTGCGTCATGGACGCCGTGCCACGCTGCTCGACATGGCCCAGGCTTGGCGCCTGCCGGGCGACAAGCTCCTGTTGCTGGTAGCCAGCGGCCTCGTGCCGTTGCTTGTGGTCTTGCTCGTGTGGTGGTGGGACATCGGCGGCGTGCAGCTCGAGGCGCTTTTGAGCGGGCGCGCACCCGAGGTCGCGCTACCGGGGCGCCAGCAGCTCGAGTTTGTCGTGGTCTTTAATCTGGTCGGCATGCCGCTTCTTTTTGTTCAGCCGCTTTGCGTCCTGTTCTCCTGGTCGGCAACGCGCACGCTATCGGCCGACCTGCTGGCGTGGATGGCAAACTGGCGATGGGCGCTGCTGATTACCTTGGCTCTGATCCCGATTGCCATCGCGCTAGGCTCCTTTGACCCGGCCAGTGTGGCCGAGATTTTGCTTTCGCTGATCGGCGAGGTCGCGGTGGAGATTGCGCTGAGCGCCTTTACCCTGGTCTTGCTCCAGCGCTCGCTGCAGTAATGGCGCAATTGGGGGGTTGCCGCCGGCGCGCCGCTTGCGCTGCGAGCTGCGCGGCAAGCAGAATTTGGCGCATGGAAGCATCCCGTACCGGCGCGATTCGTTGGCCAGGATCGTTGGCCCCTGCGCTAGCAGGCGCCTTGCTCTGTCTGTGTACGGCGGCGGCACCCGCGCTGAGCGCCGAGGAGCAAGATGCGCAGCGATCCAGCTCGTGGTGGTCCTTGTGGTCGTGGATCGACGACGTGTTCGGGCTGTCCTTCGGTGGCATCACGTATGGCAGCGGTGGCGCCGATCGCATCGAGGGATCGGACAAACTCGCCCATACGGTGCGAGCGATCTCCGGCGTTCGCGGCATCGAGCTCGGCAGTCCGATCGAGCTTGTCGTCAAGCAAGGTGCGGTCGAGAAGCTGATCTTGCACACCGACGACAATATCGCCCCGCTGATCGAGTCCAAGGTCGACGAGAACGGGATTTTGCACATCGGTTTGCGCTCCGGCGCCAATTTTCGAACGCGCCACGCTCTTGGGGCCACGGTCGAGCTCAAGGAGCTGGGCACGATCAAGGTCTCGGGTCCGGGCGACGTTACTTGCGCCGAGCTCGATGCCGACCGGCTCGAGATTACGCTGGACGGACCCGGCCAGGTGCACATCGAAACGCTGCACAGCGCCTCCATTGCGGTCCGGCTCCAGGGAGGCGGTGCGGTCCGACTGTCGGGTTCCTCCCCCAAGCAAGAATTCCTGATTGAAGGAGGCGGCGAGCTCGACGCCGAAGAGCTGGTTGGTCGCGCGGTTGCGGTGCGTGATCTGAGTAGCGGCAAGGCCAAGATTTGGGCGACTGAGTCCTTGTCGGTCGAAATCGTCGGATCGGGGGATGTGCGCTACCGCGGCCAGCCGGCGCTCACTACGTCGCTGCACGGGACCGGACGGCTGATTCACGAGTGAATCTTTCGCGCCGCGCGGTTGCCCTGCGTCCGCAAAGGCGAGCTACCGCAGCATCTTGCCCGGATTTAGGATGCCCAGCGGATCGAGCGCCTGTTTGATGCGCGCCATCAATTCCACACCCTCGGATCCGTGCTCGGCCACCAGAAAGTCGATCTTGTGCATGCCCACCCCGTGCTCCCCGCTGCAGGTGCCGTCCATGTCGAGCGCGCGCTGCACGAGGCGCCGATTGCAGGCCTCGGCTTCGTCGCGCTCGACCTGCGAATTCGGATCGATCAGCATCTGCACGTGAAAATTGCCGTCGCCGACGTGGCCGATCAACATGCAAGGAAACGGTGCCTGCGCAACATCCCGACGGGTTTGCTCGATGCACTCGGCCAGCCGTGAGATCGGCACGCAAACGTCCGTGGTGATCGAGCGGCAGCCGGGGCGCAGCCGCAGTCCGGCAAAATAAGCATTGTGGCGCGCCGCCCACAGACCGCTTCGCTCTTCCGGCGTCCGAGCCCAGACAAAGTCCACGCCACCGTGTTCGTGCGCGATTTGCTGCACGATTGCGGCGTGCTCGGCCAACGCCGACTCCGATCCGTGGAATTCGAAGAGCAGAAGCGGGCTATCGCGCAGCGCCAGTTTGCTGTAGGCGTTGACCGCGCGTACCGCGCTCTCATCCAGAAGCTCGCAGCGCGCCACGGGCACGGCCATCTGTATCGTCGCGATGGTTGTGCGAACCGCCGCGTCCACGCTCGGGAAGTTACAAATCGCGGCCGCTATGGCCTCCGGCTGCGCAGCCAGCTTGACCGTGATCTCGGTGACAATGCCCAGCGTGCCCTCGCTGCCGACAAACAGTCGTGTCAAATCGTAGCCGGCCGCCGATTTTTTGGCGCGTCGCGCGGTGCGCAACACCTGGCCGCGCGCGTCCACCACCGTCAACGCCAGCACGTTCTCGCGCATCGTTCCGTAGCGAAGCGCATTGGTGCCCGAGGCCCGCGTTGCCGCCATCCCGCCAATCGTCGCGTTGGCCCCGGGGTCGACGGCGAAGAAAAGTCCGGTGCCTTTGAGCGCGGCGTTGAGCTGCAGGCGCGTTACGCCGGCTTCAACACTGGCGGTCAAGTCTGGCTCGTCGATGGCAAGTATCCGCTGCATGCGCGATAAGTCGACACACACGCCGCCGCGCGGGGCCAGCACCTGGCCTTCGAGCGAAGAGCCGGCGCCAAAGGCGATCAGGGGTACGCGGTGGTCGGCACAAGCCCGAACGAGGGCGACGACTTCCGGGGTCGATTCAACGAACACCACGGCGTCCGGTGGCATGGGTGCGTACGCCGATTCGTCGCGCCCGTGCTGATCGCAAACGGCGGCGCCGGTGGCAAAGCGCTCCCCGAAATGCTCCCGCAAGCGGGTCGTAAAGGCGGCCGGAAGCTGCATGCCGGAATTGAACCACGCGAGCCGCGAGCGCGTCTATGCGCCTGCCACCCGCCATCCCGAGGCGCTAGAGGCTGCCGGGGCTGCCGCGGCGGTTGGCCGCCGCCTTGCTGATGGCCGCGATCACGGCCTCGGAGTGTACGAACAGCGACCAGAGCAACCAGCCGGCCGTCGACAAAATGACCACAATGAAGGTCCAGTCCACGTACGATTTGACATCGGGAGAGAGCAACGGCGAGAGAAATCGAAGCAAGACTTCGTAAAAGCTGGCCGCAACGATCAGACTCACCAGCGCCAGCACCGACGTGGCCAGATGTGCGCTGCTGCCTGCGCCGCGGCGCAATTGGGCGGCGTGGCGATAACCGAGTGCCCACAGCAGCGCCAAGGCCCCGCTGTGCGCGATGAACTGTACCAAGGCGCCCGCACTGATCCGCGCGCTGCCAATCATCGTGTTGTGAAAAACTTCCAGGCTACCAAGCACCGCGCCCAGCGCCAGTGCGGCGATGATCACAACCACATACTTGCCAATCCAGAGCCAGCCTTCTTCTTGCATGGTTCTTCGTACGTTTTCCGATGTGTTTACCGCTACGCCCACCGCGCGGCCGCTTGTTGCGTCCCGCGCCCTGCGGGCTGCCCCGCTGGCCGGCGCGCCTGCCTCCGCGATCACGGGTGCCCGCGAATTCGTCTACGGCGGCGAGCTGCGGTCAATATCCACACGCTCGTATCGACTCGGCTCGCAAAATCGTATCGCTGCGCCGATTTCCGCAGGCATCCTTGCCCAAACGGCCGATCCCAAGCGCTGGGCCGGTGCCGAAAGCAACGAACGTTGTACTTCCACGACACCAACGCTCCTTTCGGCTCCGGGATGCTACCTGCTTGCCCGAGCAGGCGCCACATCCGGACGGTCTAGCGCCTCGGACCGTCGGGCGGCCCCGCCCGTTATGCTTGAGGCTTGGATCAGCCGTCCGGGCCTTGGCCTGCGGCCGGTGCAGGGGCTTGCGCGCCAAGAAGGGTCGGCGCCGCTGGCCACGAACTTGGAGGCCGGCGTACAAACCAGCGAGGGGTTCTTGGCAAATCGGCTTTCGGCAATCGTGACTCGCACCGGGGACGATGGCACAACGGGACTCGGGGATGGCACGCGTGTGGCCAAGCAAAGCCTGCGCATCGCGGCCATCGGCGATATCGACGAACTAAACTCGCACATTGGTCTGCTGCTCACCGAGCAAATCGCGCCGCCAATCCGCAAAGATTTGCTGGACATTCAAAACGACCTGTTTGATCTGGGCGCGGAACTGAGCGTGCCGGGTCGCACGATGTTCACCGCGCAGTATGTCGTGCGCCTCGACGAGCGCGTGGCGCACTACAACGGGCCGTTGCCTCGCCTGGCGGAGTTCGTTCTGCCCGGCGGATCCCGGTCTGCGGCGCAAGCGCATGTGTGCCGCGCCGTGTGCCGGCGGGCGGAGCGAACGCTGGTGGCGCTGGCCGCCTGCGAACCGGTCAGCCAGACGGCGCGCCAGTACTGCAACCGGCTCTCGGATCTGCTCTTCGTGCTCGCGCGCACGTTCAATCGCGAAGCCGGAGGCAGCGAGCCGCAGTGGCAGAGCGGGCGGTCGCATGAGTAGCGCAAAGGAGGATTGCCAAATCAGCATGAAAGGCGCATCAACCGTCGCAGCCCTGGCCATCGCGGCCGGAGGTCCGTTGGCGGCCGCGGGCGCGGCCCCCGATACGGCGCTTCCGCCGGGTTTCTCGGTGATCGGCGCTCACCAGATTGCCGTGCGCTGCGACGAGGAGCTCGAGCAGCGGCGCAAAATGATGGCAAACATGGAACGGCACTCGGGCGCCGGGACGATCCTCGGGGAATTCAATGCGTTGACGCTACGCACCGGCGGTTTTGACGACCCGCTGGCGGTGTTGCAAAACGCCGCCCCCGAAAAGGAGACCCGCGCGGCCGCACAGGCGTGCCTCGAGAAGCTCGTGCCGTTTGCCACCGAGGTGTTTCAGAGCACGCGGCTGTACGCGCGCGTGCTGGCCCTTCGAACGAACGACGAGCAGGACCAATCTTATCGTCGACTGCTGCTGGAGAACTTCGAAGACACGGGGGCGTCCCTGCCCGAGGACAAGCGCGCCCAGGCCAAGGCAATCCAGGACGAACTCAGTACCCTGGCGCTGCAGTTTCGCCAGAATCTCAACAACGACGCGACGACGGTTGCGGTCCGCGCCCAGGATGTCGAAGGCACCCCGCCGTCCTGGCGCGATGCGCGGGCGCGCGACGCCAGCGGCAATTATCTGGTCAGCCTGGACTACCCGAGCTATGTGACGTTTCTGGAGACGGCGCAAAACGCCGATGCGCGCCAGCGCGTCTGGATGGCCTTTCAGAACCGGGGCGGCCAGCCCAACCTGGATTTGCTCGATCGCGCGCTCGTGCTGCGCAGCCAATTGGCGCAAATCTACGGGTATGCCGATTACGCGAGCTTTTCTTTGCGGCGCAAGATGGCCGGCTCGCCCCAGGCCGTTGCGGATTTTCTGCAGTCCGTGAAGTCGGGCGTTGACGAAGTCGAGGCGCGCGAGCTCGAGGAGCTGCGCCAGGAAAAGGCCGCCATAGCGGGCGTTGCTGCCCAAGACGTGCGACTCGAGCGATGGGACATCAGTTTTCTGGAGCATCGACTCAAGCGCAACCGCTACCAGGTAGACCAGGAGGCATTGCGCGCCTACTTCCCCACGGACGCTTCGGTGCAGTTCGTTTTACGCCTTGCCGAACGGCTCTACGGCATACGCTTTGTTCCGCGCGAGGTCGCCGTCTGGCACCCGGAGGTGCGCTACTACGAGGTGCTGGAACAAAACGCTAAGGGCGAGGCGGGCGATCGGATCGGTGGCATCTACCTGGACCTATTCCCCCGCGAGGGCAAATTTACGCACGCGGCCGCCTTCGGGGTACGCAGTGGTTCGACCCTGGCGCGGCAGCGGCCCATCAAGGCGCTGCTGTGCAATCTGGATCGCAAGGGTTTAACCCAGAGGGAACTCGAAACGCTGTTGCACGAATTTGGCCACGCCCTGCACGGCGTGCTCTCCAGGACCCGATACGCCGATCAGTCCGGCACCAACGTGCGTCTGGATTTTGTCGAGGCGCCCTCCCAAATGTTCGAGGAATGGGGTCGCCGCGAAGCGCCGCTGCACCTCCTGGGTCAGATCTGTCCGCAGTGCCCGGTGCTCAGTGCGCAGCAGATCGAGCAGATGGCCGAGGCGCGCCGTTTCGGGATGGGACTGCGGTACGCGCGTCAATGGCTCCTGGCCTCCTACGACTTGGCCTTGCACACGGGACCGCCCAAGCCGGCGCTGGCCACCTGGGAGCAGCTCGAAGGCGCAAGTCGCCTCGGACACGTCGCCGGCACGATGATGCCCGCTTCCTTCGGCCACATCATGGGAGGCTATGAGTCGGGGTACTACGGCTACATGTGGTCGCAGGTCCTGGCTCTGGACATGCTCTCGGCGTTTGACGGCAATTTGCTCGATGCGGGCGTCGGCCACCGCTACCGGCGCATCATCCTGGAATCGGGCGGCAGTCGGCCGCCCGAGGAGCTCGTCGAACAGTTTCTCGGGCGCAAACCCAACGCGCAGGCCTTTTACGAGGAAATCAGCGGCCGGCGCTGAAAAGTCCACGCAGCGGCGCAAAACCCGCCGGACGCGCGCTCATTTGCCGGCATTGACGCTTTGCCGGCGCCGCTCGCGCACGCCCGAGGCCAGCGTGTGCAGGCACTCTTGGCTTTGTTCCCATCCCAGGCAACTGTCGGTGATCGACTGTCCATAGGTAAGCGGCTGCCCGGGTACAAGATCCTGGCGGCCGCCGACAAGGTGACTTTCGATCATCATGCCGATGATGCGCTCCTCGCCGTGTGCAATTTGTCGGGCCACATCGGCGCACACGTCGAGCTGGCGGCTGGGATCCTTGCCGCTGTTGGCGTGGCTCGCGTCGATCATCAAGCGTTGGGCCAGACCGGCCCGGGCCAGCTCGGCACTGGCGGCATCGACGCTTGCGGCATCGTAGTTGGGCTGCGTTCCGCCGCGCAAAATGAGATGGCAGTCCTCGTTACCGCGCGTGGACACGATGGCCGAGTGTCCCGCCTTGGTCACCGATAGGAAGTGGTGCGGCTGCTGGGCCGCCTTGATGGCGTCAACGGCGATGCGAATGTTGCCGTCGGTCCCGTTTTTAAACCCTACGGGGCACGAAAGGCCGGAAGCCAGCTCGCGATGCACTTGGGACTCGGTCGTGCGTGCACCGATCGCTCCCCAGCTCACAAGGTCCGCGATGTATTGCGGTGTGATCATGTCGAGATACTCGCAGCCAGCCGGCAAACCCAATTCGCTGATGGCGAGCAGCAGTTGCCTTGCCAGGCGCAGTCCCCGGTTGATGCGAAAGCTTCCATCGAGGTCGGGGTCGTTGATCAGCCCCTTCCAACCGACCGTCGTCCGGGGTTTTTCGAAATACACGCGCATCACGATCTCGAGCTCCGCGCTGTGGCGCTGTCGTTCGGTTACCAGGCGCCGCGCGTACTCGAGTGCGGCTTTGGGATCGTGGATCGAACAAGGTCCGATGACGACGAGGAGCCGCTCGTCCATTGCGTGCAAAATGCGATGCGCCGCCAGCCGCGCATCGTGCACGGCTCGGGATGCCTCTTCCGAGCAGGCCAACTCGTTGATCAGGTTGGCCGGGGGGACGAGCTCCTTGATCTCCTTAATGCGAAGATCGTCGGTCATGAATCGCATTGCCTTACTCCTGCAAGAAAATGGGGCGAGTCCGCGAAAAAAAACCGCCAGGTTTGCTGCCTGGCGGTTGGATGTCTTGCCTGCGGTATTTCACGTTCGCGCTAAGACTCCTTCCGCCAGCCGCCGGAAAAACGAAAAAACCACCGCGAAAAAACGCTCGCTTTGCGGCCCATGACCTACCACCACTCGAAAGGAAAATCGCTCCGGCCCGCTCCGCGGGCAGGGCGCCAGGCCCCCTTTACGCTCGATACTGTACCACCGCGCCCCAGGCACCCGGCAGCGCCCAGCGCTTGCGGGCATCAAAAGCGCATGCGTACGCCAAACTGTGCCGAGTTCGACGGCAGGAACCCGTAGACTTCCGATCCCTCGCCGCTGCTGTCCGTTAGGCGGTAACTGCCAAAGAGCGAAACCGAGCGCGTCAGGCCGTAATCGACCCGCAGATCCATGTCCAGGCCTTGTCCGCGCGGAGTATGCAATCCCTCTGCGCTGACCGAAAGCAGCCAGCGATCGGACAATCGTCCCTCGCTCTCCAGGTGCATCGTCGGCAGCGGCCCCACGTGCAGGTGATCGGAACTCGTCGGCATCAGCAGACGCTGCCAAGGTGCGCTCTGATCGAGTGCGGTCGACAAGCCGATCTTGAAGTCCCAGCTCGAGCTCGAATACCAGGTGTAGCGATACGTGGCGCGGGCTCGATCCAGCGGTGCACCCCAATCGTCGTGCCGGTTGCCCGCCCCCGAGTCGAGCCGCAGCGAGGAGGGCGTACTGAACAAAAACTCCTGCCCCTCGCCCAAGCCGGTAACGCCCGGCAGCTTGGGCGTGAGTGCGGCGGCCGACGAGGGGGTTTCCAGGCGATATTGCGCCGGTACGGTTTGATCATCGGCCCAGGCCGCGGCGCCGCTTACGAGCAACGCCGCGCAAAGGCCCGCTGCGGGCAGCCATTGGGGACCCACCGCGCGCAGCTCGGCGTCCAATCCAAGCCGCGATCTTGTGTCATCGACGCGAGAGCGCCCACTCGCTTCGACCTGCGCCAGCTCCGCAGCAAATTCTCGGCCCCGCGGCACGATTCCCGACTCCTGACAGCGCAATAGCAAAAGGCGGCTTTGCCTTCCGGCCAACCCCATGTGGTATTCAAAACCGATCCTGATCATTTGCCAAGGACTTAGTGGCGGTTTTCGCCAAAAAATTCCTTTGGATCTGTGTCATTCGAAAGAATGATCCGCGCGCCCGGGCGGGCGCGGCAACGTGCACCGTTGCCGATCAGCTGCCGGTGCCGCCGACCGTCAGGCCTTCGATGCGCAGGGTCGGCTGGCCGACCCCGACGGGAACGCTCTGGCCTTCCTTGCCGCAAGTGCCGATGCCCGGGTCCATGCGCATGTCGTTGCCGATCATGGTCACCCGCGTAAGGGCGTCGGGTCCGTTGCCGATCAGCGTGGCTCCCTTGACCGGGGCACCGAGCCGTCCGTTTTCGATGAGGTAGGCCTCAGCCATGGAAAAGACGAACTTGCCGTTGGTGATGTCCACCTGGCCACCACCGAAGTTGCGGGCGTAGATCCCGCGCGGGACCGAACGCAAGATTTCCTCCGGATCCGCACTGCCGCCAAGCATGCAAGTGTTGGTCATGCGCGGCATGGGTAGCGCCGCGAAAGATTCGCGTCGGGCGTTGCCCGTCGTGCGGGTCTTCATGAGCCGCGCGTTGAGCGAATCTTGCATGTAACCACGCAGCACGCCGTCCTCGATCAAAACCGTGCGCTGCGTAGCGTTGCCCTCGTCGTCAATGTTCAGGGATCCGCGGCGCTCGGGAATCGTGCCGTCGTCGATGACGGTCACACCCTTTGCGGCCACGCGCCGACCGATTCGACCCGCGAATGCGCTCGAACCCTTGCGATTAAAGTCGCCTTCCAGGCCATGGCCAACGGCCTCGTGCAGCAAAATGCCCGGCCAACCGGGTCCCAGGACAACCGTCATGACCCCCGCGGGCGCGGGCCGCGCCTGCAAATTTACCAAGGCCATGTCCACGGCCAAGCGGGCGTGTTCGCGTAGCAGAGCGGGAGTGAACATTTCCAAGCCCGTGCGCCCGCCACCGCCGGAGAAACCCTGTTCCCGTCGCCCGCCTTCTTCGACGATCACGGTCAGGGACAAGCGCACGAGAGGACGCACGTCGGCGGCCAGGAGCCCGTCGGAGCGGGCCACCAGAATCACGTCGTATTCCGACACCAGGTTGGCCATCACCTGCTTGACGCGCGGATCGAGCGCGCGCGCGATCTGCTCGAGGTTTTCGAGCAGCCGAACTTTCTCGGTTGCCGACAGCGAGGCCACCGGGTCGCTCATGCCGTACAAGGCACTTTGCGGGCGTGTTTGCAGCCGTGCTGCTACCGGTACCTTCGCGTTGCCGCTACTGGCAATGGAACGCACCGTCCGCGCGGCCTGCAGCAGCGCCTCGCGGGAGATGTCGTCGGAGTAGGCAAAGGCTGTGCGCTCGCCGCTGACGGCGCGCACGCCAACGCCCTGGTCGATGCCAAAGCTGCCGGACTTGACGATTCCTTCTTCCAGGGAAAAGGACTCCGAGCGCGTGTACTGGAAGTACAGGTCGGCGTAGTCGGCACGGTGTTCAAAGATGCTGGTCAGCACCTGTTGCAGGTGCGACTCATCCAAGCCGTAGGGTTCAAGCAACAGCGCACGCGCGGTGACAAGACGCGCGACGGCGGGGTCCGGAGCGTTCATACGTTAATTCCTGCTCGACGTTGTAGGGTCAATTCTCGTTGGGCCGCACGGCGGCTATTGCAAAACCCGATGCGCTAAGGCCGGAAGGCTCGCGCGGCAAGCGGCAATGCGAGCCGGCTCGACCGTCCCCAGTACGATGCCCGCTCCGTTGGGTCGAACGGCGAGCACTTCTCCCCAGGGGTCGACAAGCATCGAATGGCCAAACGTGGCGCGCCCGTTGTCGTGGCGCCCGCCTTGGGCGGAGGCCAAAACGTAGCACAGGTTTTCGATCGCACGGGCCCGAAGCAGCGCCTCCCAGTGGGCCTGGCCGGTCGTTGCCGTAAAGGCGGCGGGAACCACGATCAGGTCCGAGGCCTTGAGCCGCCGATACAGCTCGGGAAAGCGAAGGTCATAGCAGACCGATAACCCGACTTGCAACGAGGTTGAACCGAAGGTACAGGCAACGCTGACCGGCCGGCGACCCGGCTCGATGGTGCGCGCTTCGTCGTACGCCTCGTCGCCGTGGCGGAAGGAAAACAGGTGAATCTTGTCGTACCGTGCCACCCGCTGTCCCGTGGGGCTGTATACGAGTACGGAATTAAAAACGCGCTCCGGGTTGTTGCTGGACAAGGGAACGGTTCCGCCGAAAAGCCAGATGCGCTGGCGCGCCGCCTGAGCGGCGAGAAAATCCTGGATGGGTCCCTTGCCTTCGACCTCGCGTACCGCGACCTTGTCTCGGTCGCGCATTCCCATCAGGCAGAAGTACTCGGGCAAAACGACAAGCCGGGCACCTTCGCGCACGGCCTCCTCAATCAATCCGGCCGCAGCGCGCAGGTTTTGCTCGACGTTTGCGGTCGAGATCATTTGAACGGCGGCCACCCGGATGGCAATTTCGGTCGAATGCATGTCAGCGCCATTATGCGGCACGGAAAAAGACCTTGGCGCAGGGGTCTAAGACGCCGGACGGCTGCCGTTGGTGCCCGAAGCCGCCTTAACCCGCTCGACCTTGGGGTCGGACCAGGAGCCGGTAACTTCGTAGACATTGGTAAATGCGGCCGACAGGGGTTTTCGCAAAAGGATATTTGCCAGAAAGGTTCCCAGACCGATTGCCGGGTTGATCAGCGCATAGGCCAGCGAGGCGGTGCCGGCATTGATCTCGGGGATGACCACAACCTGCAGGGCCTGCGTTTCGGCGTTCAGGTCGGCCGTGCCTTTGATCCGCACGACCGCATTGACGCCCTTCATGATGAAGTCGTCCGTGGTCAGCGTGCCGTTGTCGATCGATGCGCTGGCGCTGAGGCTGTCAAATGCAAAGCCCTCGCAAAACACGTCGCAAAAATCACCCGTGAGACGGTGGAAAAGCGACTGCAGGGACAGCACCCCCAGAAGCCGGCCGACTCCGGCACTGGCCTTGAGGAACTGCCCCTTTTCGGTCGTCATGCGCATCTTGCCCGTAAGGCTTGGGTAATCGATCGAAAACGGGGATCCGTGCCAGGCAAGGTCGGCGTTGAGCTTGCCCTTGCCGTTTCGGATCGTTCCGGGCAACCCGAAGCGATCCAGCAATCCGCCGGCATTGTCGTAGACGAGGTCAACGTGCAGCGACATCCTGCGCCCCGGCAAATTGGCCTCCCGCTCCCAGTCCCCATGGGCAACCAGCGTGCCGTCCGGATTACTGATCTTGAGATTTTCCAGGTGCCAAGTGTCCGCACCCGCGGCGCCGACGTTCTGCGCCTGTACTTGCAGTTGACCAAACTTGTTGGGTCCCAACTCGAAGTCGTCGGCGACGATATCCAACGCCGGAAATTCGGTCGGCGGCGTTTCCAGCAGTCGCGTGACCTGCTTTTGATCGCGCTCGGGGATGGCCAACTTTGCTAGCCGCGCCGTCAGTCGTCCGGGTGAGCCCGCGCGGGCACCGACCCAGCGAAGGGAACCCGTGGCCTGGTCCGAGTCGATGTCAACAAGCCAAATCTGATCGGGCTCGCGCTTGGCGCTAAGCGTAACGTTGGTGATCGTTTTGGCGTCCAGCGTCAGCGTGCCGGCGTGCACGGCAACCCGATCAATGTCCTCGAGGCCATAGGCTCCCGGGGCCTCCTGCGCCGGAGGTTGTCCCGCGCCGGCGCTGGCGGCGACCTCTTGCTCGGGCATCGTGGGAGCCGCACGGGCACCGGCGCTCAGCAGTCGCTGCCAGCGGTCGACGTCCAAATTGGGTTGATCCACAAAGAGCAGCAGCCCGCTGTCGGGCACATTGGCGCTCGCGCCGATGGCAATGAGGCCGCGCTCGACTTGCAGCAGATCGTTGGCGCCCCGCACACGGTGCACTTCGATGGTCAACGCGCTGTCCAGACTCGCTCGCAGCGTATCGCGCAACGGTGCAGCATCGGCCAGCGGTACGCGCTCCAGGTGCAGGTGGCGCGGCTCGCTGGCCGATTTTCGAAACGGCTCGGGCAGGTCGGACGCCAGACCGACCAAGTCCGAATCGACCTCCCAGCCAAAATCGCCGTCGCGCACGGTCACTTTGCCCTCGTACTGCAAGATGCCGCGCATGTGGTCGAGCAAATGTCGCATCGCCGTCGCCGTTACCTGTCGCTGTTTTATGCCTGCCGGAGTGGCGTTGCCTTTTCCCTGAATCAAAACGGTGCCATCGGCCAGGGTATCGCCATTGAGCAGGATCTCGCCACCCAAAAAGCCGGCCGTGATTCCCGAAAACTGCACACCGCGCTGTGTGAAGCGCAACTCGCCGCTTGTCGCAAAAAACGGAGCGAGGTCCGCACGAAGGATCAGGGTATTGCCCTGAAAGTGCACGCGTCCGGCGACCGTCGTCTCGTGAGGGCGGGCCAGCGGGATATCGAGCTTTAGTTGCAGTCGCGCGGCACCGCTGCCCTGCGTGCTGGCCAGCCAGCCGCCGGTCCAGGCGTTGACCGGACTATCGCCCACATAGTGCAACGCCTCGCCGAGCGAACCCGAACCCTGCCCGTCAATTAGGAGGCGTTCGTCCGGCGCATCCAGTTGTGGGATTTGGGCGGTGATGGCCGAAAGATCGTAGCCGTCGGCCTTGGCGTGGTGCCCGTTTATCGTGAGTCGATCGCGGTCGAACACGACGTCGGCGTCGATGCCCGTGAGCAGGGGCCACTTAACGGAGTGTGTGCCTTCGGTCGTGGGCGGGGCGGGAACTATGTCCAGCTTGCCGTCCAAGACTCGCACCGCCACGTGAAAGTCGCCCTGCTTGGGATCGGTGAAGGGAAAGTGCTTGGGATCTCCGTGCAGGTAAAAGTTTCCCCCGGTGACACGGCCGTCCACCAGGGCGCCGTGCAGCCAGGAGCGAGCGGAGGCAGGAACCACGGTCGGCAGGTAGCGGCTCACGGCGCCGACCTTGGCGCGAGAGAATCGACCGTTGACGTCCAGGCGTGCCGGTGCCGCGCCGGCCGTGCGAAATGCGCCCGAGACCGCAAGATCGACGTCCTCGTTGACGGCGGAAAACGACTCGACGTCGACCTTTAAGCTACCGTCCGCAGCGTGGCTCCAGCGCACGCGCGTTGCCAGCGCATCGAGGGCAACGGGCGAATCGTCGTAGAGAAAGGCGAGCCGCACCTGCGCTTTCTTGGCATCGATGCCCAGCGAACCGGAGTCCTGATCCAGGTCGATCGAGCCGGCAAGATTGGCAAATTCGTAGCGGCGCTCCTCCGGGGCCCGATCGCCGCCGTCCGGCGCGGGCGCGCCGGCCGCAGGTTGCTCGGCCGGCGGCGATGCGGGGGGCAAATCCACCGAAAAGCCCAGCTCCGAAAAGCGCGCGTGCAGGGAGAACACGCGCGGCGGAGTCTGCGGCCCATCCCAAGTGGCGCGCAGATCTTCGAGCGTGCCGCGCGCCGCGGTCCGCTCGATGGTTGCCAGCCATTCCACGGGCAGCGGGACCTGCGCCGCCAGTCGACTCCAGTTGCTGAGCACGATGCGGCTGGCCTCAAAGCGCGAGTGCTCCGTTGCGGCGTTTTCGTCCGTGTGGCGCAGGCGGGTGTTGCGGAACAACAAATCCGTCGACGGAAGCCGCAGGCCTTCGGGCCCATCGAGCTGCAACCCGGTCAGTGCAATCTCTTGCGTGTCGCCCGATTCGTCGCTACGCAGGGTCTGCGTAATTCTTCCCTGCACATTGTCCAGGCGCAGGGGCTGCAGATCCGGACGCAGTTGCGCGGCCACGTCGGTCAGCGCGACGTCGGCGCGAAGGCGCCGGAGCTGGAGCTCCGAAAAATCGATCCAAGCACGCAGCGCCCCCGATGCGCGCTCGATGCGCGCGGGCGCGGGCACAAGATGCGTCAGCGCGTCAATGCGCGCCAGATCGACATAATCGAACTGCAGGAAGATGCGTCCGCTCCACGACGCCATGCGGGCCGTCGGCTCGTTCCACGGATGGGCAAAGGCGCCACGCAGGTCCACCGGACCGGCAAACTGCGGCGGAGGCCGCAGTTGCAGAGCGAAGCGGTGGCCCGTTAGGCCACGGTGCAAATGCAAATCGACGTCCGTGAAATCGAACTGCGCACCCTGCGCCGGCGCGCTCTGGCTCATTGCCGGCGCCGGAGCGCTTGCGGGCGGCTCGACCGGCGCAACGCCAAGCGTCGCGGGACTCAGTTCGTCGACAAAATGCACCCGAGCCTCGCGTACGTGAATTTCGTGCTGGTCCAGTACCCAGTCGAGAAATGCCGTGTCCGTTTGCGCGGCTTGCGGATCGATGAGAATCCCCGCAATGGCAAAGCGATGGTCGCGCAGACGCCGCACTTCAACCTGCGGCGCGACGATGGTCAGCGAATGCGTCCGCGGTTGCAGCGTGATCAGGCTGGACCAGGCAACGACGACTTCGACCCGTTGCAGGGCAAGGACCGTGGCACCGCTGGCATCGGTAAGCAGCACGTCCGAGAGCAACAGGCGCGGCCGCAGGCCCTGCCAGTCGGCCTGAATCGGGCCCAGGCCCACGTGCGTGTGCAAGGCCGCGCTCGTTGCCGACTCGATGTTCGTGCGCCAGTCGTCGATGTGCGGCAGCAGGTAGTAGCGCGTCAGCAGCACGGTCAAACCGAACGCAAAATACGCCAGAACGGTTAGCATCCACACCAGCCGCAGTGTCCAGAGCACCGCGCGAAGTCCGCGCTGTCCCAGGCGCTGCGCGAGGGTCCGTTCCGCGGCCGTTACGGCGCGCTCGACAAGTTCCTCGGCCGCGTACACGACGTCGTCCGTCGGTGCAGGGCGGTTTTGCGGATCGGGCGCGCTTGGGGAAGTCGGCGAAGCCATGGCTCGGGAGTTGGGGTGCTGCGCTTTTTACTCGGTACTACCATAAGCCGCTCGCGCCAAATTGTGCCGCGAGGCGGGTGTGCGTCCCCGCCCAATGCGCGTCCCGGTGCCATCGGGCCCCGAGCGTGCACGGGCGGCTCGATCGCGACGCTAACACAGCCCCGCGCATGGGGTCCGGCCGTGCGCGGCGCGATCGCAGCGAATTTGGAAAGCAACGTTGCATTGGCCCAAGGCCGGCACGGGCAAGCGCATGGTACGTGACGTGGTCGCGGACGGCGCGGCTCCCGACCTGGAGAGCGCCTGCACGCGAGCCTATAGCGCGAGCACCTATTTGCGGCGCGCCCTGCTGGCCGAGGGATTTGCGCCGCCGGCAGCTGAGGAGGAGCCATCGGCGACCGCTGGCCTGCGCTGGCTTGTGGGCATGGCGCAAAAGCCCTGGAGCGCGCCACAGATCGCCGAACAATACGAGCGGAACCTCGCGCAAGTTCGCCGAGGTGCGGCCTCGGCCTCGAACGTCAGCCCATCGGCTCATCGCGGCGCCATGCCCGAGGCCGAAGTGGCCGCCGCGCTGCGCCGCACGCGCCGGCAGCTGCTTTGTGCGCTGATGGTGCGCGATGCAGCGCGTTTGGCACCGCTCGAGGAAGTCACCGGCGCAATGACCGCGCTTGCCGAGTTGGCGGTGTGCACGCTTTTGGCGGTGATCGCGCCGCAACTGGCGGCCGTTCACGGCACGCCGGTTGACGCGGCGGGCACGCCGCAGGATCTGCTCGTTTTGGCCATGGGCAAAGGCGGCGCTGCCGAGCTCAACGTTTCCTCGGACCTGGATCTGATTTTCGTGTACGGCGATGTGCACACTTGCCGGCCGCCGGGCGACGCACCAGCCCCCGGCGCACTGCCGAGCGAACGAGCCCACGGCGCCGGCGTGAGCGGTCAGGAATTTTTTGACCGCCTGGGTCGCCGCTTGGTTGCGGCGCTGAGCCAACACGAAGCCGATGGATTTATCTTTCGAGTCGATCTGCGGTTGCGGCCGCACGGCGATTCCGGGCCGCTGGCCGTTTCGATCGCGATGCTCGAGGAGTACCTCGTGCGCGAGGGCCGCGAATGGGAGCGTTTTGCCTGGGCCAAAGCGCGCGTGGTTTCGCAACCCGTGCTCGCGCCTGCGCAGGACTTTGCGCGGGTGGTCGCAACGCTCGAATCGGTGGTGCAGCCGTTTGTCTATCGAAAGTACTTTGACTTCGGAGCCATCGGTGCCATTCGCGAACTGCACCATCGCATCGGTGCGGAGGCGCGCCGCCGATCGCGGGGGCGACACGAGCACATCCGGGATGTCAAGCTCGGTCGCGGCGGAATCCGGGAAATTGAATTTCTGGCCCAGTCTTTTTGCATCATGCGCGGCGGGCGTGACCATCGCCTGCGCGCGCGCTCCACGCAGGCAACACTGCAAACGCTCGGGCAGATCGGACTGCTGGATGCGGCCCACGCCGAGCGCTTGATCCAGGACTATCGCTTTTTGCGCCGGCTGGAACACGCAGTGCAATACCGCGACGATGCCCAGACGCACCGCATTCCGGCCGACGCCGAAGGCCGCGATGCGGTGGCGAAGCTCCTGCACTTGGACGATGGCCAACAGGTGCTGCAGCGCTACGAGCGCGTGAGCCAGGACGTTGCGCGATCTTTTGACAACATGTTTCCGCGCGATACCCGATTGCCGCTTCGAGTCGAAACGTCCGAGGTGCCGGCTCCCTCCGCCGCTCGCCTTGCGCAGTTCGGCTTTGCGGATGCGGCCGCGAGCGCCGAGCGGCTGCAGCGGTTCTTCGCATCACCACGGCTCGCGGCCATGTCCGCCGGTGCCCGCGGCACGATCGAGCGCCTTGCGCTGCGGGCCCTTCCACGGATCGGTGGTATTGCTCGCGAAACCCAACCCCAAGGCGGAGCCGGGCCCGACGAGATTTTGTTGCGTTGGATCCGGCTCGTGGAAGTGATCGGCCGGCGCAGCACGTATTTTTCGTTGCTCGAGGAGTTTCCTGTTGCCCACGAGCGCGTGCTGCGGGTACTGGCCACCGGCGGGTGGGCGACCGAATACCTGTTGACCCATCCCATCGTGCTCGACGAGCTGATCGATCCGCGCGCGCCGGATTTTTCCGGCGGGCTACCGGTCGATGCCACCGACGTGCCACCCGGCGCCATGGACGCGTTTTGGGTGCCTTGGGCAACGCAGATTGACCGGCAGCTGCATGCGGCCGCCGGCGACGTCGAGCGGCAGATGAATATCTTGCGGGACGCACACCATGCGCAGGTGTTTCGACTCCTGCTGGCCGACCTGGCCGGCAACCTGCGCCTGGAGCGCCTGGCCGATCATCTGTCGGCTCTGGCCGATGCCGTGCTCCGACTTGCGCTAGGCGCAGCCTGGCGCAGCATGAGCGCCGGTGCGCCGGGCAACGGCGCGCAGGCGCCGCCCCCGCGTCTGGCGATCATTGCGTATGGCAAGCTCGGCGGACGCGAGCTCGGATATGCCTCGGATCTGGATCTGACGTTCGTCTACGAGCCCGGTGCGGGCAAGGATGCCGCCGAGCGCGACGCGCAGCTTTACGGCCAACTCGTGCGCCGTTTGATTGCGTGGCTTACGACCGCGACCTCCAGCGGCAAACTCTTCGAAATCGATTTGCGATTGCGGCCCGACGGCAACGCGGGCTTATTGGTAATACCCATCGAGGCCTTCGAGCGCTACCAGTGCAACACCGACGGGCACGGCGCCTGGGTTTGGGAGCACCAGGCCCTGACCCGGGCCCGGGTTTGCGCCGGCGACGCGGCGCTCGCGCAGCGCATCGAACAGCTGCGCGAGCGCGTATTGCGTCAGGTCCGGGAACCCGCGAATTTGGCCGCGGAAGTGGTCGACATGCGCCGGCGCATGCTCGAGGGTCACGAAAACCGCAGCGGCGAGTTTGACCTCAAGCACGATCGCGGCGGCATGGTCGACATCGAGTTTATCGTGCAATACCTGGTGTTGGCGCACGCGCATCAGTACGCGGCATTAGTCGCTAACCGCGGAAATATCGGATTGCTGACGATTGCGGCGCAATTGGCTCTGATCGAGCCCGACACGGCGCAGGCCTGCGCGCATGCCTATCGTCGGTATCGCCGGATGCAGCACACGCTGCGCCTAAACGGCGCGGAGCGGGCGCGGGTGGACCGCACGCTCGTGCACGAACAAATCGAGGCCGTACTGGGGCTGTGGCGCCGCGTCTTTGGCACGGACCAGCCGCTGCCGGCGGCCCCATCGGCTTCGGCACCGCGCGGCCTGGGCGGCTCGCACCGATCGGCACAAAACTTCCCAAGCGGCGGTTGATTGCGTACGCGATAGAATCGCCCTTTGGCGTGAGGGAGTATCGGGGAGCGGGTAATGAGCATGGCCGACCGCGATGGTTGGATCTGGTACGACGGCAAGTTGGTTCCGTGGCGCGAGGCCAACACGCATGTGCTGACGCACTCGCTGCACTACGGACTGGCCGTGTTCGAGGGCCTGCGCGCGTACAAGACGCCGCAGGGAACGGCGATTTTCCGGCTGCACGAGCACATCGAGCGATTGTTTAACTCCGCGCGCATCTTTTTGATGGAGATTGCGTACTCGCGCGATGAACTTGCCGAAGCGCACCGCGAGGTCGTCCGCCAGAACCGGCTCGAGACTTGCTACATCCGTCCGATCGCGTTTTACGGTTCCGAGAAAATGGGCGTCAGTCCCAAGGGGGCGGCCGTACACGTGGCGATCGCCGCCTGGCCCTGGGGTGCTTACTTGGGCGAGGACGGGCTCAAAAAAGGAATCCGCGTAAAGACCTCCTCGTTCGCACGCCATCACATCAACGTTTCCATGGTTCGCTCCAAGACCGCGGGCCACTACGTCAATTCGATTTTGGCCAACATGGAAGCCACGCGCGACGGCTACGATGAGGCGCTGCTGCTCGATACCGCGGGATTTGTGGCCGAGGGAGCCGGCGAGAACCTGTTTCTCGTGCGAAACGGCGAGTTGGTCGAACCGCAGCTGGTTTCGGGTCTGACCGGAATCACCCGTGCCAGCGTGATCGAACTGGCCGGCGATATGGGAATTTCGGTTCGTTCGCAGCCGCTGACCCGCGACGACGTGTATCTGGCCGACGAGGCGTTTTTCACCGGTACGGCGGCAGAGGTCACGCCGATTCGCGAACTCGACGGCCGCGTGATCGGCCCCGGCTACCGCGGGCCCGTCACCGAACGCATCCAGAACCGATTCTTCGAGGTTGTCAGCGGCCGCGCGGAAGCGTACCGCCATTGGCTCACCAAGGTATGAACCGTCCCGAACTTCCCGTGGTTGAACTGCGGGCCGATGAGCTGCCCGCGTATTGTCCCAACCCTTCGATGCCGGTCTGGAACCACCATCCGCGCGTCTTTCTCGAGCTGCAAGAGGGCACTACCACCATGTGCCCGTACTGCGGGACGCGGTATCGGCTCGCCACAGGCCGGACGCCAGCTGGGCACTAAATCGGCCTTGGCCAGCCCACCCTGCCTGAGTGCGCCCGGGCTCCGATGCCACGAATTGCCAAACCCATGCTGTTTGCCTCCGCCGAGGAGTGCGAGCAGGCGTTTTACGAGGCGCTAGAAAACGCCGACGCCGAAGCGATGGCGGAACTTTGGTTGCAGGACGATGAGGTGTGCTGCACGCATCCCGGCGCCGCGCGCCTGGTTGGCTATAGCGCGGTGCGATCCTCCTGGGCGTCGATACTCGAATTGGGCCCGCTGCCCATACGCACGCTCGCGCGGCAAAGCTTCGAGTCCCCGACGCTGGCCGTGACCAATTTGGTTGAGGAAATCGTGCTGGTGCAGGGCTCGGTCCGCCAACTGGTCCACGTCATCGCAAGCAACGCGTTTGTGAAGACACCGGCCGGCTGGAAGATGGTGATGCACGTTGGTGCCCCTGCGCCGCAAGGTCAGGCGGTCGAAGTCGAGGTCCCTTCGGGGACGGTGCATTGACCGGCCGCGCAAGCGCCTTCGAGCAAGACGCCGGGCGTGATGCCTTGACCGCACCGGCGCGTCAAACGCGATGACCGCCTATCGAGCGCCTTGGTGGCTCCCGGGAGGGCATCTGCAGACGATCGTACCGGCGCGCGTGCTCCCGGCACCGCACGTCGAGTACAAGCGCGAGCGCTGGCAGACGCCCGATGGCGACTTCATCGATGTGGATTTTGCCGCACCGGAACCGGGCACGAGCGAGGCGCCCACACTCGTGCTTTTTCACGGCCTGGAGGGCGATTCGCGATCGCACTACGCGCGCGTGTTGATGCATGGCTGCCGTCGACTCGCCTGGCGCGGAATGGTCGCGCATTTTCGCGGCTGTAGCGGCGAGGACAACCGCCTGCTGCGTGCCTACCACTCGGGAGACAGCGAGGAAATTCACTGGATCCTCGCTCGCGTGGCGCGGCGCTGGCCGCAAGCGCGGCGCTTTGCGGTCGGCGTTTCGCTCGGCGGCAACGCCTTGGCCAAGTGGGCCGGCGAGCGCGGCCCAAGGGCTCGCGAATTCGTCAGCGCCTGCGCAACCGTGAGCGCGCCCTTTGATCTGGAAGCCGGCGGCCGCGCGCTCGACCGAAGGTCGAACTGCGTCTATTCTCGCGCCTTCTTGCGAACACTTCGCAGTAAGGCCATTGCCAAGGAGCGGCGCTTCCCCGGCCTAGTGGATGCGCGCAAAATCGCAGCCGCGCGCACGTTTTTCGAGTTCGACGATGCCTTTACGGCGCCCGTTCACGGATTTGCAGGCGCACTGGATTACTGGCGGCGAGCCTCGGCTAAGCCGTTGCTGGCGACAATCGCGGTTCCGACTCTTGCGCTAAATGCGCACAATGACCCGATCGTGCCGCCAGCCAGCCTGCCCGGCGCATGGCAGGTCTCCGCGGATGTCCGGCAAGAGTTGCCCGCCGAGGGTGGTCACGTGGGATTTTTCGCTGACGGTCAGAGCGCGGACCGCTGGTTTTTTCGGGAGCGCATCTTCCAATTCTTCCAGAAAGGGACCTAATTTATGGCAGCCAGTCCGGGAGGTGTTCCACGAAGCGCGGTGCAGTACGGGTATGCTTCGCGCAAACTGATCTAATCGCGGGGGCGACATGACCGATCTGAGCACGCGTCCTCAACCCACCATTAGCCCGCTTGGCGTCTCGCGCTATTTCGACGAGGCCCTGTTTGCCCGCGAGCAAAAAGTCCTCTTCGGCCAAAGCCCGCGCTACCTGGGCCATCGTCTGATGGTTCCCGAGCTTGGCGATTTCTACGCTCTGCCCCAGGAGGCCGAGGGGCGAATCCTGGTCAATTCGCCAAAAGGAATCGAGCTGGTCTCCAACGTCTGCCGCCACCGCCAGGCTCTGATTTGCCGGGGCCGCGGTTCGCTGTTGGGAAACTCGAACGCGGCCGCTGGCAGCATTGTCTGTCCGATCCATCGCTGGACGTACAGCCCCAGCGGCAAGCTGCTCGGAGCGCCGCACTTTTCCGCCGATCCGTGCTTGGACCTGACGAATTACCGCGTCCAGGAATGGAACGGACTGCTTTTTGAACACGGCAATCGCGATGTCGCCGCGGACCTCGCGGACATGACGTGCGCGCCGGAACTGGACTTTTCGGGCTTTGCCTTCGATCGGGCCGAGTTGCACGAATGCAGCTACAACTGGAAAACGTTCATCGAGGTGTACCTGGAGGACTACCACGTCGTTCCCTTTCACCCCGGCCTGGGGCAATTTGTCACCTGCGAGGACCTTGCATGGGAACTGCGACCCTCCTATTCCGTGCAGACCGTCGGCGTATCAGCGCGCTTGGGCTCGGCGGGCAGCCCGGTGTACGAGCGCTGGCAACGGGTGCTTTTGCAGTACCAAAACGGCGCATCTTTGCCATTTGGCGCCATCTGGTTGACCTACTATCCGAACGTCATGGTTGAGTGGTACCCGCATACGCTGGTCATATCGACCCTGTACCCGCTTGCGCCGCAAAAGACGCTCAACGTGGTGGAGTTTTACTACCCGGAGGAAATCACGGCTTTTGAGCGCGAATTCGTGCACGCACAGCAGGCCGCGTACATGGAAACCTGCCGCGAGGACGACGAAATCGGCGAGCGTATGGACGCGGGGCGCCTCGCCTTGCGGCGCCGTGGGGACGACGCCTTTGGTCCCTATCAAAGCCCGATGGAAGACGGGATGCAGCATTTCCACGAATGGTACCGGGCTCGTATGGGAGAAGCGCTGTATTAGCGGCGTGCGGCGGGCCGTGCACGAATGCGTCCCGTTTTCGGCTAAACGGACGATGGGACGAGTTGACCGGATTCGCAACAATCCGCACCACGCAAAGCATGGTTCGCGGGTAGGGGCTGCAAGATGGCGCAGGCGCTAGTTTTGGGCGGTTTCGGGAGCCGTGTTTGGGGTTCCGTCGCGTTTGGCCGCAACCCGCAAGATGCGCAACGAGAAGCGCCCAGAACGATCAATGCGTGGATGACGGCCGAGGACGTCGCGTTTTTGCTGCTGAGCGGCGAGTTTCTCGACTGCGGTGTGCCGATTCCCGCGTCTTTTTCGCCGCTCGCCGTGGAATCGGCGGTCAATTCGGTGCGGCGCTGGTTGCGGGAAGGTCGCGTGTTCGCCATTCACGACCTGTACCCGCGCTATCAGTTCGACAGCCGCGGCCGCCCGTACCCGGCCATCGAGCGCGCGTTGCTGGCCTTAGGTTCTTCGGATCCGCTCAAAATCGGGCACTGGTTTGCATCGCCCAATTTTTATCTGCACGGAAGGCGTCCCCAAGAGTTGCTGGCGAGCGCGCCGACCGAGGTGTTACGCGCACTCGAGCGCATCTGAGTCCCACCGCGTTGTCGTTTGGTTTTTTTGCCGGAGCCGGAGCCGG
The DNA here is from genome assembly GCA_035623355.1 of Burkholderiaceae bacterium. Lineage (GTDB taxonomy): Bacteria > Pseudomonadota > Gammaproteobacteria > Burkholderiales > Burkholderiaceae_F > GJ-E10. The sequence goes on along the minus strand of DASPTP010000032.1, from coordinate 27,067 downwards.
AGCCGGCGCGCACGCTCCGGAACTTAAGGACCGTTGTGTCCGGCCGTCTTGGCGGCCTCGCGCTCCTCTCGCACCAGTGCGGTGAGCTGACGCAGTCGCGCGTCGACTTCCGTCATCGTATAAAAATCCGCATCGGCAACTTTGCGCGCAATCTGCAACTGTTCGACCGCGGCCGGCGCCGAACCCAGCAGCAGATACATCTCGGCGGTGGCCTGGTGCTGCAGGGTCTTGTGGTTTAGCGCCGCATAGCTCGTGGCCAGGAAGTTGTAAAAATCCGGATCGTTGTGGGACAACGCAAGCTGCTCGCGCAGATAGGTGATCGCTTGCGCGTGGCGGTTGGATCGCTGCAAAAGATCCGTGTACTGCATCGCGACGGGTCGCGACAACGGAAAGCGGGCGGCGGCCTCCTGCGAAAGGCGCAGCGCGGCGTCGCGCTCGGCATCGTTCTGCGCCGCTTCATAGCGCGCCAGCAGGACGATGTTGTCGAGGATGGCCGACGGTGTGTTGGTCGAGCGACGAGCCGCCAAGGCGGCCTCGAGCCCCGGCCCCGGTCGTTTGAGTTTGAGATCGGCCAGCGCCAAACCGTAGTACGCCGCGGTGTCGGAAACCGACGCGAGGCGCGCGATCTGGTCGGCAAAGCTCGACGCACTGTCGCGCAGGCCCTGAGTGGATTCGTCCTGCAAAACATGCAGGCGCGCGCGCACGAGCTGAAAATCCAGGCTGTCGGCGTGCTGATGGGTGTGCGCGGTACGGATGCGCGCCTGCATATCGGCGATTCGCTCCTCCGTCATCGGGTGGGTCTGCAGGTAGGCCGGTGCGACGCTCGCGTAGGCGCGCGTGCCCTGCTGCATGCGCGCAAAAAAATCGGCCATGGCCTGCGGATCAAAGCCGGCGTCGACCAGTATCTGAAACCCCACCCGGTCGGCCTCGCGCTCGTCGTTGCGCGAAAAGCTCAGCTTGCGGGCCAGCGCCGCGCCCTGACCCACGGCCAGGGCGGCTTCGCTGCCCTGGTTGCTGCGCGCGGCAAGCAGGGCGACAAGGACCGATGCGAGTGCGATCATGGCCGTGTCACGCTCGCGCGCCAAAGACCGGGCCAGGTGGCGCTGCTGCACGTGTCCGATTTCGTGACCCAGTACGGAGGCCAGCTCCGATTCGCTCTGCGCGGTCAGAATCAGACCGGTGTGCACGCCGATGAATCCGCCGGGTAACGCAAAGGCATTGATCGTCGGATCCCGCAGGACAAAAAATTCGAAATTGATGTGCTGCGCGGCGCTGGCGGCAACGAGCTGGTAGCCCAGGCGGTTGATGTAGTCGGTGGTCTCGGGGTCGTCGAGGTACTCCGGACTGCGGCGGATGTATTGCTGCATGATCTCTTCGCCGTAATGACGCTCTTCCAGCGGCGAGAGCTCTTCGGCACCGGCCTCCCCCAGCGTCGGCAACTCCTGCGCCATCAACGCAGGTTCAACGATCAGCAGCGCGCAAAGGGCGTAGACCAGACAGCGGGTGATGCGCTTGGCCAACGGCACAACGGGGCCCAGAAAGGAGCCGGTTTTCGGCGATGCTTTGTATGATATCCGCCTGGCAAATTGGTTCCGAACGAGGGATCGGCTTGGCGGCCCTCCCGCCATTGGGGAGCGCCGCGCAGAGGAAAATCGACCGAAGGCTCCGATGGCAAGGTCCGCGCGCAGGCTTACACACTTGAACGACTCCGGCCAGGCCCAAATGGTCGATGTGGGCGCCAAGCCGGCGACGGACCGCCTGGCGCGCGCCAGCGGCCACATTGCCATGGCCCCGGCGACCCTTGCCGTTATTGCGGGCGGCACCTCGGCCAAGGGCGACGTCTTGGCGGTGGCACGAGTGGCGGCCATACAGGCGGCCAAGCGCACCGCGGAACTCATCCCGCTCTGTCATCCTCTGCCGATCAGCAGCGTCCGCGTCGATTTTGCGATCGAATCCGAGCACGACCGGGTAGTTTGCACCGCACAAGTGCAAACGCACGCCCCGACAGGCGTGGAGATGGAGGCCTTGACCGCGGTACAGATCGGCCTGCTGACAATTTACGACATGTGCAAGGCCATCGACCGGGGCATGGTTATTGGCGACGTGCGGCTTCTGGAAAAGCGCGGGGGGGCAAGCGGGGTCTGGACGGCCGCGGCGCCTTCCGCGCGGTAAGCGTCTTTTGCCTGCTACGGACCGGCGCCGATCTGGGCGTCCGGCCGGCGCGCATTAGGCGGCCGGTGGAGCCGTATCAAGAAAGCTTTGCCGCGTGGCCAGCTTTTCGTAGTACCGGCCCAACTTCGGATACTTGGCGCGCCAGGCGATTTCGGGAAAACGATAGTCCAGGTACCCCAGCGCCACGCCCAGGGCGATGTCGGCCAGGGTGAAACGCTCCTCGTGGCACCAGGTTTTTTCGGCCAGTGCCGTCGAAGCGGCTTTCAGGCCAGCCTCCACCTTGCCAAGTTGGCGGTCGATCCAGGCCTGCGAGCGGATCTGTTCGGGTCGTTGCGTGTGTTCCAGGCGTACCAGGGCGAGGGCGTCGACAATGCCATCGGCGAGCGCCTCCCAGGTGCGTACCTCCACCCGCTGGCGCCCGCTCGGAGGAATCAGGTGCCCAACCGGCGTGAGCGTGTCCAGGTATTCGACGATGACCCGCGAGTCAAACACCGCGCCGCCATCGTCCAGGATCAGGCAGGGGACCTTGCCCAGCGGATTGAACTGGGAAATGTAGGTGTCGGGCGACCAGACGTCCGTCATGTCGACTTCGCATTCGATGCGCTTTTCGGCCATGACAATGCGCACCTTGCGCGCGAACGGGCTGGTTGGCGATGCAATCAGACGCAAATTTCGTAGCATGGGTTCTTGCTTTTGGCAAAGATCCGATCGCCGGGCGTAGCCGCTTGAGCCGTGTTGGCGACCGCAAACTTCCTCGTAGGCTCCTGCGGCCGCTCCGAGGGAGAGCCTTGCGGCGGTCTGACGCAGTATATCGTGGCGCAGGCGCGCGCCCGTGGGGCGCACGTGAGCCGATGCTAAACTGCAACGGTCTAGGCGCGGCAATGTTGCCGCGCAAGGGCGTGGCGGGCTTGGCCCCGCCGAGCCTTCCCGTCGGTCCCTTTTGCCACGATTTGTGAGTACCGAACGCTTTCCCGTGCCGGCGCTGTCGCCTCTGACGGCCATCTCGCCGCTCGATGGGCGCTACGCCCGGGCAACGGGCGATCTGCGTGCGGTTTTCTCCGAATACGCCTTCATGCGCGCGCGCGTGCGGGTCGAGGTCGAATGGCTCATCGCGCTGACCCACTTGGGGATGCCGGAACTGGCTGCGTTTGACTCGCAAGCGGCGGGCAGCTTGCGCGCGCTTGCGGCGGAATTTTCGGTTGCCGACTGCGAGCAGATTAAGGAAATCGAGGCGCGCACCAATCACGACGTCAAGGCGGTCGAATACTGGATCCGGCAGCGGGGTGAGCGAGTGCCCGCGCTGCAATGGGCCGGCGAATTCATTCATTTCGCCTGCACATCAGAAGACATCAACAACGTTGCCTACGCGCTGATGGTGCGCGAAGGGCGCGAGTTGCTGCTTGCCAACTTGCGTGCGGTGCACGCGCGATTGCGCGTTTTGGCGCACGAGCATGCGGCCACGGCGATGCTCTCGCGCACGCACGGTCAGCCGGCCACGCCAACAACCGTGGGCAAGGAATTTGCGAACTTCGCGCAACGTCTCGCCAAGGCGCTCGAAGCCATCGCCAAGGTGCCGATCCGCGCCAAAATGAACGGCGCGGTGGGCAGTTTCAACGCCCACCTTGTGGCGGCGCCGCAAATCGACTGGGAAGCGTTTTCGCGGAGCGTTGTCGAGGGCCTCGGGCTGCAGTTCAACGCCTACACGGTGCAGATCGAGCCGCACGACTGGATGGCCGAACTCTTCGACGCCATCGGCCGTGCCAATACGGTCGTGCTGGATCTGGATCGGGATTTATGGGGTTACATCGCGCTCGGTTATTTTCGCCAGCGACTGCGGGAGCAAGAGGTTGGATCCTCGACCATGCCGCACAAGGTCAATCCGATCGACTTTGAAAACTCCGAGGGCAATCTGGGCATAGCCAATGCGCTACTGCGGCACTTTTCCGAAAAACTCCCGATATCGCGCTGGCAGCGGGATTTGAGCGATTCGACGGTCTTGCGCAATCTGGGCGTGGCCTTCGGGCACTGTCGGGTCTCCTACGAAGCCTGCTTGCGCGGACTGGAGAAGATTGAGACCGATCCGGCCGCACTGACCGCCGATCTGGACGCTTCCTGGGAGGTTTTGGCCGAGGCCATCCAGACGGTGATGCGCCGCTACGGTGTCCCCGAGCCCTACGAAAAACTCAAGGCTCTTACGCGCGGCCAGCGCATCGACAAGGAGCGGTTGCAAGAATTTGTCCGCGGTTTGCCGATCCCGGATACGGCGCGCCAGGCGCTGCTCAATCTGACTCCGGCGACGTACCTCGGCAAGGCACCCGAACTGGCACGGCGCTGCTAACCGCAAAGGCGCAGGCGGGACGCAAGTGAGGCGGCGGTATTTGGCACTGGCCCTTGCGGGGCTGCTGTGCGTCGATCGCGCCGGGGCCCAGTTCGCCAAGCCCGAGACGGCCGTCCGATATCGGCAATCGGCGATGTTTCTCATGGGCAACCAGATGCAGCGCATTAACGCCCAGCTCGACTACAGCAAACCGAACCTGGACATTGTGCGCGGCGGCGCGGCGCTCCTTGATGTGCTCAAGACCGTCCCTTTCGAAGCGTTTATCGAGGGCACCGACGACGTTGGCGATACGGCCGCCAAGCCCGAGATTTGGACCGAGACCGAGCGCTTTAAGAAGCTTGCTGGCGAGATGCAAGATCGCGTTGGCAAATTAAACGACGCGGCACGCAGTGGCGACGTGGCGGCAATTCGCGCGGCCTTCGCCGACGCGGGCAAAGCCTGCAAGAACTGCCACGACGATTACCGAAGAAAAAGGTAGGCGCAACCGGCCGCAAAGACCTTCGGGTTGCGCGTGGCACGGTGCCAAAGGCGCACGATCGAGGCGCGCCGCACCCTTTGGGTATTGCCTGCCAGCCAGGTCCGCCGCGTTGGCGCCGTGCGATGTTGACTGCGGCTACTGCATTACCGCACGCTCGTCCTTAACGGGTCGCACCAGATCGGCACGCTTGACTCCCAGGTACTTGGCAATGGCCGCCGCAACGAAAACCGAGGAATACACGCCGAACATGATGCCCAGCGTGAGCGCGAGAGCAAAATTGTGCAGGGCCGGCCCGCCGAACAGCAGCATAGTGACGGTCATCGTCAGGGTGGCGCCGTGGGTAATGATGGTCCGCGAGATCGTGGCGGTAATGGCCGAATCGATCACTTCGACGACGCTGGCTTTGCGCATGGTGCGGAAATGCTCGCGCACCCGGTCGAAGATGATGACGGATTCGTTGACCGAATAGCCCAGGACCGCCAGCACGGCCGCCAGCACCGGCAACGAGAATTCCCAGCGGAAGATGGCGAACATCCCGATGACCAGCACCACGTCGTGCAAGTTGGCGATGATGGCCGCCGCGGAGAATTTCTTTTCAAAGCGGATGGCCAGGTAAATGGCGATGCCCAGTACCACCATGAGCAGCGCAACCGCGCCGTCTTGCGCGAGTTCCGTGCCCACCTGCGGGCCTACGAACTCGACCCGGCGCAACTCGGTGCACTGACCCGACAGCGGACGCTGGGCGTTTTGCAGCGCGTTGGAAGCCTCTGCCGTTCGCTCGGCCTGGGGCAGCGCTACGAACTTCGCGTATTGCTCGTGCAGCGCGCCGCACGCCGGGACTTCTCCCGGCGACGGCTCTGCGGTAAGCGCCGAGAACACCTGCTCGGCCTGTTGGCCGGAGGTGAACCCGCTGCGCGCGGGCAGGCGGATCAGCACGTCCTCCGCCGACCCGAAGCTTTGCACCTGAAACTCGCCCTTTTCTTTTGCGCTGATGGCCGCGCGGATGGCCTCCAGGTTCGCGGGTGCGCGAAAGGCGACTTCCATCACCGTGCCACCCGTAAATTCGATCGAGAGGTTTAGGCCGCGAAAGGCGAGAAATCCCACCGCGGTCAGAAACGTAATGAGCGAGATCACGTTAAAGACGAGCGCGTATCGCATGAACGGGATCGTCCGGTGAATGCGAAAAAACTCCATGCGATCTTGCTCCGTTCAAAAGCCCGAGTTCAAATCAGCCACCCGCCGCCCCGCCCGCAGGGCTCGGACGCCAGATCTGGCCGATGGCCACGGAACGCAGACGACGGCGCGAACCGTACAGCAGGTTGACGATGCCGCGCGAAACGAACACCGCCGAGAAAATCGACGTCAGTATCCCGAGGACGTGCACGACCGCAAAGCCGCGCACGGGACCCGAGCCCAGCATGAAAAGAAAAATGCCGGCGATCAACGTCGTCACGTTGGAATCGAGGATCGTTGCAAACGCACGTTCGTAGCCCTGCGAGATGGCTTGCTGTGCCGCGGTCCCCTTGCGCAGCTCCTCGCGGATGCGTTCGTTGATCAGCACGTTGGCATCGATGGCCATGCCGAGCGTAAAGGCGATGGCGGCGATGCCGGGCAGGGTCAGCGTGGCCTGCAGTAGCGAGAGCAGCGCAACGAGCAGCAGCAGATTGATGGCCAGTGCCAGCACTGAGACGGCGCCGAAAACGACGTAGTACAGGATCATGAAGATCGAAATGGCGGCAAAGCCAAATTCGGTGGAGCGGAAACCCGATTCGATGTTGGCGGCGCCCAGGCTCGGTCCGATGAGCCGTTCCTCGATGATTTGCATCGGCGCGGCGAGCGCTCCGGCGCGCAGCAACAGGGCCAGGTCGTTGGCCGCCTGGGGGCTGCCCAGACCGGTGATCTGAAAGCGCGAGCCAAATTCCGACTGAATCGTCGCGACCGTAAGCACCTCGCCCCGTCCCCTCTCAAACAGGACCACCGCCATGGGCTTTTTGAGGTTCTCCCGCGTCACCTGGCGCATGATGCGGCCCGCGGCGTCGTTTAGTTCGACGGCCACCGCGGGCTGCTGGCGCTCGTCAAAAGTCGCCTGCGCGCCCTGGAGCTGCTCGCCGGAGAAAATGACGTCTTTCTTCAGCACGACCGGGGTGCCCCGACCGATGGTGAAGCGCTCCGAACCGAAAGGCGGCGGCACGCTCCCGTTGACCGCCGCCAGGCCGTCGGTACTTACGTCAACCAGCCGAGCCTCCAGCGTGGCGGTGCGCCCGATGATGTTCTTGGCGCGGGCGGTGTCCTGAACGCCCGGAAGTTCGACCACGACGCGGTCGGAACCCTGCTGCTGGATGACGGGTTCGGCCACGCCTAGTTCGTTGATGCGGTTTTTCAGCGTCGTGATGTTTTGCTTTAGCGCATTGTCCTGTACCGACCGCAGCGCGGCGGGAGTGAGCATCGCGGTCAGCAGGGGATCGGCGTCGGTGCCACCCTCCTGCAACATCAGGTCGCTCATTGCGTCGTGGACGATTCGCTGCGCCTGGCTTCGGCTGTCCCGATCTCGAAAGCGGATCTCCAGCCGCTCGCCGTCCCGATGAATCCCGGCGTGACGCACGTCCTTGTCGCGCAGCAGGGTGCGCAGATCCGCCTCGATGGTCTGCAGGCGCTTGGTGACGGCCGCGTCGATATCGACTTGCATCAAAAAGTGCACGCCGCCACGCAGGTCCAGGCCCAGGTACATCGGCAGCGCGTGCATGCGCTGCAGCCAGGAAGGCGTGTTGGAGATCAGGTTCGGTGCGATGATGTACGCGGGATCGGCACTGTCGGGATTGAGTTCGCGATCGAGCAGCCCGCGGGCGCGTCCCTGCGTGTCTTCGTCGGCAAAACGCACCCGGATGGTGGGGTTTTGGCCGATGGTGTCGAGCGAAATGCCGGTTTGAGCGATGCCGGCTGTCTGCAGGATCTGCTCGACCCGGCTGAGCAAACCCGTGTCGGCGTGCACCGTGGCCTTGATCGATGCGATCTGCACGGCGGGCGCCTCGCCGTAAAAATTGGGTACCGTGTACAGCACGCCGAAAACCAGCGCGGCGACGATGAGCAGATACTTCCAGAGCGGGTAGCGATTCATTGTCGGTGCGGCCACTCGACACCAAACGTCGGCGCGGCCTTGCGGTCGGGATCGGTGGCTAGAGCGACTTCATGGTTCCCTTGGGTAGCAGCGTCTGGATCGCGCTACGCTGCACCGACAGCGATATGGGTTTGTCCCCGATGCTGGCAACCTGCAGCGTGACGTACTGCTCGGAGAGCTCCGCAATTCGGCCCACCAGACCACCGCTGGTGACGACCTCATCGCCCTTGGAGAGCGCATCAATCATTGCCTTTTGTTCCTTTTGCCGCTTTGCCTGGGGACGGATCAGCAGAAAATAGAACACCACCATCATGAGCGTGATGACAATCAGTGGCATCCAGCTGGGCTCAGCGCCGGGTGCACCCTGCGCATACGCGTCGGACAGGAACAACATAGGCAGTCTCCATCGGCTCGGAGCGCAACGCGCCTCCGCGGTACAGGTCCCGCAATCTTTCGTTTGGCCGGCACGGGTGCGGACGGTCAAGCCGCAGCCGACCGAGCCCGATCCGTTGTTCGCGGCGGGACGGGAAAACGGGCAATTATAGCGGTGTGCGAGCGCCCGAGCGGCTCGCCAGCTCCGCGCGCGCAAAGTCGGAGAAGCGCTGCTGCTCGACGGCATCGCGGGCTCGCCGCATCAGGTCCAGGTAATAATGCAGATTGTGGATCGTGTTCAATCGCGCCCCGAGAATTTCGTTGGTGCGTTGCAAGTGGTGCAGGTAGGCGCGGGAGAAATTGCGGCAGGTCACGCAATCGCACTGCGCATCGAGGGCGCGCGTGTCGTCGCGGTGCACGGCATTGCGGATTTTGACATCTCCGTGCCGAGTGAACAGCCAGCCATTGCGGGCGTTTCTCGTCGGCAACACGCAGTCGAACATGTCGATGCCCGCCGCGATTGCCGACAGAAGATCCTCGGGCGACCCCACGCCCATGAGGTAGCGCGGACGCTCTTCGGGAAGCTGTGCCGATACGTGCTCGATCATCTGCCGCATCTGTTCCTTGGGTTCGCCCACCGACAATCCGCCGATGGCGTAACCGTCAAAGCCGATCCCGATCAGCGCACGCAGCGAACGTTCGCGCAGATCGGTAAACATTCCTCCTTGCACAATGCCAAAAAGGGCGTTGGGATTTCCCAGGCGATCGAATTCCTCGCGGCTGCGCTGCGCCCAGCGCAGCGAAAGTTCCATGGACGCTTGCGCCTCTTCAAAGGTGGCCGGCCGCCCGGCGATGCCGGCTGCGTTCGCACCCGCGGTAATGGACGGCGGCGCGTTTGCTCCTCCGGATGGCAATGCCGGCTGCCTCCAGTACGGTGTGCATTCGTCAAAAATCATCGCAATGTCGGAATTTAGGACCGTCTGCACGCGCATCGATTCTTCGGGCGTAAGCAACAGCGCCGCCCCGTCGATCGGCGAGCGAAAACGCACGCCCTCCTCGGAGACCTTGCGCAAGGCGCCCAGCGAAAAGACCTGAAAGCCGCCCGAATCGGTCAAAATGGGATGGCGCCAACCCATGAAGCGGTGCAGGCCGCCGTGCTTGCGCAGGACCTCGGCGCCGGGACGCAGCCACAGATGAAACGTGTTTCCCAGAACGATCTGCGCGCCCAGAGCGCAGAGCTCCTCGGGCATCATTGCTTTTACCGTTCCGTAGGTGCCCACCGGCATAAACGCCGGGGTATCGACGGATCCATGGGTCAAGTGCATTCGCCCGCGCCGGGCGCGGCCGTCTTGCGCGAGGCGCTCAAAGACCAAACTCATAGGTCCTTGCGATCGCAAGCCGCAAGCCGCACACCCGCGCCCGCGTCGCGCTCTACGAGCATGGCGTCGCCATAACTGAAAAACCGGTAGCCGGCCGCCACCGCATGGCGGTACGCCCGAAGTACGCGCTCGGTTCCTCCGAAGGCGGCAACGAGCATCAAAAGTGTGGATCCGGGCAGATGAAAGTTTGTCAGCAATCGGTCGACGCATTGAAAGCGAAATCCCGGAACGATGAAAAGCCGCGTCTCACCGCTGCCGGGTTGCAGTGCGCCCTCGCGCATGCTCGATTCGAGCGCGCGTACGCTCGTGGTACCGACGGCGAGGATTTGTCGGCCGCGCTCGCGCGCCTCATTGACGATCCGGGCCGTTTTCGCCGGCACCTCGTAGCGCTCAGCGTGCATTCGGTGTTCGCTCAAGCGCTCGGTGCGCACCGGCTGAAACGTTCCTGCCCCCACGTGCAGCGTGACATACGCAAGGTGCACGCCGCGTGCCCGGCACTGCTGCAACAAATTCTCGGTCAGGTGCAATCCCGCGGTGGGAGCGGCAACCGCGCCGGGCGAGCGCGCGTAAACCGTCTGGTAGCGTGCCGCATCGTTGGCGTTGGGCGCGTGGTGAATGTACGGTGGCAAGGGAACTTGACCGAGGGTCTTGAGCACCTCCTCCACTGGGGCGTCAAATTCCAGTTCGAACAGATCGTCGCTGCGTCCCAGCACCGTGGCGCCCACGCTGACCGGCGACGCGGGGCCGTCTTCCGATATTGCGCGAAAGCGCAGCGGCAATCCCGGGCGAGGCGCATGGCTCGTGCGCAGCAGGACCTGCGCGCGATGCGGGGAGAGTATGCGCTCGACCAGAACCTCGACGCGCCCCCCGCTTTGCTTTTGGCCGAGCAGTCGCGCCTTGATCACGCGCGTGTCGTTTAGCACCAGAACGTCGCCGGGATGCAGGTAGCCCAGCAGGTCGGGAATGTGCCCATCGTTCCACCCGTCGGGAGCAACGTGCAGCAGGCGTGCATCTTCCCTATGTTCGGCCGGATGTTGGGCGATCAATTCCGGCGGAAGGTCAAAATCGAAATCCGAGCGACAAAGCGGACGAGCCGCAGGCGCAGCGGCGGGCGGATCGGTGCGGGGCGGCACGCCGGCAACTACCGCGCCGGGATGACTGGCTGGACTGGCCATGGTCTGAGAGGATCTTGCGGTGTTGCCGACAAAGCCCGTCGGCTCCCCGCGCGGATAGCAAAGGCCGATTGGATCGACTGTTACTCCTGAATACCGAACCTTCGATCGAACCGGCAGGTGAACAGATTACAACATCGGCAAACCCCATCACAAGCAACGCAAGCCGCAGACCGGGTTGCAAGGAGAAAGCGCAAACAAAGTCGGGCGAACGAATGCTGCCACACCTCTTCCCCCCGCAAATGGGTAGAGGTGCCAGCCCGCGCGCTTGGCCATCAGTGCCCATCGCAAGGGTGGGCTTTGACCACCAAAACGGGCGTTGATTTTCTCTGCTCGCGCAAGCAATTCCAGACCGTGAAGGAACGGGAATTTACGGGGTGTTCAGCGCGTTCGATAGGCTGAGCAAACTTATGGGATCGGACCGAATGAGGCCTTCCCGGGGGCTGTCGATGTCCGCTATGAGGAAAAACGCGATGGAGACGACGATCGGCAGAATCACCAAGAGGCGCGAGCCGGATTTCGGATTTTTTGCATCCACGCCGACCAGAAAGCTCGCACAAATGGCGATCGCCGTCATCAAGACCCAATCCGATATTGGAATTTGGTGCGACCAACCGGAGTTCGTGTATCGCTCCGAGTTCAGTACGTCGTTCATTCCCGCCACGGTCAGGGCGACCGTGGGGGTAGCACGCGCGGACGCCGGCTCGCGGACGAGCGTCCACAGGTTTGCCTGCAGCCGGGCGGTTTCGGCATTAATCTGTGCGAGGCGTTGGTCATCGCCAGCCGAATAGAACAACAGGCGTTGCTCGAGATAGCTTCGAAGCAGCGAGCGGATTTTTGCCGCATCCTCCTGCGGGAGAAGATCCGCCCGAAGATATTCCGTGCCAATTGCGTTGGCCTCCTGGACTTCATAAATCCTGCGTTGCTCGAAGCGGGACAGGGCCAATGACAATGTGAAGGCAATGAGGAGCCCGAGCAGGGTAAGCGTAGCGCCACGGATGACGCCGAACTCGACGTCCAACTCGGCGACTTGGGCTTTTAGACCCTTGAACCGGGACGCGCCGAGCCACCCCGCAAACCACAACGTGAGAAACGATGCGGGAAGAAGTACGGATGGGTGGCGAAAGACGAACACAAGATCAGCCTTCTGGCAATTACCGGTTGTCGCTGCCTTACGTTTCCGTCGGCTGCGAGCGTCCGAAATCCCGGCGCATCGCGCGCAAAGGAGCGCGGACGGGCGTCGCGACGTTATTTATGGTGCCGGGAGAGGGAATCGAACCCACACTCTGTTACCAGAACCGGATTTTGAGTCCGGCGCGTCTACCAGTTCCGCCATCCCGGCGCAGGAGCGGCGAATTATGGCGCAGCGGCACTCAGTTCACCAACTCGGCAACCGGGTCGACCCATTTGCCCTTGGCGAAGCCACCGACGGCCGTCCGCAAGTCACGACGCTCGCGAAATGCCGCGTGTTGTTCCGCGGGCGCGCGGCGCTTCGTTCCGGACGGCTTGCCCTTGAACTATACCGGTCCGCGCGAGATGTTAAAAATGCACGTTGATGCCGGTCATGAACGCCGTGGCAAGCGGACTGGTACTTACGGGTTCGACGGCAAGCCGTCCGCTGGAATTGGCGTGGTCGGCCTCAAGGTACAGGGCCACGCGCTTGTTGAGGAACCATTTGCCAAGAGCAACGAGCGCGAGGTTCTCGCCCTGGCCGGCGCCTTGGGTTTCCGACTTGTATGCGGCCAACGTGATCAAGCGACCTTCGGCGACCGTCCAGGTTACGCCCAAATCGGCCACCTGAAAGCGAAAGTTTTCGGTTGGGCTTGCCAGAATGGGAGAGACGGTGGTCGAGTTGCCCAGAATCCCCGAACTCGAGGCACCGTTACCTAGTGTCGCGGAGTTAAATCCCGCGTCGATACGTATCTGGTGAAATCCCGCCTGTAGTTGCCAGGCGGAAAGGGTCCAGGCGCCCGAGAACACGTACAGGGTCGAGCGATTGCTGTTTACGTCGAGCGACTGCTGCACGACCGCGTCGAGTTGGGCCGAACGAGCGTGCCAGCCCAGGTGACCTGCGCGCACCGAGTCTGCGGAAAACTCCCCGGCCACGCCACCAAAGGCGTAGATCGCGCCGGCGGACCAGTTTTGTCTGTAGACGGAGAACCGCAGTGCGTTGTTAAATCGCAACTGACCATAGGTATAGGAGTAAACGGCCTGCAAGGGGTTGGCACCCAGCACCGGCGCCTTCGAGTTGGCCGCGGGGGGAGAAGAATAGTTTGGTAAGTTCAGGGCCGTGCGCAACGGATCGGTTGCACCCGAAGCGGCGAGTTCGTAGCCGAAGCCTTCCATGCGGCCGGCGAGAAACTCCCACGACCCGCCCCGAAACCCGACGTCGGCCGTGCGATCGATCAAACTCGTCGAGTTGGCAGCATTGCCGTTTCCGGAGTTAAAGCCCGATTCGAGCCGAAATACGGCTTGCAGATCGGGGGCGATGGCATCGGAGCCGCGCAGGCCAATGCGGCTCGTGTTTAGTCCGGACGCAAACTGTGTCAGCTCTCCGGCGGGCGAGGACTTTTGGATGTGGCGCACTCCCGCATCGATGATGCCGTATGGTTGCAATACGACGGGCGCAGTCTCCGTATCGGAGGAGGTGTAGGGTTGCGCCGACTGCGCATGGCATACCGCGGCGGCGCTCCACAGAGCCAGCAGCGACCATCTCTTGGCCCTTACTCGGACGTCATGGGTGTCGGTTTGAAAAAGCTTCATGTCGGGATTTGCTTCGCGAAAAAATGCCGGTGCGCAGCATTTTCGGTAGCCCGGTTCCCGTGTCCAACGAAGCATTTCGTATAACTTCTTGCGAAATTCGCGCTTTGGCGGCGCGAGCGTTATCGCGACCAAACTCAGGTCTTCCGACCGGCCCCTCGGCAAGGCAAGATTGGGGTGCTGGTCGACGTACGCACGAAAAGAACTTGGGACCTTCGGATCGGCCGCAGAGCGCGCCCGATCGCCAAGTGGGCGAGGCGGACAAGTCGAGGTCTTCGCTATGTTGCGGCGCGACCACGCCGCAAGCCTTCGATCAGACTTCGGCCTGGATCGGGGAATCGCTGGTCAGCGCTTGTCGTACGACGCTGGGCGTAAGCGAAGGCGCAAACGTTTCGATGAAAGACAGGACGTAAGCGCGCAGCAAGGTGCCGCGACGAATAGCTAAGCGGGTGAGACTGCCCTCGAACAGGTGACCCGCGTCGAGCGCCCGCAGTCCGCGGTCGCGCATTTCATCGTAGGCAAGAGAGGAGACGATACCAACGCCGAGCCCCAGTTCGACATAGGTTTTGATGACGTCCGCGTCCATCGCGCTGATGACGATTTGTGGCTTTTGCCCAACGAGCGCAAAGGCTTCGTCGATCCGCGCCCGGCCCGTGTAGCCCGCGTCATACGTAACGATGGGGTGGCGGGCCAGCCGCTCCAGAGTCAGGGGTGCACCGTCGAGCAATTCGTGTCCGAGAGGCGCGATCACACAGTGTGTCCAGCGGTAACAGGGCAGCGTGATCAACTGGCCATATTGGGCCAGTGCCTCGGTGGCAATGCCAATGTCCGCTTCGCCGTCGATTAGCATCTGCGCGACCTGGCGCGGAGATCCCTGGTGCAAGTTCAGAGTTACCTGGGGATACAGGGCACGAAAATCGTGGACGGCGGCCGGCAGTGCGTAGCGCGCCTGCGCGTGCGTGGCGGCGATCGTCATCTGACCGACATCCCGGCCGGCAAAATCCTGCGCGGCATGGCGCAGATTCTGCACGTCGCGCAAGATGCGCTCGATGATCGGCAGCACCGCGGCACCGGGCTGTGTCAGGCGTGTTAAGCGTTTGCCGGAGCGCTCGAAGATCTCGATATTGAGCTCGTCCTCGAGTTCGCGAATCTGCCGACTAATGCCCGGTTGACTCGTGTGGAGCGCAGCGGCAACCTTGGTCAGGCTAAAGCCTTGGCGCGCGGTCTCGCAGACGGTTCGCAATTGCTGAAAATTCATGATCCGGCCTGTAACGCGGTCCTTTTGTTCATTATTGACGGCGCCGATGCAGCCGAAAACAAATTTGCCGTTGTATCGATCTGCGATTTGGCGATATGTCGTTCGCCCAACCCCTGGCCGGCGGGCGCCCGACCCGTTTTTTGCGCACCGGCCCGGGGCGGGAGGCGCCGGCGGTGGCCGTAAAGGTGTTTTCCGGGAAGACTTTGGCGCGGTTTTTTTGCTAGGCGCGGCCGACCAGCCGCGCGTCAGACCTCGAGATTGTCGATCAATCGTGTCGCCCCTAGGCGCGCTGCCGCCAGTACCACGACCGGCTCGCCCGCTTCGATCTGCGCAACGCTTGGCACGGTCAAATCGGCCTGTCGGCGAACCGAAACGTAATCGGGGCGCCAGCCCGAGGCCGCGAGGGCACGCATGGCTTGGGACTCGAGCGCCGCGTAGTTGTGCTCGCCCGCTCGAATGCGCTCGCGCAGCAGCGACAGCTCCCGGTACAGCTGCGGTGCCAGGCGCCGCTCCGCATCGTTCAAAAATCGATTGCGCGAGGACAGCGCCAGTCCGTCGTCCTCGCGCACCGTTTCGTGCGCAATGATCTGCGTGGGTAGGCAAAACTGCCGGCACATGTTGCGCACGATCATCAACTGCTGATAATCCTTCTTTCCAAACACGGCAACGCGCGGCTGCACGCAGGCAAAGAGCTTTAAAACAACCGTCGTCACACCGACGAAAAACCCCGGCCGAAATTCTCCCTCGAGAATGTCCCCCAAATCCGCAGGCGGGTGTACGCGGTACTCCTGCGGCTCCGGATACATCTCGGCCTCCATCGGCGCAAAAAGCACGTAAACCTGGTTGTGCTTCTGCAGCTTCTCGATGTCTTCCTGCAAGGTGCGCGGATAACGGTCGAAGTCTTCGGACGGCCCAAACTGCAGCCGGTTGACGAAAATGGAGGCGACCACCGGATCACCATGGCGCCGTGCCATGCTCATTAAAGACAGGTGGGCCGCGTGCAGGTTTCCCATGGTGGGAACGAAAGCGATGCGATTTTGCCCCTGCAATTGGTCGCGCAGTTCCCGCACCGTTGCGACAACTTTCACGTCAGGGGCTCGATTGGCTGGTTGGCGACCTGCCCGAGCAGCGCCGCCGCAGGGCCGTAGCCGGGGATCTGCAGGTCGGGAGCCAAGTCAAGCAGCGGCCGCAAAACAAACGCGCGCTGCTGCATCCGAGGGTGGGGCAGCACCAAGGGCGTGGAGCGCACAATCAGATTGCCTACCAGGAGAAGATCCAGGTCGATGCTGCGCGGGGCACTGTGTGCCGGGTCCCCCGCCCGGCGCTTTCGACCGAGCATGAGCTCGATGTCCGCCAGGTGCAGCAGCAGGCTGTAGGGTTCCAGCGAGGTGTCGAGCGCCACGACCGCGTTGACAAAATCCGGACCGCTGGCGTTGACGGGCGCACTGCGATAAAAGGGTGAAACGGCAACGAAGGTCGAGCGCTCGATCGAGCGCAGCGCCGCGACCGCCGCGTGCAAGCCCGCGACAATGTCGCCCTGGTTGGCGCCCAATCCGATGTAGGCCCGCCGCAAAACCGGTGCGGCATTTCCAGGCTTAGTGATCGCGTTCTCCTTCGGCAGTCAGCGCGACCGGTTGGGCACTTGGGGCCGCTTTGCGCCGGCCGCCGCGGCGGCGCTTGCGCGGCCCCGGCGCCGTAGCCGGCCGCTGCGCCGCCATCTGCGCGCGAGTTTCCGCATCGGCGTGCAAAAATTGGGTCCACCACTGACCCAGTTCGGCGGGTGCCTCGCCGCAGTCGCAGCGCAGCTGCAAGAAATCGTATCCCGCACGCAGACGCAAGTGTTCCAACAGACGCATCGGCGCATGCCCGTGGCGGCGTTCAAAGCGCGGCTGCATCATCCAAATTTCTCGCATGTCGGCACTGTAGCGTCGCTGAATGGCGAGCTTTTCCGTCTGCGCTTCCAGGACCCGGTCGATCGCTTGATCCAGCGCCGGCAGCCGGTGCTCGCCCGCTGCCACGCGGGCGTTCCATTGCGTCAGCACCTCGTTCCACAGCAGCGTCGCAAAGAGAAATCCGGGTGCTATGTGCTTGCCGGCTCGAACGCGCTCGTCGGTGCGGGACAAAGCCAGCATGATGAAGCGCTCTCCTTGCGGCTGGTCGAGGATTACGTCCAGCATCGGCAGCAGTCCGTGGTGCAGCCCCTCGGCGCGAAGCCGTTCGATGCAACCCACCGAGTGCCCACTGGTAAGCAGCTTGAGCATCTCGTCAAAGAGCCGCGCAGCGGGCACATTTTCGACCAAGGCAGCCAGACGCCCGATCGGCTCGCGCGTTGCCGGATCGATCTCAAAGCCCAACTTGGCGGCAAAACGCACTGCGCGCAGCATGCGTACCGGGTCCTCCCGATACCGTGCCTCTGGGTCACCGATGATACGCAGGCGCCGGCGGCGTACGTCACGCACGCCGTCGTGGTAATCGAGCACTTCCTCGCGCGTAGGGTCATAGTACAGGGCATTGACCGTGAAGTCCCGGCGCGCGGCATCCTCGTGCTGCTCGCCGAACGTATTATCGGCTAGCACCCGGCCGTGCTCGTCGGTATCGCGCTCGCCCGCACCCAGTGCGCGAAAGGTTGAGGTCTCGATCGTTTCGCCGCCAAACATGACGTGCACCAGCCGAAAACGCCGGCCGATGATGATCGCACGGCGAAAGTGCGACTTGATTTGCTCGGGCGTGGCGTCCGTCGCAACATCAAAGTCCTTCGGAGCAATTCCCAAGAGAAGATCGCGCACCGCCCCCCCGACGATATAGGCGCGAAAGCCGGCGGCTTGGAGCGTCTCGCAGGTGCGCAGTGCGGGGCGCGAGACCAGGCTCCGGTCAATCCCATGCTCGGAAACCGGTATGCGCTTGGGCGCGCGACGGGTTCGCGGCTTGCGCGCAAGAAGCGTTTGGACACTGTCCTGGACGCGTTGGACGAGCCGTCGGATCATGGTGCGAGAGCGGACATGGACGGCATTCTACGTTTTGCTTGGACGTGGCGTGGCCACGCGGTGTGGCGCAAACCCCGGTTCAAGCGCCGCTTCCTTTTTTGCCGCCTTGGTGCGCCCCCGCGGATACCTGCTGCAGCCATTCGCGCAGCAGCGGAACCGTAAGCGCGCGCCGACGGGCGAGGGCATAAGAATCGAGCGCATCCAGGACCGATACCAGCGTGCGCATGTCCCGGGGCAGTCGGGTCAGCATATAGGCAACGAGATCCTCGTCGACCCGCGCTCCGCGCGCGCGCGCGTAGGCAAGAAGCGCGGTTGCCTGGTCGGACTGCGCGATCGGGCGCAAGGCGAAAACCAGGCCCCAGGCAAGGCGGGTGCGTACATCATCACGCAGGCGAAGCTGGGCCGGCGGAAGGTTCGCGGAGGTCACCAGGTTCGTCGCCGCGTGCTGGCGGATCTCGTTTTGCAGCGCAAAGAGCGCGGCCTGGCCGGTTTCGTCGAGACGATGCACGTCATCAACGACGTACAGCCGGCATTCGGTCGCAAAACTCGGTACACCTTGGACCGCATCGCCCTGGGCGGACTGCCGGCAAGCCCGCGCAACCGCTGTGAGCAGGTGGCTGCGTCCGCTGCCCATTGCGCCCCAGATATGAACAAACTGCGGTCCGCGGGCCGCTAAGACGTCGCGTAGTGCCGCAACGACCTCGACGTTGGCGCCCGGCACAAAGTTCTCCAGGGTCGGAGCCGGCGGCTCGAACAGGTCCAGAGGGATTTGTCGCGCCATCACGCAATGCTTACCGATACGACCGCCGCGAATACGGGCGGGCAAGTGCGGTAGGGGTCCAATGGCACACGCGGTTTCCGCCAGTACAATTACGCGTTTGATGAAACCGCGAGTCTAAGACGGCCGCCTCGTTGGGGCTATTGCTGCGATCGCGGCCCGTCGTTTCCCCGGGTTCCCCAGACGCGATGAACTCCCCCCTGACCTATGCCGCTGCCGGCGTTTCCATTGACGCCGGTGACGAGCTCGTGCGGCGAATCAAGCCCCTGGCGGGCAAGACGGCGATCCCGGGCGTGCTGGGCGGTATCGGTGGATTTGGCGCGCTCTTCGAAATGCCCAGTGGATTGCGCGAACCCGTTCTGGTAAGCGGCACGGACGGCGTGGGCACGAAGCTCAAGCTCGCGTTTACCTACGACGGACACGACACGGTGGGCCAGGACCTGGTTGCCATGAACGTCAACGACATTCTGGTGCAGGGTGCCCGGCCCTTGTTTTTTTTGGACTACTTTGCCTGCGGCAAGCTCGAGGTGGACACCGCCGAGCGGGTCGTGCGCGGGATCGCGCGCGGATGCGAGCTGGCCGGTTGTGCACTCATCGGTGGCGAGACCGCGGAGATGCCGGGCATGTACCCCGAGGGCGAATACGATCTTGCGGGCTTTGCCGTTGGCGTCGTCGAGAAAGCCTCGATCATCGATGGCCGTGGCATTGTCGAGGGCGACGTGGTCCTCGGGTTGGCGTCGAGCGGACCGCACTCGAACGGCTATTCGCTGATACGGCGGATCGTCGCGCAGGCCGGCGCGGATTACAACGGCGAGTTTGGCGGGCGCACGCTCGCGCAAACGCTGCTCGAGCCCACCCGGATTTATTGCAAGCCTGTGCTGGCCGTGGCCGAACGTGTGCCAATCAAGGGCATGGCGCACATTACGGGCGGCGGTCTCCTCGAAAACGTGCCACGGGTCTTGCCCAAGGCGGTTTGTGCGGTCATCCGCCGGCAGACCTGGCTCCGCCCGCCCATCTTCGACTGGCTGCAGCGCGCCGGTGGGGTGCTCGATGAGGAGATGCACCGGGTGTTTAACTGCGGAATCGGGATGGTGCTGATCGTGGCCCGCGAGGATCAAGATCGGGCCGTCGCCGAGTTTGCGCGGGCGGGCGAAGCGTGCCGGGTGATTGGTTCCATCGAGCCGCGTGCGCCCGGCGAGCCCGGCTGCCGTGTTGTCATGTAGGAGGCGACGCGCCCGAATTGCGCCTTAGCGCAGCGCGGCCAATACGTCGACAAGACGTTCGAGGGCATGGTCGGCGAAAGGATCAACGCAGATTGCGTCGGTCATCGAGCGCAACCACGTGATCTGGCGCTTGGCAAGTTGCCTTGTGGCGGCAATGGCCTTCGTGCGGAACTGCTCCGGAGTCGTACCGAGTTCCAAATGCTCCCACGCCTGTCGATAGCCGACGCTGCGCAGGCTGGGCAGCTGCGCGTGCAGATCGAGGCGTTCGCGTAGCGCGCGAACTTCCGCGAGGAATCCCTGCTCCAGCATGGTTTCAAAGCGCCGTTCGATGCGTCGATGCAATTGCGCGCGATCGCTGGGCACGAGCGCGATCGTTCGCAGGCGGCCGATCGCGCGGATAGGAGCGCGCAGCAGTTCCGAGGGCCGCTTCCCGCTTCGCTCGAAGAGCTCCAGGGCGCGCGCAATGCGTTGGCGATCGGCCGGCGCAAGGCGCTGCGCCGTTTCGGGGTCGATTGCCTGCAGGCGCGCGTGCAGTGCGCCCCAGCCGCGCGAAGCCGCTTCGTTTTCGATCCGGGCCCGAATCGCCGGATCGGCATCGGGAAGTTCGGACAGACCCTCGCGCAGCGCGCGTGCGTACATCATCGTGCCGCCCACCACGAGCGGCAGCCTTCCGCGGCCGCGTACGTCGCGAATCGCAAGCGCCGCGTCGCGCAGAAACTGCGCTGCCGAATACGGTTGCGTCGGGTCGCGCAGATCGAGCAAATGGTGCGGCACGCGGGCTCGATCGGCGGCGCTCGGTTTGGCCGATCCGATATCCAGGCCACGATAGACCTGCGTCGAATCGATCGAAACGATTTCCAGCGGAATCTGCCGGGCGAGCTCCATTGCGAGCGCGCTCTTGCCGCTGGCGGTGGGCCCAAGCAACAAGACGGCGTCGTAGCCCGTCGGTGCTTCGTCCGAAGGTGCGGCCTGCGGGAACGCCGCGGGCTGCGTCGCGAGGGTTGCCGTGCTCATCGACCCCGCAAAAACAGACGGTCCAAATCCGTCAAGCTGAGCTGTATCCACGTTGGTCGGCCGTGATTGCACTGGTCCGCGCGCTCGGTGCTCTCCATTTGGCGCAAGAGGGCGTTCATTTCCTCGATCGTCATCGTGCGATTTGCGCGCACCGCGCCGTGACAGGCCATAGTCGCAAGCAGCTGATCGCGGCGCTCGGTCAACACGCGCTCGGCGCCGCACTCGCGCAGCTCGGCGAGAATCTGTCGCACAAGCTCCGGCGCATCGGCCTGCTGCAGCACGTGGGGCAAGGCTCGCAGCGTCAAATGCTGCGGGCCGGCGGGCCGCAGGTCCAGGCCGATTTGCTCGAGCGTGCCCGCGTGTTCCTCCACCGTGGCCACGTCCAGGGCGCTGGCGGAAAAAACGTGAGGAACCAGGAGCTTTTGCTGCGCCATTTCGCCGGTGCCGAACGCCTGCTTTAGACCTTCGTAGACAATGCGTTCGTGAGCCGCGTGCATATCGACAATGACCAGGCCGTGGGCGTTGCGAGCCAGCACGTATACGCCACCGAGCTGCGCGATGGCATAGCCCAGCGGCGGCATTGCACCGGCGTCGTAGTTCGCAAGCGGTGCCGCGGCGCCTGCCTGTGCGGCAACCGCCAGCAAGGACTGGATGGACGTTGGACGAAACGGCAAAAACCCTTCGAAGGCCGTCGTACTCTTTGGTCCGGTACCGAAGCCCTGCGGCACGGGCGACGGGGAGTCGCCCAAGGCGTGCGCCGAAACCGCGGTTAAATCGCCTTCGGTTGCTCCCGCCGGCGCAAGGGCACGCTCCACCGCACGGTGAACGAACCGGTGCACCGCAGAGGCATCGCGAAACCGCACCTCGCTTTTGCTCGGGTGCACGTTGACGTCTACCGCGGCCGGATCGACGTGAAGATATAGGCAATACATGGGCTGGGAGGAGCCATGCAGGACGTCCGCATAGGCGGCGCGCACCGCGTGCGAGAGCAGCTTGTCGCGCACGAAGCGCCCGTTGACGTAGAAATACTGCGCGTCGGCACGCGGCCGCGCGGCCGTGGGGGCTCCCACCCAGCCGCTCAGGGAAATCGTGTCGGCCTGCGTCTGGACGCTTCGAGCCGCCTGGGCAAAGTTCTCGGGCATGAGCGTTGCGGTGCGCTCGCGCAGCGTTGCGGTGGGCGCATCGAGGACACAGCGCGCCTCGTGCCAGACCTGAAAGGCAACGTGCGGATGCGCGGCCGCGACGCGCGCAACCACCGCGAGGCAGTGGCCCAGTTCCGTGGCATCCGTGCGCAGAAATTTTCTTCGTGCGGGCGTGTTGTAGAACAGTTCGGCAACTTCCACCCGCGTGCCAAAATTTCCGGCCGCCGGCTCGACGCTTTGGGTGCCTGCATGGATGCGCCACGCATGCTCCGCGGCGAGTGTTCGCGACACGATGCTGACCTGCGCCACGGAGGCAACAGAGGCCAGCGCTTCGCCACGAAAACCCAGGGTGGCCACGGTCTCTAAGTCGTGCAGGTTCGCAATCTTGCTGGTCGCGTGGCGCTGCAGTGCCAACGCGAGCTGATCGCGCGCAATGCCGCTACCATCATCGCTTACCGCGATACGGCGCACGCCACCGCCTTGCAGCCGCACTTCAATGCGCCGCGCGCCCGCGTCCAGCGCGTTTTCGATGAGCTCCTTAACGACGGACGCGGGTCGCTCCACGACTTCGCCGGCCGCGATCTGGCTGACGAGCGAATCGGGAAGAACGCGGATCAACGCGGCATCCGTACCATGGGCGGCGCGCGTTGCTTCGCCCGGCCGATTCGGGGGCTTGGCAAAAGGCCGATCAACCGCGGAGGCCGTCGGGGCGCCGGCGATCGGCGCGTTTGCGGACTGAAGGGACGGCGTTTCGGGCGCAGGCATGACGAAACATTATAGGAGCGCGTCGAGTAACATCGCGCTCCCGTCCCTTGGAACGCGTACATCGTGGAAGGCATCCACTGGCTTGACCTATTCGGTGCGATCGACCGTTTTTTGCTCGCGGTGGCGCACGAGCACGGCGCGCTCGCCTACGGCTTGCTGTTCCTGATCGTATTTGCCGAAACGGGTCTTGTCTTCATGGCCTTTTTGCCCGGCGACTCGCTTCTTTTTGTTTCCGGCGCCATTGCGGCCGGCGGCTTGTTACAGGCCATTCCGCTGGCTGTGACGATCGCGGTCGCGGCAATCCTCGGCAATGCCCTGAACTTTGGTATTGGCTGGTGGCTGGGACACAAGATCTACGACGGATCGATCGGCTGGATCAACCGTACCTCGCTCGATCGCACCCACGCGTTTTTCGAGCGTCATGGTGGAAAGACCGTCGTGGCGGCGCGCTTCGTTCCCGTCGTGCGGTCGTTTGCCCCGCTGGTTGCCGGAGCATCGGGCATGTCCTCACAGCGTTTTCATGCCTTCAGCGTAGTCGGCGCGGTTCTTTGGAGCGTCCTTTTGGTTGGAGGCGGCTACGCGTTCGGCAACGTCGCGCTTATCCGAGACCACCTGGGTTTGGTACTGCTCGTGGGTCTGGCCGGGGCGTTCGGGCCGCTGCTGCTGATGGGGCTCGTGCGGCTGCTTCGCGGTCGCGCGCAGACGTAATTGGCAGTGGACCCAGGCCGGCGCGAGCGCGCCGGTGGCGATGTTGCCTCAGCCTACCGGGTTGCGCACCATCGGCGGGTTTTTTGCGAAATAGCGGCGAATGCCGCTAAAGACGGCCGATGCCATCTGGCGCTGATAGTTTTGATCGCGCAGGCGCGCTTCTTCGTCGGGATTGCTGATAAAGGCGGTCTCCACCAGGATGGAGGGAATGTCGGGGGCCTTTAGGACGGCAAAGCCCGCCTGCTCCACATGTCCCCGGTGCAGTCGGTTGACGCGCTCGAGCTCGTGCAGCACGGAGTCGCCAAAGCGCAGGCTGTCGCTGATCTGCGCCGAAGTGGACAGATCGAGGAGAACCCGGGAGACCAGTGGGTTGCGGGCGCCGACGTTGATGCCCCCGATGCGGTCCGCGTCATTTTGCTGGCGCGCGAGCTCGGCCGCGGCGCTGCTGCTGGCGCCGCGCTCGGAGAGTGCAAACACCGAGGAGCCGCGTGCATCGGAGCGCACCCATGCATCGGCATGAATGGAGACAAACAAGTCGGCCTGCACGCGGCGCGCC
Source organism: Burkholderiaceae bacterium (assembly GCA_035623355.1). Lineage (GTDB taxonomy): Bacteria > Pseudomonadota > Gammaproteobacteria > Burkholderiales > Burkholderiaceae_F > GJ-E10. The sequence goes on along the minus strand of DASPTP010000032.1, from coordinate 2,853 downwards.
TTTTCGACCCGCACGCCCAGGGGCACGAAGTAGTCGGCCTCGCGCGTCATCAGAACGCGGTAATCCGATTGCTCCTGGATGAGAGCCGCAAGTTGCCGCCCGATCGAAAGTGTCACCGCTTTTTCGTGGGTGCCGCGCTTGCCGATGGCGCCGGGGTCTTCTCCGCCATGACCGGGATCTACGGCGATGGTGATCAACCGTCGCATCGCGCGCGCCGTCTTGCGAGCCGAGGATGGAGGCTGCGCGGGACCCGGGACGCTTTCGTCGGAGTTAGGTCGGGCTGCCGAGTTGTCGGGGGATGGGCCGCCGGAGTCACTCGGGGGCGCCGGGGCATTGTCGGCCGTCGCGCTGTCCGGAGCCTGGCCGGCGCCGGCGTCCGCGCTGCCCTGCGCAACGTCGGTGGAGGGCAGTTGGCCCGCACCGGCCTCCGGACCGTTGTCGGGCGCCGAGCGCAGGAGCGCCATCAACGAGTCGTTGGCCCCTTCCGGGTACAGATCGAGGACCAGGCGATTGCGATACGGGCCGGCCGGATCGAGCGCAAAGACCTGCGGATCAACCGGCGTCTTTAGCTCGATGACCAGGCGCACGACCTGCGGGCGAAACTGCCCGACCCGCATACGTGCGATGAAAGGATCCGCGGCATCGACCTTCTTGATCTGCTCGGCAAACTGCGGCGTAAGTTCAATGCCTTCGATGTCGACCACCATGCGAAGGGGATTGGTGTCGCGCAGGAGGAAATGATGAAAACTCAGCGGTCCATCGTGTTCGATCGTCACCCGTGTGTATTCGGGCGCCGGCCAGACGCGAACCGCAAGCAGGGAGGCGCCGCGCACAAGGCTCGGCGTGAGCGCGAGCACCAGTGTGCCGGCTGCCCCTTGAATCAGGCGTCGGCGCGCAACGGCTTGGGATGTGTCCGCAACTTCTCCAGGCATCGCTCACCCATCTCCGTGTTGGCGCGGACATCCGCGCTTCGCCCAAAATCCAGGAATGAAAGCCGAATATTCAGGTCGACCGCCGGCAGGTATTCCCCGGCACGTTCCGGCCATTCGACCAGACAGATATTGCCTAGCTGAAACAGCTCCTGAAACCCGCTTTCGCGAAATTCGCGTGGATTCTTGAACCTATAAAAATCAAAGTGATACAAGTGTAACCTCGAAACCTCATAAGGTTCAAGCAACGCAAAGGTGGGACTCTTCACGGAGCCAGCCACGCCCAATCGGCGCAACAAGGCTCGAACCAAGGTCGTTTTTCCCGATCCCAGATCGCCGGCCACACCGATGACGATGCCATTGGATTCAATGGCCTCGCGGATGCTTTGCAGGGCGTCGGCCAATGCGATGCCGAGCGTCGATGTTTCGCCCTCATCGGCCAGCGTCAATGTGAACCTTGGTTTTTCCATCTTGCGGGACAACTAGAATCGGATCGCTGCATCGGTGCCAGGAAGTACCGCACAACCGGTCGGCCAGGGAGCAGGCTTGAAGCAACTAGGGCAGGGCAAGCATAGCGGCTTGGTGGCCGATGCGATCGACCCTCCTGGGGCGGCAATCTGGTCTGAACTTGCGGATCGGATCAAGTCCTGGGGTATCGAACTTGGCTTTGCGGCCGTGGGAATTTCCGACCTGGATGTGGGAGAAGCGGCGCGCCACCTGCAGCAGTGGCTCGAACAAGGTTTTCACGGTCATATGCAGTACATGCAGCGCCATGCGGCGTTGCGCGCCGTGCCCGCTCGGCTTCAACCCGGCGCGTTGCGGGTCATAAGCGCAAGGCTCGACTATCGGCCGCGCACGGACAGCGAGTCCTGGATTCAACGCGAGCAGGCGCGTCTGGCGGAGCAGGGAGCTGCCGTAGTGTCAATCTATGCGCGCGGCCGCGATTACCACAAGGTTGTGCGCTCGATGCTCCAAAAGCTCGGCGAGCGCATTGCTCGAGAAGTTGGGCGCCGGCCGTATCGCCCGTATTGCGATAGCGCCCCGTTGCTGGAGGTCGAGTTCGCACGAAAGGCCGGCTTGGGCTGGCGAGGAAAACACACGCTTTTGCTCACGCGGGAAGCCGGTTCGATGTTTTTTTTAGGAGAAATCCTGACCGATCTTCCGTTGCCGGCCGATGCGCCGACGGCAGATCACTGCGGCACTTGCACGAAGTGCATTGAGGTGTGCCCGACACGCGCGATTCGGGCGCCGTATCAACTCGATGCGCGGCGTTGCATTTCGTATTTAACGATCGAGCATCCCGGGTCGATTCCCGAGGGGCTTCGGTCCCTGATAGGCAATCGAGTCTACGGCTGTGATGACTGTCAGCTCGTGTGTCCATGGAATCGTTTCGCGCAGCGCGCACGTTTGCCCGACTTTGACGTGCGCAACGAACTGGACTGCGCGAGTTTGGTCGAATTGTTCTCTTGGGGGCCCGAAGAATTTGCGGCGCGCCACGCCGGTAGCGCGATACGGCGGATTGGTTACGAGCGCTGGCTGCGCAATCTTGCGGTTGCTCTGGGCAATGCCAAGAGGACACCCGAAGTAATCTCCGCACTGCGCACTCGCCAGTCGCATGAGTCGGCAATGGTTCGCGAGCACGTGCGCTGGGCGCTGCGCCGCCACGAAGTTCCCTAGTCGACGCACCGCAGCGCAGGGCATTCTCGGCTCGCAGACGAATCGGCCTTGCCAGAACCCGCGAGTCCCAGTTTTCTGGACTGTACGGCCGGCGTCTATAATCCGCGCCGCTGCTGCTGTAGCTCAGTTGGTAGAGCAACTGATTCGTAATCAGTAGGTCGGTGGTTCGAGTCCACTCAGCAGCACCATAAAATCAAATGCTTACAAATATTTTTTCAGAAGTAGCTGTCTAAAATTCTAGACAACT
>DASPTP010000031.1:0-15636 GCA_035623355.1 Burkholderiaceae bacterium | reverse complement strand
GGGTGGTGCAGCGTATGCCGCAGACGCCGGCTTCCCATACCGGTGGCGCAATGATCCAGAACCGACAGCAGGGTAAGTCCCTCGGCCTCGCGCAGGGTTTCGGTGAGTTCCAAGTTGCGCCGGCTCACCGGATCGAGCGCGATGAAATCCGATCGGGATTCCACCCGCAGCTGGGTGACGTGTGCCAGTGGCTGGCCCTGCGTGTGCTGCGCGTACTCCAGCAGGCCGGCACAGGCAGCCATGGCCAGCGAATCGTCCTCCAGTTGGAAGGCGCGCAGATTGGATACTGCGAGGGCCTCGCAGAGCATTTGGTGGCCGCGCGGCGCGGCAAAGTGCCAGTCGGGCGCCGCGTGCACCGGCACCGACGTCGCAAGTTGTGGGCGCTGACTTTGTGCAACGACGATTTCCGCCGGGGCAATGCGTGCCAGCTCCGAGGCAAGCTCCTCGCGAGTCGAATGCGTCAAACGCAGGTCGCCGCTCGCAAGAACCAACCAGGCCAGGGCAACGCGATTTTCGCTGGCATCGGCAAAACAAATTGCCGCCAGCACCGCATCGGCCTTTGCGGGCAGTAGCGTTTGGTCGGTGATTGTCCCCGGTGTGACGATGCGAACGACTCGACGCTCCACGGGGCCGCGCGCCAGTGCCACGTCGCCCACTTGCTCGCAAATCGCGACCGATTGACCCAAGCGCACGAGTCGGGCAAGGTACTGATCGACACTGACCGCCGGCACCCCGGCCATGCGCACCGGCGCGCCCGCCGAAACGCCGCGGGCCGTTAACGTCAGGTTGAGCAGGCGGGCGGCTTTTTCGGCGTCCTCGTAAAACAGCTCGTAAAAGTCGCCCATCCGATAAAAAACAAGCTCATCGGGGTACTGAGACTTGATTCGCAGATACTGCTGCATGACCGGCGTGTGCGCCGCAAATTGGTCGGCGCGGGGCGGCGGCGAGGACAAGACGCTGAGTTGCACGGACAAAGTGTTCCGGAGACGAAGTTTTTCTGGCTATTTCGTCGAAAAGGCGCTACGATGCGCTGTAAGCTGTTGTTTCATAAAGGCGCCGGCAGACAGGCCGCAGGCATCCTCGGCGAGTACTGAATGGCTCGTTCGCGCTGCGACGTTAGTCTGAGGTGGGGATCCTACCCGAGCTACCGTAAAATGGCCCGTTGGCCGGGCAACGCTTGGGCAGATACCGACGATGGGTCTTGGCGCCTTACGTCGTTCGTTGCGTTGTGTCAACGCGCTGACGCAATGGCAGGCTAGAATTTTCATTTAATTTTTTCGGCCTCGCAATCGGGAGCGGGCGCTCCTGGCGCCCGCTCCAGCAGGGTCTTGTAGTTCGGTTTTTTTCCCGCATCGTGCTTTCCTTCTTCGGAAGCTATGAAACCTGATTCCAACGAAGTCAGTACCCAACGTCTTGTGCCGATTCCGGTTACGGCGCCGCTGCCGCATCGAAAAGTGATGCGTCGCTGGCTCATTCCCTTGTCCAAGCGCACAACCGCCTATGCCATTGTGCTGCTGATGTTTGATTACGCCTTGTTGCTGGCCGCCCTGACGGCGACGGTGCTTGTCACCGGGTGGCTCGGCAAGTTGCTCTTTGGCGTTGCGGCGGGGTTCATGATCGGCCGGCTGTTCATCATCGGGCACGATGCTTGCCACCAGAGCTTGACGCCGCATCGCGGCCTAAACCGCATACTCGGCCGCATCGCGTTTTTGCCATCGATTACTCCCTACAGTCTTTGGGACGTCGGGCACAACGTCGTGCATCATGGCTACACCAACCTGAAAGGTTTTGATTTCGTGTGGGCGCCGCTCACGCGCGAGGAATTCGATGCGCTACCGCGGTGGAAGCAGCTGCTCGATCGGGTCTATCGAAGCGGTTGGGCGCCGGGCCTGTATTACATGGTCGAAATTTGGTGGTTGCGGATGTTTTTTCCGAGCAAGGCTTACATGGGCACGCGCCGCTCGATCTTCCTGTGGGACTGCGTGCTGGTTTCGGCTTTTGGCCTGTTGTGGATCGGCGCTTTGGTTGCCGCGACTTTCGCAACTGGGCAAGCGCTGATCCCCGTTCTCGTCTGCGGCCTGGTGGTGCCGTTCTTGTTCTGGTGTTCGATGATCGGTTTCGTGGTGTACGTGCACCACACGCACGTGAAGGTCTCCTGGTACGACGATCGGGCGGACTGGGCGCGCGCGCAGCCCTTCATCTCCACGACCGTGCACCTGACATTTCCGTTGCGTTTTGGCGCGGTCTTGCACCACATCATGGAGCACACCGCGCACCACCTGGATATGAGCATCCCGCTGTATCGGCTGAAAAACGCTCAGAAGATGCTCGAGGAGCTGCTGCCGCAACGCATCGTGATTCAGCGCTTCTCGTGGCGCTGGTATTTCGAGACAGCGCGTCGCTGCAAGCTCTATGACTTCACGCGGCGCTGCTGGACCGCGTATTCGGGCCGGGCAACGAGCGAACCGGCGGTGTCCGCCGCGTGATGTTTGGGGGGTTGGCGCGTTCTAGCGCCGGCTTTGCGCCAGCGCCAGACACAGTGCCAGGGTCAGCAGCCAGATCAACGACCACGCCGGGATCGTAAGCCCCAGAAAACTCCAGTCGATCGCCGTACAGTCGCCGTATCCTTGGAAGATTCGCGGCAGCGCCCGCCCCAAAGGAAGGTTGCTGACCAGATACTCGAGGCTCGGCCCGCAGGCAGAAACCGCGGGCGGGTGCAGTTGCAGCCACACGTGCCAGGCCCCGACACCGGCTCCTAAGAGCGCGGTACCGATGCCAATCCAGGCGACCCAACGTCCCGCGGCGCGCGGCACCAGCGCCGCCAGGAGCGCCGCGGCACCCACCGCGACGAACGCGTAGCGTTGCAAGATACACAGCGGGCAAGGCTCCAGGTGCTCGATCTGCTGCAAGAAAATGCCAAAACCGACCAGTGCCGCGCAAGCAAGGGTGACGCCTGCGTACAAGACGCGTCGCTGCCGCAATACTTGGGGCACGAGGTATCGGTTCACGGCGCCTGCTCGGTCTCCGGCGTCGGCTCCATGCCGCGCACCAGACGCAGGAGTTGAGCAAAGATCTTCGGGTTGCCGCAAACGACGTTTCCGCTTTGCAGATAGGCGTTGTTGCCCTCCTCATCGCCGATCAGCCCACCGGCTTCGATCACGAGCAAGCTGCCGGCCGCCATGTCCCAGGGCGAGAGGCCGAACTCCCAGAAGCCATCCAGGCGCCCCGCCGCGACGTAGGAGAGGTCCAACGCGGCCGCACCCGGCCGACGGATGCCGGCCGTGTGCGCGGTGACGCGCTTGAAGATCTGCAGATACTGGTCGATGCGGTCCAGATTGCGGAAGGGAAATCCCGTCCCGATGAGACTTTCCGTAAGTTGCGTTCGCTTGGACACGCGCAGGCGCCGGTCGTTGAGAAAGGCCCCGCGTCCCCGGGTGGCCGTAAACAGATCGTTGCGCGTGGGATCGTAGACCACGGCTTGCGTAATCTGGCCACTGTGCTGACATCCGATCGATACCGCGTATTGTGGAAACCCGTGGATGAAATTGGTCGTTCCGTCCAGCGGGTCGATGATCCAGGTGTAGTCGCTGGCGTTTTGCGGGCGGCGGGTCCCGGTCTCCTCGGCCAAAAAGCAATGGTCGGGGTAGGCCTGCGACAAAGTTTCAATGATCGCTTGCTCGGCGGCCCGATCGACTTGCGTGACAAAATCCGCGTGCCCCTTGGACGCGACATGCAGCAGATCCAGCTCGAGGCTGGCGCGATTGATGATCGCACCGGCCTTTCGGGCCGCTTTGACCGCGGTGTTGAGCAACGGGTGCATGCGGAGAAACTCGGGCGCGCAGGGGCGCCACAGCGGTGATCAAGGGTCGGGGGTAAGGAGCCAGTGACGCATTCTATAGGTCCGCACGAAGGCGCGCGTTGGGCGCAAGTGCGCTTTGTCTTGGTCGAGCCGGCGCACGTGGGCAATATCGGTGCGTGCGCACGCGCAATCCGCAGCATGGGATTTGCCCGGCTGCACGTCGTGCGGCCCCACGATCCGCAGTTTCGTCGCGCGCCCGAGGCAATCGCGCTTGCGGCAAATTCCGGACCGGTGCTCGCGCAGGCGGTCGTTTTCGATTCTCTGGCCGAGGCGCTCCACGGCGTGCACTTGGCGTTGGCCACGAGCGGTCATGCGCGCCAGTTTGGTCCCGAGGCGCTCGAGGTTCGACAAGCGGCGCACCGCGCGGCCCAGGCGGTCCACGAAGAAAATGCGCAAGTTGCGTTTGTTTTCGGGCCGGAGCGCACCGGGCTGACAAACCACGATGTGCAGCGCTGCCACCTTTGCTGCAGCATACCGGCCGACTCGAAACATGGCTCGCTCAACCTTGCGCAGGCCGTGCAGGTCGTCGCGTACGAATACCGTAGAGAACTGCTGGCCTGCACGCAGCTAAGCGAGCAAACACCACCGCCCCGCGGTTTTTCGGGTGGGCAGGCGCGGGCGCTTGAGCCCGCCGCCAGCGTCGAGCAAACGGAGGCCATGTTTGGCCACCTGGAACAGGGCCTCGCCGCGGTCGGGTACCTCGATTGCGAGCAGCCCAAGCATTTGCTCGCACGCTTGCGCCAGATGTTGCTGCGCGCTCGGCCGACCTGCACGGAAGTCGACATCGTTCGCGGCATCGCCAGCGCGATGATTCTGCCGCGCAAGCTGCGTGCAGGAAGCAAGCGCGCACCGGCCACCGGCTGCACGGCCGATGCCCCGGCGAGCGGCGAACCGGATTAAAGCGGCAAAGGCGCAAGCGCCCCGTCAAGCCAGCGCAAGCCGCCGCCGCGCGGCGGCGTGGTGTCCTGGTCCCAGTCGGGCAAAACCCAACGAACCGCGGGCGCGCCATCCAAGGAAAACTCGTGGCGTGCCGGCCGATGCGTATGGCCGTGGATGATGTGCCGCACGCCCGCACCGCGCAATGCCTGGTCGATCGCGTCGGGCGTCACGTCCATGATTTTCATGCTCAGTTGCTGCTTGCCGGCCTCGCTTCGCTCGCGCGCTTGTCCGATGAGCTTGCGGCGCACGGCCAGTGGTTGCGCCAGAAAAAAGCTCTGCGACTGTGCGTCGCGCGCTTGCCGCCGAAAGGCTTGGTACGGGAGGTCGAGGGTGCAATACGCATCGCCGTGCGCAAGCAGCGTCGCAAGACCGGATGCGCCGGATGATGAGGCGCCGATCGTCGCAAGTGCCGGATCGGCCAGCAATTGCGCGCCGCTTTGCTCGAGAAAGTCCGACCCCAGCAGCACATCGCGGTTGCCGTGCATCAGGTACACGGCCGTGCCACGGGATCCAAGTTGGCGCAGGGCCTGCGCAACCTGCTGTCCGACCCGATCGTCGTCCGTGCCGTCCTGGTCTTCCGATTTGCTCCCAACGCTTCGCAGCGCATCGTCGCCAGCCCAATATTCGAACAGGTCTCCGAGAATGACGAGTTCTGCGGCATGTCCCGCAATGTCCTCGAGCAAGCCGAAAAACCGCTGCGCCGTGCGCGGACGTTGCGCGCAAAGATGCAGGTCCGAAACGAAGATCGGGTCGCGCAGGGTCAGTCGATCGACGCTCGCCGTGCGGGCCGGTACCGGGCGCGAGGATTCGTTGCTCGCCATGGTCATCGCCGCTCAGTCCTCGGCTTCGGCCCGCTGGATGACGACGTCTTCTTCCGGCACGTCCTGATGGCCGCCACTGCGGGACGTGCGGACCGATTTGATCTTATCGACGACATCGCTGCCCTCAACGACCTTTCCAAAGACGCAATATCCCCAGCCCTGCCCTGACGGCGCCGTGTGGTTTAGAAAGTCGTTCTCGGCGACGTTGATGAAGAACTGTGACGTGGCCGAGTGCGGATCGGAGGTACGCGCCATTGCGACGGTGTACTTGCTGTTGCGCAAGCCGTTGGTCGCTTCGTTTTCGATCGGTTCGGCCGTGGGTTTCTGGCGCATGCCGGGTTCAAAGCCGCCGCCCTGGATCATGAAGCCGTTGATGACTCGGTGAAACAAGGTGTTGTCGTAGTGGCCCGCGCGCACGTAGTGGAGGAAATTCTCAACGGTTTTGGGCGCGTGTTGGCCGTCCAGCTCAATGCCGATCACGCCGTAGTTGGTGTGCAGTCGTACCATCGCTTCTGTCTCCCGGAGGATTTTCGGTTTGCCTTTGCGTCGGACGGCTCCGTCTGGGGCCGCAAACTTTGCCTTACTTGCCGATGCGAGCCTTCTCGATCACAACCGGCGTGGTCGGAAGGTTCGCGAAAGCCGCGCTTTTGTTGGCGGTCGGCGTTCCGCCAATCTTGTCGGCCACGTCCATGCCTTGGACCACTCGGCCAAAGACGGTATAGCCGTTGCCGTCGCGCCCCGGGTAGTCCAGAAACGCGTTATCGACGAGGTTGATGAAAAACTGCGATGTCGCCGAGTTCGGGTCACTGGTGCGGGCCATGGCCACCGATCCGCGCGCGTTCTTCAGACCGTTGTTGCTCTCGATTGCAATGGGTGGGCGCGGAGTTTTTTGCTGCAGCTCTTGCGTATATCCGCCGCCTTGAATCATGAATCCGGGAATGACACGGTGGAAAATGGTTCCCGTATAAAAACCGTCCTTGACGTACTGCACGAAATTGGCGACGGTGTGGGGTGCGTGTTGCGCATCGAGTTCCAGCACGATCGGCCCCAGGGTCGTCTCGAGAGTAACGACCACCGGCGCAGGCGATGCCGTCTGCGCGTGTAGCGCGGAAGAACCAAGGAGGACGGCGGCGAGCGTGGCAAGGCGTGCGATGCGGCGAATGGTCGACATGAAAACTCCTTCGTTGGGAAACGACGCGATCACGACGTCGGGCTAGTGAGCATTGCGCAGCTTGCCGCTGAGCTCGCGCGTGAGGTTGAGCTTGGTCTTTAGCGCGCCGTTTTCCGGCGCCAATTTGGACGCTTTTTCGTAGGATGCGGCGGCCATGGAAACGTACAGGTCGCCGAGATTTTCCTGCGCGGTCACGTAGTTGGGACGCGCGGCAATTGCCAACTGCAGGTAGCGCTCGGCAGACGCGAACTGCCCCTGGCTGGCATGTATTACCGCCAGGTTGTTGTACGGTTCGGGAAGTTCCGGGAAGTCCTGCGTGAGCGACTCCAGAGCGGCAACCGATTCTTGCTGCCGGTTCAGATCACCGAGCACAACCGCGCGCAAAAAGCGCACTTGCGCGTCGCGCGGGTGCGTAGCGAGAAACTCGTCCGCGATTTTCAGCGCACCGTTCTTGTCGCCCTTGCGCAAGGCCGCCGACATGCGCGTTGCGGCGCTGACTTCGGCAACGTTGGTTTCCGCAGCGCTCGAGCCCGGTTTGGCGGCTTCTCCTTGCGAAGCCGTGCCGGTTGTAGCTGTCGTTGCGGGCGCCGTGGCCGGTGCTGCGGCAGGCCCCTGTTCGCCAAGCGGGGAGGGCACCGGCGCGGTTGCTGGCACGGGAGCCGTTGCCGGGGTGGCTTCGGTTGTCGCACCGGTGGCCGCTGCGGGAGTCGGCACCGGCGGGGGCGCGGGTACTTGCTCGGTGACGGGAGTCGATGCGGGCGCAGGAGAAGACGCTGGTGCCGGTTGCGGTGCGGTCTCGGCGCCCGCGGCCGGCGCGGCGGTGGGCGTTGGTTCGGTGACCGAGGTCGTTGCCGGCGCAGATGTCGGCGCTGGCGCAACAGCTGGCGTCGTCGCGGGCGCTGGCGTTTGGTCAGCAGACGGTGCGGGTGTTGGTGCCGGAGCCCGGGCGGGCGGTTGCGCGGCCGTCGTGGCCGACGGCAGATCGTCTGCCGATGCCCGCAGAGGTATCGTCAAACTAAGAAGAGCAATTGCCGCCAGAGGCGACGCGAGCCTGCGTAAGGGCAAGATACGAGGTGGGCACTGTTATAATGAGCCGGCCATTTTACCAAGGCGCGCAGCCCAGTCGGGTCGACGGTTCTTGCAGCGGCGTGTGACGGGCTCGGGTGGTCCGACTTCGATATGGCGGTTCGCCTCTACAACACCCTGACGCGACAAGTGCAGGACCTGGTTCCTCTGGAGCCCGGCCATGTGCGCATGTACGTCTGCGGGATGACCACCTATGACCTTTGTCATTTGGGACACGCCCGGCTGATGTTGGCCTTTGATGTCGTGCAGCGCTGGCTGCGCACGCGCGGTCTGCGCGTGACGTACGTACGCAACATCACGGACGTCGACGACAAGATCATCAAGCGGGCCTTGCAGACCGGGGAAACGATTTCGGCGGTCACGGAACGCAACATTCGGGCGATGCATGAGGATCTGGACGCTCTTGGCATCCAGCGTCCCGACGTCGAGCCGCGCGCTACGGATTACATCGCGCAGATGCTCGATTTGATCGGCGTACTCGAGCGCCGGGGCTTGGCGTATCGGGCCGACGATGGCGACGTCGATTTTGCCGTGCGAAAGTTTCCGGGTTACGGCAAGCTTTCGGGCAAATCCCTGGACGAATTGCGTGCGGGCGAGCGCATTGGAGTGCGCCAATCCAAACGCGATCCCTTGGACTTTGTGCTGTGGAAGCGTGCCAAGCCCGACGAACCGCAATGGCCATCCGCGTGGGGCCCCGGCCGTCCCGGATGGCATATCGAGTGCTCGGCGATGGCCGCGGCGACGCTGGGCCGCACGATCGACATTCACGGCGGCGGACCCGACTTGGTCTTTCCGCACCACGAAAACGAAATTGCGCAAAGCGAGGGCGCGTACGATGTTCCGCTGGCGAACATCTGGATGCATTGCGGCGCGCTGCGCCTCGGGGAAGAGAAGATGTCCAAATCCCTGGGAAACATTCTGACGATTCGCGATGCATTAAAGCGGCATCAAGCCGAAGTGCTGCGCTTTTTCCTTGTGCGGTCGCACTATCGTGGACAGATCGCATTTACCGAGGACATGTTGGCCGACGCGCGCACCGGCTTGACGCGGCTGTACACCGCGCTACGCGGATTTGACCCGACCCCGGCCGCGGTCGATTGGGATGGCCCCCACGCGCGGCGCTTTGCCCAGGCCATGGACGACGACTTGAATACGGCGGCGGCCGTTGCCGAGCTCTTTGATCTGGCGGGCGAAGTCAATCGCAGCAAGTCCGCGGCCGCGGCAGAACAATTGCGTGCCCTGGGCGGCGTGCTCGGACTGCTTCAGCAAGACCCCGAAGCGTACCTTCAGGCCGACCCGTCTCGCCCCTCGGTGGCCGCCGAGCGCGTGCAACAGCTCGTTGCCGAACGCACGGCCGCAAAAAAAGCGCGCGATTTCCGGGAAGCCGATCGCATTCGCGCGTTGCTGGCCGCCGATGGCGTACTGCTCGAGGACGGGCCAAACGGCACGACTTGGCGGCGAAGTTGAAAAATCCCGCGCGCGCGCCCGCGGGACAGCGGCTCGGCACGGCCGGCCCCGCCTTCTGGTCTCAGGCCAAGCGTCGCCTGCGCGTGGCCGATCCCACACTGGGGTCGATCATCGCGCGCCACCCGCGCGTGCGCCTGGTGTCGCGCGAAGACGGCTTTGCGACGCTCGCCCGTTCGATCGTCGGTCAGCAAATTTCGGTCAAGGCGGCCGATTCGGTCTGGGGTCGTCTGCTGGACCGGTGCCCCGCGATGACGCCGGGCACGGTGCTGCGCCGGCGCCTCTCGACCCTTCGCGGCTGCGGCATGTCCGAGCGCAAAGCCGAGTACTTGCGCGACTTGGCGCGCCATTTTGCCGACGGTCGCGTCGATCTGTCGCGGCTTGCGAACCAACCCGATGAAGCCGTGATCGATGCTCTGACGGACATCCGCGGCATTGGACGCTGGACAGCGGAGATGTTTTTGATCTTTAATCTGTTGCGTCCGGACGTGCTGCCGCTGGATGATTTGGGCCTGCTCAAGGCGATCAGCCGCCATTACTTCGGCGGGGAGTCGACCGCCGCGCTTTTGCGCGGGGAGGGGCGGGCAAAAGTGGCGCAGTTGGGTGCGCGCTGGACGCCGTATCGTAGCGTCGCCACGTGGTACTTATGGCGCAGCCTCGATCCGGTGCCGGTGGAATACTGACGAGGGGTCACCTATGGCAACGGCCAAGACCAGCTTTCTGGACTTCGAGCAGCCCATCGCCGATCTGGAAACCAAGATTGAAGAGTTGCGCTTTGTCCAGGATGACTCGGCGGTTGACATCTCCGAGGAGATCGCGCGCTTGCAGGTCAAGAGCCAGAATTTGCTCAAGGAGATCTACGCCAAGCTCACGCCCTGGCAGGTATCGCAGATCGCGCGCCATCCGCAGCGGCCCTACACGCTGGACTATATCAACGAGATCTTTACGGATTTTCACGAACTGCACGGCGACCGGACGTTCTCCGACGATCTTTCGGTCGTAGGGGGTCTGGCCCGCTTGAACGGTCAGCCCGTCATGGTGCTCGGGCACCAGAAGGGGCGCGACACCAAGGAGCGGGCGCTGCGCAATTTCGGGATGCCCAAACCCGAGGGCTACCGCAAGGCGCTTCGCTTGATGCAGTTGGCCGAAAAATTTCGCCTGCCGCTTTTCACGTTTATCGACACCCCCGGGGCCTACCCAGGAGTCGACGCGGAGGAGCGCGGCCAGTCCGAGGCCATCGGCCACAACCTGTACGCCATGTCGCAGCTCGAGGTCCCGATCATTGCAACGATCATTGGCGAAGGTGGCTCCGGAGGAGCACTGGCAATTGGCGTTGGCGATATGGTGCTGATGCTGCAGTACGCCACCTACTCGGTGATTTCGCCCGAGGGATGCGCATCGATTCTCTGGAAAAGCGCCGAACGCGCATCGGATGCCGCCGAGGCGCTCGGTCTGACCGCCAACCGCCTGAAGGCGCTCGGTCTGGTCGATCGGATCGTCGCCGAGCCCGTGGGCGGCGCGCACCGCGATCCGTCGCAAATGGCCGCGCTTCTAAAGCGTGCGCTCGGCGATGCCCTGCGCCAGTTTCAAGGCATCAAGACCAAGGACCTGCTGGCGGCACGCCATACGCGCCTGATGGGCTATGGCAAGTTCAAGGAAACGTCCACCGAAGCCTGATCCCGCCGACCGCATCTTGCTGACGGCCTTGCAGCGGGTCGTCGCCGAGGCAGTTGCCGGAACGAACGATTTGGCGTTGCCGTCGGCCGGCGTCGATTTTGCGCCGAGCGAACGCGTGGTCCCTCGGCGTCGCAAATCGTCTCCCGATGCGGCGCTCGTAATTGCCTATAGTGGTGGGCCGGACTCGAGCGCTTTGTTGGATCTGGCGTGCCGCCTGCGTGACCAAGGCGTTGCCGGCTTCGGAACACTGCGCGCCGTCCATGTGCACCATGGCCTGCACGAGCAAGCCGATGACTGGGTTTCCCATTGCGAGGAGCGGGCGCGCAGCAAGGCGGTGGAGCTGACCGTCTGCCGAGTACACGTAACCGGTGAGCGGGGCATCGAGGCCGGCGCGCGGGAGGCACGCTATGCGGCACTGACGCAGGCGGCGCGAGCGTGCAGCGCGATGGCCGTGTTGACGGCGCACAACGCCGACGATCGCATTGAGACGTTCCTGTTGCAGTGGATGCGAGGCGCGGGTCTTGCCGGGTTGGCGGGCATTGCGGAACAAAGGGATCTGTCGCAAACCCCGGTGCGACTGCTGCGCCCGTTTCTGGAGATTTCCCGTCGCGAAATCGAGGACTACCTCGCACGCCACCAGATCCCGGCGATCCAGGATCCGAGCAACGCGGACCCGCGCTTTGCACGCAACGCCATCCGCGCACAAATCCTCCCGCAATTGGCAAGGATCCGCACGGGATTTCGGCGGTCGGCCGCTCGTTCGATTGATCTCGTTGGGGAGGCGGCGGAACTGCTGCAGGAACTGGCGCGCGAGGGACTCGAGTTTTGCCAACGCGACGCTCCACCGGGCATGCTGCGCATCGATCGGCTGGCGGCGCTGGCTGCGGCGCGCAGGCCCTTGGTGCTGCGCGCGTGGCTCGCGCAAGCCGGAATCGAATCGCCCTCGCGCGCACGGTTGCGCGATGCGCTGGCGCAGGCGCTGACCGGTCGAGGCGACGCCCGCATACTCGTGCGCGTCGGTGCCCGGGAACTGCGACGTCATCGCGGTTTGCTTTGTCTGCGGCAGCCCAAGACAATTGCGCGCAAAAGCGAGACACTGCACTGGCAGGGAGAAGAGGAACTGCCCGTGGCCAGCTGGGGCGGAGTCTTTCGTTTCTTGCCGGACGAAACCGGCTTTGATCCGGATTGGCTGCGCGAGCTTCCGCTGCAAGTGCGTGCCCGGACTGGCGGGGAGCGGTTTAAGCCCCATGCGACGCGACCCTCCAAGCGCCTCAAGCAGCTGTTCCAGGAGGTGGGCGTGCCGGAGTTTGAGCGCAGCGCTTTGCCGTTGCTCTGGCGAGGCGACCGATTGATCTTCGTGGCGCGGATCGGCCCCGATGCGCGTTTGGTCGACCGCGGTGGCGAGCGCGTGCGCATTGAGTGGAGCGGCGAGGCCACGTTCTTGTCCGAATAAGCCGCGCGGGGCCCCCTATAATCTGCGGTTTGACCTTCCCAGGACAGGCGTCGCAGCCCTTCTATGTCCCTCATCGTTCACAAATACGGCGGCACTTCGGTCGGCAGCGTCGAGCGCATTCGTAACGTCGCGCGCCGGGTAGCCAAGTGGCATCGCGCCGGCCACAAGGTCGCCGTCGTCGTGTCGGCCATGAGCGGCGAAACCAACCGCCTCATCGACCTGGCCAAGCAAATTCAACCCGAACCCGACCCGCGGGAGCTCGATGTTGTGGCAGCGACCGGAGAACAGGTAACGATCGGTCTGCTGTCGATGAGTTTGAAAGCGATCGGCGTCAAGGCTAAAAGTTATACCGGCGCACAGGCGCGCGTGCTCACCGATGACGCGTACACCAAGGCGCGGATCCGTTCGATCGATGCGAGTCGCCTGCATGAGGAACTCGACGCGGGCCATGTGGTCGTGGTTGCCGGATTCCAAGGCGTGGACGAAAACGGCGACATTACGACCCTGGGGCGCGGCGGCTCGGACACCTCCGCGGTGGCTTTGGCGGCGGCCTTGCAGGCCGACGAATGCCTGATCTACACGGACGTGGACGGCGTGTACACGACCGACCCGCGCATCGTGCCCGAGGCGCGGCGGCTGCGCACGGTCACCTTCGAAGAAATGCTGGAGATGGCCAGCCTGGGCTCCAAGGTGCTCCAGATCCGCTCGGTCGAGTTCGCCGGGAAATATCGCGTGCGCCTGCGCGTGCTCTCCAGCTTGACCGACCCCGACCTGCCGCTGGAAACCGAGGCCAGCTCCGGAACGCTGATCACTTTTGAGGAAGACACCCGCATGGAACAGGCCGCCATATCCGGAATTGCTTTCACCCGCGATGAGGCCAAGATCACGCTCACGAGCGTTCCGGACCGACCCGGAATCGCCTACCAGATTCTGGGCCCCATTGCCGACGCAAATATTGACGTCGACATGATCATCCAGAACACGGGTGTTGATGGCATGACCGATTTGTCTTTTACCGTGCATCGCAATGAGTACGCCAAGACGATGGATGTTCTGAACGCGAAGGTCAAAGCGAACGTCGGGGCTCGCTCGGTGATCGGCGATCCGAAGATCTGCAAAGTTTCCGTCGTCGGGATCGGCATGCGCTCGCACGTGGGCATTGCCAGCACGATGTTCCGGACGCTTTCCGAAGAAGGAATCAACATCCAGATGATTTCGACGAGCGAAATAAAGATCTCGTGCATCGTCGAAGATAAGTACATGGAACTTGCGGTGCGTGCCCTGCATAAGGCCTTTGGCCTGGAGCAACCCAGTGGCAACTGAGCGCACGCAGCGCCGGTGATGGGCCGTTTTGGTTCCCCGGCGCTTGGGCCGCGCGTTGACCCGCTCCACGTCAGGCTCTAGACTGCGGGGCCTGGTAGCAATCCTTGGGGCGATAGCGCCGCAGCGTGCGTTGTGCGACGCGCACCCGCGATCGAATTTCCGGAGACGTGGCCGAGTGGTCGAAGGCACTCCCCTGCTAAGGGAGCATGCGCGCAAAAACGCGCATCGACGGTTCGAATCCGTCCGTCTCCGCCACCGAGTCTGACCAGTTGAGCCAAACTTGAAACGCCCTGTGAAGCCCCGCGTTTTGCGGGCTTCGCGAACCAAGCTCGGTTCAGCGACGCGAGTTTTGCGCGCTTTTTGCGGTTAGTTCTCGCGACGGCTCAACGCGCAAAAGTGCAGTGGGAGTTTTTTGCGCGCGAAACTTGAGCCGTTTCTCGAAAACGGACTGCGTGTTGCCCCGAGAGCTACAAAGTGTTGAGCTTCGCGGCTGCGGACCGAGGGGTTTGAAGCATGATGTACTGCGGACATCCAGGCGGCACGCACAAAGCAGCCATGTTTTGACGGTCTCGACCCCAAGCCGTCCTAGCGAACAGTGAAAAGCGGACGCCGCATTCTGGAAAAGCAGACCCCTACGTTTTCAGACGGACTGGATCCGTTGCGGTCCATGCATCTTCCGAAAAGTGGTCGCCAACAGACGTCGAAGAAGACTTTCATGTCGAGGTCTCATTTTTGTTGGACCTAGTCGGCGAGTGGGCATCGACGTCGTGCAAAACCGTCAGCTTGAGGCACTGTAACGAGAAACCAGTGGCGTGGAAATGAATTTCTTCGATGCTTTCAAAGCGACAAGAGCGCAATGCAGTCTGTCGCGGCGCAGCATAGTTGACGTTTAGATAACAAAACTCAAAAAGATTTTCCCGAGTCTCTATGCTCAGAACCGGAGATTGACGACTGTTCGTTGTCCACAAGCACACTCGGTGTTAGCTTGGATCAACTAGCCTCGTAATGGTAAGTGTACTGTGACTTCGCATTGAGCAAGGACCTTCACACCAAGGTCGAAAATCATAACGAAGGAGAACCGACATGAGCCTATATCTAACACGCGCGAGAATGAGTGCCGATGCCATGAAGGCGCTTGTCGCGAAACCGGAAGATCGCACCTCTGCGGTGCGAAGTGCATTAGAAGCGGCGGGTGCAAAGCTACTTCAGATGTGGTACTCCGCCTCAAGCGGTGAGGTGATTAGCGTGGTTGAAGCGCCGAGTCTAAACGCGGCTTGGTCGTACGGGACTGCCGTATTCATCTCCGGTGCAATTGAACCCGGCAGTTTTGAGGAGTTGATGACGCCAGCCCAATTCGTTGAATCGCTGAAGGGCGCGGGATCGCTCGTCGCCAAGTATCGACCGCCGGGCAAGTAGGGATGAGCGGACGGCGCATCAGCGTCGGCCAGCCTGCTTACACGGCTCAACCGGCAGGCCATGGTTTATTAATCATGGCCTGACTTATTGGCCCAAATGAAGGTACCACTTAACCTAGCGAACTTCTTTGGCTTGCTTTCGATCTTTGCGCCGCGTAAGTTATGTCTATCGGAATGGCTTCTAGCGAAACCTCACGCGACCGGAAGAGTTAGTCCCTCGCTAAAGTCACGACGCGCAATGTCCGCATCCTTGAGGTTCAACCCGCACTTTTGTTAGTCGGGTTTTGGCCGTGTGCGGCGCGCAAGAAGGTCAGCTTTTCGTCAGCGAAAATGCGAGTCAATCGCAAGTCGTCCGTAAGCGTCCGGCCGTCACCGCCTTGACTGGCGCGTCGTGTGCGGTTTTGGGGGCGGAGGTGTGGCGTTAACCT
>DASPTP010000030.1:0-90901 GCA_035623355.1 Burkholderiaceae bacterium | reverse complement strand
GATGCGCGCTCGTCGAGGCGTTCGGATTCCTGGTAAACGTGGATGCTAAGAGAGTCGGTAAGGTTGTCGGCAATCGCAAAAATCAGAAGACCAGCCGTGATCGTCAAGCGGCTGCTGTTTGCCGCATTCAAACCCGTCACCTATGCCATCCCGGTCACAACGGCCGATGTGGAGCCGTAGCTGAACCAGCGAGGGTCCAGGCTACCCCTAGCGCGCACAGTCGGCTCCCGCATCGGCCCAAAACATGGCCGTCGCGTTCTCTCTTGCAGTTCCTTCGCGTGAGATCATTTTTATCAGCCCGACCAGCGGAGCCTAGAGCCACGCAATGTGTTGGCCGAATGATATGAACTTTTGACCCCGAAGCGGGCGATGGAAAAGGGGATAAGCGGACGATAGGGCAGATCGAGCGCGACTTGAAAAAAACGTAGCAAAAGTAGTCCCGTACCATGAACGGTAGACGCGGTTTGAAAAAAAGGCCGCCACGCAAAAAATGGGTGAATTACGGAGACGAAGTTCTCATTTCAAATGCGAAGCATCGATGCGCAGCGCAAGCGTGCCAAACGCCGCGTTTTTCGCACACTTTGATATGCGTCGATTTTCCGCGCTGTAGTGCTTTTTTTGCAAGGCGAAAATATTCGTCCGATTTTTTTGTCCGCTCGCCACAGATTCGAGTCCTGCGCGGCAAAGAAAAAACCGGCGGTGCGACGGCGATATCGACACACCTTCACCGGTTCCGGGGCAGCAAATGCGCAACCGGTGCCCCGGACGTTTCCGCGCCAAAGCCGTCTGTGTCTGATGGGAAGAGATCTGTCGTCGAGGTAAGACACGCGCGCAGTCCGAACGACCGTCTGGCCTCGAACAAACGAGTCGGTACGCCCAAGTCCGATGCGCGGATAACAAGCAACCTCGTTGCGCTGCGTTGGCGGGTTTTCGCATGGGGGCGCGATACGATGCGCGCCCAGGGCGTTGCAACCCAGTGACCGGTCGCGTTCTCGCGACTACGATTGTTGTTTTTGCCAATCGCCGTCCCATTGTGGCAAGAGAGGTTTGGGATGTCGGTTTTGCTCGCAAGCACCGCACGGCCTCGCCATAAGCTTCGACAGGCGCTTGTGGCGATATTCCTATCGTTGCAGGGCTGCGTCGACTCGACGCAACTCGTGCAAAACGAGAAGGTTTCGGACGACGACAAGGCCAGGGGACACCGAAGCTATAAGGAAGTGCTGCTGATCCCACCCAAGGAGGATCCGCACAATGTCGTTCCGCACACGGTGAGCCAATTCGAAGCAATGGGATTTCAGGTGGTCGTGGGAGATCCGGCAAAGCCCTCGAACCACCGCAGGGCACCGGATTTGTGATCGGCAGCGACGGGTTCCTGCTGCGCTGTGCGCACGTCGTAGGCCACGAAAAAATAGGCCACCGTGACGCTCAATGAACAGCGCTATTTTGCCGATGTCCTTAAGAGCGACAAACCATTCGACCTCGCTTTCCTTAAGGTACGCGATCCGCTGCCCGCGCCGCCGAGCGCCTTGAGCTTTCGTGAAGCCACGCACCCCTACGCCATGGGCGAAGACGTCTATAGCATTGGCTATCCGCTCAGCCGCCTGCTGAGAAACGGCGCGCGCATGACCAAAGGCGGGGTCAGTGCCGCCTCGGGCATGCGCAACGACGGCGGGCACCCGCAAATTTCCGCGGAAGTTCAGCCGGGAAACAGCGGTGGCCCCCTGCTGGACCACGACGGCTACGTTGTCGGTGTCGTCCCACGGACCATCAGTCCGTGGCGCGTACTGCAGGCAACCGGTGGCGCTTTGCCGCAGAACACCGATTTTTCGTTGAAGAAAGAGCCGACTTTGGAGTTTGTCCAGCAGGCGAACGCACCGGCTTACGCGCAGCCCAGCTTTGGCAAAGCGGGCGGGCTGGAGGTCGCCGGTCGGGCGGTCGCTAAGATTCAGGCGGGGCTTGTGTCCAGCGGTGCGCAGGGGCGCGACAAGATGGTCGTGCGGCTAAATTGCGTCAGCCATTGGGACATATGGTATCGATTTCAACGGTTTGTCCTAACCGCCTACGACTACGATACGCAGGAGCCGCTGTTCGCGGCAGAGGTCAGGGGCGGGACAACATGGTCAGCAACGAGGAGGTCGTGATGAAGGACACCTTCGCGCAGTTTCGCCGGACCATTGCGTCGCGATGCAGCGTCGCAACGAGAACGATCGAGGTTCCAAAGGGTCGCACGTGAGAGCTTTGACGATGCGAAGGCTCCTTTTTACCGCGGCGCTCCTCGGCACGCTGGGTTTTGCCGGCACCGCAATGGGACAGAGCGTGGCGCTGACCGGCGTTATGGGAGAGCGCGCCCTTCTGGTTATCGGCGACGCCGCCCCCGAGGTCTTCGCGCCAGGGCAAACGCACCAGGGTGTCACCCTGGTTTCCGTCAGTGAACAGTCGGCCGTAATCGAAATCCTAGGACAGCGTCAGACATTGCGCGTTGGCGAAAGACCCGTGAGCGTTGGTGCGAAGGGGCCAAGCGCCTCCGGTTCGCGCCTTGTGCTCAGCGCCGGCACGAGCGGCCATTTTTATGGCACCGCGCAAATTAACGGCGTAAGCGCGCGGTTTGTGGTCGATACGGGTGCTTCCAACGTCGTGATGGGTGCCGCGCAGGCCGAACGGATGGGGATCAATTACCGAGCGGGCCAACCATTGAGTGTGGTCACCGCAAACGGTCCGACCGTAGGCTACCTGGTTGCACTCGATTCGGTACGCATTGGCGACGTGGAAGTCTTCCACGTCGACGCGACAGTCGTTCCCGCGGCCATCCCGGTCGTCCTGCTTGGAAACAGCTTTCTCGGGCGCTTCCAGATGAAACAGGAAAACGATCTGCTCGTGCTTGAGAAGCGGTTTTAAGCGGCACGCCCCCCATCGGCTTCGATGGCACCGGCCTTGCGCGCTACCTCGTACAGCGCATCTGCATGGCCACCGTAGCCTGCCAAGCGGTGCCCCCTGCGCGTCGTTGCAGTGCAGCTCCGCGCTCAGACCATAGCTCGAGCACGGTCATAACTTTGGGAGTCGGCGAAGCGTTGCAAGCGCAATGATTCACAATTGCGCTGGTCGAACCCGGTTTTGCGAGGAGCTTACCGATGAGAAAGAACTCGTCCGCCCGTAGCGCTTTCGTCGCAATCGCCTTGGCCGTCGGCGCCACCGTGGCTTTGGCTGCGCTGCCCATCGGCGCCGCGGCGCCCGATTTCACCGCTCAGGCAGCGCTAGGCGGCAAGACGTTCACTTTCTCCCTAGCTGACGCCCTTAAGAAGGGGCCGGTCGTTTTGTACTTTTATCCCAAGGCCTTTACCAAGGGCTGTACGACCGAGGCGCACAACTTTGCGGAAGCCAGCGAAAAATTCCAGGCGCTGGGCGCAACGTTAATTGGGATGTCCAACGACGATATCGAGACGCTGAAGGACTTTTCGGTGAAGGAATGCCACAACAAGTTCGCCGTCGCCGCCGATGCCGGCGCTCGCATCATGAAGCAATACGACGCGGCAATGTTTCTCCTGCCCGACCGGGCCAACCGGATCTCCTATGTGATCAGCCCAGAGGGTAAGGTGATTTATGCGTATTCGAGCCTCAGCCCGGACAACCACGTAGAGAACACGCTAAAAGCCGTACAGGATTGGCGTGCCGCCGTCGCGACGCAGGCAGACCCCCGGGATTCCTACTGAGACACCAGAGCAGGGCTATTGCTGGGCGGCCGCATGCCAAGCCCGCAAGTCGGCCACTGTCACACCATCCAAGCTTGGAATGATGCGTAGCGCGCCCCTGAAATCGTGGTGCGCTGTGAAAGCGTTGGGCGTCACGATCGTCAGCAAGGCGGCCGCCCGGGCCGCTTGCATTCCGTTAGCCGAATCTTCAAAAGCTAGGCAGTCGACGGCATCCCGATCCATTCTCTGAAGTGCCTGCAAGTAGGCTTGGGGATGGGGCTTTTTCCGAGGTGCGGTTACGGCGTCCTCGACTACGGGGAATGTGTGCCGCCAATCGAACCCGATCGCCGATCGCATCAAGGCTTCGATGTTGGCCGGCGAGGTGGTCGTTGCAATCGCCAGGCTCAACCCCTCTTTTTTGGCCGACTCGATCAACGGCAGCACACCGGGTCGCATCTGCACGGCGCCGTCCTCAACCAGGCGCTCGTAGTACTGGGTCTTGAGCTGGTGCAAACGCTGCACCATCTCGGTCTGCGCCTTGTTGTCGAGTGACTTGGTGTTGCCACGCATCTCACGCCAAAAATACATGATGCGCTCCTTCCCCCCAGATACCTCGAGCAGCCTCGTGTACAGCGGTTCATCCCAATGCCAGTCGAGGCCGGTTTCGGCAAAAGCGCGGTTGAAAGCGAGGCGATGCGCGCTCTCGGTGTCGGCAAGCGTACCGTCTACGTCGAAGATCAGGGCATGCAGGCTTGCGGGCTTCACGGGATACTCCGATCGGTGCGGAAACGAAAGTGGTGCTAGCAGGCGGCGGGGCGGGGAATCGTCGTGCGTCAACGGGTGAGCGAGAGAAATAGCTCCGGAAGTCGACGCGGCAATTGTTCCACATGGTCGATCACGGTCCAGCGGTTGCCGAAGATGCGCCCGACGTATTCGTCGGCCTTCGCGTCGAGACTGATGCAGTGCGTATGCAGGCCCATGGTATCGAGTTCACGGACGGCGCAAGCGGCATCGGCTTCCAGGTGCAGCGGATCTTCAACGTCCACGTCGGCCGGCTGCCCATCGGTGAGCACTAGTAGCAGCTTCTTGTCAGCGCGACGGCCACTTAGCAGATGGCCCGCATGGCGCAACGCCGCACCCATGCGGGTGGAGTAGGCGCCTAGCGTTGCCGCCAGGCGCGCCTTCGGCGTGGCGTCCCAGGCTTCGGCAAAGCCCTTGATGTGCAGGTAGCGCACTTCGTGCCGAGTGTTGGAGTGAAAGCCCGCGATAGCCAGCGCGTCGCCCAGCTGGCTGATCGCCCAGGCCAGCAGCGCCACTGCGGCGCGACTGATACTGATCACGGTCTCGTCCGTTCCGGCCACGGCATCGTTGACCGAGGCTGAGAGATCAACCAGAAGCAGTACCGCGATGTCACGTCCGTCGGTGCGTGTGCTCATGTGGATGCGCGGGTCCGGCTGGGCTCCGGCGCGCCAGTCGGTAATCGCACGCACGGCCACGTCGAGGTCGAGTTCTGTACCCTCCTCCTGGTAGCGCAACCGCGTACGGTCCTGCGGCTTGATCAGGTCGAGCACGCGCTTCAGGTGCTTGGCCACGGGGGCATGGCGCCCGAGCAATGTGTCGATGTCGGCCGCATCGCCGGCCGGCTGCAGCGTGTCGTACACGCTGACCCAGTCGGGCCGGTAGCCGTGCGTCGCCTGGTCCCATTCGGGGTAATGGCGCGGCGGCAGCGCTGAATCGTCGATCTTGGGGTTCGAGCGTCGATCCTCGAATTGCTCCTCCTCGTCGCCCGCCTCGATGTAAGTCCAAAGGTGGCGATTGTCGTCGCGATAGTGCACCACCGTGTCCTCAAAGCGCACTCTGGCCTGCTGGTCGTCTTGACGCCGCGTACGGGCAGCCCACTGGAGCGCCAACGCCGCCACCTCCCGGCTGGATGATTCGCCCTCGCGCAGCAGATCGAGAAAGCGCCCGCGAAACTCCAGCAAGACCGGATCGCGGTAGGGGTGTGTCGCGTCGAGCAGGGCACGCGACAGGCAAACCAGGCGGTGCCGAAGGCAGGACTCGCGCTGCGGGTCGCAGGCATCCTCGGCCGGCGCCGGGTGCATCGCAAGCAAGACACGGCGCAATCCCGGATAGCGGCGCAGCGCCAAGTGGTCAACGCGACAGTCCTCGAAACATTCCACGGCCAGGCGCTGCAGCGGGCTCAGATTATCGGCCACCAGGGGATGGCTCCAGCGTCGATGCGCCGCCAAGTGGGCAAGGATGGCGCGGTAGCGCTCCAGCCCGCTAAGGCGAACCCCCGCCTGCGGACTGGCGCCGCCACTGCCCACGCGTACCTCAGCGGTTTGCGCGGGCGTCGGCGGGGAACCTTGCCAATCGTCAAGCACCTCGGGAAGTCGAAACCCGTCCGGTTGCGCGTAGGGCAGCGTGATCGCGAAAGCCCCGTCGCCCCCATCCGTGCTCACGGGATACGGGATCAGGGCAACGTGCTCGTTCCACAGACAGCGCAGCGTGAGCTCGAGCCGCCGCTCGGCATCTACCAGCAGCGTTCCGTGGCGCTCGCGCTGCAACAGCGAACGACTGTCGGGCGTCGCCAGCGCGAAGTAGTCGATCTGACGCTGGGGGTGACCGCCGTGCAAGCGTATGCCTTCGGACACCCAGCGTCGCAGGCCATCGAGCGGCACCATTCCGACCAGGGTCGGTGCCTGCCGCAAGAAGGTAGGCAGGCTGGGACTGGGCTCCGTTGTGTGGCCCCCGTGGATCGAGATACTGGTGCGTTCCATCAGCTGCACTGCTATTGCCAAGTACTGCGTCAGCAACTCGGGCGAAGGAAGGCGCCGCGCCACGGCGCCTAGGCACTGCAGCAGGGGCACGATCGCCGGCCCATTGGGCGACTTCTGAAAGGCTTGAATCGCCCGATCCAGCGGCGCGAGCGACGCCTCCCCGGCCAGCGCCGCGACGCTTGGCCAGATCTCCAGGAACACCAGCAGCGGTTCGACACCCCGACCAAGCTTGCCCAGCCTGCTTGCCTGCGCAAGGTAGGCATCGAGGCCGGTAGCACTCAACTTGCGCTGGGCTTCGTCCATGCATTCATCGAAGACGTCGTCTACGGCGTCGAAGCGGCAGTCAAGCCGTGCGCGCAGCTGCTCATGGCGCAGCGGCGGACGCTGGGCGCGCGCGCTCCCCGGCCGGGTGCCGTACGTTGCGAACGTCGTAGCCGGCGTACTCACGTCACAGGCACCTGAGCTCAGACGAGGACGGCGTCGATGGTGTGTTCGAGAGTCTCGCGGATCTCAGCGTCGTCGGTGATAGGACGCACCATGGCCATCCGGCAGGCGTCCCGCAGGGCGATGCCCTGATGCACGAGGTTGCCGGCGTAGACGAGTAGACGGGTCGAGACGCCTTCGTCCAGACCGTGCCCCTTGAGTCGACGTGCTGCCGCGGCTACCTGAACCAGCGCGTCCGCCCGATCGATCGCGATGCCGGTCTCGCGCACGACGATCTGCGCTTCGAGCGCGGCCGCCGGGTAATCGAAGTCGAGCGCGACAAAGCGCTGCCGCGTCGAGGTCTTCAGATCCTTCATCAGGCTCTGGTAGCCGGGGTTATACGAGATGACCAGCTGAAAGTCCGGGTGCGCGCGCACCAGCTCGCCCTTCTTGTCCAGCGGCAGCGTACGGCGATAGTCGGTGAGAGGGTGGATCACGACCGTGGTGTCCTGCCGCGCCTCCACGATCTCGTCGAGGTAGCAGATCGCGCCGTGACGCGCGGCCATTGTGAGCGGGCCGTCCTGCCAACGCGTCCCGCCCGGCTCAAGCAGAAAACGACCGACCAGGTCGGCTGCCGTCATGTCCTCGTTGCAGGCAACCGTGACGAGCGGTCGACCGAGCTTCCAGGCCGCGTACTCGATAAAGCGCGACTTGCCGCAGCCAGTGGGTCCCTTCACCATCACCGGCAGGCGCGCCGCGTACGCGGCCTCGAAGAGCGCGACCTCGTCGCCCTGCGGCGCGTAGTACGGCTCCTCCGTAATACGCCAATCGTCCAGCGCGCTCATGAGCACCCCCGGTTCGTCCTATATGTCGAGACAATGCCGGCCCCCGCGACGGGGGCCGGATACGGCCTTGCGATCTGGACGGGCTTAGCGATGCCGGCCGTGCAACTTGTCGCGCCAGCCGGGGTACAGGCTGTCGGCATCCTTGGGGAAGGAGTCGAACGCGCGCGCGAATTCGGGATGCTCCTTTGCCCATTGGATGGGGTCCGCCTTTGCCTTCCAGCAGTCGTATGCTTGGCGCAGCGATTTCGCGCCCGCGGCCGGCGAATCAATGTGGCCGTACGAGCCACCGCCCGCCGTATTGATGACGTTGCCGTGACCCAGGTTCTCGAAGAAGCCGGGCAGGCGCAGCGCGTTCATGCCGCCGGAAATGATGGGGGTCGTCGGCTTCATCCCAAGCCATTCCTGGTGGTAGGCAGGTCCGGTGTAGCTGTCGCGCTCGATGATGTAGGCGATCGCGACGTCCTCCTTCTCGCCTTCCATCTTGCCGTATCCCATCGTGCCGACGTGAATACCCGAGGCGCCCTGCAGCCGGCTCATCTTGGCCAGCACGTAGGCCGTGTAGCCGCGCTTGGCACTCGGAGAAGTGATCGCGCCGTGGCCGGCACGGTGGTAGTGCAGATACTGGTTGGGGAAGTTGCGCCGCGCCGTGGTGACCATGCCCGGGCCACCCACGTAACCGTCGACCAAGAAGGCCACCTTGTCCGCGTCGGGTCCAAATTGCGACAAGATGTATTCGCCGCGCGCCAGCATCTCGTAATGATCGTCGGCCGTGATGTTTGCCGAAAAGATCTTGGCCTCGCCGGTCTCGTCCATGGCGCGCTTCATCGCGTCGTAGACGAGCGGGATTGTCTTATTCAAAGGCGAAAAGACCTGATTGCCTTGGGGCTCGTCGTTCTTGATGAAATCGCCACCGAGCCAGAACTGGTAGGCCGCCTGGGCAAACGGCTCCGGCCGCAGGCCAAGCTTGGGCTTGATAATGGTGCCGGAGATGTATCCGCCGTCTTTCACCGGCCGGCCAAGGATGCGCCACAGGTCCGAGATGTCCTTGCTCGGCCCATCAAACAGTTGCAGGGCGCGTGGCGGCACATAGAAGTCGTACATCTTCGCGTGCTGGATGTCGCCCATGCCCTGGTTGTTGCCGATCGCCAGGGTCAGGAACGAGACCATCATCATTCGGCCGTCGATGATGTTGCGATCAAACAAGTCGAGGGGATAGGCGATTCGCATCTCCTCCGTGGCCTCGTCGATCTGGTACACCAGCGCGTCGACCCCCTTGGTGAACTCGTCGGTGGTTGATACCTCGACATTCGTGCCAGTGGACGATTCGGCCGCAAAGTGAGCGGCCGCTTCCAAGTAGCCAGTACCCGCCTTGGGTTTCATCTTGTAGGCAACGAGAATGTGCCGGCCGCCGCGGATGAGTTCATCTTCGCGAAGGCTGAGGTCGGCGTAACGGTTCGACTGGTCCATGAAGGTTCCTTGGTTCGTTGAGAGTTAGTGTGCCGGGCACTTTAAGGAAGTTAACTGATAAGCGCAATTAAAGAATATTTATCAGATAGTTCAGATTTTCTTAATTATTTAGCCGTTGTCGCTGAGCCAGAGGCAACAAAGTTCAAATCTGTCGTCAAGAGTTCGCCGAGGTTCAGGCCTAGACGCGGTTGCAGGCCCGATGTTGGCATTCGATACCACTAGCGAAAAAACAAGCAGCGAACTCGGCCTGGCTCCACCCCGCGGCGATCATAGGGGCGGCGTTGATCCGTATGTTTGTCGTGGGGCAAAAAACCGTCAGAGCGATACTCAAGGGGCACGCCGTGGCAGGACAAAGAGACGGCGGCTTTCTCTTGGCACTCACGGGGCGCGCCGCCGCCGGCACCGACGAATCTCAGGGCTTGAGGGCGCGATAAAGAAACGGCAGGCTCAGGTCCATCCGGTAGTCGATGCCGGAGTGATTGTCATTGAACTCCTCGTAGCGGTGCGCGATTCGGTGCTGCGTCAATCGTTTGGACAAGATGCGCGCGCCGTAGTGCAGATGGTACTGGTCACGCCAACCGCAATCGATGTAGATCGCCTTGAGCGAGCGAAGCGCCGCGGCATGCTGCGCCACAAGCCAGATTGGATCGTGCCGGCGCCAGCGCTCCCAGCGCTCGGCGAGCAATTCGCCCGTTTCCAGGTTAAAGGGAATGCGAAATCCGTTGGGGACCCTTGGATCCGGATCGTAGCTTGCCGCCATGCACAGGTTCATCAGGCAGTGGATCTCGCTGCTCGACGGTTTGCTCTTGGCGTGGAAGGCTTCCAGAAACCTCTTCACCCTGCCGTCGTCGACGCCACGGTCGGCCCCGCGTTCGCTCGCGCGAACGTCCACGCGGCCGGGTTTGCGCGGTCGCTTTCGGTACCGCGCCAGTTCGTCGAGCGTGTTCGGCCAATCGGCTAGGTAGCAAAAATCAAAATAGCAGTCCCCCGAATGGTCCGCAACGGCGCCCCAGTGTTGCGCATATTTCATCGCGTGAAGGATCGCGCCGTAGCCTCCCGAAGACTTGCCAAAGCAGCCGCGATGCTCGCGCGAGGCCAGCGTGCGAAATTCGCGGTCCACGAACGGTATGAGCTCGCGCGTGAGGTAATCCGCGTAGTTGCCAATGGCCGGGGAGTTTATGTACTGGTTGCCCCCCAAACGAGTGAAGCAATCGGGAAAGACGATGATCACTGCGCCCATGCGCTTTTCGTGCAGCAGGCGCGCGGCCTTTTCCGCAACGTTTTCCTCGAAAGCGCGCCAGTTGACATGCGCGGCGCCGGCGGCCGTGTACCCCACTAGGTCAAAAAGGACGGGAAAGCGACGCCCCCGTGCGCGCGCAGAGCCCGAGTCATACTGCGGCGGCAGCCAGACCGGAAATCGCCGCTCGTGCGGGTCGCCGAGCGGATTGTCCGCAAGGACGCGAGAAGTGTGCTCGACCAGTACGACGCGTCCCGAGGCAACGCCGCGGATCTTTGCAATCATCGATGCACCATCGTGCTTGCGCGCAGCCCCAGTCTTTTATCGCGATCGCGCGGCGCCTAATGAAAAGGCCCCAAGGACGGGGCCTTTCCGAGCTCCGGGCGAGCACCAATGTGTTCGGCGCCTGCTCGCTCGGGTCTCTGGCGCATTGGAAGAAACGCCAGTATCCAACCGGACGCGCCGGTTCAAAAAAATTCTAGCTACGATCCTTTGGCGACGTCAACGATCGACACGCGCGGACCGTTGCACGAACACACACAAACGCTCTACTGCGACGCCTTTGCGCCAGTGCCCGGCGCATCGACGGAGCCCGATACCAAAATCGGGTCATGCCGAAAGTGCTCCGGGTATAGCTGCTCGAGATTGCGCACCTTGGGAAGGTCATAGCGCGCGATGTAGCCATTGTCCGGGTGCATCGTTGCGAAGTTTTGGTGATACGTCTCCGCGGCGTAAAAGCCCGGCAGCGGATCGATGCGGGTGGCGATTTTGCGCCCGAAGACGCCCGCCTGGTCGAGCTGTCGAATATAGTTCAGCGCAATTCGATGCTGCTGTTCGTTGAGCGTGAAGATTTCCGAACGATATTGCGTGCCCACGTCCGGACCTTGCCGGTCGACTTGGGTGGGATCATGCGCAACCGAAAAAAAGATACGCAAAATGGTGCCGTAGCTCACGACGTTCGGATCAAAGCGGATCTGCACCGATTCGGCATGACCGGTCCGCCCCGTACTGACCATTTCGTACTCGGCCGTGCCTTGCGCTCCTCCGGCATATCCGGAAACTGCGCTCTGCACGCCTTTGACGTGCTGAAAGACCTTTTGCACGCCCCAGAAACACCCACCGGATAAAACCGCGGTCTCGGACGCGCCGGCCGAGGTGGCGGTCTCATCCAGAAACGGAGCCGGCAACGGTGTTGCGTCCTCCGTGGACCAGCACGCGGTCGTCCCCAATGTGGCAAATGCGGCCGTCAGAACATACACCAGGACCCTCATGATTTTCCTCCCGACGTGGGTTGAAAATTCAATGCCACGCCATTGATGCAATATCGCAAGCCCGTCGGAGGGGGACCGTCGTCGAAAACATGTCCCAAGTGGCCGCCACAGCGGCGGCAATGCACCTCCGTGCGCACCATGCCAAAGGAACGGTCCTGCGTCTGACTTACGGCGCTTTCTAGGGGTTGCCAGAAACTGGGCCAACCCGTTCCGCTGTCGAACTTGGTCGCGGACGAAAACAGCGCGAGGGTGCAGCCGGCGCAAGTAAAGATGCCCTGGCGTTTTTCGTGGTTGAGCGGACTCGTATACGGCCGCTCGGTTGCTTGTTCGCGCAGCACCGCGTACTGCTGGCTTGTAAGGAGTGCGCGCCACTGCTCGTCGGTATGCTCGACTTCGAAGTGCCCGCCGCTTGGGGTGGACTGGGTACCGCGCGCAAATCGGCCAAGCCCCAACAACGCAAGAAACCCAGTGCCCGCCAAAAACCAGCTTCGCCTTCCCATCTTCATCTCCTGCTGCCGTGCGCAGCGCCAAGATGCCGATTTGGTCGCGCTAAGTCAAAAATCCTTACAACCCCCAATCAGTGAACCCCCCAAGGTAAAAAAACACATAGCGCATAAATCCTAAAGCCCGCGAAGTGACAGCCGCATGCGGAGTCGATGTTTGATCGATTAAGTGCAACGCAGCCGGCGTCTGCCACCTCGACCTCCTTCCGAGAAGCTGCCCTCGCACGCGCAGCGCCGTGTCGCGACGCATCCGAATTTCCGCTTCTTTGTCCACCCCAGGTCGCGCACAAATTGTGCGCGCAAACCAGCCTGCAATTGCATGATCCTTCTACGGATATGCATCGCCCGCTATGGTCTCACGTAGCTTCGGATGTATGACGCTGATTGTCTATGCAGTGGCCTTGCCAATTTCTCCCGCCACCGAGCAACTCGTAGCAGGGATGGCTAGGGGATTTGCAATGTTGCCGCGATTTTTTGCAAAGCCATAGGCGAAACAGGGGATCTGGCCAGCGGAAACCGGGCAGCACCGCTGCTTAGCCGCGCGGGTCGTCCCGATTTGCCAGCGCCCTAATTAACATTGCGCACCCGCAAAATTGGCCGGCCGATCCTGGTCGGCACACGGGCGATTATCGCGACACGACGCTCCACGGGCTTACCCCGATACGACGGCGTCGAAGGATTCTTCGAGAATGCGCATGCCTTCGTCGACGATCTGCTCGGAGGCCGTCAAGGGAACGAGTATGCGAACGATATTCGCGTTCGACCCGCAGGGAAGAAGTATCAGCCCGCGGCGTGCGGCCTCGCTCACCAAGCGCTTGGTCAGTTCCGAGTCCGGTGCGTCGACTTTGCCGTCTTCGAACAATTCCATCGCAACCATGGCGCCCAGACCACGGACATCGCCAACGGCGCGGTGCTTGCGGGCGATTTTCTGCAGCCCCGTGCGCAATCGCTCGCCGAGGGCGCAAGCGCGTGCCAGCAACTGTTCCTTCTCGAAAACCTTCAGAACTTCGAGCGCCGCCACCGCCGCCAGCGGATTGCCCGCATACGTGCCTCCTAAGCCACCGGGGTTGGGAGCATCCATGACGTCCGTCCGCCCAATGACCGCGGAAATCGGTAATCCTCCGGCGATCGACTTGGCCATGGTAATGATGTCCGGCACGACACCCGAATGCTCGATAGCAAACCAGGTCCCAGTGCGCCCGCAACCGCACTGGATTTCATCGGCGATGAGCAAGATCCCGTGTCGGTCGCATACGCTGCGCAATGTCTGAAGAAATTCGAATGGCGCGACATAAAACCCGCCTTCACCTTGAACCGGTTCGACAATAATCGCCGCAACCCGTTCTGCCTCGATGTCGTTCTTGAAAATATGCTCAATCGAAGCCATGGCATCGGCGATGCTCACGCCAAACAGGGCATTGGGAAAGCGCGCATGAAAGATTTCGGCCGGGAAGGGTCCAAAGCCGGCTTTGTACGGTGCAACCTTGCCCGTGAGCGACAAGGTCATCAGCGTGCGCCCGTGGAAACCGCCACCAAACGAAATTACACCGGAGCGCTTAGTGTGTGCTCGCGCCAATTTAATCGCATTTTCGACCGCTTCGGCACCGGTCGTCATGAAGAATGTCTTCTTAGGTGCCGCGCCCGGTGCCAGAGCATTGAGGCGCTCGGCCAATTCCACCAGCGGTTCGTACGCCAGCACCCCAAAACACGTGTGGATCACCCGATCGAGCTGCGCCTTTACGGCCGCAACAATCTGCGGATGGCGATGACCCGTATTGAGCACTCCGATTCCACCGGCAAAATCGATGTAGCGCCGCCCCTCGACATCCCACACTTCGGCGTTTAATGCCCGGTCGACGAACACCTCGTGCACTTGGCCCAAACCGCGGGGCATTGCCGCGCGGCGGCGCGCCATCAAAGCCGCATTGCTGCGTTGAGTATCTGTGGCCAGGGACTCGCGCTTCATTTTCGCCCTACCTTTCTACCTGCCGGCCACTGCCGTCTAACCGCCTCGCGGGCCAACTGCGCAAGACCGTGCAGCACTCATTGTAGACTTGCTCTTGAAACGTGCGGATGATCCGCCAACGCGTGATCCGGTTACACGATTTTGCAATTATCTTCCCCTACGGAGCGCGCGCCGAACATCGCGGATACGCAAAGCACGTAGTATCGGGCCGTAGCGTGGCGCATTTCGTCGATCCGGGCTACCGCGGAATACGGCACGATGGAGTGTTCGCGAACTCTCGCGCGTAGGAGCTGCGCATTGAGCGCTTCCCGTAAGCGATCGAAGACCTTAGTGCGTTGGGTTGCTGCGCTTGGCGGCGCCCGGCGCGCGCGCGTGCCTGCCGGCAGCATCTCGCTGATTGCCGCGGCGATCGCCGGGGCGGCGGCAGCAAGCCTAAATTGCCCCGCCCAAGCCACGCTCGGCGAAGACGTCAAGACGGTGGAACTCGACCGGCGGCAGATCGATGCGACGACACAGGTCCGAAGTTATGGCACCTTTACGGTGCACGAACTGCACTCGGCGGCAGGAGCGGTTGTACGCGAGTACGTATCCCCGGCGGGGACCGTGTTTGGCATTTCGTGGAGCGGGCCTTCGATACCCAATCTGCGACAGCTGCTCGGCACCTACGCCGCGACGTTTGCCTCTTCGACGCATCGCCAGCTTGGCGGGCGGGGCCACCTCGGAGTTCGGGAGGGTAATTTGGTTGTCGAGTCCAACGGACGCATGCGTTCGTTTCACGGGCGGGCCTATCTGAGCGACCAACTGCCCCCGGGAGTTACGATCGATGACGTACAGTAACTCGCCCCGTCGGACCCGGTTGCGCAATAGGATCGCGATGCCGCTCGCACTGGGACTAGCCGCGGCGGCACTGCTGAGTGCATGCAGTGGCGGCGGCAGCAGCAGCCCCTATAACGGCAGTATCGGCGTCAGTGGGCCACCAGCGGCAAACGTTGCATCGATTATCGTTGACGTGGGACCGAACTGCACCGCCAGCGAAGCGACGACCTACCACTGTACTGCGGGACAGCCGATTGGCACGGCCAATATCGCCTTTGTCACAGTGAACGTCTGCCTGCCAGGCACCTCGACGTGTCAGTCGATCGATCACGTCATGGTCGATACGGGCTCCTCCGGATTGCGCATCATGTCCTCGGCGCTCGGGGGCGGAATTACCTTGCCGGCGGTCCAGATCAATAGCCAGCCTCTCGTTGAATGCGCTCAGTTCGCCGACGGCTACACATGGGGATCCGTTCGCACCGCCGATGTTCAGGTCGGCGGCGAAATCGCAAAGAGCGTCAATGTGCAAGTGATTGGCGATTCCGGCGCAACGGCACCGAGCTCGGCTACAAGCTGCGTAGATACGAATTTGCCAGCCCTGAACGATTCCTACAGCTTCGGCGCCAACGGTGTGCTCGGTGTCGGTCTTTTCATTAACGACTGCCTCACGGGTGGTACGTGTCCCATTGGGCCCGGGTTTTACTTCTCCTGTTCTTCTAGTACCAACTGCAACGAAGTTGCGGTTCCCTCCAATCAGCAGGTGTCCAACCCGACCGCGTCGCTGGCGACCGACAATACCGGGGTGATCGTCGAGCTGCCGACGGTGGCCTCGGGCGGATCGACCGATGTTGCCGGCTCGCTCGTCTTCGGGATCAACACGCAGAGCAACAATGCGATGAGCCAAGCACAAACCGTATATGCCGCAAATTCGTATACGGGGAATTTTTTCAGCACGATTAACAGTGTTGCAGTTGGCCCCTATACGGCGATCACCACGCCCTGGCCCAACAGCTTTATTGACAGTGGTTCCAACGGTATTTTCCTTCCCGGAACTACGATACCGTGTGATCCCACGTACGGCTGGTTCATTCCTGCAAATACAGTAAGCGTGCCGGCGATCATTCAGGGGGAACTCAGCACAAACCCTCCCGCCACCGCCATCCCGGCCGGGACGGCGACGTCGATAAATTTCCAAATCGCCAACGCAACCAGCCTCTCGGGCACCGCATTTAACGACCTGGGGGCACCCACCGCGACCTGCAATAGCAACGGAACAGGAAACGGAACGAGCAACGCTATAAATGGCGGAATCGACTGGGGTCTGCCGCTGTTTTTCGGGAAAAACGTCTACGTTGCCTTAGAGACAAAGACAATTACCGTCATGACGACCAACTACACCGGTCCGTTCTGGGCGTTTTGATTCCCCGGGCACGACATACTTTTGCGTTCGCAAAATTCGCCTTCCGCCCCGTAACCCACCCTTCCGGCAAGTAGGCGACGTCGCAAAGAGGGATCTCTGCGCACCAAGGGGACAACATCTTTTGCGTACAAAGACGGCCCCGATCGATGCTCCCGCGGGTTTGCCGCGTCGAGCCGGGCGGCCGGTGGGTGGCGAAGGATGCCGCACCTCGGCACGTTTTCTGGAACGCCTAGCTTTTTTCGCCAACAAAAATTGCCCACAGATGGGCCAAATCCGCGGCACCGTCGCTGCCTTGAACGCTATGGAGCGTTTGCACGGCCTTGGATTTTTCGCCGGCAAGGTGATAAGCAATCCCCAGGTGCAATTTGGCGTCGTCGGGGTGCTTCAGTGCGCCTTTGCGAAGTCCCTGTTCCATGAGCGAAAGGCCATGCTCATACCGGCCGTTTAGCACGTAGTTAAATCCGGTATTGAGTAAGGCATCACCGCTATTGGCCATTTGCGCTTCGGCATCGCCCTGCCCTAACGCCTTTACGTCGTCCGCGGCATCCTGGTTGGCCAGGCTCTGGAGGCGCTTTTGGCGCTCGACATCGGCTCCCTTGCCGAGGATCCCCTCCGAGAAGCCCAGATCGATGACCTTCTTGGCCTCGGCCGGGAAGCCTGCCTCGAGCGCGAGCTGCCCCATAGCCATGAAGTCGGATTCGCGCGTGAGGTCGCCGATCGCCATTTGCAGACGTAATCGGTCCAGTTCCAGACGCTCGACGTAACCCGGTCGATGCACCAACTGACTGATGGCGAGTTGCCAGTATTCCCTTTTCGGATAGGACATCAAGAGCTTCTCGAGCACGGCGCTTGAGCCGGCTGCATTGCCCAGCTTCTGATAGCAAGACAGCAACAGCTGCAAATGTGCCTCGCTCGGGGCTCGCCCCGCCTTTTCGTCGTCGTCGATGAGTGTCTTGAGCTCGGAAGACGCGGCGCCGAAATCGTTGTTCAAGTAATGCGAGTCGATCAACACATCGCGCATACTGGGATCGGTGCCACCGTCTTTGAAGTACCGGGCGGCCCAGCTTGCGGATTGGCCGTAGTTTTTCAAGCGATAGTAGGCGACCGCAATGGCTTGCACATAGCGCAGCTGATCGGCGGGTGCCATACGGCCGCTCGCCACCACGGATTCGAGCGAGCTCGCCGCAAGCGCGTCGTCTCCAATGCCAACGGCCGCAGAAGCGCGCATGCGATCGATGATGAAATTCTCGTAGGCCGTGCGACTGGGGACGGCTTCGGCCTCGCGGATCTTGGTCAAAGCCTCCTTGAACCTCTTGTTTTTCATCAATTCCTGCGCCGCTTGCAGCGGCTTGCCCACTTCTTCGCGAACCGTCTCTTTCGGCGCGCCCGGAGCGGTCATCGGCGCATCGTCCGCAAAGGCCATCCCGACACCGGCCGACCCGAGAATCAGAACCGACGACGCGACCAGAAACGAAAGCCCGGCACCACCCACGCGAGACAACAAAACGCGCACCACAAATCCTTCTTGGCGACTACTGGATGAATTGTTCGTTGCCGACCAGACCGATCTTCTGTACTCCCAAGCGCTGTGCCAATGCCATTACCTCGGCCACGTACTTGTACGTAGTCAGTTTGTTCGGACGCAGGTGGATTTCGGGCTGATCGGGCTGGTCCGCCACGGACCGTAGACGAGACTCCAGGCCCGTTCGGTCCGCGACGATTGCCCCATTCCAGTAGATGGTGCCGTCAAAGTCGACGTCGATATCGATTACGACTGGTGGCGTCGCGGGTGGCGGGGGATGCCCGACCGGCATATTCAGATTTACCGAATGCAGTTGAATCGGAATTGTGACGATGAGCATGATAAGCAGCACCAACATCACATCGATCAGCGGTGTGGTATTGATATCGACCATTACGTCGGGATCGCGGGAGCTATCGTTCGCACCGACTTGCATTGCCATGACTACGCCCTTTCTTTGGGTTGGCGATCCGCACGCCGCGGGCCAAAACAGCAGACCGCGGACCTTGCCAGTACCCGCTTTTTAGCCGCCATGGGGTGGCGGCTCGATGATGAAACCGACTTTGACGATGCTCGCCCGCTGGCAGTCGAACACGACCCGTCCGATCGATTCGTAGCGCGCATTGAGGTCGCCGCGAATATTCACCTCGGGCTGCGGGTTCTTGATCGCTGCCTTTTTCAGGCGTTCGACCAGCTTTTCATTGTCGGTTACCAGTTCCTGTCCCCAAAAGACGTCGCCTTCCTTGTTGACGGAAATCGTGATGTTCTCCGGCCGGGTCGTGCGGGGCTGATTGCGTTCCTTGGGAAGGTCCAGGGGCACTTCGTGAAGCACCACGGGGATAGTGATCAGGAAGATGATCAGCAAAACCAGCATGACATCGACAAGCGGTGTCGTGTTTATCGCGAAGATGACTTCGTCCTCCTCCCGAACCTCCTGTCCGACGTTTATCGCCATGATGAACTTGTGCGTCGGCGACGCTCAACGATTTGCATCGCCCGTATGGCCGAGCAGCGCCAAGTGCAAGTCCGCACCGAAAGCGCGCACGCTTTCCATTGCGACCTTGTTTCGCCGTACGAGAAAGTTGTATCCCAATACTGCCGGCACCGCTACTGCCAGCCCGAAAGCAGTCATGATTAGAGCCTCGCCCACCGGTCCGGCGACCTTGTCGATGGAAGCCTGGCCCGCAATTCCAATCGCCGTCAGCGCGTGATAGATACCCCAGACGGTTCCGAACAACCCTACAAATGGTGCCGTGGAACCTACGGTTGCTAGGAACGCCAGGCCGTCCTGCAGACGGCTTTGCACATTGTCGACTGCGCGTTGCACGGACATCGAGATCCAGGTGTTTAAGTCGATGCGTTCAAGCAGTGGTCCCTCGTGTCGGCCCGTTGCGCCTAGGCCCGTCTCGGCAATGTAGCGAAACGGGCTACCGTCCTTGAGCGCCTCGACGCCTGCCGAAAGCGACCCAGCCGCCCAAAAGGTCTTGCGCACCGCACCGGCCTGGCCCATGAGCTTGAACTGCTCGTAGAACTTCGTAAACATGATGTACCAGGTTCCCAACGACATGAGCACCAGGATGATCAGCGTGCCCTTGGACACGAAGTCGCCACCTTTCCACAGCGCATCGAGGCCATACGGGTTTTCAACGACCTCCTTGGAAGTTTCGACAAGCGGAGGCGGTGCTGCGGGGGCCACAGCGCCATCTTTGGTTGCGTCGGCCCCCTGGGCCCAAGTCGTCTGCGGCACAGCGCAAAGAAACATCGCCGCGCCAACGCCAATCATTGCTGCCACCAGCACGGCGACCCCTCTCTTGCCAAAGAACATTCGTGCTCCCTCAAACAGACGCGGACATTTCGCCGAAACACCTCGAACGCTTCGCAAAGCTAGTCCCGCAAGTTAAACGTGTAGGCCTGAGTTGCCCAACCGGCCACCGGTTTGCCATCGACCGTTGCAACCCGGAATCGGCAAGATGCGATCCAACTCTTGGCCGAGTCATCGAGCCGCACGTGTCCGCTCGAACGAGCTACCTCGATCTTTCCGGGCGTTCCGTCGATTTCGATCTGAATTCGCAGCACCAGAGTTCCGGCCTCCTGATTGCGACGAGAAGCCATCGGGTATTGCGGCTCGGGTGTCGGGCAGGACGAGCGGTCCAACGCCGCGGCCGTAACGACGCGCAGTGGCCCAGGTCTCGCGGGCGCTTCGGACTCTGGCGGCGGCGCCTTGGTCGTCACCTGCGTTATGGTGCTCTGAACGGGTGGGGCAACCGCGATCTGGATTTCTGGCGGTGGAATAAAGGGTGGTGGCGGCGGTGCCGCCAGTTTTGGGGGCGGCGACGCAGGCACCTCGGGTGCCGGCGGTGCCTTGTGCTCCTCGACGATCTTGGTCTCGATGGGTTTTTTCACCACCTCAACGATTCTGCGCGCAAGGCCGTTCGCGAGCGCGTAAATCACGGCGACGTGCAAAAGAACGACCAGCGAAAAACTGATCAAATGCCTCGCCGGGTTGCGCTGCTGGTGCGCGAAATCCATCCCGTCAATGCCTCCATCATCGCCATTGCACCTAAGCGAGCTCGCATCCTATTGCATCGCTCCCGTCGGCCGGCCTGCCCAAAGCCGGAAGCCACGACCGGTACACGCTCATGCTATTGCCACAAACAGTTAAATGTACACGATTACTGCTGCGGAGCAGCAACAAACCACCCCCTCGCACATTGCGCGACCGTAGCGATTGCGATCTCGATGCGATGCAAGCGAACGTGGGCGAAATATCACCGAAACGAAGGACCGCTGGGCCAAGACGGCGCCTTTGTACCCTCCGAACGAAAACGCCCGCGACTTCTGAGCTCGGATCCTCCGATCCAAGGGAGCCGGACCCGTCTACCAGGTGCGCTATCCTTTCTTCGAATGCCTGCGCTTAGACGCTGCGGGCTACGGCCGGTTCCGGAGGTCGACATGCTGCAACGCGTTAGCCCCATGCCGCCGCTCGACGACGGCGATCTGGTAAGAAACCAGGCATTTATTGGTGGCGCCTGGGTCGACGGCTCGCTCGGGCGCTTTCCCGTGGTCAATCCTGCCGACGGCGGCACAATCACCGAGGTTGCCAACTGCGGCGAGACCGAAGTCCAGCTCGCCATTTCCGCCGCTGAGCAGGCCCTCCCTGCTTGGCGCGCCAAGACCGCAAAAGAGCGCAGTTTGCTGCTGCGGCGCTGGAACGATCTGGCGCTGGCGGCTGCATCCGATTTGGCAAAGATTCTTACAGTTGAGCAAGGCAAGCCGCTTGCGGAGGCTCGTGGCGAGATCACCTACGCGATGAGCTTCCTCGAGTGGTTTGCCGAAGAAGCCAAGCGAGTGTACGGCGAGACGATCCCATCGCCCTGGACCGACCGACGCCTCCTGGTTTTCCGCGAACCGGTCGGCGTGTGCGCGGCCATTACGCCTTGGAACTTTCCCAGCGCGATGATTACTCGCAAGATTGCCCCGGCGCTGGCGGCCGGATGCACGGTGATCGTCAAACCCGCCGAACAAACACCCCTTTCGGCCTTGGCGCTTGCTGAATTGGCCCAGCGCGCCGGATTTCCCCCGGGAGTCATCAATATCGTGACTGCCGATGCAGACCAGAGCATTGCCCTAGGAAGGGTACTTTGCGACTCGCCCGTAGTACGCAAACTCTCCTTCACGGGTTCGACCGCCGTCGGTCGCATTTTGATGCAGCAGTGTGCGCCAACACTCAAAAAACTCTCGCTCGAACTGGGCGGCAATGCTCCGTTTATCGTATTTGACGATGCCGACGTTCCGGCCGCCGTCGAAGGTGCACTCATCTCCAAATATCGCAATTCCGGCCAAACCTGCGTGTGCACGAACCGATTTTTTGTGCAAGACGCGATCTATGAGTCCTTCGTCACCCAGTTTGCCGCGCGGGCTGCGCAGCTTAAAGTCGGTTCGGGGCTTGAGCCCGGGGTGCAGCAAGGCCCGCTCATCGACGTGGCCGCCCTTAGCAAGGTCGAAGCGCACATCAGTGACGCGATTGCCAAGGGCGCCAAAGTGGAAACCGGCGGACATCGCCATCGGCTGGGTGGAACTTTTTTCGAGCCTACGGTGCTCTCCGGCGTGCAAGATACCATGCTGCTTGCGCGCGAGGAGATTTTCGGCCCGGTGGCGCCGGTGTTTTCCTTTCGCAAGGATGAGGAAGTTATCGCAGCCGCCAATAGCGTCGAGCACGGTCTCGCGGCCTACTTTTATGCGCGCGACGTTGGCCGGGTCATGCGTTACGCCGAGGCCCTGGAGTTTGGAATGGTCGGTGTCAATGTCGGACTCATGACCACGGAGGTCGCACCCTTTGGCGGGATCAAACAGTCCGGCTTTGGTCGCGAGGGTTCACGCCATGGCATCGAAGAGTATTTGAACGTCAAATACGTCTGTGTCGGTCTTTAGGACGGCGATAAGGGGATTCGCAGATTCGGTCGCGATGCACCCCGCGCACGCATCGCCGACCCACCGCCAAAAGTCTCGTACGCGTGATCGATGGCGCGCCTGCTGCACCGCTTCCCGCGACCCTTCGGTGGGCCAACCGCGGTGTCAGGTCGATGTCACGAGTTGCGCGCCATCCACAAATTTTTCGAATTGTTCCAGGGGCAGCGGCTTGCTGAAGTAATAGCCTTGCAGAAAGTCGCAGCGATGCACCGTGTTTAGGAAGTACAACTGCACTTCCGTCTCAACGCCTTCGGCAACCACCTGCAGACCCAGGTTGTGTGCCAACCCGATCGTGGCGGCACAAATCGATGCGTCGCTGTCGTCCTGTTCCAGGTTCATGACAAAGGATTTGTCGATCTTGAGTTGATCCAAGGGCAGACGCTTTAGGTACGAGAGCGACGAATAGCCCGTG
Source organism: Burkholderiaceae bacterium (assembly GCA_035623355.1). Classification (GTDB taxonomy): domain Bacteria; phylum Pseudomonadota; class Gammaproteobacteria; order Burkholderiales; family Burkholderiaceae_F; genus GJ-E10. The sequence goes on along the minus strand of DASPTP010000030.1, from coordinate 68,083 downwards.
CCGAAATCATCGAGCGAAAAACCGATGCCCAACGCATTCAGCGCCTTCATTTTGGCGATGGTGTCCTCGACGTCGTCGAGAAAAAGACTTTCGGTGATCTCAAGCCTGATACGCTTTGCGGTAGCACCCGTGCGCTGCACGATTTCGAGGACCTGTGCCACGAAATCGGCCTGACGGATCTGCAGCGCGCTGATGTTCACGGCCACGGAAAGCTCCGCACGCTCGGGCCGCGCCGCCCAGGTTGCCAGCAGAGCGCACACCGTTTCCAGTACCCAATGCCCGATGGGAATAAGGAGACCGGTTGTCTCGGCGACCGGGATGAATTCGGCTGGAGCGACGAGACCGCGCGTCGGGTGCCGCCAGCGCAGCAAGGCTTCGGCTCCCACGACGCGGCGCGCGCCATCGACCACGGGCTGAAAATGAAGTGTCAGCTGGCCGTCCCGCAGCGCCACACGAAGGTCGGCCTCGAGCGCCGACTGCGCGGCAATGGTGCTTTGTGACCGCGGATCGAAAAACCGTAACGCGTTGCGTCCCGCCGCCTTGGCTTGGTACATGGCCATGTCGGCGTGCCTGAGAAGTTCTTCCTCGCTGATTGGCCGGTCGCCGAACAAGGCCGCACCGATCGATGCCGTGCAATAGTGTTCGTAGGCGCCCAGCATATACGGCAGATTCAAAGCGGCAATGATTTTCCCGCCCACCCGGGTGGCGCGGGCGACCGCCTCCTGCGCGTCACCCGGTAGATCTTCAAGGAGCACGAGAAACTCGTCACCGCCGAAGCGCGCCACGCTGTCGGTGGGACGCACGCAGTCCGTCAAGCGGGTAGCGACTTGCTTGAGCAACTGGTCGCCGACGTCGTGTCCCCGCGTGTCGTTCAGTGTCTTGAAATTGTCCAGGTCGACGAACAGCAAAGCGCTGAAACTGCCCGTCCGGCGACAAGTAATCAGCGCTCGCTTCAGACACTCGAGCAGCCGCCGGCGGTTGGGCAATCCGGTGAGCGCGTCGGAAAACACCAGGCGCTGGATCTCCTGCTGGCTGGCGTGATGCTCTGTGATGTCCTCGACAATCGCCACACCCCCCACGACGTTGCCGCGACCGTCGCGCGAAGGCGTCGCCACCAAAGAAATCCAACCGCGAAACTCACCCAGCGCTCCGTCGTGGTAACCCTCGTAGCGCACACTCACCCCCTCGGTGATCGCTCTTTGCAACGTCGACCGGATCATCGAATCGGCCAACTGGCGCAGGTTGCGACCGATCAGGGTTTCCCTTGATGTTCGCAGGATCTGCGTCAAGCGCTCGTTGCAATAGGTGATTCGAGAGGCCTTGTCGTAATGCAAAACCCCGACCGCGAGGTGATTGAGCAGGAGACGATACTGTTCCGTGCTCGCTTTGAGGGCCTCTTCACGATCCATGGCCTCGAAGCGCAACACGATGTTCTCTCGCGTTCCCCGCGCGACCGCGCGAATCATGGCAAGAACAAAACCCAGGTAGACCAAACCAAATGCCGCTAGGACCTTGTACAAGTCGCCTTCCCGCGTCAGCATATGCACGATGAAGGGGGCGACGATGCAGACGACGAACCCGGTCGCTCCGACCGCATCGGCAGCGTTGGATAGCACGGCCGCGGCAGCCGCTCCTGCCAGGAAGAGCAGCAGGATCAACTGATGCTGCAAATCGTCCGTGGGGAAGAGAAGAAATCCGGCAAGACCCCAAGCGATCCCGGTGCTGATCGCGGAAACGCGGAACCATCGCAACCAGACCTCGTCGGCGAGGGTTGATTTGGCGCGCGAACGACGATACGCCACCAGCAGCGACGTGCGGGCCAGCATGACGCAAAGAAAAACAAATAGCCATGCGAGTTGGGCGCCCAGCGGCACCGCGGCTCGTTCTAGGTACAGACAGATGAGCGCACAAAACGCCGCCGATCCCATCGCCGCCGGGGCGGCGGAGGCAAGCTGGCGCGTTACCTCGCCGGCGATGCGCAGCGATTTGCCCGGCGCCGCATCGAATTGCGAGGGAGAAGAAAACTCCGATCGGCCGTCCGCGTCGGCGATGGTTTCAAACTCGGGCGGGGGAGCGCCCGAACCATTCGCGGCGAGGCGAATTTGCGCAACTGGCGAATTACCTCGACCGCCAGCGGCCGGTAACAACTCCTCTGGGCCAGCGCGCTTCAAGTCGACTTTGGCTTGGTGAGGTTAGTGCTCGCCTAACCAGCTGATGGTCATCGTCTGGTTGTGCAGACCGCACATCTTGCTCAAGGCACGTGGGCTGATTTCGCCGTACGAGTAAAAGCCGGTAAGCGTCGATTGCTTTCCCAACACGCGACCGACCGCCGCAACCTCCTCGCCGACGCGCTTGCCCATCACCAGTTTGCGACCGATGCAGCTTACGAGTACCGCGAGGCTGGTCCCCGTTACGGGGCAGACCTTGCGCGCGAACTCGGCAGCGGTCGTGGCTCCGCCGACCAATCGATCCGTATCCGCGTGCATAAGCTTCAAATAACTGCCCACTTCAACTGCACCCGCCAGCGTGAGACTTCCTGCTTCGCGGTCCACGGCTAAGATGGTGCGAATCGGTCCGGTCTCGTTACCTTTGGCATCGACGATGGCGAAGGGAAATAGCAATCCGGATGCCGGCAGATCTCGTGCGTGGTCCCCGAGAAAGCGCTGATACACCGCCAAGGCCGGTTCCTCGTCGATCTCGTAGACGATATTGCCCTCGCAGCGAGTGATTCTGCGAACCGGTCCAAATGGCTTCCAACCTCCAAAGGAGCCGTGCGCAAACTCCAAAGCGTCACCATGCAGACCGATTGCAACGATTTCCTGGGTGCTTGCGCCCTGCGAGCGCAGTGTCCAGGTACGCGCGAACGCGCCGCCATCGCCGGCAAGGCCGCCGGTAATCGGGACCTCCGTACCAACGCGCTGCACGATTCCGTCCACCAGTGCGCTTCCGTTGATGGCCACACCTGGCGCAAAAACAATGATTGCCTTAAGTCCGGGGGCGCGAAGTTGCGCACCAATGCGCGTTCCGGCGTCAAAAGAATCCTCCATTGAGTCGAGATGCGCACTGGCCTGCACGACCTGTGAGCTAGAAAATTCCACGCCGGTCAGTATGCAGTCTTCCTCAGTCACGCCATCACTGCTGATCTCGCCAGCCGTAGAGCAGCCCAGCAGGCAGGCGCTGGGATATGCGTCCTGCAGGGCGCGCACGAAGCGTGCATCCGACAAAAACGCGGGTGCGCCAAAGACAGTCACAAGGTGGGGCTGCAGCTCGCCGAAAAGCGCGTTCGTGGGCATCCGCGTTACGGACGTCAACCGCGCCTGCTGCACTTTCACGATAGCACCTTCATCACGGAACATCCCCAAGTACCGTTCAAGTATGCGGTCAAAGCAAGACTGACGTTCAATCAAATTTCGGGGTAAATCCTGCTCTGCAAACGGCCCTGCCTTGCCCGCACTCTCGCCGGGAAGCGATGAACTAAGACTTGTTTGGGCGCTGCAGCGGGCCGCAACACCAAATCATGCTCGGACCCCCCGCCATGAGTCCTCGTCGGCTTCTTCGTCCCGGGGCGGGATGGCGCCCAGGCGCCGCACGAAGGGCAAGGCGCGCGGCGGGCGCGGAGCCGCTCCTCGGAATCGTCGGACTTTGCCGTCCGTACGCGCCAGGCTGGCCAGAGACGAGGCGTGCGGCATGCGAGCCATGTAACGCCGATCCGGGGCCCGATTTGGGCGCTGGAGCGATGTTGGCTCGGCGCTCGCTGGCCCCATCCAATGCCGAAAGCAGCCGGCGTCTTGCGCCCGAGGATCCCTGCCCTTTTCGTTGGACTTATCGGATGGCGCCTTCGCTAGCGTGCGTCAAGATTGATCGCCGGAAAAACCGCCGGATCTGGCCCCGAAACCATGGCACCGACCCTTCCACTTTCCGTTTGCATGATCGCCCGCGATGAAGAAGCGCATCTTGGTGCGGCCATCGCATCGGTTCGCAACATCGCGGGCGAGGTGATCGTAGTGGACACCGGCAGTCGTGACCGAACTCGACAGATCGCTCAACAATTGGGTGCACGGGTCCTGTGCGTTGCCTGGCAAGACGATTTTTCCCTGGCGCGCAACGCAGCGCTTGCCGCCGCCCGCTGCGACTGGATCTTGTCGCTCGATGCGGACCAGCAGCTCGACGCCGCTTCTGTACCCGCGCTAAGTAGCGCGCTATCGCGCCCCGCCCTTGCGCAACTGGTACAGATTGACCTCCTCGGCGAGAATCCTCAACAGCCTCCCGTCAGTTCCTTCCCCGCCCTGCGCCTATTCCGACGAGATGAACGCATCCGCTTTCGTGGTCGCGTTCACGAAGACATAGCCGGGTCTCTTCTGGACGTCGGTTTTGCCCAGTGGCCGGACTCCGGCATCCGGCTGCGCGACGCCGGGTACGTCAAGGCATCGGAGCGCGAGCGAAAACGAGCACGGAATCTTCGACTACTGGAGCAGGCGCGAGCGGAAAATCCTCGTGACCTCTTCGTCGCCTTTAAGCTGGCCACTACGCTACCGGCTTCGCGGTGCGAAGAGCGACACGCGATACTTGCGCAAGCGCTGAGCATGGTGTGCCAACTCGACCCGAAGGAACTGGGCGCGCTACCTTTCCGTTACCGGCTGTTCTCTGAAGCGATTGACGATCTGGTTGAGAAGGGGTGCCTAGCCGAGGCGTCTGCGAGGTGCCGGTCTCTGTACCCACTCTTGGGGCTCGGCAGCTACTTCACCGCGGGGCGAGCGCTCGCTCGCGCAGGAATTGCCGACCTGTCCTTCGATCTACTCAAGGCGTACTTGGATCTTCCTGCCCGAAAATCCTGTTGTGTCACGCTCGCCGACGCCGGCGAGAGTGCCGCGGAGGCATGTCGTTGGCTCGGCTGGCTTGCGTTTGTCCAGGGCCAGTCGACCCAGGCACGAGCATGGCTCGAACGAGCTCTGCGGTGCGCAACTGCGGACGAAGCGGTCGCGATCGAATGCGACGCAATGCGACTAAATCTTGCCGCTGGAGACCTTCCAAGTGCCACCAAGGAATTACAGCGGTTAAGCCCGAGGGTGCATACCTCCCGCAGCGCCTACTGCGAACTGATGCTCCTTAGTGCCGAATTGTCCCTCGTAGCGGGCGAGCGGGCGGGCGCGCTGCCGTTGATCCGGGCAGCGATGACACCGCGCGATGACCGGCCTGCGGCGCTGCTTGCAACGCTCGCAATAGCGAACAACGACAGCAGCGAAGAGCATCTGCGCGAACTTCTGCCCGCCGTGGTCGGCCGCCGATTCGATACGCTGGCGGTCCGCGTTCGACTTGCGGATCGCCTCGGTGTTCCTGTCGCATTTGAGATTCCCGAAGCAACACGTCGATGTCTGGTGCACCTTCCCCGAGTGTCGACCTAGATAACGCCACGGCGGCCTGAGGACATTGTCCCGAATGGCAAGCGGCATCGAAATTCCGTCCCTCGGCGACAAGGTTCAGGGGCTCTTCGGTTGTGCCGGCCACAGGGTCCGCACCGGGCGCGTTGGGGCAAAAATACTTCTTCATCGATGTCAGCCGCGTTCGCGTTCGCCGGCAGGAGACCGAACGTCGCTACGCCGCGTGCTCGTGCCGCCCCCTTGGATCCTTGCAAAGCATCGTCCTGCCGACTTCTAAACGATCAAGGTCGCCGTCCTCAGAGGCGGCGCCGCGATCCGCGCATGGCGAACATCCAGCCAGCGACGCGCAATCCGTGTGACTGCCGGTTTCCGCAAGTGCTTTTTGGCAAGGCCAAGTAGAGGCGGCATCGGCGCCAACAGGCGTCTCGCCTTTTTGTCACTTTTGGCGCAACCACATTACCGGTCCTTCGACCAGTGGCCGCATTATTGATCCGATGAGCCCCCGCCGGGATCGAGCTCCAAGCCGTAGGCGCTGCTTTTTAGGGGACGGACGCCAACCAATTGCGCAATGCCTTTGCCTTCTGGTACATCCACGGACGCTCTTTCAGCAGTCCTTTTACATGGACTTCGATTTGCTCTCTGATCGTAGGTGTGCCGAGGAGCCCGACGGCCCGCACGTGGGTCGCGAAGAAGAGCTTGTAAGCCTCTGCGCCAATCGAGAAATCAAACTCCTTGTCGCCGGCGCGGTAGCTCTCCTCCAACATTGGAAAGAGCAGTTGCCTGCCAAGAGAATACTTTGCCAACGAAGGTTCAGGATTGAAGGCAAATACCCACCCGCTCCATCGTTGAAGGTAAACCACCCCTAACCATATCGCCAGAAGCTGGCCGTTAGCACGCAGCGTCGATGCCCGCAGAAGGCCGCGCGCCCGCAATTCGTAAAAGAAAGCTCGGTTTTCCTCTCGCGCAAAGATGATATCGGAATAACCTTCGCTGCGATCCCGCGCCATCCTCCACGAGAAGCATGTGGGCAAAACGTCGTCCTTCGTGTCATCCACTTTGAATTCAAGCGGACCGAGTAGTTCTTCCAGGCGCCGCCGGCGGCGTTGGTCATCAGGCAAGACGCGCCGCTTGCGTAGCAACTCGAGGTACTCCGTCCAGGAGGCAAAGTGACTCCACACAACCGTCGGCGCGCCTAAAAACTTGCTCCACTCGGTATTGCTGCGGAACTCTTCGATTCCGATCATTCCGTGACTTACTCTGGCCAACCTTCGGAGCTTCCTTCTCCGCGAATGCCGCTCCGGGGAACGAAGTGCTTCGTGCATATCCAGGAAATACGGGACCTGTGCCGGTGCCCATCCGTCCATCGTGAGGAGCCGAAATACTTTCCCTTCAACATCAAAATCCTCAATTCGACAAGACTGCGACGGGAAGTAAACTTTCGAAACGACGTCCAAGAACTCCGTGCTTGCATAGAAATTCACCGGCTCTCCGTCGGTGCCGGTCGCTGAAATTGACCGCTGACTTTCTGTGTCGCTCATCGGCAAAAAACCGTGAATAGAGGAACCGCGCGCCATGTCAGGCGCATTCCCTCATACTGCGCAAAGTGCCGATCGATGTCCCCATATAAGTAAGGACCAAGCGACGCGACTCAGACCGGAACGAAACTGCTAGCCGCAAAAAAATCGATAGCTGCACCGAGCGCCCCATACACGCACCTCTCCTTTATTAACTCGCGGAGCGATGGCGTTCAATCGCATCCCGCAGAATCCAGCCAATGATTGCAGGCCGCCGCTTCAATTCGCCGATCGAATAGGGCAAACCGAAGCGGCCGTACGCGACATATGCTCGAACGGGAATTCCTCTCTTCTTCGCCAGGAAGTCGAGCCGCGGCAGGGAGCGCAGTTGTTCGAGCGAGCACGGCGTATTCGTAGCCAACAGCAGGTCCAGAGCCGGCTCGGCGACGCGACGGTCGTGCGTCGCCACACCGACATGCAAGGCTCTGCCGCTTACTTGATTCACCAGAGCGAGAAAGGAGCGACGAGGATCGATCTTTGGGTTGCCAGGGTCTCCTCCTTGCCCTTTGACGATCCGCATCGGAATTCCGAGGTCGAGAAACATTTCGGCATCCTTGACAGAGCGCTCCCAGCGTGACGGCAGCGTTGCGGAAACATCGGTGCCCAAAGCGATCGCTTCCCGGACAAGTTCGTGCGTCCGATCGGCAGTCGGTATCGGTTGTGCATCGAAGTGGACCCGAACGTGGCGCGAAGCAGCATGGCGAAACACGGGGTGCAGGAGCTCACGGTCGTACTCGACTTGATCGACTTTGATGGAGATGGAACTATCCAATCTTGAGTCGGCAATGGCGTCGATCGCTTGAAGGTAGCGAGATGCGATGACCCCTGGAGTGTCGCCTTTATGGGCCCAATAACCGAAGGTCGAAAGATTCCCGCGCTCCGCCTCATTACTTGCAGCTGCCAAAGCATCCGACAGTTTTGAGCCGCTCACATGACGCGCTCCAGCGGCGAGGAAAGACGCTAGAGACGAGTGCAGGCCCCAGGAAACCTGAATCAGTCGAGCGACCATCCCTTTGCTGAGCAACCCAAACAGCGTCCCACGCTTGGACGACACACTCCTCTCGATTTGCTCTACGCTAAGGCCGTGTTCGGCCGAAATCCTTTCGAGCAGTTCGCGATATTCGTTGTCCATGTTCATCCGTCAGGCACTCGTGGGCATCCATCCAATCCAGCGCGACGCCAACTCGCGGAGTCGCGCAACTTCACGCACGCAAGACACGGGCCCAACGACCGTGTAGTGGAACCTCCGAACTCCTGCGTTCGCATTGGACGGCCGCACTGCAGCCACGATCAGGTGAGAAGGGTTGTCCTTGGCAGCCGGAGATGCTTCGGGGTCGCACCACGAAATCTTTGCGCCGCGGCCGCCTACGCGAGCATCCGCTGCGCACGACCAGTCCGGTCGCCATGTTCGCAGTGGCCGCTAGGGCGTTCGATGTCAAGGAATTGCGGGACGCGACCAAGTACATCACCAGCTCAAAGCTGCCGAATCTCAGCGAAAGTGGCGGCCCGAAGCGGAAAAGCCAGCAGACGACGCCCAAGAAAACGCGCGGACATCATAAGCGTGGAGTCGCCGATAAGGCAAGCAAGCTCCAACATCACCGGATCCAGCGCGCAACCCCCACGCTCATACATAGTGCGGTTGGCAAGCGGGCACACTAGTTGCGAGCATCCTGACGACCATCGAGCGCAGCCACACTAAAAAGATAGGCGGAGGCCATGAGCAGCACCGCATGTTCGAGCACGATCGCGATGAGGATCCGCGCCAACCTGCCCGCCGACAATGCGATCCATTTCTTCCTGGGCAGCGGCTCAGGTTGCTCGATGGTGGTACCGCTGGTGAAACTCGTTCGGGATCGGGTAGCTCAGACTCCTATGGAGCCGTACGGCGTTGAAATCCCGCCGCTGAGCCTCAATTATGGCTGTCGCCTCATGCGGGCGCTGCGAAATCCAATTACGGCTTGAGCACTCGTCTCATGGGCAAAACCATTGAGCGATTCGTTCGCGCCGTTTTACCCGGGTCTGGCGGGATCGATCAACGCGGCGGTTCCGGTTGGGGTTCCAATTCCCGGGGCCAATTCGATGCGCTCTCAGCGAATCGCTTCCTGCAACGCGGAAGCGGGCTGTCGGGTCGAGTCTTCCCGCAAGGACATGGGAATCATCTGATGGCTCGCGACACACTTCGCTACGGACTCCAATCCAGCGAGCCTTTTACTTGATACAAGACGCGACAGGTCCGCCCACGTCTTCATCTGAGCTTGTCCCTGCGCGAGGCTTGCACAATCGGGTTGGGCAATACAGGGAAGGCCTGTGGCAAGAATGGGCGTTTGAACATTCGTGTGCCGTTGGCTCCTTTAGAATGCGCTGGGGTGTTTGCCGGAAGACAAAACCGTCGTCGGTCCTTGCTGTGAAAACGGCATTCGAGTTGCCGGAACACATATAGAATTCAAACAGTTGGCGGGCGTCGTATAACGGCATTACCCGAGCTTCCCAAGCTCGTGACGAGGGTTCGACTCCCTTCGCCCGCTCCAAAAAAACCTGTACGGACCGGAGACATCGGCAACGGAAGGTACCGAAGACATAGGTGACAACCTCGGGCCGAACGGGTTATCCAAGGGTTGCAGTGTCATTTGTTCCCGATCGATAAAGCTGAGATCGTAAGGCATGCACCTGACGATCCAGATGCCTTCCTCGACCTCTTTGATGCCAAGTATCTGACCGACCAGGACGTGGGAGATGCTGAAGCGCTTGCGGTGCATGCACAGGCGTGCGCAGGCGGTGACGAGGACGTCTCGATCGTGCAGACGTGGAGGTACGGGCCCCACAATGGCCGGGACGATTCGGTCTTCGCCTTGATGCTTAGCTTCGTTCTCGGGTCCTACAAACCGATCGGTGTCTTTTTCGTCTCGCCGTTGCCTTCCTGGCGTCAGAATTACCACCCACAGTAGGCGCCTTCGGCACCTGGCATTACCCCGCTTGACGGCTACAGCTCGCCCCTGCAAGTCGCTCTCGCGGTCGACCGACTTTACGGCGTCGCCACTTGTGCGGCCTGCCCAGCTTCCGTCGATTTCTCGACGGGGCGACGAAGGTCTCTCCAGGTGCTTTTGGCGTCCTTGCCACCACGCCGTCGGTGTCACCCCGCCGGAGGAACGTCACGCCTCAGCCAGTCTGCGCCACGTCCTATTGACCCTTCGCCCGATTTTCGAGGACTCAAGCTGCGGGGACAAAATTTCAGGGCCATATCTCCGTTCCGTTGCATTATGGGCTGGTGACTCGCCGACGCCCTAGCGGCGCCGTTGTCGATGGGCTTCAGCGTCTCGGTTTTCCATGCACGCTGCCCTCCAACCTAAAGGGCTCTAACGATTACCCTGGCGAGACTCTCCTTTCGCGGAACGCGCAAGCCCTGCTGGATGCCCAAAATCGCCGCTAACTCGATTGCAGCGCCGGCCACCGCGCGAGCGCGGTCTTGCTTCCGTGGCCTTCTTGAACAGCCCCAGCTCTTCGATCAAAGCTCAAAGCGAACGAGACATCGGCCGGGGGGCGCAGAAGGAGCCGAGGGGCTCGTGGTCAGCATGTGACGTGCGGCCGCAAACGGGCCGCCTGCCTGCCAAATCCGGGGAGGGATTTACGCAAGATCCGGGGGAGAACCCGCCGACAGCCCGCCTGGACCCCATAAATTGGGCTTGGCTGCCGGATACCGTGTATTTGTATTTCCGTGCCCCTCCGGAAGTAGCCAGAAAAGGGCCGCCCCCAGAGTCCCTCAAGCGCTCAGCAAGAAACAAATCGGGGTCTGGAGGCAAAGCAGCTATTTTTCAAGACGTTATGTTGCCGTTACAAATAGAAACAAATTGTCATCGTTTTAGTGCTTGCTCGCTAAATATGAGAAAAAAATTGATTCCGGCCGACGTTCGGTATAGCCTATTTATGTGTAGCGAATTTAGCGTTCCTTAATACCAAGAATAGGGTCCTCATCCGTTCGTATGGGCCCAATTTTTTTAGCTTTTGATCTTTGAGTCGGGGCCGGATGTCGCTGGAGCTCGCAAAGCGGTCGGTGTCCAAGAGCAACTGGATATCGTTGCAAGTCGACGGGCTGCTGTTCTTAGGAACATTGTTGCTCGCGCTTGCCGCCTCGAAGTCTGTGGGCGGAGCGCTGCCGCCAACATGGGCGAGCCCACTCGACGTCCTTTTGATCATCGCCTTTTCGATTTCACTGATCACGGTCAATTCGACCATTGGTCTGTATCGGCGCGATAGCGTCAAACGCGAAAATGTCTGGATTCGTGCGCTTGGGGCCGCCGCACTCGGAACAACCATCCTGTACATAGCGGTGCGCGCCCTTGCGCCCCCACTGTCTTGGCACATCAACACGCCGTTTGCGCTGCTTCCATATGCGGTACTCATCGCGTCGTTGCGCCCGCTGCTCTTTGCCTTGCGCCAAGCCGGCGTCGGCCAGCGCCGAGCCTTGATCCTCGGCAACAGCGCCGATGCGCTGACGGTGCAGGAGCGCCTGTCCATGAGGTGGGATCAAATCGTCGAGGTCGTCGGTCTGCTACCGGTCGGCGACCAGGAGCCCGACGGTGCAACGGGATTGAGGGTTTTCGATCGCAACACGAATCTGTTGGAGCTAGTGTCCGAACTGAAAGTCAACGAGGTGATCGTGGCGGCGCGTGAGCAGCGAGGCGGAGTTTTGCCAATGCACGAGCTGCTGGAGTGTCGCATTCGCGGCGTTCGCGTCGTCGATCAGACGGATTTTTTCGAGCGCGTGCACGGGGAATTTCCCCTCGAATCGCTCAAGGCCAGCTGGCTCATCTATGGCCACGGATTCGAGCAAGGTCTCAGTCGCCGAATTGCCAAGCGCAGCACGGATATCGTCGTCTCAAGCATATTGCTGGTGCTGAGTCTGCCGGTCATGGTACTTGCGGCCATCGCGATCAAGCTCGACGGACGCGGCCCGCTAATTTATCGGCAAGAGCGCGTCGGCCAGGGCGGCCGTAGCTTTCGGGTTCTAAAATTTCGCAGCATGCGTGCCGACGCCGAGCGCGACGGCGTGGCGCAGTGGGCGGACACCGATGACCCGCGCATCACCCGCGTGGGTCGGTTCCTTCGCAAAACGCGCATCGATGAACTGCCCCAGCTCTTCAATGTGCTGCGCGGCCAGATGAGTATCGTCGGCCCGCGCCCCGAACGGCCGGTGTTCGTCGACCGGCTCAAGCGCGAAGTGCGCTTTTACGACGTGCGCCACAGCATCAAACCGGGACTTACCGGTTGGGCTCAAGTGCGATTCAGTTATGCCGCTTCGCTGGAGGACTCACAGCGCAAACTGCAGTTTGACCTGTACTACGTCAAGAACCACAGCTTGACGCTGGATGTACGGATCTTGTTTGAGACGGTGCGCGTCGTTCTGCGTGGCGAGGGCGCACGTTGAGATTTGATATTCCCTCGGCCTCGGGCCAAGAAAGTCCTGCCGGTATCGCGCAAATCCAATAGCTTGGGCCGGTCGAGGCGGCGCCGCCCGTCCTCGGCGCTTCTGTTAGTCTTGCGGCAACTTTTTCCCAACAAACATGACTGAACCAGCTTCCAATACGATGACCGTTGTTGCCGTTGTAGGACTCGGATACGTAGGCCTTCCCCTCGCGGTGGCCTTCGGCACAAAATTCCGCACTATCGGATACGACCTCTCCCAGGCCAAGGTGGACGCCTACCGGCGGCACGTCGATCCGACGGGCGAAGTACGAACGGAGGCACTGCGCGGCGCGCATCTGCTCGAGACAACGACGGACGAAGCGCAGCTGCGTCACGCCGATTTCATTGTCGTGGCCGTGCCCACGCCCGTGGATGACGCGCACCAGCCCGATTTCTCGCCTCTGGTGGGAGCGAGCAATGCCGTGGGCCGAAATCTGCGGCGTGGCGCGACGGTGGTATACGAATCGACGGTCTATCCCGGTGCCACCGAGGAAGTCTGCATCCCCTTGCTTGAGCGCGCTTCGAACCTGAAATGGAAGAGTGATTTTTTCGTCGGGTACTCCCCCGAGCGCATCAACCCTGGCGATCAAGAGCACACTCTGACGCGAATCACCAAAGTTGTCTCGGGCGACAGCCCAGAAACACTCGAGCGCGTCGCCCGCGTCTACGGCACGATCATCGAAGCGGGCGTGTACCGCGCATCGAGCATCAAGGTCGCCGAAGCGGCCAAGGTCATCGAAAACACCCAGCGCGACTTGAACATCGCATTGATGAACGAGCTTTCACTTATCTTTCACCGGCTCGATATCGACACGCTCGAGGTTCTGCAGGCCGCGGGAACCAAGTGGAATTTTCTTCCGTTTCGTCCGGGACTCGTGGGCGGCCATTGCATCGGCGTGGATCCGTACTACCTGACCCATAAGGCCGACATGCTCGGCTATCACCCGCAGGTCATTCTCGCGGGCCGTCGCATTAACGACAGCATGGGCCATTACATCGCGGAACAGACCGTCAAACAGATGATCCAGGCGGGTTTTCCGGTGCGCGGTAGCCACGTCAACGTGCTCGGACTGACCTTTAAGGAAAACTGTCCTGATCTGCGCAACTCCAAGGTCATTGACGTGGTGCGCGAGTTGCAGTCCTACGGCGCGGTGGTGCACGTACACGACCCGGTCGCGGCTGGCGCCGAGGCCGAACACGAATACGGAGTGCAGCTGGAGACGTGGGAGGAGTTGCCACGGGCGCACGCCGTTGTGGCCGCCGTCGCACACGAGGCATTTTCGGCAATTGATCGCGGAAATCTCGATGCCAAGCTCGTGGCAGGTGGCGTGTTTGCGGACGTCAAATGTCACTTCGACGCCCAGGACCTTCGGCGCCGGGGCTACCACGTATGGCGACTGTAGTGCCCTCGACGCCGGCAAAAGCGCAAACCGACATCGAGGCCGTCGTTGCCGGGCAGGAGCATCGCTGGTTACTGACCGGTTCGGCGGGGTTTATCGGCTCACACCTGCTCGAGACACTGCTGCTGCTCGGACAACGGGTCACCAGCCTGGATAACTTTGCCACAGGTCACCGCGCGAACCTCGAGCAGGTGCGTGAGCGCGTGGGAGCCGCGGCTTGGGCAAAGCACGTTTTCCTCGAGGCCGATATCGCCGATGCGGCAGCCTGCCGCGCCGCCTGCGACGGCATCGATGTTGTGTTGCACGAGGCCGCGCTTGGTTCGGTGCCCCGCTCGTTGCAAGATCCCCTCGCATCGCACCGTGCTAACGTCACCGGTTTTCTCAACATGCTGGTTGCGTCGCGCGACGCAGGCGTGCGGCGTTTCGTTTACGCCGCTTCGAGCTCTACCTACGGAGACCACCCCAACCTTCCCAAGGTTGAAGACGCGATCGGCCGACCGTTATCGCCGTACGCGGCCACCAAGCTTTTTGACGAAATCTACGCCGAGGTATTTGGCCGCTGCTATGGCACGCCGACGATCGGCTTGCGCTACTTCAACGTCTTCGGACCCCGTCAGGACCCCAATGGCCCCTACGCGGCGGTAATCCCCCGCTGGGCGGCGGCCATCATCAGTGGCAAACCGTGCGTGATCAACGGCGACGGCGAAACTTCGCGCGACTTTTGCTACGTTGCCAACGCGGTTCAGGCCAATTTGCGTGCGGCACTGGTCAAAGATGCAGCGAGCATCGGACAGGTGTACAACGTTGCGGTCGGCACCCGAACCACGCTCAAGCAACTCCACGAGCATCTGGCCACGGCATTGCAGCAACTGCGGCCGCAGTTGCGCGTGTGCGCACCGCAGCATGCACCCTTTCGAGCAGGTGACGTGCGCCACTCCGAGGCTGATATCGGTAAGGCGCGCCGCTTGCTGGGCTACGAGCCGCGCTACGATCTGCGGGCAGGCCTGAAGGCATCAGCTCCCTGGTATCTGGCGCACGCCAACGCGGCTCAGTGATGTGTCCCGCCGTGCGGCTCTTCTTCGTCATGTCTGCCAATGCCGACTGTAGGCCGCAGGTCGGAAATTGGGCCGGAGTGCCCGTAAAATATAGGAGCCGGCCGCCTGCCAAAGGAGGGGTTTGATGATTTTCCGTAGCAAAGCGATCCACCCGCGCGCCGCCACGTGGCCGCTTGCCGCGCTTGCGTGGGCGTGCCTGCTGTCGGCCTGCAGCAATCTGCCGGATGCGCCGGCGAAAGCGCCTATTGCAGCGCACAAGTATGTGATAGGCCCGTTGGATACGATCACGGTGACCGTCTGGCGCAATCCCGAGTTGTCGGTCACAACGCAGGTGCGACCCGATGGCCGGATTTCGACGCCCTTGGTCGAAGATCTGCCAGCGCTGGGCAAGACGCCCTCGGAGCTTGCCCATGACGTCCAACAGGCCCTGGAGAAATTCGTCCGCGACCCCATTGTTTCGATCGGCGTCAACGGCTTTCAGGGACCCTACACCGAGCAGATCCGGGTAATCGGCGAAGCGGCCAAGCCGCAAGTTATCGCCTACCGGCAAAACATGACGCTGCTCGACGTGATGATCCAGGTAGGCGGCTTGACCGATTACGCCGACGGAAATGGGGCGATCTTGGTGCGCGGGGCGGAAGACGGCAAGCAATACCGTGTGCACCTGAAAGACCTGGTCAAGGGCGGCAAAATTGAAGCCAATGTCGAGGTCATGCCGGGCGACGTTTTGATCATCCCGCAAAGTTATTTCTGAACCTTCGGGCCACTTTGATGAAACTTTCTTCCGATTTGCCTCTGGATCAACTTCACGGCGTTCAAGCGCAGATCGACATACTGCGCGACATGTGGGGCCGACGCTGGATCGGTGTGGTGATCGCGTGGGTCGCAGCACTGGTACTGGCGCTGGTCTTGCTGCAAATTCCGGATCGCTACGAGGCCCGTTCGCGCGTACGCGTCGACACCGAGACGATGATCAAACCGCTATTGCAGGGCCTTACGGTGCAGCCGGACATCGACCAGATGGTCGCAATGCTCGCGCGCACGCTGATTAATCGGTCGAATATCGAGCAGCTGATCTCCTCCACGGGCATTGCGAACGACCTAGCGACTCCCGAGGAGCGCGAAAAGATGATTGACCAGTTGACGCGCGGCATCAAGGTCAACGTCACCGGAGGAAAGAATCTCTATGACATTTCGTATCGGGATACCGATGGGCAGCGCGCGCAGCGCATCGTCGAGCAGCTCGTGGCGATTTTCGTCGCCTCCGGTGCCGGCAACAAGCGACACGACACCGACGAAGCACGCAAATTCATTGACGAGCAAATTGCCGTATACGAAAAAAAGCTCGAGGAGTCCGAAAACAAGCTGAAGAACTTCAAAATACGCAACCTGAACGTCACCGGAGGCTTAGCAACATCGGCAAGCCAAGATTACTTCACCAAGATCTCGGAGACGCAGCAGACACTGACTGGGCTGCGGATCGAAATCAGCGCTGCCGAGCGGGCACGAGATACGCTGCAGCGACAGCTTGCTAAGGAAGAGGCGGCGCGCTCAGCGGGAATCGCCTCCGCGATAGAGGTGCAAGAACTTGACAGCCGCATCGGTGCGCTGCGCAAACAGCTCGACGAGTTGCGGCGGCACTACACGGACGAATATCCGGACGTGCAGGCGGCCCAGAAACTCCTCACGCAGCTCGAGACCGAGCGCCGTCAGGATCTGGAGCACCGCTCCACGGTAACCTCAGTACCGGCGAGCGGGGCGCCTGACACCGCGGTACAGCAGATCACGGTCAAGTTGGCCGATGCCGACGCCACGCTTTCGTCGTTGCGCGGCCGCTTTGAGGCGCAAAATGCGAGGCTGGCAGAACTTCGCGCCATGGCCGGGCGCATGCCGCAGATGGAATCAGAGCTAGCGCAGTTAAATCGCGACTACGACGTGATAAAGAAAAACTACGAGCAGCTGGTCCAGCGGCGCGAATCGGCTTCGATATCCGGTGATGTGGACGCGGACGCCCGGCTGGCCGAATTTCGTGTGATCGAACCCGCGCGCCTAGATCCCAAGCCGGTCTCCCCGAGCCGCAGTGTCTTGGTGCCGCTCGCGATGCTGTTGTCGTTGGGAGTGGGCGCGGCGGCCTGCGCGTGGATTGTTCGACTTTTTCCCGCCTTTCGCAGTTCGCGTGACTTGCGTCGTGTCGGGGGGCGCCCGGTGCTCGGTTCGATTTCCCTTCTGGTCGATGGTGCCACCTTGGCGCAAGAAAAGCGCCAGAACATGCTATTTGCAGCAAGCGTTGGTGGCCTTGTTGTGCTGTACGGCGCGTGGGCGCTGATCCTGTACGTGCAGCAGCTACAGATAAGATAGGCGTTGCTCGACGCGACCGCTACGCGCCGCAGCCCTGGGGTGGGCACGGGCGGGCTTCCCCCGCCCCATTGCGTATGCGCCGTTGGAAGCTCGGTCGGCTCATCCGACATACTTTCACCTATACGATCGCTAGCCTGCTGCTGACTGCTGCGGGCCAAGAACCCGAACGGTCGCGAGTTGCACGAGAAATCCGTGCAAAAGATTTAAAAACCTTCCCTGTACGACCACGCGCGTGCCAACAAGGCCTGCGCGGCATGCGGAGTCAAAGCGCGGGTCCCATTTCTTGACCGCGAGTTCTCGGACGTGGCGATGTCCTTCCGCGCGGATGTGAAGCTTCCGAGAAACGCTCAGTATCCACGCCCGATCGAGAGGTGGCCGCTTTGAAAGCCTTCGAGGGCTATCTTTCAGAAGCGATGCTTTGGCGGTCAAAGAACAGTTTTTCGACGCCGTCGAATTCGGCGGAATCGATCGCCTCAAGAGGTCCGTCGCGCAGCACATCTCGGACGGCACGGTGCGAGGCGAGGCCGAGTACTTTCGGGTTACGACACCGGAGACGAAGGAGGCATACCTATTTCGCCAGCGGTTCGAAAGGCACTTTCCCAGCGCGACCGCTTCTGTCAATTGCATACCTTGGGAACGAAGCGTGGCGTCGTTGATGAACGCGGTCCGGTAGGTCTTGCGGCGCGTGCTGCCGACGGCCACCCTCGGGCCATGCGTTACATCGCTCCCCCACAGCTGCCCGGACGGCGCGTTGGCGAAGCGGCGCCGATCCGGGTCGGTGGGCGGGTCGGCGGACTTGCGCATCCGCCCCGCGAGGGTGAGCAGGCGGCGCACCGTTGTGGTCCACACGCCCCCGATCGGCGGCGATGACGCCCCGCACGCGCAACGTGCGCACGAGCAACCGGATCGGCAGCTCGGGGATGGTTCCTCTTTGAGGCTGAGCAGCGCGTCGGGCACCGCCTGCGGCAGCGCGCGCGACCGGCCGCGGTTAACTCACAGCTTGGGCAGCAGCGCCTCGAGGCAGCCGCGCCGCTACAACATGAGCCCGTCGCGCAGCTTCTTGACCGCGACCCGGCTGCGGGTGGTTTCGGGGACACGACGGTCGAACTACAGGCCCTCCGCACGCCCTCGCACTGCGTAGTAGACGCTCCCAACCCACTCATGCAGTAGCGCCGCAAACGATTCTGGTCCTCCATTGTTCGGCAGCCACGCCCGCCAAGTTGGGCGCACCAACTGCTGGTAATCGCAAGGATAGGGACTTAGTTGCAGACCCAGGCCTCGAGCAACTGCCAATGCGCGGTGCATGTGCAACGCGCTGGTGACGAGCCAAATCGTGTCATGGGGTTCGGCGCGGATCAGTGGCGCCGCAAAGGCCAGATCCTCGTACGTGTTGCGCGAACGGCCCGATCTTAGAATTGCCGACTCCGGAACACCGAGCTCAAGCGCGACGCCCGCCATGGTGGCGGCCAACGACCGGCTCTGATCGTCGCCGGGCCCACCAACCAAGAGCAGTTTGCCGCCGGTATTTCGCCAAAGCGTCACACCGGCATAGATACGCCGCCACCCGCTGAGGTCCAGGCGCACCTGCGGCGCTACTTGATCGGACCACAGTTCCCCACTCGCTAGGACCACCACCAGTGTTCGCGGCGACTTCGCGATCGCAATGGGCGCCTGCGGATCGCCTTCGATCTGCCGCACCGCCAGATCTGCGATGACCGGAGTGCTCAGAAGCCAGCTCCAGACAGCCAACACAGTGATAAGTTGCCGTCCGCGCCATGCGAAGGTCGTCCGAGGTTGGCGCCAAGCCCAGATCGCCAGCCCGACGAGAACCGCGACCAGATACGCCGGCATCGGCAGCAGCAACTCGCTCCAGTCGTTCAGCAACAGCATTCGGCCCGTGGAGTACGTAATCGGCGGCGTGACGGCGATACCGCCCTCACGGCAGCGCCATCGCGCCGCGCGGCAGCACAATCATGTAGGCGTCAACGTCCAGCTCGCTGGGCGTGTCCCAGTTCGAATTGAACAGGATCCTGGTGAAGTCGCGGTTCACCGATGCTTGCGGCTCGGTCCAATACTTTGCATAAGCTGCATGGTCATGCGCCAGATTAAGAATTTTCGGGTTGCTCTTAAGCTGGACCGCGAACACCTTGCGGTGCAGCCATTGCGGCGCACTGGACCAGGGCAGCGGCACGCGGCTGTAGTCCGCGTACGTTGACATCAGCACCCATCCGGGCTGCCCAAATGCCTTGCCGGAAAAATGCATCGCTGTCGCGGTATGCATCTGGTAGCTGTTGAACAGGTCCGTCCGCTCGCCGGTGCGCAGGTTCACCATGTAAACGGGGCCGCCGCTTTTCTCGTAGTCGACCGAGACGTAAACATCGTCTCCGTCCGCCGCCCGCGCCAGATCCGAGTGCTCACCGTTCTTGGCCAGCGGTCGCTCGCCTTTCAGGTCCCGGGTGAAGACGAACGGCCCTTCATCCCAACCCACCACGACGTAATTGCCCGACGGGCTCATGCTGAGGTGGTCCGGCCGGCTTCGGCCGTTCGCCTTGAAATCGTAGATCGCCAGAATGGTGTCGGTCGTCAGGTCGTACGTGAACATCCCGAGGCCGTTCCAGTCGGCATCATCGACCTGAAACGCCCAGTACCGCAGATCAGCCGACGGCGAGCCTTCTGAACGAGTCCAGGCCGTGTAGGCGCCTGGCCACTGTTTCTTTAGCCGCCGCTCAAAATCGCCGACAATCCGCACCTCATCGGTGCGGACATTCAATTCGTACAGCTTCATTCCCACCCCATCGCGCGGCACGAAATACAACAGGTCGGGATTGGTCGGATGCCACTGCGGTTCAGCGTCACCGGAGAGCGCCCGCAGGGGCTTGAGGTAGCGCAGGGACGCCGCGTCATACAGGTGCCAGGCTCCGTCGTAGGCGATAATGAACAGCTTGGTGTTATCCGCATTGAACGCCTGCCGGCGCGAATAATCGTTCCGTGCGAATCCCGTCGGTGGTTCACGGTCATGCGCGGTCACCCGAACCACACAGGTACCGTAGACCGGGTCTGCGAAGGGCTCGCCCTTCTCCGGCCGCGCGAGTTTCGGGAACTCGTCGCGGCGTTCTCCTTCGGTCGCATGCCAACCCTTGGCGTAGATCTTCTGGCATGCCTGTTCGACCGGCTCGCCGCGTGCGGCCGCCGCCGAATCCGCGCCGTACGCCGACGACTGGGTGAGGATCCCAGACGCGAGCAGCAACAGCACGCGCCTCACCGCGGAACCCCCACGGGCGCGATGGCAGTGAGCGGTTCGCCCGCTTTGGCCGATGACGCAGCCTTTTCGGTGCTTCTGGTTTCCAGGGTCATCGTGTAGTAGCGGGCCACGATCCCCGACAACATCCAGAAGTTCGCCATGACGTTACCGTCGAAAAAACGGCTTCCATACAGGTTGGACAGGACAACCGCCGCCACAGCGGCGGTGTAGCCGTGGCCGAGAATCTTCGTTTCTTCGCGATCGTCGAGCAGCTGGACGCTGCGGCCGAGCCGAAACAGCGCAAACATCAGTAAGGCGAGCGCCACTATTCCTCCTAAGCCCGCTTCGGTCATCGTCAGCACGAAAATATTGTGCGCATCCATATTGCTGTAGGTCGGCGCGAACTCTCCGATCTCGCGCTTGAAATGGTTTAATCCGATTCCCCAGGGGTTGTGCGTGATGAGCTGGGCGGCGCCCGACCAGATCTCGAACCGACTCTCGGTGCTTTCGTCCAGCCGGGTGTTGCCCACCTCGTCCGTCTGCTCCGTCATCACGATGCGATCGACCACGCCCTGCGGGACCCAAGCATCGTACTTGACGACTGCGAAGATCACAATGGTAGCAAGTACGAGATTGCGTCGCAGCGCCAAGTAGATCATCAGCAGCGCGATGATGAAGTAGGCCTGCCGCGAGTACGTAAAGAACAGGGACATGACCGCAAGCACCGTGCAACCGAGCGCAAACAGCCGCACGACCGGGCGCGACTTGCAGAAAAGCGCCACCGAGGCGAGCACAGGGATGAACATCACGTAATAGGCCGCCACCTGGTTGGCGCTGCGGTAATCAACTCCAAACGGGCCGGAAACACGGTGCGACTCCGAGTAGAAGGCGATGCCGTAGTCGAGCGCCTGGCGCATGCCTTGCAGCGCAACGAGGAACACGACCAGCAGAATCCCGGCAAACAGCAGGCGCATCGTCTTCAGATCGCGGGCCGCGTGATAGAAGACAAAATAGAACAACATGTAGAAGATCGAATTCTTCAGGCCGGTCAGATCGTCAACCAAGGTCGTTGTGTCGCGCATTTCCCCGACGACAAACGCCAAGCCGAGCATGACAAACAGGAAGATGAAATACCCCTTCGCGGGCGCCGGCGTTTCGGCGTGGATCCCCTTCGCCACCAGCATCGCGACCGCGGCGACAAACATCAGGTTGACCACGTTCAGGCCCTTGAGCCCCAGATCGACCGAGTAGTGCGACTCGTAGGTGGCGTAGACGATCAACACCAACAAAAGCGCGTTAAGAATTCGCACCAGTCCTCCTCAGCGGGTCTCCGCACTTGGTTGGTCCGCGTCCATCAGCGCGGTGCCGAGCGCGCGCTTGAAGTCCGCGAGGCGCGTGTCGGGCATACCGACGCGGCGCAGCATCAACGGTTCAAATGGCGCCCGGTTGATTCCAGTCGTGGTCGCCAGCGCAAAGCGGTAGCCCGCATCGGCCACTGCCTGCCGCACTTCCGGAGACACGTGTCCGCCCGGGTACGCGAAGCCCTCGACCTGCGCCTGACACAGCGCCTCCAGGTATCTGCGCGAGGCTTGCACCTCCTCGCTGAGGGCGCCCGGGCTGCATAGGGTCAGATCCGGATGTCGCACCGAATGCGCGCCGATGCTCATGCCGCGCCGATGAAGCTCCTGAAGCTGCTGTGGGCGCAGCACCGGGGCCGGGGCCATGCGGTTGGGTCCAGAGCCTTGCAGCGCGTGCTCGATCCGCGCGACTTTGTGCAGAATCTCATCGACCGGAAACCGCCACAGCATTGCCAGCAGGCGCTCGACCGTCCGGGCGCGGACGCCGCGGGACAGGGCAAGCGGCCCGGACCCCGTCAGGCCGACGGACACCGGGTCGATCGCCTCAGCGTCGGAGTTGCATACCGCTGCAATGACCCGATCCCACCAGAATGGCACTCCGGTTTCGATCGCTCCCGTCGCGACGAACAGCGTCGCGGCAACGCCGAATTCTTCGAGCACCGGCATCGCGACCTCCAGATTGTCGAGATAGCCGTCGTCGAAACTCACCGACAGGGCGCGCGGCGGAAGCGGATCGCCGCGCTGCGTTCGCGCGAGCGCCTCCCCGATCGGGATGATCGTAAATGCCTGCTTGAGGTACAGCAGCTGGCGTCGGAATCGATCCCGTTGCACGCACATCCCGAGGCCGAATGGGTCCTGCTGGGCATCGTCGATCACCCGGTGGTACATGACGATCGTCCAGGTCTGGCCTCGGCCGCTCGACGCCGAGATCCGGGAGTCGAGAAAGCCGGTCGGCTCGATCAAAGCCGAGGCGCCGTTCGCGATTAAGTTTCTGATCAACCCGCGCATCGTCCGCCCCGCTCCTGCCCCATGGCGGCTCAGGCGTTGGCCACCCTTGGCAGCGCCGCGCCCGCGGCGCGAACCGGCGCCACGAAATCCTGCCGGTCGAGGAATCGACGTGCCCACATCTCGTACGTCATCAGCAGCCAGAGCATCTCCCCATGATCGCGCGTGCCGTCGAGATGTTCCCGTACGTTCCGATCAACCCCTTGCCGATCGAAGATCCCGCGCTCGCGGAATCGCCGGTCCGACATTGTGTCGAGCAGCGTGCTCCTTAAGTCGCCTCGGAACCATTCGGCCAGCGGAATCGCGAATCCTTGCTTTCGCTTGTTCAGGCATTCCGCCGGCAACAGCGTGCGGGCCGCCTGCTTCAGAAGGTATTTTCCGCGGCTGCCGCGAAGTTTCATTTCAAGCGGCAGCCGCGCAGCAAACTCGAGCAACTGGTGGTCAAGCAGCGGTGCACGCGCCTCAATCGAATTTGCCATCGTCATGCGGTCCACCTTGACCAGGATGTCGTCAGCAAGATAAGTCACTAAGTCCCCGGCCACAACCCGGTCCATTTCTCCGGTGATGTCCGGATGAAGAAAGTGGGGCCTGACGTTCCGAAACAAGTCGGGTCCCGGCCCCATCACGCGGCTCAGGTCGGCGTCCGTACTGATCGCGACGCCCGAAAGGTACCGGTCGGGGAACGGCTGATCAAGCCGGTCGGCAACCCGTGCCAGCCGGATCCGGTGGCGGCCACCGACCCGGCTGGCCAGACGCAACAGCGGGGCCGCAAGCCCGAGCGACATACGCCGCATGGATTTCAGCTGAACGTATCTGCGATACCGCTCGTAGCCGACGAAGCCTTCGTCCCCGCCGTCGCCTGACAGAACCATCTTGACGTGCCCGGCTGCAAGCTTGGCGACCAGGAACGTCGGGATCGAGGACGAATCGCCGAACGGCTCGTCGAAGTACCAGACCAGATCCCTTAGCAGCTCCGTACCGTTCGCTTCGACCACCAGTTCGTGGTGCTCGGCGCCGATGTGACGTGCGACGAGGCGCGCGTCCGGCATTTCGTTGTAGGCCGCCTCCTTAAATCCAATCGTGAACGTTTTTACCGGCGCCGACAGATTGCGCGCCATCAGCGCAGCAACGACGCTCGAATCGACCCCGCCGCTCAAGAACGCGCCGAACGGTACGTCGCTGACCAGACGCACGCGAACCGCGTCCTCCAGATGCCCGAGCAGCTGCTCGGTCAGCGACGCTTCGTCATCGCGAAGTTTTGGCCCGAAAGGCAGCGACCAGTAGCGTCGGGTGCTGACCTCACCGTGTTCGAGGACCAGGTAATGAGCCGGCAGCAGCTTCAGCACGCCCTCGAAGGCGGCAGCCGGCGCCGGGACGTACCCGAACGTGAAGTAGTCCCGGATCGCGGCAATCGACGGCCGCGGCGAAAAACCGGGGACCGCCAAGAGAGACTTTAGCTCGGAGGCGAACGCGAGCCAGCCGGAGTCGGTTCTCGCGTAGTACAGGGGTTTCTTGCCGAGGCGGTCGCGCGCCAGCACCAGCCGGTCGCGCCGCGTGTCAAGGATCGCAATCGCGAACATCCCCCGCAGCCGCGCGAAGCACTCGTCGCCATATTCCTCGTACGCGTGGGCGATGCATTCGGTGTCGGAACTCGTGTAGAAGCGGTGCCCGCGCGCCTCGAGGTCAGCGCGCAGATGCGCGAAGTTGTAGATTTCGCCGTTAAAGACGACCCACACCGTCCGGTCCTCGTTATGGATCGGCTGATGGCCGCCCGCTAGGTCGATGATGCTCAGGCGGCGCATTCCGATCCGGGCCCGCGGCGCGCAGTAGATGCCCTGATCGTCCGGTCCCCGATGGATGATCATGGCGCACATCGCATCGACCACCTCCGGACCCGGAAGGGCGGCCGAGTCGATCGACGCGAGTCCCGCGATTCCGCACACGGCTTTACCCCGCTTGGTGCCGGGTTGTCGGCCCGGACGATTCACCCAACCCATACAGATCGAGGAGGCGGCCAACGACCGCCGCGATCGATGCGTGGTCGTTCACGAACCGCTTGGCTGCGACCCCCATCTGGTCGATTTGTCCGAGATCCATTTGTGCAGCCGCGCTCAAGCAAGCACGAAGTTCAGGAACGCTGCCGGCCGTAAACAGCCACCCGGTTTTGCCCGGAACGATAAAGTCCTCATTGCCGCTGATCCTCGACCCGATCGTTGGAAGCCCTGCCGACATGGCTTCCAGAAGCGCGTTCGACAAACCCTCCTGCAGCGACGGAAGAAGTGCGAAGTCGGCCACCGCAAGATAGCGGGCCGGCGTCGGGGTATGTCCGACAAAAAGAACCTGCTGCCCGATTCCGAGCGTCTGCGCAAGGGTCTGAAGCGATTCCATAGATACGCCCGCACCAACGACCAGCAAGCGTACGTCGTCGCGACTGCGGAACGCCTCGGCCCACGCATTGAGCAGCACGTCGAGTCCCTTTTCCGGCGCCAGCCGTCCGACGAACACGCCCACCCGCGAGGCCCCTGCGCACAGCTCGGCGCGCAGACTCAGGTCTCGCCCGGGGCGTTCCGAGCTGCGGGTGTCGACCGCATTCGGGATCTGCCGGATCTTCTGCGGTCGAAAACCCGCCGCCGCGAGCATGCGGCCGATGTGCGAACTCGTTGCCTGGTAATAGCGCGCTCGCCGCACCGCGAGCTTCTTCAGCTGCGTTCCGACGCCGGCCCGCGGGGCCAGAATGCCACCCGCGATCTCGGTAAGGCCGGTCAGCTTCACGATCACCGGTTTGCCGAGCAGCGGCGCAATCAGGCAACTGAGCGCGGCCATGTTGTTGGCAATGTGCGCATGAACGACCGAGTAATCGTGGCGCCGCCGCACCAGGAACCACGCGAGCTGCCCGAGCATCATCAGCCCGCCGATCATCGGCATGCGCGGGTAGCGAAGCCGTACAACCTCTGCACCATCGATGAACTCGGTGCGCGCCTGCGGTCCGAAGTACAGCAGCGGCGTCACGACGATAACCTTGACGCCGCGTGTGACCAAGCTGGTCGACAGCGTGCGCACCTGGCCCTCGGCTCCGCCTCCTACCGGACACGGGTAGGCGCTTTCCAGGACCATCAGAACGCCTTTCGGCTTTCCATTCGTGTTAATCAACATAGTTTCTATGCCAAAGTTCGAGCATCAGGAGGATGTAGATTTCCGCGGAATAATCCCATGCCCCGCGTTCGTGACGACGCAGCAGATCGCGGATGAACTCGGGCGCGAAGTAGCCGCGCTTAAGCGCCCGCGGCGCCAGAACCACATCGTTGACCAAGTCGCGGAACGGACCCGGACGGCGCAGCCAAATTGTGACCGGAAGTCCGAATCCGTGTTTCTTCTTCTTCTGGATTTCCTCCGGAAGGATGCCTGCCATTGAGCGCTTGAAAAGGTACCGCTTCTCAAGACCGCGCACCTTGTCGCGCCACGGCAGCCGGCCGGTAAATTCCACCAGGGCCCGGTCGAGGTACGGAAAATCGACGCCGACGCCGGCGGCCCGTGTCGTCCTGACGACCTTGACCACGTCGTTGTCGGCAATTGTCATCATCAGGTCAAGATGCATGAGACGGTTTAGCTCCGCATCGGCGTTCGCCGACCAGTAGACCTCGCGCTGAAGCTGCAACGAATCGTCGCGCCCGACCGCCGCCCGGAAGTCGTCGCTGAGTAGCTCGTTGAAGTGGTCCGAGGCGAACGAGTCGTCGCTGTAGAACCGATCCGGATTCGGCAGCGAACCGCGGTAGATGAAGTTCTTGACGCGGTTTGCAAAACGCAGGTCGACCGGATCGAGCAGTCGCGCCACAAGCCGGCCTGCCGCACGCAGCGCGCCGGGCGCACGATGGTAAGCGCCGAAGATCTGGTCCTTCCGGTAGCGCTCGTTGCCACCGAAAATTTCATCGCCACCGTCGCCTGCGATCAGCAGCTCGATGCCGCTTCGCGCCGCCAACTCGGCGCAGCAGTAGGTGGGAATTGCCGATGAGTTGCCAAACGGCTCATCAAAGGTCGATGCAAGTCGCGGAATCAGCGCAACCGCGTCGGCCTCGCTGACCTTGCGTTCGTGCGCGCGAAGGCCGAAATGCTGGCTCGCAATGCGCGAATAGCCAAGTTCGTCGAAGCCGGATTCGTCGAAGCCGATCGAGAAGCTGTCGACGCGGACCGAGCGGTCCTGCGCGGCGAGAATCCCGCTGATGCTCGAGCTGTCCGTTCCCCCGCTCAGAAAAGTGCCCCAGCGTCGTTCCGGTTCCGGACGATGTTGTTCGACGGTGGCAACGATGCGGTCGCGCAGCTCGGCCGCTCGCGTCGCGTCATCGCCCGGAAGATCCTCGCGATACACGAGATTCCAGGCCTTGCGCGTCTGCGCCCTGCCCGGTCCGGCCTCCAGTACATGCCCCGCCGGCAATTTCTCAATGCCGGCCAATGCGTTGTGGGGCGATGGCACGTAGGAAAAATTAAGGTAGTGGTAAAGGGACGCCAGTTGCGGCCGCGGGCTCACCAACCCGGTGGCCAGAATCAACCGAAGGTCGCTGGCGCAGACGAACCAGTCAGCTCCCACCGCGTAGTAAATCGGGTAGGTGCGGAACGCATCGGCGCAAACAACGACCTGCCGCGAGGGCGCATCCCAGAGCACAATCGCATAGCGGCCGCGTCGCATCGGCGGCGGCTGTCTTGCTCCGTCAGTCCAGCCCTGCAGAGCTGCCTGGATGCTGGGCTCTCCGCCCTTGGGCTCTCGGCCGATTCCCAGGCCACCGGCTGGCCCGACGATCGAGGTCCGTACGTCCCCCCGGTACAGCAGCGCGATGCCAGGCGCCGGCTGTACGAATTGCACGTCTTCGGCCTGCTCGGCGCCCGGCCAGCGCCGAGGATCCCGGACCGCAGCGCCAGCCGGTCCGAAAGTGAACAGAAAATCGCCCACGCTATCGGGCATGACGTCGCTCTGCGGACGGCTGCAGGTCCCGGGCCGCTGACGCTTTCTCGGCCACACATTGCCGGTACCTGAGCTCGAATTCCCGAACCATTGCAGCGACGCTGAACCGCTGCTGCGCCGCCTCGCGTGCCGCCGCACCAATGCGCGCGCGCAAGCCCGGATCCAGTGCAAGGCTTCGCATCGCCCCCGCCAAGTCCCGCTCATCGTCGCTGCGGAACAACAGCCCCGTCAAGCCCGGCTCGATCAGTTCGACGTTGCCGCCGACGGCCGAGGCCACCGAGGGCTTGCCGGCATGCATCGCCTCCAGCAAGGCATTGGACAGGCCCTCGCGATACGAGGGAAGAACCAGAAAATCGGCCGCCGCGAGAAGCCTTGGAACATCGTCGCGCTCGCCCAGCATGCGGACCGAATCGGACAACTGCAATTGCGCGATCTGCCGCTCGGTGTCTTGCCGCAGCGGCCCGTCTCCGGCGATTGCGAGCTTAAGCGGCGGCAGCTCATCCCGAAGCAGCGCCATCGCCCGCAACAGCACCGGCAAATTCTTGTGGTCAATCAGGCGTCCGACGAAAAGCGCCATCACGGACTGGGCGCCACATCCCGTTTCGTCGCGGACTGCGGCCGCTTCCTGCGCCGCCGGCAAGGTGACGCCGTTATAAATGACGTCGATCGCCCCGTGGGGCAAGCCGAGGCGGCGGCAAGCATATTCGGCTCCCGCGCGCGAGTTTGCCACCACCCGCCAAGACCCACGCGAGACCCAGCGTTTCACGCGCCACTGCCAGGGTCGATACCACTCGTAAACGCCGCGTACCGAGGTGATCAGCGCCGGCCTGCGTGACGGCGCGATCAGGCAGCGGGCCGCGGCTGCCCAAAGTTCACCGCTGAATGCGAAGGCGTGAACGACTGCAAACCGGCCCTCTCGGATCAGCTTTGCGAGCTGCAGGACGAAGAACGGATCGACGCGCCCGCGCTTGGCGACCTCAACCACCCGAATGCCGGCGGCCCGCAACTCGTCGATCAGAATCGACGGGTTTCGGAAATAGGCGACCGTCACCTCGAACACGCGACGGTCCAACCCCAGCGCCAGGTTGACAATCTGCCGCTGCGTGCCGCCGACCTCCATTTCATCGGTCACCAGCAAGATCGGGGTTCTGTCTTCAGTGGAGGCGGTCGACATGAGCGATCAGCTGGTGCAGCTTGCCTGCTTCCGCGCGCACATTGAATTCCTTTTCGACCCGCGCGCGCGCCGCCGCAGTCAGTCGGCCAGCCAAGTCGGGCGACGCCAACAGACGCGCGGTCGCCTCGGCCAACCCATTGGCGTCGCCGGGATCGGCGAGAAGTCCCGTTACTCCATCCTCGACCAACTCCGGGATACCGGAGACGCGGGTCGACACGACCGGCGTTCCGGCGGCCATCGCTTCCATTAGCGCGACCGGGATTCCGTCGCGGTCGCCACGCGCCGAAACCACGGACGGCAGGACGAACACATCGGCACGGTACAAGGCGTCCTGAACTTCCTCCTGCTTGCGGGCCCCGAGCAGCTGCACCCGATCGGCGAGCCCATTGGCGTTGATCCGCGCCTGCAACGGCGCCCGCAGCGGGCCCTCGCCGATGATGCGGCACCGGAATCGCACACCTCTTGCTGCCAGGCGCTGACAGGCGTCGACCAAATACGCAAACCCTTTGATTTCGTCGAGCCGCCCGACCGCGAGGATGAAGCCGGGCTCGCGCTCGCCCGGGCGATAGGGGAACTCGTCGAGCCTTACGCCGCAGTGAATGATCTTCAGCCGCTCCCTGACCCAATCGCCATGGCGCCGTGCCAGGAAATCCCGGTTGTACTGGGAAATCGTCACGCCGAAGGCACTGCGCCGCAGCTTCTCGCCCAGCAGATGGTCCTCGAGAAAAATGTCATGTGCGTGTGACGTGAAGCTGAAAGGCACCCCGATCCGGCGCGACAGCACCATGGCCGCGGTCGACGGATAGGTCGCCCAGTGAGCGTGAATGTGGTCCGGCGCCAGCCTCTGGATCGCCGGCGCCAGACCGATCGTGCGCCACCAGACGACGAGGCTTTTCGCAAGCGCCGAGCGGTGGGCCCCAAGGCCGCGAACGATCTCGGCCAAGTCGCGCAGCTCGCGACAGGGATGGCGCAGCAATGCCGCCCCCGCGGCCATCGCCGCTCGCCACGCCGGGACCGGGTAGAAGACCCAGTCAAGCAGTGCGCGGGCGTCCGACTGCACCATTTTCTCGGAAGCGGACTTCAGCGAAACGATGCGCACGTCGACGCCGAGTTCGATCAGCTCGCGCAGCTCGCGGACGATAAATGTTTCCGACCAGCACGGAAACAGCGATACGAGGTAAACGATGCGCATGATGGAAGCGATCCGGATCCGGCTTACTGCAGCGGCGCGCTTCCTGCGGTCGGCCGCAGTCGCCAAAGGTGCGCGTCCCGGTTCGTGAGGAACTCGATGAACCCAAGCACGACGAACCAGTTCAAAAGCAGGAACGCCGTAGCCAGCCCCACCGGGCGCCACTGTCGAAGGCGGCGCGATAGCAATCCGAGCGTGGGCAGTCCGTACGCTACGAGCTGCAACGCCAGCAGCGGCCGGAACAGGCTTGAGCGCCATGCCATCGCCACATTGGAGGCGAGCAGCACCACCATCGCGAGCGGAACGACAAGGCGCAGGACCTTATGGCTGAGCGTCTGCAGAAAGATCGGATTTCGCAGCGGGCTCAAAAGGCGTGGATGCATGCCGAAGAGCTGGAAGTTGCCGGCCAGCGTCCTGACCTTTCGCACTTGCTCCTGCGCCGCATCGCGAGCGGGCCGGTCGTAGGCGATCGCCCCGCTTTCAAAGACCACGCGCCGGCCCCGCAGGACCACGTTCATCGGAATCAGGACGTCATCGAGCAGGGTCTGCGGCGGAATAGGCTCGAACAACTCCCGGCGCAGCGCGTATAGCGCGCCGGTGGCGCCAACCATCGAGTGCACCGCTGCCTCGCTGCGTCGGATGAATTTCTCGTAGCGCCAGTAGGCATCGACCCCGGCCCCGAACGATGTGATTTCGTCGGTGACGAAGACGAGCTCACCGCTCACCGCGCCGACCTGCGGATCGCCGAGGTTTTCGACCAGGCGCCAAACTGCCTGAGCGTGCAGCTGCTGCCTGGCGTCGGTCAGCACCACGATTTCCTCGGTACAAGAGCCGATCGCGTCGTTCAGGCAAGCCGCCTTTCCACGCCGAACTGGGAAAGCGAGCAGATCGACCCTCCGGGTGCGATAGCTCTCGACGATCGTGGCCGTTTCGTCGGTCGAACCGTCGCAGGCAACTAGGACCCGGAGCATCTGGGCCGGGTAGTCCTGCGCCAGGCAGCTTTCGATCTTCATCGCGATCCGCGCGGCTTCGTTATGGGCGACGATGACGATCGCGACCGTCGGCCGGATCGGCGATCGCCGTACCGGTCGCGAGTGCACACGCGCCCAAACCCATAGCAGCAACGGATAGCCGACGAAAGCGTAGGCGATCAGAGCGGCCGAAACGACGAATGCGATTTCGAGCATCGTCATTTGTTCTCCGGCTGCACCGGCAGAAGGTGCCGGCGCAAACGTTCATAGCTCTGATTGCCGAGCAGGTGCTTGGCAAAATGCAAGGACCGGTAACGCGCGCGCTGGCGCAGCAGCTCGCCGCGGTCCTGCTGAACCCAGCGTGTGAACCTCGCGTCGCTCGTAGAGGCAAGCACCGCCAGACGGGGAATGTCCCAGCGCTCGCGCGAAGGGTTCCACACGCCGACTCGGGAAGCGCACATCGCCTGGTATCCGAGACGGCGCGCCAGCTGCGCAAGCCCGGGCGCGAGGCGGCCGCCGGGCGGCGCGAAAAGGGTGACCGGCCGGCCGAGCCGGTCCTCGATCTCGCGCTTGGAAGCTGCCAACTCGAACTCCACTTCCTCAGGTGCAAGCTCATTGAGAAGCCGGTGCGTCTGGCCGTGCGACTGAATCGAAATGCCGGACTCGGCCAGCTCACGCAGCTCGGCCCAGCCCAAGTAGTGCGGCGTGCCAACCCGCGCCGGATTGACGAAAAGGTCAGCAGCGCCGCCACGACGGAGAATGGCGCGAGCCGCCGCGGCGTTGCTGTCGTGGCCGTCGTCGAAGGTCATTGCCGTGACAGGCGCTTTCGACGCGGGCGGTTCGGACAGCAGCGATGCGACGCTGCGGATCTGCAGGCCGGCGCCTGCGATCAACCCCAGGTGCCGATCGAACTGCGCCGCGGTGACCGCGTAATGCGGGTCCGCGCCCGGGCAGGCGCGGTCGGATTGCATCAGCGCGTGGTACATCAGTACCGGGAGGGTCGCAGCCATGACGCACCTGTCGCCGAGGCGCACTGCCTAGTGGCCACCAACCAGCCAGGCAAAGTCGCCGATGGTTCGGCCGCCAACGTGCTGGCGCCGTATCGCCAGCCAATCCGTGCTGCGGTCGTTGACGCCCTGGACGGTGGAAAATGCGAGGTTAAAGCCGTGCCGCCCCAGCAGTGCGCGCGTGGTGTCGTTAAAGTCCGCCGCGCGCCCGTTCGGATAGGCAAACATGGTCGGCCGCTTGCCGGTCTCGGCCTCGATCCGGTCACGGCAGATTCGGATCTCCTCCTCCATCGCCTGCGGTTCGAGTTGCGAAAGAATCGGATGCGTATGCGAATGTCCGCCGAATCGGGTCCACGGCGCGCAAGCGCGAACCTCGTCCCAGTTCATCATCTGCCGACCGGCTTCGTGCTCGCGCCCACAAACGCCGAGTTCCTCCAGCAGCTGCTGAAGTTCCCTGCGGCGCACCGTGTCCGGCACTTCCTTCAAACGGCTCTTGCACTGCTCGACGAGAGCGAGGCGTTCAGCCGGCTGCCGTAAGTCGAACGAGCGCTCGCGCCGCCAAGGCAATGTCGCAACGTCAACCGGGCTTGCGCCAACGGCCCACTGCACCACATCCGTCCAGATCATCACTCCACGATCGATGGCATCGGTGGCCAGAAACATCACCGCCGGAATTCGCAGTTCCTGCAAGATCGGATAGGCATGGTCGTGGTAGTCCCGGTACCCGTCGTCGAAAGTCACCAGAACGGCCGGTCGCGAGCGATTTGCGGTGCGAGCCGCGGCGGGTAGATCTTCCGGTTCGATCGGCGTGCAATTTTGGCGCAGCCAGCGCATCTGCTCGCCAAACTGCTTTTTCCCCACGCCGACGAACGCACCATCCCCGCCAATGACCCGGTGATACATCAACACCACCGCACCCGGCCGACGCACGGGCGTCGACAGCTGCCATCCGAGCCGCTGCGCGGCCATTGCCTTGATCATCTGTTTGACCATCGGCGAGCTCCGCGCTGTCCGCTAGGCGATCGGCGCAGCACGTGTCGGCCGCAGGCGGCTCCACGCGGCAGCGACCAGTCGACGTGCTTCGGCGTCGAATAAGGCAAGCAGGCCCCCGTAGACGGCCACCCCCGTGGCCACGCGGGCTATGAGAGTACCGGCGTTAGACCCGAAACTAATCTGGATTGTGACCAGGTACATCAGCAATGAGAACACGCCGTATTTGAGCGTCGCGACAACGGGCAGCGGGACCGCCAGGAAGTGGCGGCCGAGAAAGCGGGCCGTTGTCGACAACGTGAGATAGCTGACGAACGAGGCGACTGCCGCGCCGAGCAGTCCGATCATCGGTACAAGTGCGACGCCCAGCGCGATGTTCAAGACCGCGCAGGAGGCAACCAGCACCACGATCGTCTTCGTACGCTTTTGCACATATAGGCCGGAGCTCATCACGGTCATCGCGTTATCGAAGATCATGCCGCCGATGATCAGCGGCACGATTTCCGCTCCCTGCTCGTAGCGGCTCGTCGCCAACGTCGAGATCAGCGGGCCCGCGACCGCGGTGAGGCCCGCGACGATCGGCAAGGTCAGCATCACATAGAAATGCGCAAAGCGCCCCAGAAACGCGACCGTCTCCTCAGGGCCCTTTTCCTCCCAGATCTTCACGTACGTCGGAACCACTGCCGCCCCAATGGCCGTGAGCAGGATGTTTTGTACGTAATCGCACAGGTTGTAGGCCGCCGAGAAGATGCCGAGGGCGCCGGCGCCCAGAAAGTTTTCGATCACGTAGCGGTTGCCGAGGGTCAACACAATGCCGGCGATCTCGTAGCCGATCATGGGCATTCCGAATCCCAGCATCGCCCGGTATAGGCTGGGCGAAAACAAGCTTGGCCGAATCGCATATTGGCGTTTGAACCAAAAGCCGAGGAACACAACGGCGGCGAGCTCGGCGCCGATCGTGGCGCCGTAGAAACCCCACAGACTGCGTGCCACGCGAAACAACACGAGCAGAAGGATCGCGAGTACCGCGTAACGCTTGGCCACGTTGTAAATGCTCATCACGCGACTTCGTTCCTGCGCGCGCAAGATATTCGTCAACCCGCTGTCCACGACACGGATGACGATCAAAACAGCGGTCAGCAGCAGCAGCATCGGGATTCGGTCCTCGTTCCACCAGCGCGTTGGAATGAGCAGACTGATCGCGGCCCAGCCGACCGTCACCGCCGTTCCGGTGGCGAGTACCCCGAAAAGCACCGTCGACGCAAACTGCGACGGCGTCTCCGGCCGCTTGCCCGAGGTCGTCTCGCTGTACAAGCGGACCGTCGCATGCTGAATGCCGAACTTGCCGATACCGACCAGCAGCGTCAACGTCGCCCCGATCAGGTTGAGCACCCCGTAATCATCGACGGTAAAAATGCGGGTCAGGATCGGGAACGTGATGAAGCTGCCGAGCACGCAAAGCAAGTTCGCGATCGAATAATTCGACGCGTGCAACGCGAACCGCTTAAACATGGCGCCCGCCATCGCCGCCGTCAACGCCGCGCGCCGCTGCTCCATCCCGGACCGGGCAGCTTAATCGTCCCAATGCGCTTAGCTGCCCCCGCCGACTTCGCTGCCTCGCTGCCACCCAGCGCGCGCACGAGTTCGAGTAAGGTCGCGATGTTGCGCTCCAGGCGGTCCAAGCGTCCGGTGATCGAGGAGACGACAAACGTGCGCACGACGTCGCCGCCCCGGGCCTCGCCGCCGACGGCGTGCGAGGGCTCGGCCGTTGCGCTCTCCGATGGCAGCGCATCGGTGCCCAGTTCCTCCCGCAATTCGGTGACCGCTGCCTCCACGTCCTCGGCGTCGATCCGGTGCTTTTCGGCAAGATACGCGCCCAGCATCAGGCGATTGCACAGCGAATTGATCCTGCGCGGAATGCCGCCCGTTGCCCGATGCAAGGGGCCGAAGGCCCGCTCGTCGAATTCCGGGTCGTTCTTCCAGCCTACGTGCTGGAGCCTGTGTTCGATGTAGGCGCGCGTTTCCGGCTCCTCCAAGGGCCCCAGGTGGTAGGAGGCGATGATGCGCTGACGCAATTGCTGCTGCGAGGGCGCACGCAACATCTCGCGCAGCTCGGGCTGGCCGACGAGAAAGCTTTGCAGCAGCGCGCGCTGACCTAACTGGAAGTTCGACAGCATGCGCAGCTCTTCCATTGCCTGCGGGCTGAGATTTTGTGCTTCATCGACCACCAGCAGCGCGCGCTGTCCGCGCGGCACGAGGGATAGGAGAAAACCCTCGATGTCCCCGAGCAGCTGCGCCTTGCCCGTTGTTTTGG
This sequence comes from Burkholderiaceae bacterium, assembly GCA_035623355.1. Lineage (GTDB taxonomy): Bacteria > Pseudomonadota > Gammaproteobacteria > Burkholderiales > Burkholderiaceae_F > GJ-E10. Next base: position 32,655 of record DASPTP010000030.1, on the reverse strand, counting down.
CCGGAATGCCAAAGCCGATTGCCACCGAACGCAGCAGATCGTCGGCCTCGAGCTGCGTGCTCACGAGCTGCGCAGCCACGACCTTGTGCTCGTCGAGCTCGTTTAACAAGGCGCGCACCAAGGTAGTTTTGCCGGCGCCGATCTCGCCGGTAACCACGATGAAACCTTCGCCCTGGAAAACGCCATACTGCAAGAACGCGTGCGCGCGCCGGTGCCCCTTGCTCTCAAACAAGAACGTGGGGTCGGGATTGAGCTGAAAGGGGCTGGCGTTGAGGCCGAAATAGGATTCGTACATGGGGATCGAGGAAAAGGAGAGCGGCGCGGCGGATACTCAAAATCGGTGGCTCAGACCAATCAACACGGCCTTTTCGCGCGCATCGGGCGTGACGTTCGAACTGATCGCCTGCAGCCGCGTGGCCACAAAACCCGTGGTGCGCGGTGAAAATAAGTGGGCCAAGCTCAGGGTCAATGCAAACTCGCGCGTGTACTCACCGCTGGTCAGACCGATGCCTTCAATCTCGGATGCCACGCCACTTGCGGTCACGCTGGTAAACGGAGTCAGATGGTGCGTCGCCGTCAGGTCGCCGCCAGCTTCTTGAGTTTGTGCGGTTAAGGCCCCCACGTTATATTCCGGGTTCATACCGGAGGGCACATCCTGCGTACGCAGGATGTAGCCCGACAAGCTGACCGCGTCGCGCCTGCCCAGCCAAGTGATCGCCGCCTTGTTCGATGTCACGAGCATCGGAATCGTGGTGTAGATCGTCGAGCCAGCGGCCGTACTTTGCGGCAAGTTCTGCAGGGCCATCATTGCCTGCACGGCAGCGGCGCGCTCCACCGGATCCGGGTAGCTTGGCGTCAACATCACATCAAGCATCCCCGCCATGTCTCCGCCGGGGGGAAGCAAAAGCAGCGTTTGTGCGGTGGTCACAACGTCGCGCCATCCGGTCATATTCACGATAAGGAACGGCTCGCGATGCCGAAAGCCGTATGTCCATTGCGTCCCAAAAAATTGGTGCTGAGCCAAACCTTCCAGTTTGGTGCGGTCGTCTGGTTCCCACAGTAAACCTCCCCCGTACACGGCTCTTGGCCTCGTGTCCAGTAGGAAATTCTCCTGTTCGATTCCGCCGCGCGGGCTAAAGGTCAGCCGGGGGTCGGGCGCGACCTTGAGGATCGCCTCGCCCAGCTCCTGCCGGATGATGGGGGTCGTGTCGTCCGTGTAGTCCGTCTGCCAGGCCTCTGCGTGCATGCCCCAACCCAGGGGATGCGGCATGCGGTCCAAGTCGATGCTCTGCGTCGTCAAGCGCGAGTTCACCGAGCTTGCCTCGCTCCCAGAGGCCCGCTCCAAAGCATTGTCACTGCGCACCACGTAACGCACTTGGCCGGGCAGGTCCCCCTTGAAATACGGGCTCAGGCGATAGCTCTCCGTGGTAAACGTGTTGTAGCTCGATGGCGCTGCAGGTGTCGCAGCAAACACATCCGACTGCGACTGCGTCGCGGTGGCCGCCCCCTCGAGAAAAAAGTGCCGGTCCAAGGCCTCGAACGTCGCCAAGACGCCGCCATTGGGAAGCAAAACGTCCGGCATGGTTCCGTGCAAATAGTCGAGGGCAATGACCTGCATGCGCACGTTCACCTGCAAGTTCTTGGTGAGGGCAAACAGTACGAGCGATGGTACGAGTTCGCTAATCACATCGCTCTGGGGTTGCCCTCCAAGTCCGAAATTCGCGTTGGTGGTAAAGGTCTCCGTCCAACCCAGCGACGGGGCGACGAACAGATTGGCGGCCATTGCCGGGCCGGACCCAAGCAGGAGCGCAACGGCAGCCGTTGCCCGGGCCCTCGTCGATGAAGGACGGCCTAGCGGCAGCGCCGGTGCGTGCTGCGCGGCTCTGAAATCACGCGGAAGCGCCATAGCCGTAGCCGTACGAAGGTCCGGCGCTTGCAGTGGTCTTGTTAAGCATGGTCATGACCACTGGGCAGCCTTCCAGCAGGGCCAAGGCCTCAGTGAGCGTGCGCCAGCGGGTCTTATGCGCCTCGACGACGACGACGATCTGCCCCACGTGAGAGGCCAGGACGCGTGTCTCGGGAGTCGCCAAGAGCGGCGGCGCATCAAAAATGACGATCTGATCGCTGTGGGGCGCGGCCAAGTCCTCAACGAAGCGGCGCATCGCTTCACTGCCCAGCAGCTCCGTGGCACGCGGACTGGGTTCGCCGGCCGGCAAAATCGAAAGATTCTCGATATTGGTGCGCAAAATCAAATCGCCTAGCGGCAATTGCGGTTGCTGGAGTTTTTCGAGCAGCCCCTTTTCGGTCGGCACTCCCAACCGATTCAACACCATCGGACGAACCACGTCCGCGTCAACCAGCAGCACATAGGAGCCAACTTCCATCGCCATGGAAAGCGCAAGGTTAATTGCAGTGAAGGTCTTGCCCTCCCCCGGAGTCGAACTTGTGATCATGATGCAGTTGGCTCGCTGAATCGGCGCCGCGGAGTCACCGCGAACGTTCGCCAGGAGCGGCCGTTTGACTGCGCGAAACTCGTCGGCCAAGCGAGTGCGCTCCCCAAACGGCGAAATAAATCCGTTGGCCTCGAGTTTTGCCAGATCCAACTCGACAACGCGCGATCCGGTCAGCCCCGCTATGTGTTGCGCTCCGCTCGTGGCGGGCATACCTGGTACAGGCTGCGGCGGCAAGCTATCGACCGACGGCGGCCCTTCCCAAGTTGCCTTCCAGGGAGAAGCCACGTCGATCCCGGAACGGCGCAGTTCCTCTAGACGCTTGGCAGCTTGTTCAATGATGCTCAAAGCTTCCCCTTCACACTGAAAGCGAGGCGGATTCACCGCCTCCCGTGACGAGATGCCCAAGGCCCCGGCGCACACCTCGCCGAGTCCCAATGCAACCGCCGCGTTGGCAACTCATAGGCATCGAGCGCTGCCCGTCGAAAAAACTGGCAATTCCCCAAAACACCCCCCTCAAACAGCTGAATCATACCGTGTCTGCGCGATACGTGTTCGAGTCAGGTGGACGCCACACCCCGCGATTTTGCGGTGCGGCAATCGCGCGAAGCGGGCCTTAGGTGAGGAAGATCCAGTAGAGCAGCGCGATGATCAGCAGGTATTTGCACCCGTTGAAGAGCGGCTTGTTGAAGTTTTTCGCGCGGCTTAGCCACTGCTTTAGCACGCCAACGGGCTTGTAGAGCCGGTTGATCCACCCGATGTCCTCCGCGCCCTCGTTGGGGGTGGCCGCGGCGCGCAAGAAGATGCGCTCGAACAGTCGATTGAGGGCGCGAATCGGCGCACCGTGCAGGGGACGCTCCACGTCGCAAAACAAAATCAGGCGCGGCTTGTCCGTGCGGTTTTCGGCAAAGTGCAGATAGGTTTCGTCGAACATCACGTCCTTGCCGTCGCGCCAGGAGTATGGCTGCCCATCAACGTTGATAAAGCAATCGTCGCTGTTGGGTGTCATAAGCCCGAGGTGATAGCGCAATGAGGCTGCGCTCGGATCCCGGTGCTCGTTTAAGCGCGAGCCCGCAGGCAGCAGCGCGAACATCGCGGCGTTGACCGAGGGAATCGACTGCAGCAGCGCAACGGTCTTGGGACACAGCGCAACAGCCGAGGGCGGGGGTGCGTCGTACCACTTCAAGTAAAAGCGCCTCCAGCCACGCTGAAAAAACGAGTTAAATCCAATATCAACGTGATCGCTCGCGGCCTTGAGGCCACCTCCACCCAGCAGTGCGCGCGCTTCTTCGCGAATCGTCTCCCAGTTATCGCGCAGCGCCGCCATCTCGGGGAAATCCTTCACGTCCAAGTACGGTCGCGTGGGCACTGCCGAGAACGCGTACATCAACACGTTGTAGGGAGCAAGCAGCGTCGAGTGATTGCCAATCTGTCGCAGGATCGGCAAGCGCAGACGACCGCGAAAGTGAAGGTACAGCGAGGAAAAAACGAAGACGTACAGCACCAAGAACTTGGGGGCAAGAAAATTGATCGACATGTGGCACCTACGTTGCCGTACGCATTTCGCAATGGGAGAATCCGCGGGCGCGGGCGGCCAATCGTTCCAGCGGCCGTTCGCGCAGCGTTCGATTACGCGGTCGTGCTGCGTTTTGGGCGCTCATTCTACGGTGCCAGGGGCGCGCTGAGTAAACTGCCCGGATGGGAGATACCGCACAAGACCAAAATTCGGGGCCCGTGGCGCCAGGGGCTCTCGAGACTTCGCCGCGCTGGCGCATCCGCTCCTTTGCCGCGCACCGCGGGCGCATCACCGTGGCGCAACGCCGCGCCTACGAAGAACTGCGTCCGCGCCTGGCCGTCCCCTATCAGGCCCAGCTGATCGATCCGGTCGCGATTTTTGGCCGAGGCGCTCCCCTGGTGCTCGAAATCGGCTTTGGCATGGGGGAGACGACCGCGGCCATCGCCCAGCGTCACCCGCAGATCGACTTTGTGGCAGTAGACGTTTTTCCCGGTGGTGTCGGTGCATTGGCGCGGCGGCTGTACGAGGCCCAATTGCGAAACGTTCGCATCATTGAACACGACGCGGTTGAAGTCGTCGAGAAGATGATCGGCCCGGCGAGTCTGCACGCGGTCCATGTCTTTTTCCCGGACCCGTGGCCCAAGGTGCGCCACCACAAGCGACGGCTCATCGCGCAGCCCTTTGTCGGGACACTGGCCGAGCGCCTTCGGTCAGGCGGCGTATTGCACTGCGCCACCGACTGGGAGAACTACGCCCAGCAGATGCTCGAAGTGCTCTCACAGGAGCCGCGTCTTCGAAATTTGCACTGCGGTTATGCGGCGCAGGCTCGCAGCCCCTGGTGCGAACGGCCGACAACAAAATTTCAGGCACGCGGCGCGCGCCTGGGACACGGCGTCTGGGACCTTGTTTTCGAGCGTCGTTGACGCTCTGCGCCCGCGGATAGACGCCGACGCCGAATCCATCACTGCGACTGGGACTCAGTCTCCCTTATTGCTCCAGTCGACCCAGCCCAGAGCGGCCGTCAGGACAATGACGCCACCGAAGACAATCCGGTACCAGGCAAATGCCCGGAAATCGTGCGTGGCGATGTAGCGAAGCAGCCAGCGCACTGCGATGAGCGCAGAGACGAAGGCAAAAAGCGAGCTGATCGCGTATGCACCTGAATCTTCAAGCCGCAGCTTGTCACGCGCTTTGTATAGCGAATAGGCGGTCGCACCGAACATCGTAGGGATCGCCAGAAAAAACGAAAATTCTGTCGCGGCGCGTCGCGACAGGCCAAAAATCAAACCGCCGATGATTGTTGCACCGGAACGGCTGGTGCCGGGAATGAGCGCGGCGCACTGGGCGAGTCCGACCTTCAGCGCGTCTTGCCAGCGCAAATCGTCGATCGTCTTTACCCGCTCGACATAACTCCGCCGGGCGTGCGCCCGCTCGACCACCAAAATGATCAAGCCGCCGACAACCCAAGCCGTGGCCACCGGAATGGGATGAAACAGTAGGACCTCGATCATCGGCTTAAAAAGCACTCCCACGACCGCGGCCGGCACAAACGCGATCAGGACATTGCGCGTTAGGTTTTGCGCTTTGGCATCGTGGCCCAGGTCCGCGGCCGTACGCCACAAGCGCTCACGAAACTCCCAGCACACCGCCAAGATGGCTGCGGCCTGGATGGCGATCGTGAACGCCTCGAGGCTCTGCAACCGAAAACGTATCAGGTCCTCGGCAACGATCAGGTGCCCAGTGCTCGAGATCGGCAAAAATTCGGTCAATCCCTCGACGATTCCGAGAATCGCCGCCTTGATACCAATCAGCACGTCCAAAGTCGCTCCCCTCGTTCGGTTTCGTGGTCAACGGCGGCGCATTATCCTTGTTTCGGGTGCAGACGCGATGACCGAGTATCCTTGCGCCTTTGCGCAGCCGCGAAACGCGGGGGCGCAGCGCAGCACCATCGGAATGTCTTCAAATCGGAAATTGGCCTCGCTCCTGCTGGCCTCGGCTTTGCCGCGATGATCCACATTGACTGGATTTTGGTCATCGTCGCCGGTTGGCTGATGCTGGGTATCTGGGCGCTGTTTGCGCTCCACCGCACCAAATTCGTCGCGCGGCGGCTCTTTCCGCTCGGTGGTCTTTTGGGCCTGCTGCTGGCAGGCGTGGCGCTGGACGCGCTGTTTTCCACGGCCGAAGTCGCCGAGCTTCTCATCGGCCTGCCGGGGCTGCCGATGCACCTGCGCCTGGACGCGCTGTCGGCCTTTTTTCTCATCGTGATCGGCGCTGGTGTCTTTGGCACGTCGATGTTCTCCGCGGGCTACTTTCGCGCGGGCGAGGGCACGGCGCCGGGGCTGCTGTGCCTCGAGTACCACGTCTTTTTGGCCGCAATGGTCATGGTCGTACTTGCGGACGATGCCTATGCCTTCATGGTCATGTGGGAGACGATGGCCCTGTCGTCTTTTTTCCTGGTGACCGCAAACCACCGCGTTGCCAGCGTACGCGAGGCGGCCTATCTGTACCTGCTGCTTGCGCACATCGGCGCGATCGCCATCTTGCTGTGCTTTGGTGTACTGCAGGCCAACACGGGCGATTACACGTTTGCGAACCTGCGCGCCCAGCACCTGGACGCATTGTGGGCGTCGATCGCATTTGGATTCGCCGTTTTCGGGTTCGGCGCCAAGGCCGGGCTCGTTCCGGTGCACGTCTGGTTGCCCGAAGCACACCCGGCCGCCCCTTCGCCGGTGTCGGCGTTGCTCAGCGCGGTCATGCTCAAGACCGCCGTCTACGGGCTGCTGCGCATTACCTTTGACCTTCTGCACGGCGGTCTGTGGTGGTGGGGTGCGGTGCTGCTCGCGCTGGGGCTGATCAGCGCGCTGCTGGGCGTGGTCTTTAGCACCGTGCAAACCGAGATGAAGCGCCTGCTCGCCTATTCCTCGATCGAGAACATCGGCCTGATCATTACCGGCCTGGGACTTGCGCTGATCTTTCGCTCGTACGGCATGTCCACCCTGGCCGCGCTGGCGCTCAGCGCCGCCTTGGTGCACGTGCTTGCGCACGCCTTTTTCAAAAGCCTGCTCTTTTTGGGCACCGGGGCCGTGCTGCACGCAACCGGCGAGCGCAACCTGGGCAAATTAGGCGGCCTGATTCGCTCGATGCCTTGGGTCGCCTGGCTGGTGCTCATTGGCGCTTTAGCGGGCGCAGGCCTTCCTCCCTTGGCCGGTTTTGTGTCCGAATGGCTGCTGCTGCAAAGCTTTTTGTTCACGACGGTGCTGCCGAACTCCTTTTTGGACATGCTCATTCCCTTGGTGGCCGCCGCCGTGGCACTGGTCGCGGCGCTGGCGGGCTATGCCATGGTGAAGTTTTTCGGAGTGATCTTCCTGGGCCAGCCGCGCGAAGACAAACTGCTGCGTGCACACGACGCTGGCGTGTGGCAACGCCTGGGCCTGGCGTGGTTTGCCGCGGGCTGTCTGGCGATGGGCCTGTTCCCGGTTCCCCTGATCGACGCGGTCGACCGCGTGACCGAAAGGCTGCTCGGCGCGGGACTTGCGCAAACCGTGCATGCCAATGGCTGGGTGCTGCTCGCGCCGATCGGTCTGGAGCGTGCGAGCTACGGTCCCGCGGTGTTTCTGGCCGGCGTTCTCGCGGGCGTTGCCCTCGGATTGCTGATCGCGCGTCGGCTGTACCGGGGCACTTTGCGGCGCGCCGAACCCTGGGCCTGCGGCTACGCGGGCGGGACCGCGCGCATGCAAGATACCGCGGAGGGTTTCGGCCAGCCGATTCGTCAGATCTTCGAACCATTCTTCCTCATCACGCGCGATCTCCCCTCGCCCTTTGACGCGCGCCCGCACTACCGGGTGCTCACCCAGGACCGTTTTTGGCACGCGGTGTACCTGCCCATCGGCCGGCTGGTCGATTGGGTTGCGCGGGGCGTGGGTTTGCTGCAGCGGGGGCGCATCTCGATCTATCTCATGTTCAGCTTCGTTACGCTGCTCCTCATGCTGATGCTGGTGCGATCGTGAGCGTAAGCGCCAGCGGGATCCTCGCGCAGTTCCTGGAGATCGCCCTGGCCCTGGCGGCGGCGCCGCTGCTTCTTGGCTGGGTCGATCAATGGCGCGCGCGGCTGCAAAATCGCTCGGCTCCCCCGCTTACGCAGCCCTACCGCGTGCTGCGCAAGCTCTTTCACAAGGAGTCGGTGGTCGCCGACTCGGCCTCGTCGCTGTTTCGGTTCACGCCCTACGTCATGTTCGGCTGCATGACGCTTGCCTGCGCCATCGTGCCGACGATTTCCACCGACCTTCCGTTAGCCCCCGCCGCCGACGCGATCGCGCTCGTCGGCCTGTTCGCCTTGGCGCGCACTTTTCTTGCGTTGGCGGCGATGGACATCGGCACCGCGTTCGGCACGATGGGGGCGCGCCGCGAGATGCTGATCGGATTTTTGGCCGAGCCGGCACTGCTCATGGCCCTGTTTTGCGCCTCGCTGATTACGCACTCGACCTCGCTGGCCAACATGGTGGACTCAATCACCCACCGCCGTTTTGTCCTGGAGCCCAGCCTTGCATTTGCCGGCGTTGCCTTCACCATCGTCTCCCTCGCGGAAAACGCGCGCGTACCGGTCGATAACCCGGCGACGCATCTGGAACTGACGATGATCCACGAAGCCCTGATCCTGGAGTATTCGGGCAGGCATCTGGCAATGATGGAATGGGCCGCGTCCCTGAAGCTCTTTGCCTATTCGTGCGTCGGTCTGGCGATCTTCTTTCCGTGGGGGATCGCTGAGGTCGACTCACCGCTGGCGATGCTCTTTGCGGTGCCGGTGCTGGTCTTCAAGCTCGCCGTGGGCGGTGTTCTTCTTGCGTTGATTGAGACGGGCAGTGCCAAGATGCGCATCTTTCGCGTACCGGAGTTTCTGGCCACGGCCTTTTTGCTGGCGGTCATCGGGCTGCTCGTACACCAGCTGCTGGAGGCGTAGGCATGCAGGCACTCTTGAGCCAGAGCATCAACTTGTACGCCGCTTTTTTGCTCATCGTTTCCTTTGCGATGATCTCGCAGCGCCGGATCCTGAGCCTCATTCATCTGTACACGTCGCAGGGCGTGGCCCTGGTGCTGGCGACCGTGACCGTGGCCTACCTGACCGGTCAGCCGCACCTGTTTTACTCGGCCGCGATCACTTTCCTGCTCAAAGTCCTGCTTATTCCCATCTTGCTGCACCGGGTTATCGACCGGCTGGAAGTGCGCTGGGACGTCGAGCCGCTCATCAACATTCCTACCACCATGCTGATCGGCATCGTTCTGGTGGTCTTCGCCTTCAACCTCGCGCTGCCCATCGCCCAGCTGTCTTCCTCGATCGCGCGCTCCACGCTCGGCATTGCCCTTGCCTGCGTATTGCTGTCCTTCATGATGATGATCGTGCGCGCAAAGGCCATCCCCCAGGTGATCGGCTTTCTCGCCATGGAAAACGGCCTGTTCTTCGCTGCCACGTCGGCCACCAATGGCATGCCGATGATCGTCGAACTGGGCATCGCGCTGGACGTGCTGGTCGGCGTGCTGATCCTCGGTGTGTTCATGTTCCAGATCCGCGAACAGTTCGACAGCCTCGACATCCGGCATCTGGAGCGTCTGCGGGAGCATTAAAAATGAGCCGCGCTCACCGGCTGGCTTGCGCGCTTTGCGCAGAACGCGCCATCGCGGTGCCGCGCCCCTTGGCGCGAAAGTGTGAACCAAACGACGCACTGCGGCGCGGCCCGACGGCCGCTGCGCTCGCGTCCCACGATGCCCAAGCGCGGAGGGCCGACCGCTGATGCCCGCCACGCTGCCCCTTTTTCTCACCCTGCTGGTCCCCATTGCGGGCGGCGGAGTGCTCGCGCTGTATGGCCACCGCGATCACGGCCCGCAGATCAACGTTGCCTTTAGCGGCGCCACGCTCGCCTGCGCGCTGTGGCTCACCGGCGAAGTGATTCTGGGTGCGCCCGTCATGGGTTTTGGCGAGCGTTTTTTCATCGATCCGCTCAACGCCTTTCTTGTGGCTCTGACGGCGCTGGTGGGCTTTACGACGTCGCTGTTTTCGCAACCCTACATGCGCATCGAGCGCGAGCACGGAAAAATGACCGCTCCGCGCATGCGACTGTTCCACAGCATGTACCAGCTTTTCATCGCCATGATGTTGACCGCGCTCACCACGAACAACCTGGGCGTGCTGTGGGTCGCGATGGAGGCGGCGACCCTCACTACCGTGCTGCTGGTATCGGTCTACCGCACGGCGGCCAGCCTGGAGGCGGCCTGGAAATACTTCATTTTGTGCGGCGTAGGAATCGCCCAGGCGCTGTTTGGCACGATGCTGCTGTACCTTGCGGCCGATCGCGTGATCGGTGGCGGGGAAGGAGCGCTCCTCTGGACCCATCTGGCTGCGATCAAGGCGCAACTCGAACCGAACATCGTGGGACTGGCCTTTGTTTTTCTCATGCTCGGCTACGGCACCAAGGTGGGTCTTGTGCCGGTGCACAACTGGCTGCCCGACGCGCATGCGGAAGGACCCACGCCGATCTCGGCAGTACTCTCGGGTCTGCTGCTCAACGTCGCGCTCTACGCGATCTTGCGCTGCAAGGTCTTGGCCGATGGGGCTATGAACAACGGCCTTCCCGGAAGGACCATGGTGGTCTTTGGAATCGTTTCTGTGGTTGCCGCGGCGTTTTTCTTGCGCCGCCAGCGCGATGTCAAGCGGATGTTCGCGTACTCGTCGATCGAGCACATGGGCCTAATGACTTTTGCCTTCGGACTCGGCGGGCCGATCGCCAACTTCGCCGGCCTTCTGCATATGACGGTGCACTCCCTAACCAAGTCGGCAATCTTCTTTGCGGTGGGTCACGCCACACAGCGTGCGGGATCGCAGATCATGGACGAAATCCGCGGTCTGCTGCAATCGAGCCCGACGCTGGGCTGGGGTATGGTGCTCGGCTCTCTCGCGATATTGGGGATGCCGCCCTTCGGCGTTTTCGCCAGCGAGTTCCTGATCCTCACGAGCGCGATGCGCCAGCTTCCCTGGGCTACGCCCGTGCTGCTGCTCGCGCTCGCCGTAGCTTTTGCCTCGGTCTTTAGCCGTGTCCAGGCCATGGTGTTTGGCGAATCCACCCAGGCGCCGCTGCCTCATCGACCCGCAATCGTGCCGGTGTTCGTGCATCTGGGCCTGACCCTGATGCTGGGGCTATTTGTTCCGCCATTTCTGGACCAGTGGTACCACGAGGCGGCTGCACTCATTGGGGGCTGATCGACGGGGACTGCGCGCTGGACCTGCGGGCGGCCCCAAGCGACGCCGAGACGACACCGAGACAATGGCGATGGCAAACGACGAACCGGCAAACCATGGGAGTGCGCGCAGCCGCGACGGCCCACTTGCCGTGCAATCGCGCTTGGCACCAACCGAATTTCGCCTGCCCGGGCTCGATTGCGCATTCACGCGCCTCCTGGGTCCGCTGCCGATGCACCGGGCCCAGGTGACGCGCGCACAGTGGCGCGCTGCCTGCAGCGTGGTGCGCAGTCTGGGCGGGCGCCTGGTCACGATCTGGGGCATTGACAGACGCACGAGCGCAGGGCATTTCGCGGTAGCCGTCGCCTATGCGTTGAACTCGGGATTGGTCTGGTTGGATCTGCCCCTCACTGACGACGATCCGACCAGCTACCCCGATCTCACGGCGACCTTTGCCTGCGCCGGCAGATTGCAGCGGGCCGTGGCCGATCTGAGCGGCCTGAATGCGAGCGGCGCAGCCGATGCGCGCCCCTGGTTGCGACATGCGGCCTGGCCCGAGGATTATTTTCCTTTGCGTCGCGAACCGAGTGGACGCGAGCGCTTCGAAGCGCTCGATGAGTCCTATCCGTTTGTCACGGTCACGGGCGATGGCGTTCACGAAATCGCGGTCGGTCCCGTTCATGCGGGCATCATCGAGCCAGGTCACTTCCGCTTTTCCGTGGTGGGAGAACGAGTGCTGCGCCTGGAGCAGCGTCTGGGGTACACGCACAAGGGCATCGAAAAACGCCTGGAGGGCATGAGCCTGGCGCAAGGCGCGCGGCTGGCCGCGCGCGTATCGGGTGATAGTACGGTGGCCTACAGCTGGGCGTACTGCTGCGCGACCGAGACTCTTTGCGCGACGGAAGCTCCGCTGCGCGCGCAATGGCTGCGTGCCATGGCATTGGAGCGCGAACGCATCGCCAACCACCTGGGCGATCTGGGGGCACTGGGTAACGACGCGGCCTTTGCGTTTGGCCTGGCGCAGTTCTGGCGGCTGCGCGAAGCCTGGCAGCGTCGCAGCGCAGAACTGGTGGGACACCGCTTGATGATGGATTGGATCGTGCCCGGGGGCGTAGCGAGCGACCTTGCTCCGCAAGCCCTGCACATCGCCAGCGAGGACTGTCAGGCGCTCGAAGCACAGGTGCGATTGCTCGAATCAATCTACGACGCGCACGCCGGCGTGCAAGACCGATTCGTTGGCACCGGACGGGTCGATGCCCAACTTGCGCGTCAACTCAATCTCACCGGCATGGCCGCACGTGCCAGTGGAGTCGGCACGGACCTGCGCGCCGACTTCGCCAGCATCCCGTACGAAGCGCTGCAGGTGCGCAAGGTCCAGGCCAACGAGGGGGACGTGGCGGCGCGGGTGGCCGTGCGCTTTGGCGAAATCTACGAATCGTTGCGCCTGATCCGCAAGCTCGCACAGGAGCTGCCGGCCGGGCCAACAATGGCGGACTTGCCCGTCCCGCAGTCTCGGGGCTGCGCTGCGGGCTGGGTTGAGGCTTGGCGCGGGGAAGTGCTGGTGACGATCGAACTCGACGAGCGCGGTCTGATTGCGCGAGCCCATTGCCATGATCCGTCCTGGCAGAACTGGCCCGCCTTGGAGCACGCGGTGATTGACAACATCGTTCCGGATTTTCCGCTCATCAACAAGTCGTTTAACCTCAGCTATTCGGGACAGGATCTCTGATGCCTTGGCGCATGCTGCGACCAATCGTGCGAGTGGGCATCCTCACCGAGCCACCTCCGCAGCCCCTCGCGCCCCAATCGCCTGCGGGCGGCAAGGACGAGGCCGAGCAGCGCGCAATACGCGAAGAGTTCATGTCCATATTCGGTCCGGCACTTGCCATCCGGCAGGTCGATCCGGGCACCTGCAATGGCTGTGGGCTGGAGATGCACGCGCTCAACAACCTCTACTACAACATCGAAGGTCTGGGTATCAAGTTCGTGGTCGGTCCCCGTCACGCGGACCTGCTGCTCGTAACCGGTCCAGTCTCGGCACACATGGACACGGCGTTGCGTCGCACGTACGAGGCCATGCCCGCGCCTAAGCTCGTCGTGGCCGTAGGCGAGTGCGGCTGCAACGGGGGCGTTTTCGGAGAGAGCTATGCCAGCCGCGGCCGGGTCGCCAACATACTGCCCGTAGACGTCGAAGTACGCGGCTGTCCGCCCGCACCGCTGGAGATCTTGCGCGGCATACGGCTCGCCGTGCGCCTGCCGCGCTAGAAGAGCTCCAGCGTCGTGGTCGGGGACGGGCTGGGCCGGATACGGCCCTCCCGAAGCAGCGCCTCGTAGCAGACGGTGGCATTGCGCCCATGCTCCTTGGCGAAATACAGGGCGCTATCGGCACGACCCACCGCCGAGGCCGGAACGTCGTTGGCGCCAACGCACGTGTACCCCGCACTAACCGTCACCTTGCCGACCTGGGGAAACCGGTGATTCGCCACGGTCTGACGAAACCGGTCGAAGGCCGCGCCCGCCCCTTGTTCGTCGGTGCCGTCAACGATGACAACAAACTCCTCGCCCCCAAAGCGGTAGATGAGCTCTGTGCTGCGGAACGTCTCGAACATGAGCCGTGCAATAAGCAGTAGCACTTCGTCGCCGAAGAGATGCCCGAACGAGTCGTTGATGGTTTTGAAGCGGTCAACGTCAATGATCCCCAGCCAGCTTCCTTGCAACGTCGATTGTCGCGCGGCGGCTCGGGCCGCCGCCCCGCGGCGCTTGGCAAAATTCGTTTCGAACGTGCGCCGATTGAGCAAGCCCGTCAGCGTATCGCGCTCTCCGTAATCGAGCGCGCTTAGGTGATTGCGCAAAATGCGAAGCACACCTTGCACGAGGCTTGCGTCGTGCGGCCGGATCGCCGCGCGCTCCCCGGAAAACTCCACTTCGATCAAGCCGATGAGTCCGCTGTTGCCGAGCAACGGGAAAACGCTGTCGAAGCGCTCCGTCGATTCTCCTTGTGGCAAATAATGCACGGCATCGCACAGCAAGGCGCACTCGTGCCAATGGGGCCTTTCGCTCACCAGCGGCAACAGCGCCGGATCGGTCGGGTCCTGGCCCGCATGCAGACCTTCCTGATCCACGTACGCGCGCAGCTGCACGCGCTGGCGGCCGTCCTCCCCTAGGACGCGGTAGACCCTCACGCAATTGGGCTGCACGTGTTCAAAGAGCATGCGCGCGACCGCGCGGTCGAGCTCATCGCGGTCGCGATGCGACGTGGCCAGTGCTACGGCATCAATGAGGTTGGGCTTCACGAATTGTTAGCCATCGCGCTCGAGTTTGGCGCGCTCTCCTACCAATCCTAGGGCGGACCCTCCGCCGCAAAGCCCGGAATATTCCCGGGAATTCTTCTCACCCCGTCGATTCGCCGCCCCAAAAGGAGGAGCGGCTACTTGTGCACTGCACAAAGCAACGACTCCTGGGCAACCCCGAGGTCCAGCATTAAAAAACTCCAACGACAGCGGCCGCGACCCGAGGCAGGATTTGCCGCTCCTGGGCGCTCCCCGATGCCCGCGGCGTATCGCAAGGCCTTGGGCGCACTCTGCGGCCCAAAAAACGACTCCTTTTGCCACAAGACAAACCGTGCCGGCACCGCGCCCCGGTTTGGCCGCAGTTACCGCGGGCAACGCAATTTCGATCGACCCCGTGCCAAGGATGCGCCGCCCGACCCCGGATCCCGTCGACACGACGTTGCGCTTGCGCCGCAGCTAGCTAGCAAAGAAAGAAGTGGTAGATACACTTAGGCCTTGTTCCACGAACAAAAATGGCGCAAGACAAAACATTGCTTGCACACATTCACCCGTTGAGCCCAAACCATGACTGCACCTGCCCTGGCCTCTGACAGTGAACTTGAAAAGGCTCGCATCAACATGATCGAGCAGCAGATCCGACCCTGGGAGGTGCTGGACCAATCGGTCCTTGACCTTCTGCTCCAGGTGCGCCGCGAGCAGTTCGTGCCATCGCATCTGCGCTCCTTAGCGTTCGTGGACTTTGAGCTGCCGCTCAATATCGATGGCGTGGTGACCGGCGAGTGCATGCTTGCCCCCAAGGTCGAAGCTCGCTTTTTGCAGGAGTTGGGCATACATCCCCACGAACAGGTTCTTGAGGTTGGAACGGGCTCGGGGTACATGGCGGCGTTGGCGGCCCACAAGGCGCAAACGGTGTGGACAATCGAGATTGATCCGCGTCTGCAGGCCTTCGGTGCGGCCAACCTCGCGCGCGCGGGCGTGCGCAACGCCAGGGTGGAAGGTGGCGACGGGTCGGAGGGCTGGCCCGCGCACGCACCCTACGATGTCATCATCCTGTCCGGATCATTGCCGTCTTTGCCCGCCTCGCTGCTCGATCAGCTCAAGATCGGAGGGCGTTTGGCGGCGATCGTGGGAAGCGCGCCAGTCATGAGCGCGCAGATCGTCACGCGCACGGGCAAGGACGCCTTCGAGCCCCTGGCGCTTTTTGAGACCTGCACCAAGCCCCTGCGTCTTGCCCGGGAGCCGTCGGCCTTCCGCTTCTGATGGAACGCGCCGCGCGCATGGAGTTGCACCTCGCCCGCGTGGGCCTGCTGGCACTGCTGGGAGTCGCGGCGCCGGCCTTCGCCGCGGGAACGGATCTGCTTACGCTCACGCGCGATGCACTCATCAACGATCCGACCTATAGCGCGGCGCGCTTTGCGCAGCTCGCATCGGTGGAGGCCGTGCCCCAGGCGCGCGCCAATTTGCTGCCCAATTTGAACGCTTCCCTGGCCGATCAGGCGAACCGCTACGACTTTCGGTCGACGGACACGCAGGTGCAGCCGAGCTTCGAAAAAACCTTCAATTCCTGGGGTCCGGCATTGAACTTCACGCTGCCCTTGTACAGCGCGCCGCTGTGGGAAAGCCTGACGCAGGCCAAGCTCTCGGTTAGACAAAGCGAGGCAAAGCTCGCGCAGGCACGTTCGGATTTGCTGCTGCGCGTCGCGCAGGCGTACTTTGACGTCTTGGCGGCACAAGATACGCTCACGGCCCTGCGGGAAAACAAGAAGGCGGTATCCGAGCAGCTTGCGCAAGCCAAGCGGGAATTCGAGGTGGGCACCAAAACCATCGTCGATACGCACGAGGCCAAAGCGCGCTACGACCAGATTGACGCGCAAGAACAGGTTGCGCGCGGGGACCTCGCCGTAAAGCAAAGCGCGTTGCGCGCGATCATCGGCCACGAAGCCGGCGAGCTGCAGGTGCTGCGCGACCCCGTCGTGCTCGAACCGCCCAAGCCCAATGACGTCGACACCTGGGCACACAACGCCGAGGACGCGAACTATTCGGTGCTGGCGGCACGTGCTGCCTCGGAAATCGCCCACCACGAAACCAAACGAGCGCACGATGCGTACCTGCCATCGCTCAACGTCACGGGCGGCATCCAATACGTGCGCTCGACCGGCAACATCTACATTCCGGTGGGCAACAATACGACCGCATCGAACCTGGGAATCACGCTGACCGTGCCGGTCTTCACGGGCGGCGCCATCCAGAGCCAGGTGCGCGAGGCGCTCGCGAACGAGGAGCGCGCACAGCAGGATCTGGAGCTGGCGCGCCGAACCGCGGCTCAGGCCGCAAGACAGGCCTACACCGGAGTCGATTACGGGCTGTCGCAGGTGCAAGCGCTCGAATCGGCCGAGCTGTCGGCCAAAACGCAGCTCGATTCCACGCGTCTGGGCTACCAGGTCGGGGTGCGGATCAACCTGGATGTGCTCAATGCCAACACGCAGCTTTTTAACACGCAGCGCGACCTGAAGAAGGCCCGCTACGACTTTCTCGTCAGCGGGCTAAGGCTCAAGGCCGCGGCGGGCGACCTGCAAGACGAGGATATCCAGACCGTCAACGCCCTACTGCAGAAATAGCACCCTGCAGCACTTCGTCGATCAGCTGCACCGTGCGCTCGGTCGCCCCGCGGTGCGCCCCCGCAAACGCAAGCGCGGCCTGCGCCATGCTTTGGCGCCGTGACTCCTGGACGCAGATTTGTTGCATCGCCTCCAGTGCGCTTGGTGCGTCCTGCACGCACTGCGCGGCGCCCGCTTGCAGGGCGTCGTCGGCCGCCTGCGCGAAATTGAACATGTGCGGCCCCAACACGACGGGGCAACCGCAGGCGCACGCCTCGATCAGGTTCTGCCCTCCCAGGGGCTGCAAGCTGCCGCCAATCAACGCCACATCGGCCATCGCGTAAAACAGCGGCATCTCCCCCATCGAATCTCCCAGTAGGACCGTGCGTGCCAGCGGCTCGGAAGCCGGCTCGTCCGACCGCGCATCGCCCAAGGCACCCAAGGTACTTTCCCACTGCGCTCGGCGCAGCACCGTTGCGCCCGCCGCTTGCAGCAGGCCGGCAACTTCGGCAAATCGTTGGGGATGGCGGGGAACAAACAGGAGCAGTGGCGATTGCGCACAAGGCCGCGCGAAGGTAGCGGGCGGTGCGGTCTGCAGCGCTGCCAGGATCTGCCGTTCTTCTCCCTCGCGCGTACTGGCGAACATCCAAAGCGGGCGATTTCCCAGGCGGGCGCGCAAGCGCGCACGAAGCCGCCGGCCTTGCTCGAGTTGCTCGGGGTCGGGGACGAGATCGAACTTCAGATTTCCGGTCACTTGAACCGGACCCTCGAAAACCTGTGCGATCCGCGCGGCATCGGCCGCGCTTTGCGCACCGACTCGCTGCACGCACGCGGCTGCGTTGCGGATGAATTGGCCGTAGCGCAGGGCCTTGCGCAAGGAGCGCTGCGACAGGCGCGCATTGGCCAGCACCACGGGGATACCGTGGGCCCGCGCCGCATACAGCAAGTTGGGCCAGACTTCGGTTTCCATCAACACACCGACCTTCGGTGCGGTTTCGCGCAGGAAGCGCCGGACCGCAAATGGCAAGTCGTAGGGCAAATAGCGCTGCTGCACCCTTTGAGGCAGCGCGCGCACGATATCGGTGCCTGCCGCCCTGCCCGTGGGCGTCATGTGGGTCAGCACAAAGCAAGCGCTCGGATGGGCCCGCGCCAAGCGCTCCATCAACGGTCGCGCGGCTCGAGTCTCGCCCACCGAGACCGCGTGCACCCAGATCACAACCGCATCGGCCGGGACGGTGCCGCTCGCGCCCCGTCCCAAGAAGCGCTCGGCCCAATGCCGGCGGTACTCGCTCTGGCGCAACGCGCGCCAAAGCAGGTACAGCGCAACCAAGGGCAGCGCCGCGACCCACGCGATCGTGTACCAGTAGGCGGGCCGCTGGGTCGTCACGCCGAGACGCTGCCAGCCAGGCGTTGGACCGCCGCAGACACCTGATCGAGGCTCGGCACTTGCCCGACCCCTCCCAGACTCAGTGCGCGATCGCTGCCGCGCAGGCCCACCAGCGAGGTGTCGTAATCGCAAAAAATGCCCACTGTCGGTGCACCGATGGCCGCCGCAAGGTGCGTAAGCCCGGTGTCCAGACCCACCACCACCCGGGCCCGCGACGCGAGCACCGCGATTTGCGCGATGCTCGATTTGGGCAGCACGCGCGCCGATTTCATCTGCGAGGCACGCAGCAAGCTCACCTCGTGTTCTTGCGCATTGCCCCAGGCGAGCAAACTCACAATCCCGCGACCGGCCAGAGTCTGTTCCAGGCCGAGCCAGTTTCGATCGGGCCAGAGCTTGCTTGCGCGACTCGCGTTGGCCAGGAGCAGCGCGTACGGCGGCCCATCCGGCGTGGGCTCGCCCCGCGGCAGACGCAGGCAAAATCGCTCGGGGCCTTCGAGTGCGTAGCCCAGTGCGGCGGCGCCAAGACGCCGGATCCGATCGACCGCGTGTCCGCGCGGGTCGACGAACACGCGCCGCCGATACAGCAGCGCCGCGACCGGCTCGCGCACGACCCCTGGGGCAAATCCGACGACCGGTCCTCGCGCGGTCCAGGCGACGATCGCGCTTTTGATGAGACCTTGGCAATCGATGATGGTGTGATAGCGCGTCTTGCGCAGGGCACGGCGCGCGTCGATCATTTGGTGCCAGGACGCGGGGCTAAGCAGCCTGCGCCGCCAGCGGCGCAGCGCAATCGGAAAAACGCCGCTCACCGCCGGATGCAGTCGCGGAATGTCGGCGAAGGCCTCTTCCACGACCCAATCCACCCGCGCATGGGGGAAGACGCGCGCGATATCCGACACCATTGGTAGGGCGTGGACGACGTCGCCCATCGACGAAATCTTGACGATCAGCACGCGCACCGGCCGAGTCTAACAAAGCAAGTTGCGTAGACACCGAATCGACGGCCGTCCGCAATCGTTTTTCCGCTAATATCCCGGCGTCCTTCTGCCGCTAGCGTCCGGCGCTTGTCTTGCGGCGCCCGCGCGTTGCCTGCGCTCCGCACCCCGCGCCCAATCGCCCGGTTACTTTGGAACTCCAAATGGAACGCCCCGGCACGCCTTTTGTTCTGGAAATCAATCCTCGGATGCCGCGCCGCCTGGCACGCCTGGATGAAATTGCGCACGACCTTTGGTACAGCTGGGATCGCTCCACCCGCCAACTCTTCGCGCGGCTGGACACGCACCTGTGGAATACCGTCGGGCACAGCCCCAAGGTGCTGCTCAAGCGCATCGACGAGCGCCGACTGACGGAAGCCTCCGAAGATCCGGGGTTTCTCAACAGCTACCAGCGCATGCTGTCGGCGTACGACACGTACCTGAGTGAGACCGCGCGCAACGACGGCTCCACGGTACTGGGGGAAAACGATCTGGTTGCCTACTTTTGCGCGGAGTTTGGCTTTCACGAGAGTCTGCCCATCTACTCCGGCGGCCTGGGCATCTTGGCCGGAGACCATTGCAAGGCCGCAAGCGACCTGCGACTTCCCTTTATCGGCGTGGGTCTGTTGTATCGCCAGGGCTATTTTCAGCAGAAGATCGACGCCAACGGCAACCAAGAGGCGATCTACCAGGACTCGGATTTCGACGATCTGCCCGTCACCCCGGTGCTCGATGCCAACGGGGCCGAAACGTGCATCGATATTCCGCTGTCCGATCGCGTGCTCAAGGTCAAGCTCTGGCACGTGCGGGTCGGCCACGTTCGCCTGCTGCTGCTCGATACCGACTTGCCCGCCAATGCGGAAAGCGACCGGCACGTAACGCACCGTCTGTACGGGGGCGACCGGGAAGTGCGCATCTTGCAGGAGATCGTCCTGGGCATGGGTGGCGTGCGCGCCCTCTCGGCCCTGGGAATGCGGCCCACCGTGTGGCACATGAACGAAGGACACGCGGCGTTTCTCGTGCTCGAGCGCATCCACCAGCACATGCACGGCGGGCTCGACTTTGCCGCGGCACTGGAGGCGGTCGCCGCCAACACGGTGTTTACGACCCATACGGCGGTGGCCGCCGGACACGACCGTTTTTCCGCGGAGCTGTTCAACCGGTACTTTGATGCGTACTGCCGCAAGCACCGCATCGAGCCGCAGCAGCTCTTTTCCCTGGGGCGTACCGGTAGTGCGGTCAACGAATTCGACATGACGGCGCTGGCGGTGCGCGGTTCTCGCTTTCAAAACGGGGTCTCGAAGATCCACGGCGAGGTCAGCGCCGCCATGCTGCGCGACCTGTGGCCGCAAATTCCTCCCGCGGAAAATCCCCTGACCCACGTGACCAACGCGGTGCACGTGCCGACCTTCCTATCGCCGGACTGGAGCAATGATTTTGACCGGTTCCTGGGATTTGACTGGCTCGATCGCATCAACGATCCGGCGGTGTCGGGACGAGTCGACGAGCTTCCCGACCACATTGTTTGGAGCCGGCATCAGTTTCTGAAGTCACAGATGCTGCGGCTGGTGCGCCATCGCATCGCCGAGCAGCAAAACCGAAATCGCGGCAGCGAAGCGCACCTAGACCGCATGCTGCGCTTTGCCGATCCGGACAAACCCGACGTATTGACGATTGGCTTTGGCCGTCGCTTCGCGACCTACAAGCGCGCCACGCTGCTGTTTGAAAGCCTCGACTGGCTGCGCCAGATCGTGAGCGACCCCAAGCGGCCGGTGCTTTTTGTTTTCGCGGGCAAGGCCCATCCGGCCGACCAGCCGGGGCAGGACCTCATCCGCCATCTGGCGCGGGTGTCGCGCACACCCGAGTTCGAAGGCCGGCTATTGCTCGTCGAAGGCTACGACTTGCGCCTGGCACGCCGTCTGGTCTCGGGCGTGGATGTCTGGCTCAACAATCCGATTTACCCGTTGGAAGCCTCGGGAACCTCGGGCATGAAAGCGGGCATCAACGGCGTGATCAATTTGTCCGTCCTGGACGGCTGGTGGGATGAGGGCTACACGGGCGACAACGGCTGGGGGATCAAGCCAGCGTCCGAGACCTTGAGCGATGCGGCCCGCAATGCCGAGGAGGCACGCACCCTTTATGAGATCTTGCAAGACCAGGTCCTGCCGACGTACTACGGGCGCGGCGAGATGGGCTATTCGCCGGGCTGGATCAAGCTCATGAAGCGGTCAATGGCCACCATTTTGCCGCGGTTTAACGCCACTCGAATGGTGGGCGACTACCTGTCCCAGTTCTACGGTCCGGCGGCGCGCCAGGGAAGGCGGTTTTCCCGGGACGAATTCCGGGGCGCCAAGGAGGTGGCGGCGTGGAAGGCCCGCGTGGTTGCCGCCTGGCCTGGCGCGCGGATTCGGCGTCTGGACGCCGGCACGCCGCGCACGCAATTTGGCGAGCGGCTGCGCATCGAGGTCGCGGTGAACCTCAACGGACTCGAGCCCAGCGACGTGCGCGTGGAGCTGCGCATGAACGAGGTCGGAAGTGACGCGCGCAAGGAGTCGGGGCGCTTTTTCGTGCATGCCAACACTCTTGCCGACACGGGGGAGCACCGCTACGTGCTCGATTTCACGCCCGAGTCCTGCGGCAAGTTCGACTATCGCATCCGCGTTTTCCCGTACCACGACCTTCTGACGCACCGCTTAGAAACCGGCCGCATGCTCTGGCTCTGAGGTCAAGCGCGGCCGATCTTTCAGTGGCGGGTGCTGTGCAGTACGCGCCGATAGACCTCCACGTATTGCGCCGCGCTTGCTTCCCAGCCAAAGTCGCGCGCCATCGCGTTGCGCTGCAGATGCGCCCAAATGGCGGGATCTCGATAGGCGGCGATGCCGCGCACCACAGCTTCCAGCAGCGTCTCCGCGCTGGGTGGAGCAAACACAAAGCCCGTTGCCGTGCCCGCAGTCAGCGTCGCGCTGCTGCAATCGGTTACCGAGTCGGCTAGGCCGCCCGTCTGGCAGACGATGGGTATGGTGCCGTAACGCTGGCTGTA
Organism: Burkholderiaceae bacterium; assembly: GCA_035623355.1. GTDB lineage: Bacteria > Pseudomonadota > Gammaproteobacteria > Burkholderiales > Burkholderiaceae_F > GJ-E10. The sequence goes on along the minus strand of DASPTP010000030.1, from coordinate 10,173 downwards.
CATCTGATTCATGCCACAGGGTTCAAAGCGAGAGGGCATCAGGAACAAGTCCGAACCGGCTTCGATCATGTGCGCCAAGGCCTCGTCGAATGCCACCCGCACTCCCAATTGGCGCGGATACCTGCGCGCCAACGCCAGCAACCGCTCCTCGATGGCCCGGTCGCCCAAACCCTGGATCGCCAGCTGCGCGGGAAGCGCGACGACCTTGCCGACGATATCGGCGATGAGGTCGATGCCCTTTTGCTCGACAAGACGGCTGACCACGCCCAAGACCGGCATGCTGTCTTCCATCGCCAGACCCATGGCCAGCTGCAAAGCACGCTTATTGGTGCGTTTGTTGGCAAGCGTATGCACGTCGTAGCGCTGCACGATCATCGGGTCGGTTGCCGGATCCCAATACTCGGTGTCCACTCCGTTGAGGATGCCCGTCAGCACGTTCGCACGGCGCGATAACAGACCCTGCAGGCCAAATCCCAGCTCCTCGGTGCAGATCTCGCGCGCATACGTCGGGCTTACGGTCGTGATCGCGTCGGCGCACGCCAGTCCGCCCTTGAGAAACGAGAGCTTGCCGTAGTACTCCGCCCCGTCCATCGAAAAGCTCTCCGGCGGCAGACCCAGACGTGCGACCGCACTGGCATCAAAAATCCCCTGATAGGCCAGGTTGTGCACGGTCACCACGCTGGCGGCCCGCTGACCCAGGCCGTACACCAGATACACCGGTGCGAGCGACGCCTGCCAGTCGTTGCAGTGGATGACGTCCGGGCGCCAGGCAAGCGGGCTTTTCTCGGTACCGAGCAGCGCGGCAATGCGCGAAAGAAGGCCAAAGCGCACGTCGTTATCGGGCCAATCCTTGCCATCGGAACCCAGGTAGGGGTTTCCGGACCGCTCGTACAGGGAGGGGCAATGCACCAGCAGCAGTTCCAGGCGCTGCGCGCCATGAGCCGCCAGCAGGCGAGCTTCGGGCATTTGTCCGAGCGCTGGCACGGTGGCAACCGGTGCCACCGACGCAGGATCGACCGACAAGGTCTGCAAGACGGCCGGGTAGGCTGGCAGCAATACCCGAATCTCGATACCCAGCCCCGCCAGGGCGCTGGGCAGGGAGCCGCTGACATCGGCAAGCCCGCCGGTTTTGATGAGCGGCGCAAGCTCGGGTGTGGCAAAAACAACTTTCGTGATGGTTCCAATCGCGACGTAGTATCAATGCGCTTTTCGGCTCCCGTCCTCGCGCACGGCCGGGCGCGGATTTGACGTTAGGATAGCAAGCCGTGCCGTTGGCCTTTGATGTTTGTCAAGGTCTGCCCGGCCATCGCCCATAGGCTGGTAGATTCATCCAGCAGGGAGGCACCTCGTGACCAATCCGCTTACCATCGAGCGCACCGCACCGGCCCCGCTTAGCGGTCCGGGCCTCGAACCACTGACCGGGGTACAACTGGCTCGCTCGACCATGGCGATCGTGCTGGCCGGCGGCCGCGGCACTCGGCTGGGACGCCTTACCGACTGGCGCTCCAAGCCCGCGGTGCCTTTCGGCGGCAAGTTTCGCTTCATCGATTTTCCGCTGTCCAACTGCGTCAATTCCGGCATACGCCGTATCGGCGTGTGCACGCAGTACAAGGCGCAGAGTCTGATCCGGCACGTGCAGCACGGCTGGTCGTTTCTGAACGCGCGCTTTGAGGAGTTCGTCGAGTTGCTGCCCGCGCAGCAAAACGTCAGTGCCGACTGGTACAAGGGCACGGCCGATGCGATTTACCAGAACATCTATTTGCTGCGCAAGCACGCGCCAAGCCTGGTCCTTGTGCTCGCGGGCGATCATATCTACAAGATGGACTACAACCGCATGCTCTACGACCATGTGACCAAGTCGGCCGACATGACGATTGCGTGCATGGAGGTGCCGCTTGCCGAGGCACGGGGTTTTGGGGTCATGGCCGTCGATGACTCGCTGCGCGTGGTTGCCTTCCAGGAAAAGCCGGAGCACCCGGCGCCCATGCCGGGTCACCCCGATACGGCCTTGGTGAGCATGGGCATTTACGTGTTCAACGCGGCGTTTTTATACGAACAGCTGGAGCGCGACAGTGCTGACCCGCGCTCGACTCACGACTTTGGCAAGGACGTCATACCTCACATCTTGGAGCGCGGTTACCGGCTCGTTGCCCATCGATTCTCCGACAGCTGTGTGAACATGACCCAGGGCCGTCCTTACTGGCGCGATGTGGGAACGCTCGACGCCTACTGGGAAGCCAACATGGAGCTTGCCAAGGTGACCCCAGATCTGAACATGTACGACACGACCTGGCCGATCTGGACGTACCAGGAGCAGCTGCCGCCGGCCAAGTTCGTTTTTGACGACGATGGGCGGCGCGGCATGGCGGTGGATTCCCTGGTATCGGGCGGCTGCGTCATCAGCGGCGCGACGCTGCGCCGCTCCTTGCTGTTTTCCAACGTCCATGTGCACAGCTACGCGCATGTGGAGGATTCGGTCGTGTTGCCCAACGTCGATATCGGACGCAATGTGGTGCTCAAGCGCGCCGTCGTCGAGAAAAATTGCCGCCTGCCCCCGGGGCTACAGATTGGCGTGAACCCGGAGGAAGACTGCAAGCGTTTTGACGTCAGCAGCAAAGGCATCACGCTCGTGGTGCCCGAGATGCTCGCCGCCCTCCAGGGCGAAAGCGCCACGTGACAGCTCCGAGTGGCGAAAGCGGATGGGCGACGCAGGCCGGCGCCGGCGGCCGGCCGCCCGGCCTTGCGCCCGCGACCGGACCGGGCGTCGACTTGCTTTTGCTGTGGCACATGCACCAGCCCGACTACCGCGATCGCAGCACGGGCGAGTTCACGATGCCCTGGGTGTATCTGCACGCGATCAAGGACTACGCCGACATGGCCTGGCATCTGGAGCAGCACCCGGCGATGCGTGCCGTGGTGAACTTTGTTCCGGTTCTGCTCGACCAGATCGAGGACTACTGCGATCAGTTTCAAGCCGGCCCTCTGCGCGATCCCTTGCTGCGCCTGCTCGCCCGCTCGGAGACCACGGCTTTGTCCGAGAGCGAACGCCACGGCGCCTTCGCGCAGTGCTTTCGCGCCAACCACCACCGACTCATTGCTCCCTTTCCGCCGTTTAAGCGCCTGTACGACCTGTACGCGATGATGGAGACCCACGGCAAAGAAAGCCGGGACTACCTATGCGACCGCTATGTGTACGACCTCGTGACCTGGTATCACTTGGCTTGGGTCGGAGAGACCGTGCGCCGCGAATCCGAGGTCGTTGCCCAGCTCATGGCCAAGGGGACGGGTTTTTCCGAATCCGACCGTCTGTCCCTGCTGCGGGTTATCGCGCACCAGGTGCAGCAGGTGATTCCGCGCTACCGCGCGCTGGCGCAGCGCGGGCAGATCGAATTGTCGACGACGCCCCATTTTCATCCGCTGGCGCCGCTGCTGTTGGATTTTCAAAGCGCCAAGGATGCCCTGCCCGACGTCCAGTTGCCGCTGGCCGACTACTACCCCGGGGGACGAGAGCGCGTCTGCGCCCACATCGATAGCGCCTTGGTCACCCATGCGCGGCGCTTTGGCGTCGCTCCGCAAGGGTTATGGCCGGCCGAGGGCGCGTTGTCGAGTAGCTTCGTTGCGCTGCTGGCCGAGCGCAACATCCGCTGGAGCGCCAGCAGCGAAGGCGTACTGGCCAACAGTTTGCGCGTGAGCGGACTTGACTCATCGAATCCGGACCCGGGGGTGGAGGCGCGGCATCGGCCGTACCGGGCGCGCGCGGTCGCGCCCAGCATGCTGCTGTTCTTTCGCGACGACCGCCTGTCGGACTTGATCGGTTTTTCCTACTCGAAGTGGCACGGGCGCGACGCCGCGAACAATTTCGTGCACGAGCTCGAGGCAATTGCGGCCAAAGCCGCCACGGGACCACGGCCCTTGGTGAGCGTGATGCTCGATGGGGAGAACGCCTGGGAATACTATCCCTACAACGGATTTTTCTTTCTCAGCGACCTGTACAAGAACCTCTCGGGCCACTCGGGAGTTCGCACCGTAACGGGTGCCGACATGGTTGCGCTGCACTCGGGCACCGTGCCCGGCCAGAAAGCGTCGCGCATCGTGTCGGTGCGTGAGCTTCCCGTACTGACCGCGGGCAGCTGGGTGTACGGCAACTTTGCGACCTGGATTGGCGCCAAGGACAAAAATCACGCCTGGGACCTGCTGTGCGAAGCCAAGGCAAGCTACGACCGGGTGATTGCCAGCGGACGGCTCGACGAAACTTCGCGCGCGCACGCGCTCGCCCAGCTGGCCGATTGCGAAGCGTCGGACTGGTTCTGGTGGCCGGGGGAAGACAACCCGAGCGAATCGGTGTTGGTGTTCGAGGCTCTGTTTCGCAACAAGCTGGCGCATTTGTACCGGTTGCTGCAGTTGCCGGTGCCCGATGCGCTGACCAAATCCTTCAGCAAGGGCGGCGGCACGGCCGAAGTCGGCGGCACTATGCGCCGGGGAAGCGCCGAGACCGCCTCCGGTTAATCGGGCGGCGCCGCGCGGCAACCGCCTTGCACGTCTACTGACGCCGCTCGGGCGCCAGGCGGCGTGCGAGCTCAGCAAAACGGCCGTCTTCTTCCCACTTCTCGAGCTCCAAGGGCAGTTTGCGGCGCCAATTCGGGTACTGGTCGACAGTGCCCGGTAAATTGACCTGATCGCGACAGCCAAATACGTCTTCGAGCTGTACGACCAGCACTCGCGAGGGGGTGTGCGCCAGGTACTCCTGGACCGCCATCGCCAGTGATTGAGTCATTGCCAGCGGCCAGCGCGGTTCGGGCGAGACTTCCGGCGGCAGCAGGGATTCGCGCTGCAAGGCGCTGAGCAGTTGCGCGCAGTCGCGCTTTCGCTCCTCGAGCTGCTGCATACGCATGGCTTCGCGCGGGAACAGACCCAGAGCCTGGCGCAGTTCCAGATCGCGGCCTTCCCAAAAGCCCGCGAGCGTTGCCAAGTCGTGCGTGGCCGATGTCACCAGCGCGTTGAGGGGGAATTCGCTGGGCGCCTGAAACTGCCCTCCCGGACCGCGGCAGAAGTACAGCACCCGGTAGGACAGTATCCGGCGCAGGTCCATGGCGTGACGCACCTCATCGGGCACGGTCCCCAGGTCTTCGCCGATCACCAAACAGCGGTTGCGTTGGCTCTCGAGCGTCAGTATGGCCAACAGATGCTCGAACGGATAGCTGACGTACGCGCCGGCTTCGGGCAGATCGCCGCGTGGCACCCAGAACAATCGTGCCAATCCCATGACGTGGTCGATGCGCAGCGCACCGGCATGACGCATGTTGGCGCGCAACACCGCGATAAAGGGCCCGTAGGCCCGCGCTCGCAGTCGTTCGGGCAGCAGCGGAAGCAAGCCCCAGTCCTGCCCGTGCAGATTAAAGTCATCGGGCGGACAGCCGGCGCTGGCGCTTTGCGTGTACAGGTCCTGCGCCGCCCAGGACTCCGCGCCGCTTCGATCCACCGACACGGCAAGGTCCTGGTACAGACCGATGCCCAATCGCGAATCCAGGGAACTCAAGCCCACGGCGGCCAGCTGCAGCTCGGCCTGCCATTGCAGATATTCAAAAAACTCGACGCGCTCGGCGTGGCTGCGGGCAAATTCGGTGACCGCAGGCGAATTGGGGTCGCGATACTCGTAGGACCACTCGGGCCAGCCCGACACCAGCGGATCGAGTCCGTGGAAATGTTCCTGGAGCGCCTCGAAGAGGGCGTGCTGACGCAGCGCAAGGCCCGCCGAGGTCTGAAAGGCGCGGAAATCCTGTGCGCGCCGCGAGTCGAAATCGGAGAGACAAACTCGACGAAAATGATCGTACAAGAGCTCCAGAATCTGGATCTTGACCGCGGCGACGCCCTTGTAGTCGACCAGATCCATGCTGCGCAGTGCGCGCAAGCGCGCCTGAAATTCCGGCGCCATGACCTGCGCGCGGGCCTCGGAGCAGTGGAGATATTCTTCCACGGCCTCGACATCCAAATACAGAATGTGGAAAAAGCGCCGCGAGGACGGTGCGTACGGACTGGCATGGTCGGGGTTGTGCGCAAACAGGGCATGCAGCGGGTTTAATCCCACCAAAGCCGCGCCGTGTTTGCCGGACATGCGGACCAGCTTGGCCAGATCGTTAAAGTCGCCGATCCCCCAGTTGCGATTGGAGCGCAGCGAATACAGTTGCACGGCGGGGCCCCAGACTCGCTGCCCCGCGCGCAGCAGCGGTGGCAAATAGCAGCGCGGAGGCGCGACGATGATCAAGGTCGAGGCAAGAAACCGGCTCTCGATGCGCTCTTGGGTCACGCGGTCCGCGCGCGTTTCGTCGAATTCCGGAACGCTGATTTCGATACGCAGGTCCAGTCGATGGTAGCCGTAGGGCACGCTATTGGGCAAATTGATGCGAAAGTCCTGCACGGCGCCCTCGTGCTGCGCACCGCCCTCTTCGACCAGCAGCCAGCGGACGCGCGCATCGCGCACCCCGGCCTTGAGCTTCAGCGTCCAGGGTTGTGCATCCAGCCAGAAAACAACCACCGGCGGCAATGGTGCGCGGATTGCCTGTGCCGCTTGGTTCTCCTCATAGGCGCGTAACGAAGCCTCCACCTGCGCCCGGTCCCCCGCCTCGACCCCCATGGCGCGCAGCAGAGAGCGCAAACCGTGGTCGGGGACCAGCGTGTGCTTGCCCCAAATGTCGTAGTAATCGGGCGCTATGCCATAGCGCTGGCACAGGCGCAACAGCGCGGCGCGCTCTTCGGCCGCATCGTACGGCTGCTCATCGTCGGCGGAACTCATCGGGGCGCGGACCGGTCTGCCAGAGTCAAACCTATCGGTTGATAGCCCGCGCTATCGCAGCGGCGAGGCCGCGGGCTCATCCTCGACCACGTAAGCAAAACGGGTGCGAAATGCCTCGGGCGCAAGCCCCGCGGCGCGTGCGAGCGAGCCCAGTCGCTCGGCCTCAGCAAAGTCGGCCCGCTGCAGGCGCGTCATGTAGCGGCGTGCAACCGCATAGCGCAGGGAAGCCACCTCCACCGTGCGCACGCGCGTTCGTCCCGTCGCCGGGTCGATCATGGAAGAAAACGGGATCGGCACGAAGCGGCCTTCCTGCAGCGACACCATCGCATTGGAGCCTCCCTCGATGAGAAACTGCGCGGCGCAGTAACCCAAATCGCGCGTGTACTCGATGTCCACCGGTATCGGATCGGCGCAACGCAGCTCGTAGCCGATGTCCTTGGACACGATGGAGATTCCGATGCCAAGGACGCGCAAGCGCTCTTCCACGATCTTGCGAACGCCGCGTCCCAGGTCGATTTCTGCCAGCCGGATGTGGTCGTGTTCGTCGCGCTCGACCGGGCCCAGACGGTGCAGCTCGCCTTCGGGAATCAGTTCCGACAGACCCTCGGCCAGTACGGCCACGCCGTCCTTGCCGCCCTCGGCAAGGCGCTTGACGACCGCGCCCACCAGCACGTCGGCGATCTTATCCAGACTCACCTTGCCCGACGTAAACTCCTCGGGAATCACCGCCAATTGCGCGCCCGCGGCTTTGGCAATCCCCAGCGCGAGCGAGCCGGCCTTGCGGCCCATGGCCACCACGAAATACCAGCGGCCCGAGGCGCGTGCATCCAACAGCAGGTTCTTTACCAGCGCAACGCCCACGTGGCGAGCGGTCTGAAAGCCGAAGGTATCGATATGCGCCGGCAGCGCCAAATCGTTGTCGATCGTCTTGGGAACGTGCGCAACGCGCAGCCGCGCGCCCGCGCGCTCGGCAATCTTCATTGCCGAAAAGGCCGTGTCGTCGCCGCCGATGGTGATCAGTTCCGCAACGCCCAGCTCGCCCAGGGACTGCACGACGCGGTCCAGATGCGCGCTCTGTTTGGTCGGATTGGCGCGCGAGGTGCCCAAGATGGCCCCGCCCTGAAAGTGAATCGCGCGCACGTCCTCGGCCGAGAGGCGGCGCACGCCGTCGAGCTTGCCCTGCATGATCTGCGAGTATCCGTGGGGCAGACCCAGCACTTCGCGGCCCTCGAGGAGCGCGCGCAGGGTCGCGGCACTGATCACGCTGTTGATCCCGGGGGCGGGACCGCCGCCAACGAGAATTGCCAGCTTTTGGGCGATGGTTCCTGCCTGAGCCATAGGGGTCTTCTCTCGCGCTTAAGTTTTGTCCGGTTTGAAAAAAACCACCGCCAAGGGCGGCAGCGTCAGCTCGATGGAATGGGGCTGGCCATGCGAAGCGATGTCACTGGCCTCGACCTCGCCCAGGTTGCCCAGGCCGCTGCCGCCGTAGATCTGCGCATCGCTGTTGGCCAGCTCGCGCCAGCGCCCGGCCCGCGGTACGCCCAGTCGATGGCGCAGCCGCGGCACGGGCGTGAGGTTACAGGCAACGAGCACTACGGCGGCTTCGTCGCGTCCGCGTCGCAAGAACGCCAGCAGACCGTTTTCCGCGTCGTTGCAGTCGATCCACTGAAAGCCCGCCGGTTCAAAATCGATTTGATGCAGCGCCGCTTCCTCGCGCAGCAACCGGTTGCAGTCGGCGACCCAGCGTTTTACGCCGGCGTGCTCCGCGTATTGCAGCACATGCCAGGACAGGCTCTGCTCGTGCGACCACTCGCCGGGCTGGCCGAACTCCCCGCCCATGAACAGCAGTTTCTTGCCCGGGTGCGCCCACTGAAATCCGAGCAGCAGCCGCAGGTTGGCAAAGCGCTGCCAGGCGTCCCCCGGCATCTTGCCCAGGAGCGACCCCTTGCCGTGCACCACCTCGTCGTGCGACAGCGGTAGCACGAAGTTCTCGAAGAAGGCGTACCAGATGGAAAACGTGACCCGATCATGGTGATAGCGCCGATGAATCGGATCGCGGCGGAAAAAATCCAGCGTGTCGTGCATCCACCCCATGTTCCACTTCAGGCCAAACCCGAGTCCACCCAGATACACCGGACGCGAGACCATCGGCCAGGAGGTGGATTCCTCGGCAACGGTCTGCGTGTCATGATGGTCGCGGTACACCGCCTCGTTGAGCTTGCGCAAAAAGGTAATGGCCTCGAGGTTTTCCTTGCCGCCGTAGATGTTCGGGATCCACTCGCCTTGCTGGCGACCGTAGTCCAGGTAGAGCATGGAGGCTACGGCATCCACGCGCAGGCCGTCGACGTGGTAGCGATCGAGCCAAAAGAGCGCACTCGACAGCAAAAACGAGCGCACCTCGTTGCGACCGTAATTGAAGATGTGGCTGGTCCATTCGGGGTGAAAACCCTGGCGCGGATCAGCATGCTCGAACAGATGCGTGCCGTCAAAGCGCGCCAAGCCGTGCGCGTCGCTCGGAAAGTGCGAGGGCACCCAGTCGAGCAGCACGCCGATGCCGTTTTGGTGCAGCACATCGATCAGGTACATGAGGTCCTGCGGCGTGCCGTAGCGCGCCGTGGGCGCAAAGTACCCCGTGGTCTGGTAACCCCAGGAGCCGTAGAAGGGGTGTTCGGTGACGGGCATCAGTTCCACATGCGTAAAGCCCATCTGGAGCACGTACTCGGCCAGAGGCCGGGCGATCTCCCGGTACGTCATGCAGCGGTTGCCCTCCTCGGGAACGCGTCGCCACGAACCCACGTGCAGTTCGTAGATCGACATGGGCGCGTCGAGCGCGTTGGCGCGGACGCGAGAGGCCATCCACTGGGCGTCGCCCCACTCGTAGCGAAGGTCCCAGACCCGCGACCCGGTGGCCGGGGGCGTCTCGCTGTACGTCGCGAAGGGATCGGCCTTGACGTGTTGGCCGCCATCGATCTGCGAAACGATGTGAAACTTGTACGCAAAACCGTGGCGCACGCCCGCGACGAACCCTTCCCAGATGCCCGAACTGTCGTACCGGGGATAGAGCCAGTCAACCTTTGGACTCCAATGGTTCCATTCGCCCATGACGCTAACTTCGCGGGCATTGGGCGCCCAGACCGCAAAGTGCACGCCGTCGACGCCATCGCGCTGGCGAAAATGCGCACCCAAGCGCTCGTACAGACGCCCGTGCGAGCCTTCGCGAAACAGGTACACGTCGTGTTCGGTGAGCGGCGTGGTCACGGTGGTGGCGCCTCGTGCGCGTTAAAAGGGCAATTGTGCTTGAGGCGCAACGCAGTGTATGGCGCGCCCAAACTGCGCCTGGATGCGCGAGAGCGCCGCGGCATCGTCCGCCTCAAATCGCAGGA
>DASPTP010000029.1:0-26116 GCA_035623355.1 Burkholderiaceae bacterium | reverse complement strand
ATGTTGGCCGCGGTGCAATTGGGTCGCGAGCGTTCGGGGGAGCAGGCGGTCTTTATTGCCAACGTCCTCAAGTGCCGGCCACCGGGCAACCGCAATCCCGAGCCAAAGGAGGTTGCCGCCTGCGCGCCGTTTCTGCGGCGTAAGATCGAACTGCTTCATCCGAAGGTCATCGTCGTCATGGGTCGTTTTGCCGCGCAGTCGGTGCTCGCCACCGAAGCGTCGATCGCTAGCTTGCGCGGACGCGTCCACGAGCTCGTCATGGACACCGAGCGCTACCCGGTGATCGTCACCTACCACCCGGCCTACCTGTTGCGCAACCTGGCCGACAAGTCCAAGGTCTGGGACGACCTGTGCCTTGCACGCCGGACGTATGCGCATGAGGCAAGTCTGCCCGAGGGCCCAACGGCCAACGGCTAGCCCGGGGGTTCACCGCCGCCGTGGTGCGTGTCGCCGATGAGAGCCACGGAGTCAAATTGCCGCTGGTTGCTGTTGTGGCGGAGGATCACGAGGGCCATGGTTGCGGCAACAAAAAGGCCAAATAGCAGCATCGTCGTGCGCACCGAGACTCCCGAGACGATGAACAAGGCGTAGACCCCCGCCATGACCAGAATTCCGAGATTCTCGTTGAAGTTTTGCACGGCGATCGAATTACCCGCCGAAAGCAGCACGTAGCCACGGTGTTGCAGCAGCGCGTTCATGGGTACGATGAAATAGCCGGCCAGCGCACCGACAATCATCATGAGGAGTGCCGCTACCAACGTGGCCCAGCCAAGATGGATCGCCCCCAGTGTGATGCCGCCGGGCGGAAAAGTCCGAAAGTCGATCACCGCAATTACGACCACGACCAGTCCCATCGCGACCCCGTAGGGAAGCACCGAGAGCGATTGGCGCAGCCGCACGCGTCCCGCGGCGGCCACCGCCCCCACGGCAACTCCAATGGCAGTGACGGACTGCAAAATCGCCGCACGCGAAAGGCCCATCCGCAGGGCTTCTTCCGACCAGGCTATCACCAGCAATTGCAGCGTTGCCCCGGCACCCCAGAAAAGCGTGGTAACGGCCAGCGATATCTGTCCGAGCTTGTCGGTCCATAGCGTGCGCACACAGCGGGCGAAATGGCTCAGCAACACCCGCGGCGCGAGTTTTTGCGGCGCATAGCGCACCCCCGTGTCGGGGATGCTCAGGTTGATCAGCGCCGCGATGCCGTAGACAAGGCAGATGACGCCAATGGCGACTTGGCTGATGCTCAGATCGAATCCCTTGCTAAGCGGCGCGTGCGCGGATGCGAGCAGCGCGCTCACCCGGGAGGAAACCAGCACGCCGCCGACAAACGATCCCAGCACGATGGAGGAAACCGTCAGCGCCTCGATCCAGCCGTTGGCCGCCACCAGTTTCTCCGGCGGCAGCAGTTCCGTGACAATGCCGTACTTGGCCGGCGAATAGGCCGCCGCGCCGAAACCGATGACCGCGTAGGCAAGCAATGGGTGCACCCCAACGAGCATCAGCGCGCCGCCGGCAAGTTTTATCCCGTTGGTAAGAAACATCACCCGACCTTTGGGCATCGAGTCCGCAAAGGCGCCAACGAAGGCCGCGAGGACAACATACGATACGAAGAAAAACAGCTTAAGTAAGGGCCGCATCGCTTCGTCTGCGTGCAACTCCTGCAGCAGCTCGATGGCGGCGATCAGCATTGCATTGTCCGCCAGCGAGGAAAAGAACTGCGCGGCCATCACGGTGTAAAAGCCGCGGTTCATGGGGCGAGACGGATCAAAGAGGGAGGGCCGATGCTTGCTCGAGGCGCCTGCGGCGGGTGGGGCGCTTTATAGCACGCGAGCGCCAGCGGCGGAAGGAAACTGACGCTATTCTTGCACGGTATTGCGGAAGGATCCTAGCCGGTGACGCGTAGTAGCTTGTTGCATACATCCCGTCCTTTGCAGGCGCTGGTGGACCTGGCGGCCATGTCGCACAACCTGGCGCAGGCGCGCCTGCGTGCGGGCACGCGGCCGATCTGGGCCGTCGTCAAGGCCAATGCCTACGGGCATGGCATCGAAAATGCCGTCCGCGCGTTTTCGGGGGCCGACGGTTTGGCGCTGCTGGAGACGGACGAGGCGCAGCGCGCGCGCGCCGCGGGCTGGCGCAAACCAATCTTGCTGCTCGAAGGAGTCTTTGCAGCCAGCGATTTTGCGCTGGTGCACGAGTTGGACCTGACGATCGTGGTCCACAGCATGGAGCAGGTTCGGATGCTCGAGCACGAGCCGGCAACGCCGCCAATTCGCGTCTTTCTAAAGATCGACACGGGAATGAACCGCCTCGGTTTTGCCGCCGATCAGGTTGCCGCGGCTCGTGCCCGCCTCGCGGCGCTGCCGCAGGTGCAGGTTACCGCGCTCATGACCCACCTGGCCAACGCCGACCGCGAAAGCGCAACGGTGCCCAGCGTGCCGGCGCAGGACGCCGCGTTGCGTGCGATCGCGCCCGATTGGCAAGGAGCCTGGAGCGTGTCCAATTCGGCGGCGCTGTTTTTGCGGCCGGCACGTGGCGCGGAATTGGTGCGACCGGGAATTGCGCTCTACGGTGCATCGCCCGCAGTCGGTGTGAGCGCCACCAGTTTGGGACTTCGGGCGGCGATGCGATTGCAGGCGCAGGTTCTGGCAGTGCGCGAGCTTGCCCCCGGCCAGTGCGTCGGATACGGCAGCACGTGGACGGCAAAGCAACCAAGCCGTATCGGCGTGGTGGCGTGCGGCTACGCGGACGGCTACCCCCGTGCCGCGCCGGAGGGCATGCCGGTGTGGGCCGGCGGGCAGCGCGTTCCGCTGGTGGGCCGGGTATCCATGGACATGCTGACCATCGACTTGACCGGAGTCGACACCGTCCAAGTCGGCGGCATAGTGGAATTGTGGGGAAGCAACATCGCGGTGGACGAACTGGCCGAACGAGTTGACACCATCGGCTACGAACTGCTGAGCGCGTTGCCCGCGCGCGTGCGGGAGCAGGCGGCGTGCGACTGAACGCTCCCCCATGGCGCGCGCGCTTGGGCCTTGCCGATCGCCGGCAGGGCCAAACGGGGCATCGGGCGTGAGCCGCGGCGGCCCGCGATTTGTTTGTGGCGCCTGTGGCGGCAGCAGTGCCAAATGGTCCGGGCAGTGTCCGCACTGTAACGCCTGGAACACGCTGAGCGAGGCCGCCCCGGCCGGTCTTGGTGCGTCGCGCGCGCATGCGGGTCTGGCGCCCCCCGCCGAGGTGACGGCCCTGGGCGAGGTGACCGCGGTGCAACCGCAGAGGAGCCCCAGCGGAATCGACGAATTTGACCGAGTGCTGGGCGGCGGACTGGTCGAGGGAGGCGTTGTACTAATTGGTGGCGATCCGGGGATCGGCAAGTCCACGCTCCTTCTGCAATCTCTTTCGGCGATGGCCCGGCGTGACCGGGTCCTGTATGTGAGCGGCGAGGAGTCCGTCGGTCAGCTCGCGTTGCGCGCGCATCGTCTGGGTATCGAACCGGCTACGGTGTCGAACTTGCGCATTGCCAGCGAGATCGACCTGGACCGCATCCTTGCCGCGATCCAACGAGAGCGGCCGCGTGCCGTGGTGATCGATTCGATACAGACCCTGTTTTGCGCGCAGCTTGCCTCGGCACCCGGTTCGGTATCGCAGGTGCGCGAATGCGCCGCCGCGCTCACACGGCTGGCCAAGCAAAGTGGGATCAGCCTCGTACTCGTGGGGCACGTGACCAAAGAAGGTGCGCTGGCCGGGCCGCGCGTTCTGGAGCACATGGTCGACACGGTGCTGTATTTCGAAGGCGACAGCCATTCTTCCTTTCGCATGGTCCGTGCCTTCAAAAATCGCTTTGGGGCCGTCAACGAGCTCGGAGTGTTTGCCATGACCGACCGCGGTTTGCGCGGTGTGGCCAATCCTTCGGCATTGTTTCTCTCGCAGCACGGAGCCGACGGCAAAGGGGGCGTCGTTGCCGGATCGTGCGTGCTCGCTACCCAGGAGGGATCACGTCCCCTGCTGGTGGAGATCCAGGCCCTCGTCGATGCCGCGCATGTGCCCAATCCGCGTCGGCTTTGTGTGGGACTCGAGGCGCAGCGGCTGGCCATGTTGCTGGCCGTTTTGAGCCGTCACGCCGGCGTTGCAACGTTCGATCAGGACGTATTTGTCAACGCCGTGGGCGGCGTGCGCATCGAAGAGCCGGCGGCCGATCTGGCGGTGCTGCTCGCCATTCATTCGTCGATGCGCAATCGGCCACTGGCGCGCGGTCTTGTGGTTTTCGGTGAAGTCGGACTGGCCGGCGAGGTGCGACCTGCGCCCCGCGGCCAGGAGCGCCTGCGGGAAGCGGCCAAGCTGGGTTTTTCTCGAGCCCTCATACCGAAGGCCAACGCTCCACGCCATAACATCGAGGGTCTGCAGATCGTTTGCGTGGAACGGCTCGAGCAGGCACTCGCAGAAGGGCGCGCGGTCTAGCCTCGTGCGCGTGAATACGCCGCCATTAAACGACGATGGCCGGCGTGCGGCACTTCCGCGCGCCGTATGGATGCTGGGCATCGTAAGCCTGCTGATGGATGTCTCCTCCGAACTCATTCACAGTCTTCTTCCAATATTTCTGGTGACGACCCTGGAAACAACGACCTTCGTCGTCGGACTGATCGAAGGCGTCGGGGCGGCTACCGCGATGGTCGTCAAGGTTTTCTCCGGCGTGCTCTCCGATTACTGGCAACGACGAAAGCCGTTGGCCGTATTCGGATACTCGCTGAGCGCGGCATCCAAGGCGATCTTCGCCTTGGCCTCCAGCGCTGGGATGGTGCTGGCGGCGCGCGTCATGGATCGAACGGGCAAGGGGTTGCGCGGAGCACCGCGCGATTCGTTGCTTGCCGACATTGCGCCGCCCGAGCGCAGGGGCGCGGCGTTTGGATTGCGCCAGGCACTTGACACGACCGGGGCATTCGTCGGTCCCCTGCTTGCAATGGGTTTGATGCTCCTGCTGGCCGACGATTTTCGCGCCGTCTTTCGGGTGGCAATTGTCCCCGGCGTACTGGCCGTCGTGCTGCTGTATTTCGGCGTACGGGAGCCCGCGCGCGCGTCGCATGCACCGATCCGCAACCCGATTACGCGAACCGGCGTGCGGAGCCTGCGGCGCGACTATTGGTGGGTCTTAACCATTGGCGCGGCCGTGAACTTGGCGCGCTTTAGCGAGGCCTTTGTCATACTTCGCGCGCAACGCGGCGGCCTGGCGCTGGCTTCCGTGCCGCTGGTCCTGGTGGGCATGAACGCCGTTTCCGCGCTCGCCTCCTATCCCGTCGGCAAGCTTTCCGATCGCGGCAACCCGACCCGACTGCTCGCGCTCGGTCTCGTGGCACTGATGATGGCGGACGTTCTCCTGGCATGGAGCGACCGGTGGGTTTGGGTGTGGTCGGGAATTGCGCTCTGGGGATTGCACATGGGAATGACGGAGGGATTGCTGGCGCGGATGGTTGCCGATGCGGCCCCTTCCGCGCTGCGCGGAACGGCGTTTGGATTTTTTAACCTAGTTAGCGGGGTCGCGCTCTTGATGTCGAGTGCGCTTGCCGGAATGCTTTGGGATCTGTTCGGAGCCCGGCAGACCTTCCTTGTAGGCGCGGCTTTGTGTGCTTTGGCCTTGGGTGCGGCGCTGGCGCGAGGCGGTGTTGGCGGCAAGTCGGCATCCGAAAACGGCTGAAACTTGCCTCCCAGAGGTGCGGGGCTCGCTGCGGTGCTCGCGCCGAAGTTGTCTAGGAGTTGCTTTGCGCTTTGGTCGGGCGCGCGAAAAAGCGGATCGGCGCGGGCGGAGAGGCCGCCAGAACGGAGCGCCGCACGCGGCCCATCACATGCATCTCGCAGCTCTTGCAGTCAAAGTGCAGGGCAAAGCGCTCCTTGCCCCGGATCAGCGTCAACGGTTCGGCGCGGATGGTCCCTTGGACACCCGTTACGCCTTTGGCCTGCTTGGGGCACAGACTCAACGAGTACCGCACGCAGTGCTTGGTGACCATCAGGCTAACTTCGCCCGACTCGCCATGCAGCTCAAAGGCCCCGGATATCCGCTGCACACCATGACGCGCGTAAAACGCCGCCGCGCGGCCGTTGGCCACGTTGCCCAGATAGCTCAGGCTCAGGGCGGGGTACAGGGCGGGCGGTTGCGCCGGGGCCCGGCGGGGCAGTCCGGGCAAGCGGCGCAGGCGCGTGGCTTCCAGTTGCTCGACCGCCGCACGGCGCCAGGCGTTTGCCTCGGCCGCGGGTACAAAGCGCGGCCGATTCCAGTTCAGATCAATGCGTTTGGTCCGAAAGATCGTGTTACCGAGGCGGGAGAGACTCTGGCGCATCGCTCGATCCGCCTCCTCGATATTGCGCGCGTCGGCAAACTCCTGTTGCGCGCGCAGGGCGGCGCAGTGTCCGTCGGTATCGGTCACCTGCAGCCGCAATCCGGTCGCGTCCTCCGAGAGTTCCCATTGAACGTCGATCGTTCGTTGGGCCGTTTTTCCCTCAAGGGTGCGCAGCCACTGGGCATCGCGATTGCGACAAAGCGGTGTTCCCTTGCGCAGGTCGCGCAGGGTGCTAACCGGCTCGTTGGGCTCGATGCGCCAGATGCGCTCGGGCGATGCCGAGGTCCGCTGCTCGCCGAGGTCGTGCGGGGCGGGCAAAAGCACCGCCCGATTGACCTGCACGCCAACCAACCCCTGTTGGAGATCGAAGTAGGTCAACCCATCGCCGTTGTGCAAAGCCTCCACGCCTTCGCGGATCTGGACGTCAAAGTGCCGCGGAGCGACGCACACGATCTGACCGATGAGCGTGCCCGCGTGCTTGGGAGTATCGAAGGCGCCGATGGTCTCACTGCGCCCATTGACAAAGTAGTCGGTCTGTCCTCGGTGGAAGTTGCGGCTCGGATCCGGCTGAAAGAAAAATTCGCACCGACCCGCGCTTGAGGCACGCAGATCCGTGCGTTGCTCGAGGATCGCGTCAAGCTGCTGGCGATAGTGTGCCGTCGCGTTCTTGACATACCCCAGATCCTTATAGCGCCCCTCGATCTTGAACGACCGGATCCCGGCGTCGACAAGCGCAGCAAGGTTGCGGGTTTGATCGTTGTCCTTGAGTGACAACAGATGCTTTTCGTGCGCCACAATCCGACCCTGGGTATCGACGAGCGTGTACGGCAAGCGGCAAGCCTGCGAGCAATCTCCCCGGTTGGCGCTGCGGCCGGTCTGCGCATGGCTGATGTAGCACTGCCCGCTGTAGGACACGCACAGCGCCCCGTGGATGAAAAACTCCAGGCATGCCTGCGTCGCTTGTTCGGAAATCCCGCGGATCTGCGCAAGCGAAAGCTCGCGAGCGAGCACGAGCTGGGAAAATCCCACGTCCTGCAAAAAGCGCGCTTTTTCCGGGGTACGGATGTCGCACTGGGTGCTGGCGTGCAGCTGCAGCGGAGGCAGGTCCAGCTCCAACAGCCCCATGTCCTGGATAATCAGGGCGTCGATTCCGGCTTCGTAGAGTTGCACGATGAGACGGCGTGCGGGTTCGAGCTCCTCGTCACGCAAAATCGTATTCAACGTAACGAAAATGCGCGCGCCGAAGCGGTGCGCATGTCGTACGAGGCGCTCGATGTCCGCCACGCGGTTGGCCGCATGGACGCGCGCTCCAAACGCCGGCCCGCCGATGTAGACGGCGTCGGCCCCGTGATCGATCGCCTCGATGCCGATGTCGGCGTTCAAGGCCGGTGCCAGTAGTTCGAGTTCCGGGCGCGGCTGGTGCATCAGGACAATCGTAGCTTTCTTTCGGGCAAGTTGCGGACAAGCTCCTGGGCGGCCGTTATGCCGGAGCGCACCGAACCTTCAATCGTCGACGGGTATGGGCTTTGGGCCGAATCGGCCGCGAGGAACAAGCCCGGCGCCGGCAACGCGGCGGCGGGGCGCTGCAGGCCGGGCGCCGCAATCAGGGTTGCGTGTTTCTCGATGATGGTGAAATGCTCGAGCGGGGATGGCAGGCCGAGCTCGAGTCGAAGTTGGTCGGCAACGTGCCGCCCCAGGGCCTCTCGGGAGTGCTCCATGTGCGGCCCATGCCCGCTTATGACGACGCTCAAGATGCCCTCGAGCGCCGGGTCATAGGCCCCGCGATCAAAGACCCACTGCCCGTAGCGCTGCTTGGTGGCATCGTCCAGCAGCGCGTAAAAAGGTCGAGGCAAATGCATGGGCGTCGCAAAGCGAAGGTAAACCGTGCTAATTGGCGCGGGCCGCAGCCTGCTCAGCGCGGCGACGCTCGAGACCAGCGAAGTTGGCGCGCCCTCCTGGAGCAGCGCCGCCGCGCGCTCGGGCGGAACCGCCAGAACCGTAGGACCGGTCAAGCTTGTGCCGTCGCGCAAAAGCACCCGACAGGCATCGCCATCGGACAGCGGGCGAACCTGCCGGACCAAGCAGTGCAAGCGTACGTCCGCGCCCTGGCGCAGCAGCCAGCGCAGGGCCGATTCCGGAAAAAGTTCCGACAGGTCGACAAGGGGCTGCAAGAGGCGACTGGCGAGTTCCCGCGCACCCAGACTGTCGCGGAGCACGTTCAGGAATATGCGCGCGGAGGCCTGCTCCAGATCCACATTTAGCGCCGCAAGGCAAAGCGGTCGCCACAGGCGTCGCGTTAGCTCGGAGGGATAGCCCACAAAAAGTGTTGCGGCAGGCGCATCCGTGGACACCTCCCAGTGATGGTCGCGCTGTTTTTGCACCCAACGGGCCAGAGCCCAGCGATGGGCCCAAGGGATCTTGCGGGCCCGCGCGATGCCCATGGCCAGGTGCCAGGGCGCGGGAAGGCGCGCTGCCGCCAGATGCCAGCCATCCGGGTAGGAAATGGCGAACGACGCCTGGGAGAAGACCGCCGACGGAGTGACTCCGACCGTCTGCATAAGCTCGAGCGCGCGGGTGTAGGCGCCAAGCAGCAGGTGCTGCCCGTTATCCAGGCGAAATCGCTTGCCGGCAAGCTCGACCTCAACCGCGCGCGCGCGCCCTCCCACGTGGGGCGCCGCCTCAAGCACAATAGGACGGCAGCCTCTTCGCGCCAGTTGTACCGCGCAGGACAATCCGGACCAGCCGGCGCCGATGACAATGGGCCGTAGAGCGTTTTCCACCGGCTCTCGATCCGTCGCGGTGCCGTTGCGCATGCTTTACACGCCAGCGGTCTGCCGCATGCGCGCGGGCGGTCCAAAGACCCAGGTGCGCCAGGCAATGGAGAGCTTACGCAGCGGTGTCAGGGAAATGTGCTGATGCAGGACGCGGAAATCCTCGCGCGTCAACTCGTCGAGCAGCCGGGCGTAAATGACGCCCATGATGATCCCCGGCCGCTGGGCCCGGTAGTCAGCGGGCGGCAGCAGGGCCAGGGCGGCGGCAAACGCGGCGCGCGCGCGCTCGGCTTGGAAGTTCATTAACGGGACGAATCCTTCCACGTATCGACCCGTCAAGATGTCCGCCGGCTTGACGCCAAAGCGTTGCAGATCGTCCATCGGCAAATAAATTCGTCCCCGACGGGCGTCTTCGCCTACGTCGCGCAAAATATTGATCAACTGCAGGGCAAGACCGAGCTGGCGTGCATACGAGTACGTCGTTTCGTTGCTCAGGCCGAAGATTCCCGCGGCCATTTCGCCGACAACGCCCGCGACCAGGTGGCAATAGCGCGCCAGGGACGGAAAATCCAGGAAGCGGTTTTGCTCCAGGTCCATTCGCATGCCCTCGAGCACCTGGAGCATGCGCTCCCGGGTCAGCCCATAGCGCTGCACATGCGGCTGCAGGGCTCTTGTGACGGGGTGCTGAGGCGAGCCCGCAAACAGGCGTTCCACTTCGGCTTGCCACCAATCGATTTTGGCGGTCGCCACGGCGCCGTCGCTGACCTCATCGACGGCATCGTCGATTTCGCGGCAGTAGGCATATAGCGCGGTGATGGCGCTGCGCCGGTCGGGAGGCAAGAAAAGAAAGCTGTAGTAAAAGCTCGAGCCGCTGGCGGCGGCGCGGTCACGACAGTACTCGTCCGGTGTCATGACTTGATCGATGCGCGCGCGATTAACAAAACCCAGTCGGGCGCGCGCAATACGGGGCGCCGATGGAACACGTCGCCTTCCACGGCATCGATTCGCTCGGCGATTCGCAATCCTCCCTCGACGATCATCCGCAATTCCCACCCGATCCGACCTCCAAGGGCCTGCGCCAAGGGGCGCCCGCGCATCAGGAAGTCTCGGGCCGTCTGCGTCTGGGCGGCCAGCATTTTTCTCCAAGCCTCGTTGGGCCTACCTTGTGCGATCTGCGACTCGTCGACCCCGAATCGCTCAAATTCCGATTGTGGAACATACAAACGGCCTTTGGCGTGATCGCGACCGACGTCCTGCCAGAAATTGACGAGTTGCAAGCCGGTACAAATGGCGTCCGACCACTGTGCCAGTTGCGGCTCCTGCCGCCGGTACAAAGCGAGCAGCAGACGTCCGACCGGATTGGCCGAATACCGACAGTACGCAAGAAGCTCCTCGTAGTTGCGATAGACCTTGCCGCGAACGTCCTGCTCGAAGGCCCAAAGAAGGTCGCGCAGCGCATCGACCGGCAACGCGTGCGCGCGCACCGCGCTGGCAAGCGCCGACCAGCGAGCCTTCGGCGAGTAGGCGCCCGACTCGATCTGATTTAGGTCCTGCCGCAACGCGGCGAGCGCCGCCAGACGCTCGACGGCCGGCGCATCGCCCTCGTCGGCGATGTCATCGGCATAGCGCGCGAAACGATAGATTTCCCGGATCGGCGCACGTAGCCGTGGAGGCGCAAGCCAAGAGGCGACGGGAAAATTCTCGTAGTGATCAATACCCATGCACGGAAAGCTAGCACGTCGCGGCCCCGCACTGCGGCGCGCCGAACGCGAGCGCGGGATGGATTAGAATTCCTCGTAGCGCCGGTGCCCTTTGCGCCTAGCCCCGACCGGTGCGGCCCGGGCGATGAACTGCCGCGCGTCGCGAAGGTGGCGAAATTGGTAGACGCACCAGGTTTAGGTCCTGACGCCTTTACCGGCGTGGGGGTTCGAGTCCCCCCCTTCGCACCACCATCCGAGCGCAACGGTAACCGTTGGACGAAATCGTACGAGCAGGGGCAGTACAACGATTGATATGCAACAAAATATTGAGAGCATTGGCCGCCTCGAGCGGCGTCTTGATTTGAGCGTCCCGACGGCGGAAATCGCCGCGGAAGTCGCCCAGCGGCTCGCGCGCCTGGCGCGCGAATCCAACATGCCGGGGTTTCGCCGGGGCAAAGTGCCGGTCAAGATGATTGCACGGACCCACGGGGCGCAGGTCCAAGCGGAAGTTTTGAACGATAAGGTCGGTTCCCTGCTTTCGCGCGCGCTCGAGGAAAACAAACTGCGGCTCGCCGGAAGGCCGCAGATCGAATCCAAAGCCGACGGCGATGCGGCGCACCAGAATTTCCGTGCCACGTTTGAGGTTTACCCCGAGGTGGGACCCATTGATGCAACGCGACTGTCCGTGCAAAAAGCGACCTGTTCCGTAGGAACGGCAGAGGTGGAGCGGACGATCGAGGTTATGCGTCGCCAGCGCGCGACGTTTACGCCCGTGACCCGGGGTGCGCGCGATGGCGATCGGATCAAGCTCGATTTCCACGGCACCATCGAGGGGACGGATTTCGATGGCGGTTCGGCAAAGGGCTATTCCTTTGAGCTGGGCCGAGGGCGCATGCTGCCCGAGTTCGAGGAAGCGGTGCGCGGCGCCGTCGCCGGAGCGACCCGACGTTTTCCGTTGCATTTTCCGCAGGACTATCACGGTGCGGCCGTCGCCGGCAAGACCGCGCAATTTGAAATCACAGTGCATTCGGTCGAAGAGCGCAGTTTGCCGCCCGCCGATGAGGATTTTGCGCGATCCGTGGGCGTTGCCAATGGCAGCCTGGATGCGCTTCGAGGCGAAGTTCGCAGCAACGTGGAGCGCGAGGTGACCGCCCGCCTTCGGGCGCGCACACGCAATAGCGTGCTGGACGCGCTGCTGGGAGCCGCGCAGTTCGACGTACCTCGTACCTTGGTCGCCGCCGAGCAAGAGCGCTTGCGGTATATGGCGCAGGCGGAGATCGCCGCTCGGGGGGGAACGCACGCGCCGGAGTCGCAGGTGTTTGCGGAGGCGGCGCAACGGCGCGTTCGACTTTCTCTGATCGTCAGCGAAATCGTGCGCAGCCAGGGTTTGCAGGCGCGTCCGGACCAAGTGCGCAAGGCGATTGAATCGATTGCCCGCGGGTATGAAAAGCCGCACGAGGTGGTCCAGTGGTACCTGGGCGATCGCGCGCGGTTGGCCGAAGTGGAGGCCTCGGTGGTCGAGGACAACGTGATCGACTGGGTGCTCGCGCGGGCCCAAGTGAGCGATTTGGCCGTCGCGTTTGACGACCTTATGGACAACGCCAAGGAGTAATGGGGCAATGAGCAAGAAGTTTGAGTCGGCTCTGCCGGATCCGGTCGGCTTGGGAATGGTTCCGATCGTCATTGAGCAAAGCGGGCGGGGTGAGCGCGCCTACGACATTTATTCGCGCCTGCTGCGCGATCGTGTGGTCTTCGTGGTCGGACCGATCAACGACTTGACCGCCAATCTGGTGGTGGCGCAACTGTTGTTCTTGGAATCCGAGAACCCGGACAAGGACATCTCCCTGTATATCAATTCTCCGGGCGGCTCGGTCTATTCCGGTATGGCGATTTATGACACGATGCAGTTCATCAAACCCGACGTGTCGACGATTTGCGTGGGAATGGCGGCAAGCATGGGTGCTTTTTTGCTGGCGGCCGGCGCCAAGGGCAAGCGCTATGCGCTGCCCAATTCGCGCATCATGATCCATCAACCGTCGGGCGGCTCGCAGGGGCAAGCGGCCGATATCGAGATCCAGGCGCGCGAAATCTTGTACCTGCGGGAGCGCATCAATGCTATCTTGGCGGAGCGAACCGGCCAGTCGATTGAGCGCATCGCCAAGGACACCGACCGGGACAACTTCATGTCCGGCGAGGATGCAGTAAGCTACGGCCTGGTCGACAAGATTTTCGTCAAGCGCAGCGAAACCGCCTGATTGCGGCGCCGCGCAACGGATTCGAGGCGCAAGCGCAATGTCGGACAAAAAGGGTTCCAGCGAAAAGCTGCTCTATTGCTCCTTTTGCGGCAAAAGCCAGCACGAGGTCAAGAAACTGATCGCGGGCCCCTCCGTCTTTATCTGCGACGAATGCATCGACCTTTGCAACGACATCATCCGCGATGAAAATGCTCCGGACGCAGCCGGCAATATCGCCCGCTCCGATCTTCCGAGCCCGCGCGAGATATGTTCCATCTTGGACCAGTATGTCATCGGCCAAGAGAAGGCCAAGCGCATACTCTCGGTTGCCGTCTACAACCACTACAAGCGTCTGAAGCACCTATCGTCCAAGGACGAGGTGGAACTTGCCAAGAGCAACATTTTGCTCATCGGACCGACCGGCTCGGGCAAGACGCTCTTGGCACAGACCCTCGCGCGGCTGCTCAATGTGCCCTTCGTGATCGCGGACGCGACCACCCTGACCGAGGCGGGCTATGTCGGCGAGGACGTCGAGAACATCATTCAGAAGCTGCTCCAAAATTGCAACTACGAGGTGGAGAAGGCGCAACGCGGCATCGTGTACATCGACGAGATCGATAAGATCTCGCGCAAGTCCGACAACCCCTCGATTACGCGCGACGTGTCGGGCGAAGGAGTGCAGCAGGCCTTGCTCAAATTGATCGAGGGCACGATCGCGAGCGTGCCTCCCCAGGGAGGGCGCAAGCATCCGAATCAGGACTTCGTGCAAATTGACACGACCAATATCTTGTTTATCTGTGGGGGTGCGTTTGACGGGCTGGAGAAGATCATCCGCAATCGCTCGGAGAAGAGCGGAATCGGATTTGGCGCCGAAATCTCCAGCCCCAGCAATCGTTCCGTCGGTGACCTGCTGCGCGATGCGCAACCCGAGGATCTGATCAAGTTTGGTCTGATTCCGGAGCTCGTCGGCCGCCTCCCGGTGGTCGCGACGCTCGAGGAACTGAGCCAGGAAGCGCTGGTGGAAATCCTGATAGAACCCAAAAACGCGCTCGTCAAGCAATTTCGACGTCTGTTTTTTATGGAAGGCGTCGAACTGGAAGTGCGTCCCGATGCATTGCAGGCGATCGCTTGTCGAGCTTTGAAGCGCCGGACGGGGGCGCGGGGCCTGCGGTCCATCGTGGAGGCGGTCTTGCTCGATATCATGTATGAGCTGCCCAGCATGAAAAATGTGGCCAAAGTCGTCGTGGACGAGAACGCCGTTGACGAGGGGCATCCCATCGTTTTGTACTCCGACCAGCCCAAGGTGGCCGGCGCGCCGCGCTGATTGGCCGAGGGCGCGAAAAACGTCGCCCGCGGTGTGGAAAAAATCGACCGCGTAAGAGGCTTATTTGCCCCGGGCGGCGGGCACCCCGGCGTGCTAGAGTCGGTTTGTCTGCAAAAGGGCTTGATTTGCACCGAATTGGCCCCACGTCGTTCGACATGAACCGCTAGAAAGAAGCATCGTGGCCCAAGAACTTGTCTCCTCCGAAACCTCGCCGTTGCCGCTATTGCCCTTGCGCGACGTGGTGGTGTTTCCGCACATGGTGATTCCGCTGTTTGTCGGGCGTCCGAAGTCGATCAAGGCGCTCGAAATTGCGATGGAATCGGGCAAGAGCATCATGCTGGTTGCGCAAAAAAACGCCGCCAAGGACGAACCGTCCTCCGAGGACATATACGCCATCGGGTGCACGGCCAACATTCTGCAAATGCTCAAATTGCCCGATGGCACCGTCAAGGTGCTCGTCGAAGGCACGCAGCGCGCGCACATCGATTCGATCGACGACCTGGGAACGCATTTTCAGTGCGAATTAACGCCAATTGCGCCGGAAACCAGCACGGACTCGGAATTGGAAGCCTTGCGCCGTGCGATCGTCGCCCAGTTTGATCAGTACGTTAAGCTGAATAAGAAAATTCCGACCGAGATTCTCACCTCGATCGCGGGCATCGATGAAGTCGGTCGCTTGGCCGATACGATCGCGGCGCATCTGCCGCTTAAGCTCGAGCAAAAACAAAAGATACTGGAGATGTCGGGGCTCAACGAACGCCTCGAGCACCTGCTCGCGCAGCTCGAAACCGAGATTGACATTCTTCAGGTCGAAAAGCGCATTCGCGGCCGCGTCAAGCGGCAAATGGAAAAGAGCCAGCGCGAGTACTACCTCAACGAGCAGGTAAAGGCGATCCAGAAAGAGCTTGGCGAGGGCGAGGAAGGCGCCGATCTGGACGAACTCGACAAGAAGATCAAGCTGGCGCGCATGCCCAAGCAGGCGCGGCAAAAGGCTGAGGCCGAGCTCAAGAAGCTCAAGCTCATGTCGCCGATGTCGGCGGAAGCCACGGTCGTGCGCAATTACATCGATACCTTGGTAAACCTGCCGTGGAAGAAGAAAAGCAAAATTAACAACGACTTGGCCAACGCTCAACGGGTGCTCGACGAAGACCACTACGGATTGGATAAGGTCAAGGAGCGCATCGTTGAGTACCTGGCGGTTCAGCAGCGTGTGGACCGGGTAAAGGCGCCGATCTTGTGCCTGGTTGGAGCGCCGGGGGTGGGCAAGACCTCCTTGGGCCAATCGATCGCACGCGCGACCAACCGCAAGTTCGTGCGCATGGCGCTTGGAGGTGTGCGCGACGAAGCGGAAATTCGCGGGCACCGCCGTACCTACATCGGATCGATGCCGGGCAAGATTCTGCAAAATCTCGCGAAGATCGGTGTTCGTAATCCCCTGTTTTTGCTCGACGAAGTCGACAAGATGGGGACGGACTTTCGCGGCGACCCCTCGTCGGCTCTGCTGGAGGTGCTCGACCCCGAGCAGAACCACACCTTTGTGGATCACTACGTGGAGGTTGACTACGACCTGTCGGATGTCATGTTCGTCGCCACCGCCAATACGATGAACATCCCGCCGCCGCTGCTCGACCGGATGGAAGTAATTCGGCTGTCGGGCTACACGGAAGATGAAAAAGTCAATATTGCGACGCGTTACCTGCTGCCGAAGCAGATGAAAAACAACGGCGTGGGCAAATCCGAGCTGGAGATCGGCGCAAGCAGCGTGCGCGATATCGTTCGTTATTACACCCGCGAGGCCGGTGTTCGTGCGCTGGAACGAGAACTCTCCAAAATCTGCCGCAAAGTGGTCAAGGCGGCGCTGCTCAAACCGAGCAGCGGCAAGGTGCGCGTGACCCCGCACAACCTGAACAAATATCTGGGTGTGCGTCGCTACAGCTTCGGCGTCGCCGAGAAACAGGCGCAGGTCGGGCAAGCTACCGGTTTGGCCTGGACCGAAGTCGGCGGCGAACTTCTGACCATCGAAGCCACCGTGATGTCGGGAAAGGGCAACATAATCCGCACGGGTTCGCTCGGCGACGTGATGAAAGAATCGGTCGAAGCGGCGCGATCCGTCGTTCGCACGCGCGCGCGACGCCTCGGCATCAAGGACGAGGTGTTCGAGAAAAGCGACATTCACGTGCACTTGCCCGAAGGGGCCACCCCCAAGGACGGGCCCAGCGCTGGCATTGCGCTCACGACGGCCATCGTGTCCACATTGACCGGCATCGCCGTTCGTCCGGACGTGGCGATGACCGGGGAAATCACGCTGCGGGGAGAAGTGCTGCCGATCGGCGGGCTAAAGGAAAAGCTCCTTGCGGCGCAACGCGGCGACATCAAGATGGTGCTGATCCCGGAGGAAAATTCCAAGGATCTGGCGGAGATTCCCGACAACGTCAAGAATCGTATTGAGATCATTCCCGTCAAATGGATCGATCAAGTACTTAACGTTGCACTGGAACGTCAACCGGTTGCGTTGCCGGAGGAAGATGTCAACGCGGAGGGACCCGCAAAGACCGTTGCCAAGGACAGCACGGCAACCGTTGCGGGCGAACTCACCAAGCACTAACCAAAGGGAGCGTCCGGCCGGCACCCGCCGGCCGGTGTCGTTTGTTGACGTCTGGCCTTGACACCCCCTGGGACTGGGGGTTGAATAAGCTGTGGTAGCGTTCTGATCCCGCAATGGTGTTGACGCGATTGCGGAGCGCATAGCTGGTGCCGCTTGCTTGGCGAGCGAGTGCCGTAACGAAAAAACGAAGCGTGCAACGCGAAAACGAGGGGGGTACCTTGAACAAGACCGAATTGATCGAACACATCGCCCGTCAAGCGGACATTTCGAAGGCTGCGGCCGGCCGTGCGCTTGAGGCGATCCTCGGTGGGATTCGCGCTTCCCTGAAGAAGGGCAACTCGGTGACGCTGGTCGGTTTTGGAACATTCCTCGTTGGCAAGCGCGCAGCACGCACCGGCCGAAACCCGCGCACGAATCAGCCGATCAAGATCAAGGCGGCGAGGGTGCCGAAGTTTCGCGCGGGGAAGGCTCTGAAGGATGCGGTAAACTGAATTGTTTGGGTCGGCGCATCGTCGCGCCGTCGCGTACGATGTGTTGAGCGCGGGGTGCTTAGCTCAGTTGGTAGAGCGGCGCCCTTACAAGGCGTAGGTCGGGAGTTCGAACCTCTCAGCACCCACCATACCGTTCCGCGAGCAACGTCTGAGAGGCTGGCAAGTCGCTTTCCGAAGTTCGAGCGCGTCGGCGACGTCCGACTTCAAAGGCCTTGCTCCGCCATCGATATTCTTACCGGCCACCGAGCAGTCGCGCGAAACTCCAACTTCCTTGCTGGGCGTTCGGTTGCGTAGTCCTTGCGCGTTCCGAAGGCCGCAAGGGCAAGCCGTGCACCATTTTTGCTGCCGACTTGGACTCCACCACGCGCTGGTGCGCGAAGGTTTTTACGATAAGGAAGGCAAGTGGAGCAGGGGGTACTCGGCCCCCTCGAAGCGCGTTCGATCTCAGGCAGATTCAACATGGCAGGCGAAAAGCGCGAGCAACTGCTCGACCCCATTGATCGGATCTCGGAGATCCTGTTTGGTTTGATCATGGCGGTGACCGTGGTCGGTTCGATGTCCATCGCGTCGGCCGGACACGAGCAGGTCCATACGGCGACGATCGCGGCGATTGGCTGCAATCTTGCCTGGGGGCTGGTGGACGCTGTCATGTACCTCGTTGGAACGGTAACGGAACGAACGCGCAACCGGGTGATCGCCAAGCAGGTGATCGGCACCGAGGTGCAGACGGCGCATCGTTTGATCACCGAGGCGCTTCCACCGCATATCGCCGCGATCGTCGGGTCCGACGAAGTGGAAGGCATGCGACGGCGCCTGCTCGCGTTGCGTTTTGAGGGCCGTTCGCTTTTGGGCCCGAGAGACTATGCCGAAGCATTCGGTATCTTCTTGCTCGTCGTGATCGCCACGTTCCCTGTGGTTCTGCCGTTTTTGCTGATTGGCGATCCGATTCGCGCGATGCACGCATCGCGCGCGGTCACTGTCGTGATGCTCTTTTTCGCGGGCTTCGCGCTGGGGCGGTCTGCCGGGCACGCGAAACCTCTGCGAACCGGTTTGGCCATGGCCGTGCTCGGCGTTGCGCTCATTGTCGTCGTCATGAAGCTGGGAGGTTGAAGCCAGTGAACCGGGTCGGGGCGCACAAACGTAATATCGCCGCCTTGACCGAAGCCCGGTAGCGAGAAAATGGCCGGAGTACCAAGAACCCGGGCCGATATCGGCTGACGCCCGATTCTTAAGAATCCCGAGCTCGTGACGGTGGATGCCGGCTTTCGCGCCAGCCCCAGTCGCTCCCGATTCGAGGCGCATTGATGCAAATCAGTTCGGATCTTGCGTCGAGACGCGGCGAAGGTTTTTTTTCGGCTATTTTTTATCTGGTGATGCCTCAGAGGACAGCGTTCCAACGGCGGACACCGGCAGGTGCCGGATGCTCGCGCAAGAGGCACCGATGAGCAAGGTGCGTTACATATCCGCGTAACCATCCCCCGTCAAAATGGACGGGTTTGCCTGGCGGGCGCTTTGCCGGTATTGGTGCGCAGGGAGGGTGGCTCGCGTTGCGTTACCTAAGCGCCATCGGTGCGCGAGCCCCGAAACCGCCGCGGGTCGTTGAGCGTTTCTCCCAGCAGGAAAACACGAATTCTCCGAGTACGAGGTCTACGAAATGGATGCAGGAACTCAACTTGCACGCAGCCAGGAAATCGGCGAAAAAATTACGCGGTTATTGAGCAAGCGCACCAAAATCGCACAGGAGCATCTCGGCGAGCGGGTTCGCACCGCCGTCAACGGAAACGGCGACGCTTTTGCGTCGCTTCCCGCACTCTGGGCATCGTTTACACCGTGGAACGCCTGGCAGTACGCGGTCGATATGACCCAGCGTACCGTCCTGTTCTGGGATGCGCTGCGCGAGCGCGGCAACGAATTTGTCGAACGCAATGCGCAGGGACTGACGCCTGTGCTGCATTTCGACTATGAGACCGTTCTGGACGGTCGCCAGTTTGATCGGCCGGTGAACTACGCCCTGCTGCGAATTCGACCCTCCGAGGGCGTGACGGTCGACGCCAACCGGCGTCCGTACGTGATTATTGATCCGCGCGCGGGTCACGGCCCTGGCATTGGCGGCTTTAAGGATGACTCGCAGGTTGGCGTTGCGCTGCGCGCGGGGCATCCCGTGTATTTCGTCGTCTTTTTTCGGGATCCCGAACCCGGGCAGACCCTGCTGGATGTTTGTGCCGCCGAGCAGCAGTTCGTCAAGAAAGTGCGCTCTTTGCATCCGAACAGCCCGAAGCCCGCGATCGTCGGAAACTGCCAGGGTGGCTGGGCCGCGATGATGGTCGCCAGCTCGAGCCCGGAGGACACCGGGCCGATCGTAATCAACGGCGCCCCGATGTCGTATTGGAGCGGCGCGTGGAGCGAAGGCGAGGGCGACAATCCGATGCGCTACGCCGGAGGAATGCTCGGCGGCACCTGGCTTGCGTCATTAACCGCGGATCTGGGAAACGGCAAATTCGACGGCGCGCATCTCGTGCAGAACTTTGAGAATTTGAATCCCGCCAATACGTTCTGGGACAAGTACCGTCACCTGTACACCAACATCGATACGGAGCCGCCGCGCTTTCTCGAGTTTGAACGCTGGTGGGGTGGGTACTACCTGATGAATCGCGAAGAGATCGAATGGATCACGCGGAATTTGTTCGTCGGCAACAAGCTTTGGTCGGGCGAGGTCAAGGGCGCGGGCGGGAAGGCCTTTGATTTGCGCGAGATCCGATCGCCGATCATTTTGTTCGCTTCGCTGGGCGACAACATCACACCACCGCAGCAGGCATTTAATTGGGTCGCGGACCTGTACGGCAGCACCGAGGAAATCAAGGCGCAAGGTCAGGTCATTGTGGGCCTGATGCATCAGGACATCGGCCATTTGGGTATTTTTGTCTCGGGCAAAGTGGCCAAGAAGGAACACACGCAGATCGTATCCGTGCTCAAAACGATCGAGTCGTTTCCGCCCGGTCTGTACGGCATGGCAATCAAGGAGCACAAAGCGGCGGATGGCACAGTCGAATACGAAGTCGAGTTCCGCGAGTTTCGCCTCGAAGACATCGCGGCGTACTTCAACCGCTTTCAGCGCGTGGACGAAAAACCGTTTGAGGCATTGGTCGAGGTGTCGGAATTCAACCAGCACGCCTATGAACTGTTTGCGCAACCGCTCGTGCAGTCGACGGCAAACGAAGCCACGGCGCGCATGCTGCGCGAGTTTCATCCCTTGCGCTTTCAACGGTGGGCGTTTTCCGACCTCAACCCTTGGCTTGCGTGGTTGCCGTCGGCGGCCAGTGCCGTCAAAGCGAACCGGCAGGCCTTGGACGCGGACCACCCCTGGCGCAAGATCGAGCAGGCCGGATCGGATCTCATCAGCGCTTCGCTGGATTACTACCGTGCAATGCGCGATGCCGGAACCGAAGGCACCTTCTTCGGCACCTACGCCAACTTGTTTTCGCTGTACCTGGCCGATCGGCGAAGCGAAGGGGCCAAAGCGGGGCGCTTGGCAGGGGACGCGCGGAATCTGCCGATCGTAAGGGATGCGCTCGCGTCCATCGCCGAGGGCGGCTACACCGAAGCGATTGCTCGGACAGCCTTTTTGCTTGCGCGCAAGGGCGAACCCTTACCGCTGGCCCGCTACGCCTTGCGCCAGGAACTCGTGCAGGAATATTCGGAGTATCTGCCGACCCTGCCCATCGAACAGTGGCGACGCATCCGCGGTGAGCAGGAGATCATTGCCAGCTTCGAGCCGGAACAGGCCATTGCGACACTGCCGAAGTTGCTTGCCGACCCCGCCGATCGGCAGCGGCTGCTTGGGCTCCTGGAGAAACTGATGACGGACGAGCGCGTGTTAAGCACCCGGCCGACGGAGGGACAGTTGGCCATGCTCGAGCGCATTCGCTTGGTCCTCGCTCCCAAGTTGACGCACTAGGTGTGGGCTGCGGCGTCCGCCCTCGGGGTAGGTGCCGTTGTTCCGTTTGCATCCTACGGACGATGGAAGTCGGCGATTCGCTTGCTGGTGCGAGCCGGTTTCTGGGACAGTGATTTTTTGGACGGTGGTCCTTTGCTCGCAAGCGCTCCGACCTTTCCTCGTGTGTCCAGAATCGCCGTCGCGCAGTTGCCCAAGCTCGGGATCCGATGGCGCGCGCCCAATCCGAAGCCTGTTCGTCTGCCCGCGGAGCGAAGAAAGGTGGCCGGAACTCGGTCGAACAGGATCGATCGACGCATTGCATCGAACGCCGTGGCGATGGTGGCCCGATTGCGCAACGCATTGCCGGCCGAGCGCTTTTTTGCGTGCGTGGCCGGGTGCGCTGCAACCCGCGTTCGGCAAGTTGAAGCCGATCGGGCGAAAGACCCGGGGCCCCTCGAGTGGGCGGAGCAGCGAACGGGTTTTGATTCGTTGCTAATGACCTACGAGAAATGCGCCCACCGACACCTCATCTGATTCGTACAAGGAAACGCCGATGGAAACCAAACACGCGAAGTACCAGCGCCTGATCGACTACTGCAAGACC
The DNA here is from genome assembly GCA_035623355.1 of Burkholderiaceae bacterium. Lineage (GTDB taxonomy): Bacteria > Pseudomonadota > Gammaproteobacteria > Burkholderiales > Burkholderiaceae_F > GJ-E10. The sequence continues at coordinate 4,127 of DASPTP010000029.1, read as the reverse complement.
CTTCCGCCGCTGCCGACCGCGGTCGTGCATCCGTGCGACCAAAGTTCGCTCGAAGGCGCCGTTCAGGCGGCCAAGATGGGGCTGATCGCACCGATCCTCGTTGGACCGCGGGAGCGCATTGAAGCAATCGCCGCACAGTATTCGCTTGCCATTTCCAAGTATCCGATTGTCGATGCCCCGTATAGCGAGGCCGCAGCCGCATTGGCCGTGCAACTTGTTCGGGAAGGTAAGGTCGAGGCGCTGATGAAGGGGAGTCTGCACACCGACGAACTGATGGGGGCCGTCGTAAAGCGCGACGCGGGAATGCGTACCGCGCGGCGCATAAGTCACTGCTTCATCATGGATGTGCCGCGGCACGAACAGGCGCTCATCATCAGCGATGCGGCGGTCAATATTGCGCCGACGCTGGAAGAAAAGGTCGACATACTGCAAAACGCGATCGATCTGGGCCACGCCTTGCAGTTTCCCGAAGTCCGGGTTGCGATCCTCTCAGCAATGGAAACCGTCAATCCCAAAGTGCCGTCCACGGTGGAGGCGGCCGCACTGTGCAAGATGGTGGACCGCCACCAGGTAACGGGAGCGCTTGTCGACGGGCCGCTCGCTTTGGACAACGCCATCGACCTGGAAGCCGCAGCGATCAAAAAGATTGATTCGCCGGTTGCCGGACGAGCCAACGTGCTGATCGTGCCCGATCTTGAGGCCGGCAACATGCTCGCCAAGAGTCTGTCGTTTCTCGCCGGTGCGGACGCGGCGGGGATCGTCTTGGGTGCGCGGGTACCGGTCATTCTTACGAGCCGCGCCGATTCCGTGACCACCCGGCTGGCTTCCTGCGCGGTGGCGGTGCTCGTGGCCCGCGCGCGGCGCGAAGGCGGCAAGGCAATCGGGTGACTCCGTGGCTGACACCATTTTGGTACTAAACGCGGGATCGTCGAGTCTGAAATTCTGCGCGTACGGCGCCGACGCCGACACGGCGGAGCCGATTTTGCGCGGCCAGGTCGAAGGTCTGTACACGAAACCGCACTTTCGCGCGGTTGGCAACGACGGCCAGGTTGTGACCAAGGACTGGGGCGCGGGCGTCGAACTGGGTCATCAGGGCGCGATCGAGCACATCGGGGACTATCTGCGCAGTCATAGCGGCGGACATCGACTGGTTGCGGTTGGGCATCGCGTCGTGCACGGCGGGCAGACCTTCTCGGGGCCCGTGCGGGTGACACCCGCGATCCTCGATGAGCTCAAAACCCTAATTCCGCTCGCCCCGTTGCACCAACCGCACAACCTAAAGCCGATCCAAATCATCGAACAGTTGCGGCCCGGTATCCCGCAGGTTGCCTGTTTCGATACCGCATTTCACCGCACGCAACCCGAAACGGCGCAGGCCTATGCGCTGCCGACGTCAATCACGGCGCGCGGTGTGCGCCGTTACGGATTTCACGGTTTGTCCTACGAATACATCGCCAGCGTGCTGCCGAAATTTGCGCCGAGGGCTGCCGCGGGTCGCACCGTCGTGGCGCATCTGGGAAACGGGGCCAGCATGTGCGCGATCGTTGCCGGCAGGAGCGTTGCCAGCACGATGGGTTTTACGGCGGTCGACGGACTGCCAATGGGCACGCGGTGCGGCAGCCTGGATCCGGGGGTAGTGCTGTACCTGATGGACGAGCTGAAGATGGACGCGCGCGCAATCGAAGAGCTGATCTATCGGCAATCGGGGCTGCTCGGGGTCTCGGGTGTCTCGAGCGACATGCGTGCGCTTCTGGCCAGTGGGGAGCCACGCGCGCGCTTTGCGCTGGAGCTGTATACGTACCGGATCGGTCGCGAACTGGGCTCGCTGGTGGCGGCGATGCAGGGGATCGATGCACTGGTTTTTACCGCCGGCATTGGGGAGCACGCAAGCGCGATTCGCGAACGTGTGGTGCGCGATGCCGCGTGGCTCGGTGCAGATCTGGATCCGGCCGCCAATCTGGCGGGCGGCCCGCGCATCAGCACGGCAACGAGCAAGGTACCGGTTTGGGTTATTCCCACCAACGAAGAGTTCATGATCGCGTGGCATACGCGCGTCGCGATCGGGGCGGTGGCATCGTGAAGGTCGTGGCGCTCGAGCAGGCGGTCGCGAAGATTCCCGACGGCGCCAGCTTGATGATTGGAGGTTTCATGGGTGTGGGCACACCCGAGCGGCTGATGGACGAAATTGTGCGCCAGCGCAAGCGGGGGCTGACGGTCATCGCCAACGATACGGCCATGCCCGGCATCGGCATCGGCAAACTGATCAGCGCGCAGGCCGTGCGCAAGGCGGTCGTGAGCCATATTGGATTGAACCCGGAAACGCAGCAAAAAATGATCCGGGGAGAAATCGAAGTGGAGCTGGTGCCGCAGGGCACGCTCATCGAACGCATCCGGGCGGCCGGATTCGGACTCGGAGGCATCCTGACGCCCACCGGCGTGGGTACCGACGCGGAAGCCGGAAAGCGCAAGATCGATGTCAACGGAAGCCAGTACCTGCTCGAGACCCCATTGCGGGCGGACTTCGCTCTCGTGGAATCCTTTCTTTCCGACTACTACGGCAATCTCGTCTATGCCCTAACGGCGCGCAATTTCAACCCGGTGATCGCAATGGCGGCCTCGACCGTGATTGTGGACGCGACGCACATAGTCCCGGTTGGCATGATTTCACCCGACCACGTCGTTACGCCGGCCACGCTGGTCGATTTTGTCATCGCCCACGAATAACCGCCATGGACGCGCAAAACTTAATCGCACGACGTATCGCTCAGGAACTGGCCCCGGGCATGCTGGTAAACCTTGGTATTGGCATTCCTACGCTCGTTGCCAATTACGTCCCCGCGACGCTCGGGGTGTTTTTTCAATCGGAAAACGGACTGATCGGCACCGGACCCGTGCTGGAACCCGGGATGCATGTGCGCTACCTCACCGACGCGGCCGGTCGGCCGGTCAGTGCCCTGCCCGGTGCGTGCACCTTTGACAGCGCCATGTCCTTCGGGTTGATTCGCGGCGGACATCTTGATTTGACGGTCCTCGGAGCGCTGCAGGTGGATGTCAACGGACATCTGGCCAATTGGGTGATTCCCGGCAAGATGGTGCCCGGCATGGGCGGGGCGATGGATTTGGCCACCGGCGCGCGGCGCGTGATTGTCGCCATGCAGCACACGGCCAAGGGCAAATCCAAGATCGTTCCCAAGTGCACGCTGCCGCTCACTACCGTTCGGCCGGTGGATCTTGTCGTGACGGAACTTGCGGTCATTTCCTTTGGCCGCGGCCGGGCAACGCTCGTGGAAACCGCGCCGGGAGTTTCGGTACAGGAGGTTCTTGATGCTACGGAAGCACAGCTGGTCGTACCGGATTCGGTGCCGCACATGAAATTGGATTGAAGGAGACCTGGTCATGACAGTCAATCAACCCCGCCCGATCCTCAGTGGCGCCAAAGCGCTTGTCACCGGGATCGCCAATGAGCATTCGATCGCGTACGGCTGCGCGAAGGCGTTTCACGAGGTCGGGGCGACGCTCGCGATCACCTATCTCAATGAAAAAGCAAAACCTCACGTCGAGCCGATTGCACAAGCCCTCAAAGCGCCCATCTTCATGCCGTTTGACGCCTCGAGCGAAAGCGAACTCGAGGCGGTCTTCAAACGCATCGAAAAGGAGTGGGGGAGTCTGGACATACTCGTGCACTCGATTGCCTGGGCGCCAAAGGAAGATCTGCAAGGCGGGCTGCTGAATTGCTCGAGCCACGGTTTTGCCCGTGCGATGGACATCTCCTGCCATTCCTTCGTGCGCATGGCGCGCTTGGCGGCGCCGCTCATGAAAGATGGCGGCACGATGCTGACGATGAGCTACTACGGAGCTAACAAGGTCGTGCCGAACTACAACGTCATGGGACCGGTGAAGGCGGCGCTCGAAGCCTGTGCCCGTTACCTTGCCTTCGAGCTTGGGCCGCAGCGCATTCGCGTGCACGCGATTTCTCCGGGGCCCCTGAAGACCCGGGCGGCGTCCGGCCTGAAGGACTTCGATCTGCTGCTTAACGAAGCGGCACAGCGCGCTCCGCTCGGGGAACTGGTGGACATTATGGACGTGGGCTACACCTGCGCATTTTTGGCCACGCCCTACGCCCGGCG
>DASPTP010000028.1:0-69895 GCA_035623355.1 Burkholderiaceae bacterium | reverse complement strand
CGCCACTGGCTTGCGGCCAATATGAACCACGAGGCCTGGCTTGGGTTTAACGCCTTTGATGCGAAGAAGGTGACCGGCAAGGACGTGATCGACTTTATCAAATATCGGCAGCTGGTTGCTGGCGGAGCGCTGTTCGATGAGCGCTTTGCGGAGCAGGTCCTGGCCAAACCCAAATCATGATGTTTGATGATCGTATCGGGATCGTTTGCGGTTCGGGGCTGGACGCTTTTTCTGCGCCGGACGGCGATTCGGACATGGGGTGACTTCCCACTATGGCGCAGATCTATTCGTTTGATGGCGTCGTGCCGGCAATTGACCCGAGCGCCTTTGTGCACCCGAGCGCGGTTGTAATCGGCGACGTGATCATCGGTGCCGGCGTCTACGTTGCCCCCTGCGCATCGCTGCGCGGCGACCTGGGACGCATCGTCATCGGTGCGGGTTCCAACATCCAGGACACCGTCGTCGTGCACGGGTTTCCGGGCACCGATACCACGATTGGAGAAAATGGGCACATCGGGCATGGTGCGCTCCTGCACGCCTGTACCTTGCACCGCAACGTGCTTGTCGGTATGAACGCGGTCGTTATGGACTACGCCGTCGTTGGGGAATCCGCGATCGTCGCCGCCTCGGCGTTCGTGGCGGCGCAAAGCCAGATCCCGGCCGCCAGCCTCGCGATGGGCGTGCCCGCGAAGATCGTGCGGCAACTTACCGAGCAGGAACTGTCGTGGAAGCTCGACGCGACCGCAACCTATCAGCGTCTGTGTGTCGAGTCTCGTCGCAGCATGGCGCCCTGTGTGCCTCTGTCGGCCCCCGAAGCCGACCGGCGTCGCTGTCACCATCCCGAAGTTCTCGCCTTGTCCGAATTCAAACGCCACATCGGTGCCGAGTGAAAGGCGGCAGTTCATGGTCCCGTCCACCGTCCACGAGCAAGCTTGCCAAACGTATTTGTTGCAGCAACCAAGAGGCACGGCGACCGGGTCCGCGAATTGCTGGCGTTGGGTAGTGTGCGGCCGGTATTGTTTGGTTATTTGCCTCCGCCGGGATCGTTTCGAGGCGCAGCCAACGGTCGCAAACGGCAAGATCCGTTGCTGTGCGATGCGTGCGGGCAAGGGAAGGCGGGACTCGCGACATCGCGCTCTCACCGCCGCCGGTTTCCTGGCGGCAGCACGCCGGGAGAATCCGCGGGTTCGAGGAGATACGCTATGACCACCATTCAGCAAGCGTTCACCGCCGATCATCGCGCATGCGACGAAAACCTGGCCAGTGTCGAAAAAAAACTCATGGCAAAAGCCGGCGCCGAAAGCGACAAGGCGTTTGCGCGTTTTCGCCTGCAACTCGAAGGACATTTCGACGCCGAGGAGCAAACGCTGTTTCCTGCGCTCGAGGCCGTGTTCCCCGGCGGCAGCGGACCGGTTTCGGTTATGCGCTCCGAGCACGCGCAGGTGCGGGATCTGTGCGACCAAGTGCAGAATCAGATTGCGCGCGGCGAGTTTGCCCAAGCCGCCCAAAGCGTAGATCTCTTGTTCTCGATGCTGCAGAGCCACAACATCAAGGAAGAGCAAATCTTGTATCCCATGTGCGACCGCTTTTTGCAGGACCACGGGGAGCAGATCGCGCGTGCGCTTGTACAACCGGCCCCACCCCGTGGTGCGGCGTGAGCGCAGGGCGCGGAATCGACGCACGCGGCCGGATCCGTTCGGGGCGAATCGCGCGGGTAGCGGGGAGCGTTGCGCGAGTTGGCATCGATCGGTGCTGGCTTGCTGCTATCGCGCCGTGAGCTCGATTCGCGGAACGAAAGGCCCTTTTGCCGCGACTCGCAATGGCGTGCGGCGCGCGAAGACGATGGTCGTTGCCTGGCCGGCAATTTCGTTTGCCGTACGTTCGGAAGCCTGGCGCTCGGGTGCGGCGCTTGCGTTTTTCCCGTAGGACGCCGCCAGATGCTCGACTTTCGTCAAGCACCGCCACTTTCGATCCCGCTTCGATTCATGCTGACGGCGCCCCTGTTCGGCATCGCCGGAGCCGCCTTGCTGTTTTGGGCCGGCGCCGACGCGTTGCAATCGCGCTGGCACCCGGTGGCGCTTGCGGCGCTGCACTGCTTTACCGCGGGATTCATGTTGCAGGCAATGATCGGGGCGCTGTGGCAGGTAATGCCCGTGGTGGGGGGCGTGGTGATCGCGTACCCGGCGCCCGTGGCCGGCATCACTCACGTGGGCCTGACGCTCGGAGCTGTGTTGTTGGTGCAGGGGATGCTGGGGCAGTTTGCTGCGAGTTCCACGTTGCTCGTTGTCGGAGCCATGCTGATGGGCGGGGCCGTTGCGGTCTTGATTGCAGCGAGCTTGCCGGGGCTAGTTCGCACTCGGCTGGGCGCCGAGTCGGCGCGACTGTTGGCGCTGGCGTTGCTCGGACTTGCGGGCACGGTCGCAGCCGGCTTCATGCTGGCATGGATCCTGTCGGGCGGCGAGTCGGTCGGCGATGTCGCGATCTTGATCGACCTGCATGCAACGTGGGCCTTTGCCGGCTGGGGCCTGCCGCTGGTGGCGGCAGTTGCACTGCAGTTTGTGCCCATGTTCTACATGACACCGGCCTACCCGAGGCTTGCCAATGCGTATCTGGCGGGCCTGGCGCTGGCGCTGGTTCTGGCGGGCTGCGCGTACCTGGACGGATCGTGGGCGATGCGCAGTGGCGCCGTGCTCGCCGGCCTCTTGGCTTGCGGGTTTGCCGCCGCGACACTTTCCCGATTTGCGCATCGTCGCCGCCCGCGACGCGACGCAACCCTCATCGGGTGGCAGCTGGCAATGATTTCGTCGTTGATCGCGGTCGCGCTGTTGGTTGGAAGCTTGGTTTTGTCCCATGCGCCGCCCGCTCAGGCGCTTGAGTTGGCCTTTGGCGCGCAGGCGGTATTGGGGGTCTTCGTGACGTTGATCGGCGCAATGCTGCTGCGGATTCTTCCCTTTCTTGCGAGCTTGCATCTGGCCGCCGCTGGGGGAGGCTGGCGCCTGGATCGCGCTCCGGGCGAGCGGGGCCAAATCGTCCAGGTCGGGTTGCAGTGGCTTGCCGCGGCCGCCGTGGCTCTGGCCGCCTTTGTGCCGGATCTTGCCCGGTTGGCCGCCGCGCTGCTTTTGGCCTCACAACTTGCGCTCGCGCGCAATGTCTGGGGTTTTGCATGGGCGCTGCGCCGTGCCATGCACAAAGCGGCGCACCAATGAGCACGGCCGACTTCGCTTTTCGGCGGCCCAGTCGAGCGCCGGCAGGGCAAGTTGTGCTGCGCAACAATCCAGTTGCTTGGCATCGTCTTTGAGCTACCGCGTTACACAACCCAGCGGTGGACGCTCTTGCCGCGCCGGTTATTTTTGACGCGACGCGAACTTTTGATCAGGGTCAAATTGTTGGACGGAAAATAGTGTGAACTCCAACTAATTGCCGCCGCAGCCACCCCCGAAGTCGCAAGGGCAAACCGGGCGCAGGCGGCATGGACCGCGGGTGCGAGCGGCATTTTTCCCCGAAGGAGGGCGTCTTGTCCGAAATGATGCGTCTGCTCACCGAGCAAGCCGAAGGCTCGGCCTGTCGCCTGGCCGACCCGGTTTGCGGCCGGGAGCAAAACCAAAAGGCAACGGGCGGACGCCACGTCGAGGAGCTCGACAACGTTGTGATTCGCTTTGCAGGAGATTCGGGCGACGGTATGCAGCTTGCCGGAACCGAATTCTCCAAGGCGGTGGCCGTGGCAGGACTGGACTTTGCGACGCACCCAGACTACCCCTCGGAAATTCGGGCGCCCGCTGGAACGTTGTTCGGCGTATCGGGCTACCAGATCCAGTATTCCTCGGGGCCGGTCTACACGTCAGGTGATGAGGTCGATGTGCTTGTGGCGATGAACCCGGCCGCGCTCAAGAGCAATCTGCCCGACGTCAAGCACGGCGCAATGATCATTGCCGACAGTGGTGCGTTTACAGCGGCCAATCTTGCCAAAGCGGGCTATCGGGCCGATCCGCTCGCCGACGGCGAGCTCGAGGATTACCGCTTGGTCCGCATCGACATCTCGGGCCTGAACGAAAGGGCCTTGCGCACGACCGGACTTCCGAAAAAGGACGTGCAACGGTGCAAGAACTACTTCGCTCTGGGCCTAATGTTGTCTCTGTACAGTCGACCGTTGGACAGGGAGATTGCCGACATCCGGAAACGATTTGCCGGCCGGCCGGAGTTGGCGGAGGCCAACGCCCTTTCGCTGCGTGCCGGTTTCGCTTACGCGGAATCGACGGAGCTTTTCGACACCGGCTTTCGGGTTCGTGCGGCAAACCTCAAACCGGGACGATATCGGAGTATCACGGGCAACGCCGCAATCGCGCTGGGGATCGTGGCCGCTTCCGAAATTTCCAACATGCCGGTATTCCTGGGCTCTTATCCCATCACGCCGGCAACGGACATCTTGCACGAACTGGCGCGTCTGAAGCACTTTGCCGTCACGACGTTTCAGGCCGAAGACGAGATTGCGGGCATCTGCGCGTGCATCGGAGCGGCTTATGGAGGCTCGCTTGCCGTGACAAGCACCTCCGGCCCCGGCATGGACCTCAAGACCGAGGCGCTGGGACTGGCCGTGATGTTGGAACTGCCCCTGGTAATCGTCAATGTCCAGCGGGCTGGTCCATCGACGGGTCTTCCGACCAAGATCGAACAGTCCGATTTGCTGCAGGCTGTGTATGGGCGCCATGGCGAATGCCCCCTGCCGGTGATCGCCGCAGCCTCGCCGGCCGACTGCTTTGACTGCGCGTTGGAGGCCTTTCGTATCGCAGTTAAATACATGACCCCGGTGGTCCTGCTATCCGATGGCGGCATCGGTAACGCCGCCGAACCTTGGTTGATTCCCGACGCCGACCGTCTTCCCAAACTGGAAGTTCGGTTCCGCACCAAGATTTCGGGATTCCAGGCGTATGGGCGCGATGAACATCTGGCGCGGCCGTGGGTGCGGCCCGGAACACCCGGCCTGGAGCATCGTATCGGCGGTCTGGAGAAGGACTTTTTAAGCGGCGCGCTGTCGCACGCGCCGCTCAACCACCAGCGAATGGTCGAGGTCCGGGCGGCCAAAGTCGCAGGCATCGCCAAGGATCTGCCAGCACCGGCCCTCGAAGGACCCGAATCGGGTGATTTGTTGATCGTCGGCTGGGGCAGCACCTACGGCGCGGTTGCGCAAGCTCGCGCGGCGGCGGCCGCCGCCGGCAAATTGGTTGCGCACCTGCATCTGCGACATCTAAACCCGATGCCCAACGGACTGGGTGAGGTCCTGCAGCGTTTCAAAACGGTCCTAGTGCCCGAGCTGAACATGGGACAGCTCGCCAAGCTGCTGCGCGAGCGGTATCTGCGCGATGTGGTGCAGCTCAACAAAGTCCAGGGAAAGCCCTTCAAGGTGTCCGAGATCATCGACCGGGTGCTTGAACTGTGCTGAGAGAACCATCGTGAGCCCAACCGTGTCCACCGCTGCGCTGTCCAAGAAGGACTTTGAGTCCGATCAGGATGTGCGCTGGTGTCCGGGATGCGGCGACTACATGGTGCTGGCGCAACTGCAGCAGTTGCTGCCCACGTTGGGCATTGCACGCGAGAATTTCGTTTTCATTTCGGGAATCGGCTGCTCGAGTCGCTTTCCCTATTACATGAACACCTACGGGGTGCACGGCATCCACGGGCGCGCGCCAGCCATTGCCAGCGGCCTGAAACTGGCACGACCCGAATTGTCGGTATGGGTCGTCACAGGCGACGGGGACGCGCTGGCAATCGGAGGCAACCACTTCATCCATGCGATGCGCCGCAACGTCGATGTCAAGATTATTTTGCTGAACAACCGGATCTACGGTTTGACCAAGGGACAGTATTCGCCGACGTCGGAGCAAGGTAAGAAAACTCGGAGCACGCCGGCGGGCAGCATCGACCGACCGTTTAATCCGGTGGCGTTGGCCCTGGGCGCCGGCGCGAGCTTTGTGGCGCGAACGGTCGACAACGATCTGGCGCTCATGGGCCAGGTGTTGGCGCGCGCGGCCGCGCACCGGGGTACCGCGTTTGTCGAGGTCCTGCAAAATTGCATGGTCTTTAACGACGGTGCGTATCGCGCAATTACCGATAAGGCGACCCGAAACGATGCGCGCCTGGTGCTCGAACAGGGTCAGCCCCTGGTGTTTGGGAAGGAAAAGGACCGAGGCATTCGATTGTGCGGCCTCGAACCGCAGGTCGTGCGACTGGGGGAGGCCGGGGTAACGAAAGCCGACTTGCTGGTGCACGACGAGAGGCAGGCGCACGCCGTGCTGGCCGGACTGCTGGCCCAGCTGCCCGCGCCGCAATTTCCGGTGCCTTTGGGCGTTTTCCGGGCTGTGATCGAGCCTGCGTACGACGAAATGAATAGCCGCTTGCACGAACAGGCGTGCACGAGCAAGGGGCGCGGAAATCTGGGCCGCCTGCTCAATGGCGGGGATATCTGGACGATTGAACAACCGGCTCTGGGAGCGCATCATGGCTTTGATGATTAACGCAGACTGTGTCAACTGCGCGGCTTGTGAACCCGAATGTCCCAATAGTGCGATTTCGGCGGGTGATCCGGTCTATGTCATCGATTCGGATAAGTGCACCGAATGCGTCGGATATTTCGCCGAGTCCCAGTGCATCGATGCGTGCCCCGTCGAATGCATCATTCCAAATCCCGAGCGCGTCGAAACAAAAGAACAACTCCAGCGCAAGTTCGAGCAGTTGCTGACAGCCGAAAGCTGAAACACGCCTGAGCAAGGAGCCGATGCGGTGAAGAATGTTATTGCGATGCGAGTCAATGGGCGGTTGCGCGAGAGCGCGGTGGCCGACAACCTGCTGCTCGTCGACTACCTGCGCGAAGTACTGCATTTGACGGGAACCAAGCAAGGATGCGACGGCGGCGAATGTGGTGCGTGCACGGTCCTTGTCGATGGGGCGCCGCGGCTGGCCTGCCTGACGCTTGCGGCCAGCGTGGCGGGCCGGAACATCGAAACGATTGAGTCGCTTGCTAGCGGCGGCCGCTTGTCGGCTCTGCAGCAGGCATTTAATGAAAAGCTCGGAACGCAATGCGGCTTTTGCACGCCCGGCATGATCATGGCGGCCGAGGCCTTGTTGCGCCGCGTGCCCGATCCGTCGGCCGAACAGATCCGAACGGCGCTGTCGGGTAACCTGTGTCGCTGTACCGGCTATACGAAGATCATCGAGTCCGTCCAGGCCGCCGCCGCGGCTCGTGCAACTGCGCAAGGAGCAGGCAAATGACCCAGACCAGGTTCAAAGGCGCAGGCGAACGTATCCCGTTGGTCGATGGCATCGAGAAGGTAACGGGGCAAGCGCGCTACACGGCCGATTTGTTTGCACCCGGCGCCCTGGCGGGCCGCATCTACCGCAGCCCGTACGCGCATGCCGAGATTCTTCGCGTCGACGTCTCCGAGGCACTTAAGCTGCCGGGCGTCGTCGGGGTTATCACGGGTGCGAATTGTGACAAGACCTACGGCATCTTGCCCATCGCGCAGAACGAATACCCCTTGGCGCGCGAGAAGGTTCGCTATTTCGGTGAGCCGGTTGCGGCCGTTGCCGCGGTCGATGACGCCACCGCGGCCGAAGCGCTCAAGTTGATCCGCTTGGAGGTGCGCGAGCTGCCGGCATATTTCACGGCCGCGCAGGCGCGTGCCGAATCCGCCGTTTTGCTGCACGAGAACCGAAAGGGCAATCTGGAGCGGGAAGTGCACCACGAGTTTGGCGACGTCGCGTCGGGGTTTGCGGCGGCCGATCTGGTGCGCGAGGAGGTCTTTCACGCCTCCGAAGTCACGCACGCGCACATGGAGCCGCATGCCTGTCTGGCAAGCTACGACCCGGAGCGCGACCACCTGACCGTGCATTCGGTGACGCAGGTTCCCTATTACGTCCACTTGATGCTTGCGCAGTGCCTGCAGATGGATACTTCGCGCATCCGTGTCATCAAGCCCTTCGTAGGCGGCGGCTTTGGCGCACGCACCGAGACGTTGAACTTCGAAATCGTCTGCGGTTTGCTGGCGCGCGCGGTCGGCGGAACCGTGAAAATGAAACTTTCACGGGAAGAAACCTTCCTTACGCACCGCGGCCGTCCCGAAAGCGACGTGCGCATGAAGATCGGGATGAAACGCGACGGTCGTCTGACGGCGTGCCATCTCGAAGTGGCCATGCGCGGTGGTGCCTATGGTGGATACGGCATTGTCACGATTTTGTACGCGGGCGCGCTGCTAAACGGCTTGTACGATATTCCCGCCGTCAAGTACGACGGCTACCGGGTTTACTGCAATACGCCGCCGTGCGGCGCCATGCGCGGCCACGGTACGGTCAACACGCGCTATGCCTTCGAATGCCTGTTGGACCGCATGGCGCGGGAACTGGGGCTCGATCCGCTCGAAGTGCGGCGCAAGAACCTGCTGCGCGCTCCCACCGAAACCATCAACGGCCTGAAGGTGCTGTCCTACGGACTGCCCGAATGCATCGACAAGGTCGAGCGCGCCAGCGGCTGGCGGGATCGCAAGGACAACATGCCGCGTGGCCGCGGTCTGGGAATTGCCTGCTCGCATTACGTCAGTGGCGCGGCGAAACCGGTGCACTGGACCGGCGAGCCGCACGCTACCGTCCTTCTGAAGCTCGACTTTGACGCCGGGGTGACCATCTTGACCGGCGCCTCCGATATCGGACAGGGCTCCTCGACCATCATGACGCAGGCAGTGGTGGAGATACTGGGGATCGACTACCGGCGTGTTCGTGTTATTGCCAACGATTCGGCCATCACTCCGAAGGACAACGGTTCGTATTCCTCGCGCGTGACCTTCATGTGCGGTAACGCCGCAATCCAGGCGGCGGAGAACCTCAAGCTCATTTTGGTAAAGGCTGCCGCCAAGCGGCTCAAAGTGCCGCCCGAACAGGTGGAATGTCACGGTGAGGTCTACCGGGCCGCGGGGGACGACGGAGGTTCGATCCCCTTTAACGAGGTCGTTGCCGAAGCGCTCGTGGACACGGGGACGATAACAACCAAGGGCACTTTCACTTGCCCCGTCGAGTTCCAGGGTGGCAAACAACGCGGCGGCGCCGTCGGTTCGACCATGGGATTTTCGTACGCCGCCATCGGGGTGGAGGTCGATGTGGACCAGGAGCTCGGCACGGTCAAAGTGCAGAAGGTCTGGGCCGCGATGGACTGCGGGTACGCCATCAATCCCTTGTCGCTGGAGGGACAGGTGCAGGGCGCCGTCTGGATGGGAATGGCGCAGGCGCTGTGCGAACAAACGCAATACAACAAGGACGGCAAACACACGGCCGCCAATTTCCTCGAGTACCGCGTACCCACGAGCGTCGACTCTCCGGACATCGAAGTGGCGATTGTCGAAAGCATGGATCCGAACGGACCCTTTGGCGCCAAGGAGGGTAGCGAAGGTCCGCTTGCCGGTATGGTCGCGGCACTGGCTATCGCGGTGCAAAACGCCACGGGCGTTACTTTCAACGCACTGCCGCTGACGCCGGACCGAATACTCGATGGCATGGCCGGGCGCAAGCGCCCGGTTCGCGCCGCGGTGGCGGCCAAGGCCTTGGAAGGAGTGCCGAACTGATGGAAGCGATGCCCGTATTTCAGTTGCTGCGGCCGACTTGCGTTGCCGATGCGATCGCCGCCCGCGCCGGCGCGAAAAGTGCGCGCTTTTTGGCGGGCGGCACCGATCTGCTTGCCAATATGCGTCGAGGCCTGGTTGCAAGCGACACGTTGATCGACTTGTCGGCGATCGCCGAACTGCGACGCATCGAAGCCGATGCGGGCGGATTGCGAATCGGCGCGGCAGTAACACTGGAGGCGCTGGCCGCGCATCCCGCAGTGCATACCCATCATGCCGCTCTGGCACAAGCCGCACTTTCCGTCGCGGGCCCGACGCATCGGTCTGCCGGCACGGTGGGAGGCAATTTGTGCCTGGACACCCGCTGCCGCTATTACAACCAAAGCGAGCCGTGGCGCAGCGCCAACGAGTACTGCATGAAAATCGCGGGCGATGCCTGCCGCGTCGCACCCAAAGCCGATCGGTGCTACGCGGCCTATAGCGGGGATCTGGCGCCGGCCTTGATGGTGCTGGGTGCGGTGGCACACATTGCCGGCCCCGCGCGTAGTCGCCAAGTGCCCCTTGCGCAGATGTATTCCGACGACGGTATGGCGCATCTTGCGCTGGCACCCGAGGAGCTGCTGGTCGCGGTGCATGTGCCCGCGCTGCCCGGTTTGCGTTCGGGCTATGAAAAACTGCGCATTCGAGGCGCGATTGATTTTGCCTTGGCCGGGGTCGCCGTTGCGTTGCGCGTCGATGGCGACACAATCACGGATCTGCGAATCGCAACGACCGGCACGGATTCTCGACCACTGATGATCGGGGAGCTGGATGGCGTCTGGCGCGTGGCGCCCGACGATGAGGCCCGGCTCGCCAAGCTCCTGCGCCAGCAGACCGGTCCGATGGAAACCGCGCTTACGAGCGCCGCCTATCGGCGCCGTGTCGTCCCCGTGCTCGCACGGCGCTTGATTCGACAGCTTGCCGGCGCGGCGGCAGGACAGCCTGCTTAAACTCGACTCGCAGGAGTAACGACAATGCCCGAACTGAGCTCCGCCGATCATTCGGTCAGCCCTCCAAATGTCAGAATCCCGCGCGACTACAACGCGGCCTACGACCTGCTCGAGCGTAACCTCCTGGCGGGTCGCGCCGAAAAGATTGCGTACTTTGACGATGCCGGCAGCTACTCCTACGGGGAGTTGAGTCGTCGCGTGAACCGCTGCGCCAACGCCCTGACCGGTCTTGGACTGCAGATGGAGCAGCGTGTTCTTGTTTGCCTGAACGACACGATCGATTTTCCGGTCGCCTTTCTTGGCTGCATCAAGGCCGGCATCGTACCGGTGGCATCCAATACCCTGCTGTCGACGGATAACTACGAGCACATGCTGCGCGATAGTCGCGCGCAGGCACTGATCGTTTCGGCGGGGCTGCTGCCCAAGTTCTCGCCACTTTTGGCGCGCATGCCCTTTCTTAAGCATGTCATCGTGTCCCGCGGCGAGCAAGACGGGCACGGTTCCTTTGACAAACTGCTGGCGTCCGCCAGCCCGGAATTTCAAGCGGCGCCGACGACGTCGGACGATGTGTGTTTCTGGCTCTACTCTTCGGGATCAACGGGCGCTCCCAAAGGGACGTTGCACGCGCACTCGAGCCTGATCCAGACCGCGGAGCATTACGCGCGCCCGGTGCTCGGTATCGAAGAAACCGACGTCGTGTATTCCGTGGCCAAGCTGTTTTTCGCGTACGGACTTGGCAATTCGCTGACCTTTCCCCTCGCCGTTGGCGCAACCGCGGTCCTGGTCTCCTCCTGGGCCAAGCCCGCCGACGTTTTTGCGACTCTGCGCCGTTATCGGCCGACGATTTTTTACGGCGTACCGACGCTGTACGCGGCGATGCTGGCGAGCGCGGACCTACCGCAGCGCGAGGAGCTTCGGCTGCGCCGCTGCGTTTCCGCGGGAGAAGCGCTGCCGCCGCACGTCGGTCAACGCTGGAGCGAGCACTTCGGCGTTGATATTCTGGACGGATTGGGTTCGACGGAGATGCTGCAAATGTACCTGTCCAACCGGCCGGGCGAAGTGCGCTACGGTTCCTCGGGCAAGGCAGTGCCCGGGTACAAGCTGCGTATTGTCGACGAGCAGGGCACGGCCGTTGCGCCGGGCGAGATTGGCGAACTGCAGGTGTGCGGCCCTTCCAGCGCGCTTGGCTACTGGAATAACCGAGAAAAGACTCGTGCCACGTTTTGCGGCGCTTGGGTGCGCAGTGGGGACAAATTCGCCGTCGATGCGGAGGGCTACTATATCTACGCGGGACGCAGCGACGACATGTTGAAGGTCAGCGGCATTTATGTCTCGCCGGTCGAAGTGGAGTCGGCCCTGATTTCGCATCCCGCGGTTCTGGAGGCGGCCGTAGTGGGCTGCGAAGACACCGAAGGTCTTGTCAAACCCGCGGCAATGGTCGTTCTGAAGCCGGGCCATGCGGCGAGCGATGATCTGAAGGAAGAACTGAAAGTACACGTCAAGTCCATGATTGCGCCGTACAAATACCCCCGCTGGATCTATTTTGTCGACGAGCTACCAAAAACCGCCACCGGAAAGATCCAGAGATTTAAACTTCGAGCCCAATGCGCCCAAACTGGAGCGTTGCGTCAGCAAGCCGCGCCGCTTATCTCCGCTTGAGAACGCGCTCTCGGTCCGGGGTTGACATGTCGCGTGGGCGGGATGCCTGAGCCGGTGCGGTGTAACAATCGATAACAAATTACAAGGGGGAGAAAGGATGAAGACGTTCCTGCGCTTCGTTAGCGCCGTCGCTGCCGTTTGGCTGAGTGCGCTTTGCGGTTCGGCGGCGGCGGCGGGAGATACGATCAAAGTCGGCATCTTGGTGGAAATGTCCGGGACCTTCGCGTCTTTTGGTCAACAGATCACCACCGGGGCCAAGGCCTACATGAAACAAAATGGCGACACGGTTGCCGGCAAAAAAGTTGAACTCATCATTCGCGATACGACGGGACCCGCCCCCGACGTTGCCAAACGCCTTGCCCAGGAGTTGATCGTCCAGGATGAGGTCGATTTCATCGCCGGCTTTGGGTTAACCCCCAACGCGCTGGCCGTGGCACCGATCGTGACGGAAGCCAAGAAGCCGACCATCATCATGAATGCGGCCACGTCGATCATTACCACCAAATCGCCCTACATTGCCCGTGTGTCGTTTACGTTGCCGCAGGTAACGGAGCCGATGGCGCAATGGGCCTACAAGAGCGGACTGCGAAAGGTCTATACGGCGGTCGCGGACTATCCCCCGGGGATCGACGCAGAAAAAACTTTCAAGAACGCCTTTACCAAACTTGGCGGAGAAATTGTCGGCGAGGCGCGCATCCCCCTGGTCAATCCCGAGTTCGGCCCGTTCGTGCAAAGAATTAAGGATGCCAAGCCGCAGGCGCTGTTCGTTTTTGTGCCCGCGGGCGAACTGGCTGTCGGATTCATGAAAGCCTATACGGAGCGCGGCCTGGCCAATGCCGGGATCAAGCTGATCACGACCGGGGACGTGGTCGATGACGGTGTGATCAACGCGCTGGGCGACGATGTACTCGGAGTGATTTCGACGCACCACTATTCGGTAGCGCACGACTCGCCGGAGAATGCGACGTTTTTGGCCGAGTACGCGAAAATCAACTCGACGCAGCGACCCAATTTTATGGCCGTCGGCGGCTACGACGGCATGGCAGCGATCTACGAGGTGATTCGCAAGCTGAACGGCAATATCGATGGCGACAAGGCGATGCAGGTGCTGCGCGGCATGAAATGGACCAGTCCCCGCGGTCCCATTCTGATTGACGCCGACACGCGCGACATCGTGCAAAACGTGTACGTACGCGAAGCCAAGAAAGTCGGCGGCAAGATCTATAACGTCGAATTTGAGACCTTCCCCATGGTCAAGGATCCCGGAAAGTAGCGTGCCGCTGGGGACCGCGGCGAGCGCCGTGCGGGCGGTGGCAGGCGCTTGGCACCGCCCCGGCGGGCGACGGTTCGGGTGCCTGCCGTGCTGAGCTTTCTTGGGGTCTTATTCGACGGTCTGGCCTATGGCTCGCTGCTGTTCCTGATTTCGGTGGGACTGTCGGTGACGCTCGGGTTGATGGGTTTTATCAACCTGTCGCACGGGGTATTCGCGATGCTGGGCGGCTACCTCTTGGTCACGCTGATGAATCGGGCCGGATGGAGCTTTGCTGCCTGCCTGCCCTTGGCGTTTGTCGTCATCGCAGTGGTTTCTCTCGTGCTCGAGCGCACGCTCTACCGTCCCTTGTACCGCAGCACCCATCTAAAGCAGGTGCTGCTGACGGTCGGCATCATCTTCGTGGCGGTTGCCTCGGCGACGTATTTTTGGGGACCGGGGCAGCAGCGCGTGACCTTGCCCGCGGCCCTTCGAGGGCAAGTTTCCGTCGGCGGCGTCGATTTATCGTGGTATCGGCTCTTTCTCATCACCGCGGGAGGCTTCATCACCTTGGCGCTGGTCTTCGGTTTGGAGCGCACACGTTTTGGAGCGCGGATCCGTGCGTCGGTCGATGCCCACCGCACCGCCGAGGCCATGGGAATACATGTGGACCGCGTGTTTCAGATCACTTTTGCAATCGGCAGCGGACTGGCCAGTCTGGGGGGAGCGTTGGGGGTCAATGTGCTGGGCCTGGACCCGTATTTCCCGCTGAAGTACCTGGCCTTCTTTCTGCTGGTCGTCGTGGTAGGCGGCCCCGGCTCGGTCATGGGGACGCTGCTCGCCGCTCTGTTACTCGGCGTTGCCGACACCGCCGGCAAATACTACGTTCCGCAGGTCGGGCCATTCGTGCTGTACCTGGCAATGATCGTCTTGCTGCTGGCGTTTCCGGACGGGTTGCTGGGCCGCAGAAAGTCGCAATGAACGAGGACGCGCCACCGCCTGCGGCATTTGCCGGACTCCCGTGGCAGGCGCTTCGAGTGCGCGAGCGCTGGAGAGTCGCGGAAATCGCCTTTTGGGTGGGCCTCGTCGCGGTGTACTTTGTCTTTCCCAAGCAGCTCTTGTTTGCTTCGCAGATTCTGATCACGGGTCTTTTCGCACTGTCCCTGGACCTGATACTGGGATACGCGGGAATCGTTACGCTGGGGCACGCGGCATTTTTCGGTCTCGGTGCCTATTCGGCCGGATTGCTCGCCAAATACGGCCTGGCCGATCCGCTGGTGGGCCTGTTGGTTGCGGGCGCGGTGGCGGGAATGGTTGGTTACTTTTCGAGCTTTCTGGTTTTGCGCGGGGGAGATCTTGCCCGCTTGATGATTACGCTCGGCATCGGATTGCTGCTATTTGAACTCGCGAACCAGGCCAGCGAGATCACCGGCGGGGTGGACGGTCTGCAGGGAGTGGAAATCGGGCCGCTGCTGGGGCTGTTTCGTTTCGATTTTTTGGGCAAGGTGGCGTATGTCTACGTGCTCGTCGTGAGCTTCGTGCTGTTTGTGCTGGTGCGCGCCTTGATGATGTCGCCGTACGGTCTTTCGCTGCGAGGAATTCGAGAGAATCCGCGCCGCGCGGTGGCCATCGGAGTGCCGATTCGAGCCCGACTTACGAACATCTACACGTTCGCGGCCACCATTGCCGGGGTTGCCGGAGCCCTGCTTGCGCAGACGACGCAGTTCGTGGCGCTGGATGTACTGAGCTTTCAGCGATCGGCGGATTTGCTGATCATCCTGATTGTCGGGGGTACGGCGACTCTTTATGGAGGATTTATCGGCGCCGCCCTGTTTTTGATCGCGCAGGACCGCCTCGCCCATCTGAGCCCCGAATACTGGTTGTTCTGGCTTGGAATCCTCTTGATCGTCACCACGTTGTTTCTCGACGCCGGAATCATGGGTGGTTTGTTGCGCATCGACAGGCTGCTCCGGCGCCGATTCGGTGGAACGCTGTGAGCGCGGTGCTACACACCAAGGATTTGTGCAAGTCCTTTGGCGGATTGATGGTGACGCACAAGGTGAACTTGCAGATCGAACTGGGTGCGCGCCATGCGCTCATCGGCCCCAACGGCGCCGGCAAGACGACGCTGATCAATCAGCTTGCCGGAGTGCTCGCACCGTCGAGCGGATCGATCTGGCTCGACGGCGAAGATGTCACTCAGCTTGCACCCCACGAGCGGGTGCGCCGCGGTCTGGCGCGCACCTTTCAGATCAATACTTTGTTTCCGCACCTCTCGCCGCTCGAGGCGGTGAGCAATGCGATCATCGAACGTCGGCGCGGGGAGCTGAGCGTATTTGAAAGGCGCTTGTTTCCTCTAACGCGGCGGCGTGCGGAACTTGACGAGGCTTACGAGCTACTTACCCGACTGAACCTGACACAGGACTGCATGCGACCGACGCGGGAACTGGCCTACGGCAAGCAGCGGCTGCTTGAAATGGCGCTGGCCCTGGCGAGTCGACCCAAAGTGCTTCTGCTCGACGAGCCCGCCGCCGGAGTGCCCGAGGCGGAAAGCGATGAGCTGTTTTGCGTCCTGCACGAGCTGCCGGCCGATATCAGCGTGCTGCTGATCGAACACGATATGAGCCTGGTGTTTCGCTTTGCCGAACGCATCACGGTACTCGTCGGCGGCTCCGAGCTCGTGTCGGGAACGCCCGCGCAAATCTCCGAGGATCCGCGAGTGCGCGAAGTGTACCTGGGCAAACGCCGTGGCTGAACTGCTCGCGCTCGATTGCGTGTCGGCCGGGTACGGCGACTCGGTTGTGCTCGACGAGTGTTCGCTGGCCTTGAGGGAAGGGGAGAGTTTGGCACTGTTGGGCCGCAACGGCGTCGGCAAGACGACGCTGCTCACCACTGTGATGGGACATACGCGGATCCACCGGGGCGGCCTGAGGTGGCTCGACAAGGATCTGACCAAAGTTCCCCGTCATGGTCGTGCCGCTCTTGGGCTCGGTTGGGTACCGCAGGAGCGGGAGATCTTCGCGTCGCTTACGGTCGAGGAAAACCTGCTGGTGGCCGCACGTCCCGGCAAGTGGGATCTGGCGCGCGTTTTCGAGCTGTTTCCTCGGCTGCGCGAGCGCCGACGAAATTCGGGCAATGCCCTGTCCGGCGGCGAGCAGCAGATGCTCGCGATGGGCCGCGCGCTGATGCTCAACCCGCGATTGCTGTTGCTCGATGAACCGCTCGAGGGTCTCGCGCCGGTAATCGTCGAGGAATTGTGCGCGGCGATTCGACGGATGGTCGCAGAAGAGGGACAGTCGTTTATTTTGGTCGAACAGCACCTCGAACAGGCGCTCGAGTTGACGCAGCGCTGCGTTGTCCTCGAGCGCGGTCGCGTCGTCTACCTTGCCGACAGTCGGGAGCAATCCCAGGATCTTTCGCACCTGGATCGATGGATTGGGGTTCGACTGCGCGGGGAGGTAACGGATCGATCGTCGCAGTTCCCGGGGCAAAGGTCCCTTTCGTAGGAGCGGCTCATCGTGGGCGCCAAGAAAAAGCCCGAAAAAACCGAACTGGACCTGGATCTTCTTCCGGAGCTGGTCGGATACCAGTTGCGTCTGGCCCAGATTGCGATATTCCGAGATTTCAGCGCAACACTGGGTGGCCTGGATATGACGCCCGGGTTGTTCGGCGTGCTGGTCATCATTGACGCCAACGCGGGACTTACGCAAAACGCCCTGGCCAAGGCCACCCATCTGGACCGATCGACGGTCGTCACGGTGATCGACAAGCTCGAGCATCGCGGCTTGGTGGAACGTCACGCCGCGATACCCGATCGGCGCGCATACGCCTTGGTCCTGACCGCAGCGGGAGAGAAGCTGCTCAGAAAGCTCAAGACCCTCGTGCGGGAACACGAGAGCCGGCTTTGCAAGAACCTCACGAGCGAGGAGCGAGCCCAACTGGTGCGACTGTTGGAGAAGATCTTCCCCGAGCTGCGATGATCGCGGCTTAGTCCTGATCGTGCAATTCGATCTGCTCGCGGTGACCGAATCCTCGGGAGTTGTCAATGAAATACAGCCGCGAAGGCGCCAGCACGTACCAATGCACCCGAGCCAGCGCCGCAAGAATGGCGGATGGCGCGTTCGCAAGGCGGCCTACAACCGGAAACCTTTGCGCATACAGGTCGCGAGCACGATCTTGTTCCTCGCCTTGAAGTTCCCTGACATGTCCCTCGAGCTGGATGCCTTTGATTTGGCGCCAGTCCTCGTAGTTCTCATGGATCGTTGCCGCGCAGCGCGGATCTTGCGCCAGGTTGCGGCAGTGGCGGCTTCCCGGAGCGGATAGGAAAAACAGGCGCTCTGCGTCATTGACGTAAAAGACCGCGGCCGCCCACGGTCCGTCGGTCCCCTGCGTGGACAGGGTCATGACGTGATGGTCGGTGAGGTACTCGGCGATGGTCTGCCGCAACGTAGGCGCCATCAAGAATGGGTCGGCTGCGGCGTTTTCGGGGCAGAGGGTTCGAGTTGACCGACGTTTGCGTCGGCCTCATGTAGCCGCTTGAGGCGGTAGGCGAGTTGCGGCCGCGTGAGACCCAGCATGCGTGCGGCCGACGACAGATTGCCACGTGCCTTGTCGACCGCGGTCTCAAGAAGCATCGCTTCAACCTGATCGAGCGTCAGAATCCCATTGAATACCGCTTCGCAAAGATCGGCACCCGCTTCCCAGTGGTTGGCGCTAATGCCCCCGTTTCGGTCGAGCGCAAGCTCACCCGGCTGGTCGGCAGGGCACGAAGAGAACAGGTGGTTCACCTCGATTCGGGTGCCATTGGGCGCCAGGATCACTCCGCGCTCGACCATGTTTTGCAGTTCGCGGATATTGCCGGGCCAGTGATAGGTGAGCAGCGCGCGCTTGGCCTTGTCCGTGAAGCCGCGTAACTTTTTGGCGTGAATGGCAGAATACTTTGCCAGAAAACTCTTGGCCAGCGGACCGATGTCCTCCTTGCGTTCGCGCAGCGGGGGAATGTTGATTTGGTAGGCGTTGAGTCGATAATACAAGTCGGAGCGAAACTTGCCCGCCGCGATCAACTGCCGCAGATTTCCGTTGGTCGCTGCGACGACGCGCACATCGATTCCACGCGTCCTGTGGTCTCCCAAGCGCTCGAGTTCGCCTTCCTGCAGCACGCGCAGTAGCTTGCACTGTGCCGATAGCGGCAAATCGCCGATCTCGTCAAGAAACAGCGTTCCACCGTCCGCGCGCTCGAAGCGGCCCGGGCGCGAAGCCTGTGCGCCGGTATAGGCGCCCTTTTCGGCGCCGAATAACTCCGATTCAATCAGCTCCTGCGGGATGGCCGCGCAATTGACCGCAACGAAGGGTCGATCGCGGCGTGGCCCGGAGTCGTGCAGCGCGCGCGCGAACAACTCCTTGCCGACACCTGTCTCGCCGAGCAGCAGCACAGTGATCCGGTTGCTTGCCGCTTTCTTGAGCAGTTCGTAGGCGGCGCGAAAGCCGGGCGAATTGCCGGTCAGATGCGGCGGCAGCCCTTCCTGGACTCCCAAGTTCGAGCGCAGCTCAACTAGCTGGGTTTGCAAGTCCAGCAGCTGATCAGCAATCGATTCGGGCGTGAAAATGTGCCGGTACTGGTCGGCGTCTTCCCACTCTCCAATCGGCTTGCCAATGATTCGGCAATTGTCGTTGCCCATGCCGACGCACTGGATCTCCTTGTAGAGAATCGGCCGGCCCATGAACGCCGACGTGTAGCCGCATGCGTACCCGATCTGCGTCCAGCATACGGGCTCGTTGTGTATTCCGAAGAAGTGACGGTGCCACTGACCTTCCCAGGAATTTTCCCAGATGAACTCGCCGTAAAAGGAGCCGGCCGAGCGGTCGAGTTCGACTTTCACCGGCGTGACCCGAACGATTCCTTCGAGCGTGTGCAGCTGAGGGCCGGTCATGAAGGAATCCAGATCGGTGGCGGAAGGGTCGCGCGAGCGCGCCAATTCCGCATCACGAGCACCGGAGGCGTACCCCATCCGGGTCAAGAGCCCCTGGGCGCGGCGCATGCCCAGAGTGTCGATCAACTCCTTGCGCAGCGCCGCCTGTGCCTCGGCGTGCACAAGCAGCATGCGGTGCTCATGCAGCCAAATCTGGCCGGTCTCCGCGGAAAAATGCAGCATGCCCCTCAGGTCATCGATTTCCGACAAATTGATGCTGCGGCGCTTACTCATGGGCGTCGTTCCCACTCCCGGGAGTCCCTCTGCTTTTTCGAAGGGCAAGTCTAGTCTTTTTTGCCTCGGCTGCACGCTAAAGCGCGTCTCGGAACGCCTGCGCTGGGCCAACACGCCTGACCGCGCGCCAGTGACTCGCGCAGCGCACGCTGCGGTCACGCCCAGTTGATCAAAAGATCAAAATTGCCTGGCCAGAGTCGAGCAATGTTGCCGAATGATCAAGCCTCGACCAGGAGCCGGGAGTGGGAATGCCGCGCTGGGATCGTCTTGTGCGCCCGCAGCATTTGGCTGCGCGCAAGCGTGACGGCCATTTGCAGGACCGCTGGCCCGGACAGCGCCGCGGGAGGGCCTTGTTGGCACGGCATTTGCGGGTAGTGTCTTACTGCCGCTGTCGCGAACCGTCGGGGTCCGGCGCCAAAAGACAGCATCAACGACCACAAGGAGGCATCCCATGAAGTTTCCGGTTCCGCATGATGTCAAGGCAAAGACGATACCCGGCACCGAAGGCTGGGAACGGATGTACCCGTACCAGTACCAGTTTGTCCGCGACGATCCGGAGCGGCACCAATACGAGAAGGACACCTTCTGGTTCTACGACGGACTTCATTACCCTGAACCGCTGTATCCGTTTGACACGATCTGGGACGAAGCCTGGTATTTGGCGCTATCGCAGTACAACAATCGAATCTTCATGCTGCCGCCGGTGCACGGACTGGACCACCGGATCATCAACGGCTACGTCTACGTCTCAACTTTGCCGGTCAAGGATCCCGAGGAAATCGGTCGGCGTGTGCCGAATTTCATGGAGCGCGCGGGCTACTACTACAAGAACTGGGACGCGCTGGAGGCCAAGTGGAAGGTCAAGATGGAAGCGACAATCCGCGAACTCGAGGCCGTGCGCATTCCACGACTGCAAGATATGGAGGATTTGTCGGTGGTCACCGACGCCTTGGGTGAGTCCAAGGGCTATCAGCTGTTAAAAAGCTACGATGACTTGATCAACCTGGGCATCAAGTGCTGGCAGTACCACTTTGAGTTTCTCAATCTCGGCTACCTCGCTTACGTGAACTTCCTCGATTTTGCTCAAAAGCTGTTCCCCAACATTCCGGCGGGGCGCGTGACCCAGATGATCTCGGGCATCGACGTCATCATGTACCAGCCCGACGAGGAACTAAAGAAACTGGCCCGCAAGGCCATCGAGCTCGGCGTCGATGGCGCGGTCACTTCGAGCACGGAGTGGACCAAGGTAGAGGCCGCCCTCAAGACCATGCCCGAAGGGGTCAAATGGCTTGCTGCGCTGGACCTGGCCCGCGAGCCCTGGTTCAACGTCTCGACGGGGACCGGATGGTTCCACCACGACCGGTCATGGAACGACCAGATGAACGTGCCGCTCTCGGGAATCGCTACCTACATCGGCAAGCTCCGACAGGGCGAGAACATCGAGCGGCCGACCGAGGCTGTTCGGGCCGAACGTGACCGGATCACCGCCGAATATCGAGGGCTGATCGAGAAGGAGGAGGACCGCAAGCAGTTCGACGAGCTGCTGGGCTGCTCAAAGACCGTCTTTCCCTATGTCGAAAACCACCTGTTTTACGTCGAGCACTGGTTTCATTCGGTGTTCTGGAACAAGGTCCGCGAGGTTGCGGCCATCTTGCACGAACACGGCGTAATCGCTGACGTCGAGGATGTCTGGTTGCTGCGTCGCGACGAAATCAAGTTGGCGTTGTGGGACGTCGTCACGGCATGGGCGACGGGCGTCAAGCCTCGCGGCGCAAAGACCTGGCCCCCGGAGATCGAATGGCGCAAGGGCGTCATGAAGAAGTTCAGCGAATGGAGCGCGCCGCCCGCGATCGGTACCGCGCCCGAGGTCATTCAAGATCCCTTCGCGATCGTCCTGTGGGGCGTAACGAACAAGTCGTTGGCTGACTGGGCCTCGGTGCAAGAATCGGCCGACCCCAACACCATTACGCAGCTTAAAGGCTTTGCGGGCAGTCCCGGCGTAGTCGAAGGAAAGGCACGTGTCTGCCGGACGGTCAACGAGGTCGGTCAGTTGCGGCAGGGTGAAATTCTCGTTGCCCCGACGACGTCGCCTTCTTGGGCGCCGGCGTTTGCCAAGATCGGTGCTTGCATCACCGATGTGGGGGGAGTCATGAGCCACGCCGCAATCGTCTGCCGCGAGTACGGTATGCCGGCGGTCGTGGGCACCGGACACGCGACAAAAGTCATCAAGACGGGCATGACGGTCCGAGTCGATGGCTCCACTGGTGCAGTCTCGATAGCACGCTGAGGGGGACGGCGATGAGGGGCGCGGCAGATAACTTGGTTGCCTCCGCGACTGACGCGCCGCAGACGGACTTGCCGCTGATTTGCTGGTTCGAGTCCTGTCGCAAGGACTCGGTCCCGCTTGTTGGCGGCAAGTGTGCGTCGCTCGGCGAATTGATCAACGCCGGAGTGCGCGTGCCCCCCGGCTTTGCTCTGACCACGGAGGGCTATCGACGCTTCATGGCGCAGACGCGGATTGACCGCCAGGTGCAGTCCTTGCTTGCGGGAATCGACATGGAGGATCTCGACGCGCTCGAGCGGCTCAGCGTGGAAATTCGTGCCACCATCGAAGCGCAGCCTTTTTCCCTGGAAATGGAGGACGTGATTGCCGAGCACTACCGCAAGCTCGGGCTGCGCTGCGCTGTCCCCGCGGTGCCCGTCGCGGTGCGCTCGAGCGCGACGGCCGAGGACCTGGCCGGAGCGAGCTTTGCCGGCCAACAGGACACCTACTTGTGGATTCGCGGAATCGACGAGGTACTGCGGCACGTGCGGCGCTGCATTTCGAGTCTGTATACGGGGCGCGCGATGGCCTACCGCGCCAACCGCGGATTTGACGAATCGTCGGTGGCGATTAGCGTTGGTGTTCAAAAGATGGCCAACTCGTTTACGGCTGGCGTGATGTTCACCGTCCATCCGACCAACGGTGATCGCTCGGTCATTGTGATCGATTCAAACTTCGGCTTCGGCGAGTCGGTTGTTTCGGGCGAGGTGACGCCCGACCATTTCGTCGTCAACAAGGTCACGCTCGACATCATCGACCGGACGATCTCGCAGAAGGAGATTTGCTACACCGTTGACGCCAAGGAGCAAAAGTCCAAGGCAATGGAAGTGCCACTCGAGCGGCAGATGGTGCAGTCGTTGATTGACGATGAAATCACCGAACTCGCGTGGATGGGAAAGCAAATCGAAAAGCACTATGGCCGGCCGATGGACATCGAGTGGGCGGTGGATAAGGATCTGCCGGCAGGCGGGAACATTTTCATCTTGCAGGCACGACCGGAAACGGCGTGGAGTGAAAAGCGTCAGGCGCCGGTGGCCAGTCCCGGCACCTCCGCGATGGATTACATCCTGGTCGGGATGCTTACCGGCAGACGGATTTCGTAGCGAACGATCAACAACCCGATAGGGAAGAGTAGAAAGGAGTCAGCATGGATGCACGGGCACAAGTGAGACCGATCGACGATTTGCGCAGCTACATCGACGCCCTCGAGGCTCACGGGCTGGTGCACCACGTAAAGGCGGAAGTGGACTGGAAGTACGAGCTTTGTCACATTTCCAAGGTCAACGAGGAGCAAAAAGGCCCGGCATTGCTGTACGAGAACGTCAAAGGCTACAAGATCCCGGTGTTCACCAGTGCGTTTACCACTACGCAGCGACTGGCCATCGCGCTCGAGCAGGATCCTTCGCTGTCGATGAGTGGGTTGGCGAAAAAGTGGATGGAACTGACGACAAAAAAAATGATCAAGCCGACGTTGGTTGACAATCCGTCGGTGATGCAAAACGTCATCGAGGGCGACGCCATTGACATCGAGAAGTTTCCGTCACCTTGGTTCTATCCGGATGACGGCGGGCGCTTTTTCGTAACGTCGGGCTATCTGGTAACCCAGGACCCGGACACCGGCTGGACCAATCTGGGTACGTATCGCTCGCAGGTTCTGGGCAAGGACATCTTGGGTTCCCAGATTATTAAAGGCAAGCACGGCGACATGCACATGAAGAAGTATCAGGAGCGCGGACAACTCATGCCGGCGGCGGCAGTCGTTGGCTGCGACCCGGTGCTTTTCCTCGCCGCTTCCACTTTGGTCAGTGCCCAGGTCGATGAGTACGATGTTGCCGGCTCACTGCGTGGCCGTCCGGTGCCGGTCTTTAAGTCCGACCTTACGGGGTTGACGCTCCCGGCAAATGCCGAAATCATCGCCGAGGGATGGATCGATCCCAACGAACTGATGGAGGAAGGGCCGTTTGGCGAATACACCGGGTATTACTCGGGCAACAAGCTCAAGGATTTTCCCAAACCGGTTTTGCGCATAAAGCGGATTCTTCACCGTAACAAGCCGGTGATGTGGTCGACTACGGTGGGCAAGCCGATCAACGACATTCATATGATCCAGTCGCTCAATCGCACTGCCACACTTTGGCATGACCTAGAAACGATGAAGGTCCCGGGCATCCAAAGCGTGTACATCCCGCCGGAAGCTTGCGGCCGGTTTTGGGTTGTGGTCTCGGTCAAGCAGATGTACCCCGGCCATTCGAACCACGTCGGCAACGCCGTGATTGCCAGCACCACCGGTCACTACGGAGTCAAGGGGGTCATCACCGTCGACCACGACATTGAGGCCGACGATTGGGACCGGATCTGGTGGGCACTGGCCACGCGCTTTGACCCAAAACGCTCCGCCCAGATTATCGACCGGGGCCGTTCGACACCGCTGGATCCGGGACTGCCGATCGAGGCACGCGACATTACCAGCCGCATTTTGCTCGATGCCTGCACTCCCTTCGAATGGAAAAACCGGCCAAACGAAATTTTCATGGATCGCGCGGTCTTGCAGAAGGTCTCGGATCGCTGGAACGAGTACGGCTTTCAGGGACCCAGTCCCGTTGCCGGCATGATCGGGCGTCTGACGCGACCGGAGGCAAAGGCGACAAAGAGCGCTTCGTAAATTCTGGCCGGTGACTTCGAGCCACCGGCCACCTGCCTTTCGAGCCAGAGAATTACAAAATGACCAATAAAAAGGGCATCGTCATTATCTGTAACCTCGATACGCGGGGCGAAGACATCGTGTTCGTCAAGAAAATGATCGCCGATCGCGGTCACACCCCCATCTTGCTTGACTTCAGTATGGAAGAACCCCCGCCGTTCGCCGGCGATATTCGCACCGAGGAAGTCGCGGCGCGGGGCGGGCTGCCGATTGAGGTCGTACGCGAGAAGTACCGATCGGATCGCGACACGGCCACCAACAATCAGATCCGCGGAGCCGCCGCGATAGTCGGGGATCTTGTGCGGCAGGGGTCGGTACACGGTGTAATCGGAATTGGCGGCGGTACCGCGACACTGGTTGCGACTTCGATTATGAAACAGCTGCCTTTTGGCATGCCCAAGCTCATGGCCTCGCCGATGGCGGCCCATCCGGCGTACATCGACAAATATGTCGGGACGCGCGATATCACCATGCACCACACGGTGCTCGATATCGTGAAAATGAATCCCCTGCTTCGGGCGCAGATCATCAACGCAGTCGGTGCAATCTGCGGCATGGTCGAGATGACGCAGGGAACTAACATCCACTTTGACAAGCCGTGCGTTGCGGTTTCCTCGTTCGGATTTGGCGAGATGGCCGTGCAGACCGCACTTGGTTTGCTCGAAGCGGCGGGCTTTACCCCGGTCGTCTGTCACGCGCAAGGCAAGGGCGACAAAGCGATGGAGGAGATGATTCGCGACGGGGTGTTCTGCGGAGTCCTCGACATTTGCATCGGGGGCATCATCGAGCATCTGTTCCAGGGCAACCGTGATCCGGGCCCCGATCGCCTGCTTGCCGCCGTCGACACGGGAATCCCGATGGTGCTTGCGCCGTGCGGACTGGACATCTTGTCCTATGGCGGCCGCGCCGACAAACTCGAACAGACCAAAGGCAGGGTTCAGTACGTGCAAGATGCCTTGCGGGTCCAGGTTCGTACCAGCGCGCAGGAACTGCGGCAGGCCGCCGATGTGATCGCCGAGCGACTCAACCGGGCGCGTGGCCCCTGGACCTTTCTTGTTCCCATGCAAGGGTGGTCGTCGCTCGACAAACCCGGGCGGCCCATCTTTGACGCGGCCGCCGACGCGGCGTTTGTCGCTCGCCTGAAGGAACAGCTCGCGAATCCGGCCCGCGTCAAGGAGGTCGATCTGCATCTGTACACGACGGAATTTGCCCAAGTCGCGGTCGAGGAGTTCGTTCGCCTGTACGGCGGCGTTGGCGCAAAGGTGGCGGCATGACGCTTTGTGACTGGCCACTCATTGCCTCCAAGCCGGTCTATGATGCCGGGCTGTTTCAGGTGACGCGCGATCGCGCGCGATCACCGCGTACCGGCGGCGAACGCGATTTTTATGTCGTGCACATGGTTGACTGGTTGCTCGTGGTTGCGCTGACGACGCAAGGAGAGCTCGTTTTGGTTCGGCAATATCGGCACGGCTCGCGACGGATGAGTCTCGAGTGTCCCGGGGGTTTACACGAAGAGTCGAACGAAGCCGTCCAGGCCGGGGCGGCACGGGAGCTCGCGGAAGAAACCGGCTATGGCGGAGGCGAGTTTATCTGGCTCGGTGCTCTTCGACCGCAACCGGCGCTACTTTCGAACCGCCTGCACATATTTCTTGCCCGCGGTTTGCATTCGATCCGCTCGCCCACCCCGGATAGCGGCGAGGACATCGAAGTCGAGCTGATCGAGGCCACGAAAATCGGCTCGCGCGTTGCCTGTGGAGATATCGACAACGCCATGACGATCGCCGCGCTGGCGATGGCAAATCACGCTGGCTATTTGGTGGGCTAACACATCGGAGACGCCCGATGATCGTACGAAACTGGATGCAGACCGACCCGATCCTCATACCCAGCGATATGCTGGTGTCCGAGGCCAAAAGAGTTCTCAGCGAGAACCAACTGCACGCCCTGCCGGTAGTCGACGACGGCAAGCTGCGCGGGCTTGTCACGCGTGCCAATCTGCTGCGCGTTGGTCACTTCGTGATGCGCACCCAGAATCCGGACGAATTTAATTTCTTCGTGACCCGCTTGAAAGTGCGAGACATCATGGTGCGCAATCCGGCGACGGTTCGCGCCAGCGATACCATGGAGCACTGCCTGTTCGTGGGGCGAGAGCATGGCGTGGCGCAGCTGCCGGTCATGGAAGGCGACCAGGTCGTCGGCATCATTTCGGCCAACGAAATTTTCCAGCTGGCCTCTCATCTGTTGGGGGCGTGGGAGCGGCGCAGCGGCGTGACGTTGGCGCCCATTGTCCTGGGCCCGGGGGTGCTTGGTCGAATCGTCGATGTTGCGGAAGCCGCTGGCGCGATTGTGCAGGCGATCTACCCCGTCGGACGCGACACGAGTCCGGAACGCGGGGAATACCCCGTGAAAAAGGTCATCTTGCGCCTGCACGGGGTAGAGAGCAGGGACGTTACGGCGGCGCTGGAGGCAGCGGGCTTTGCGGTCATCGAATCGACCGAGGCGCAACCCGCTGCGCTGGCCGCGTGATTCCGATCGCGCCCAGTGCGCCAGGAGCTTGGCAATGAGTCCCCCTCTTATCGTGGCAATCACAGGCGCAACCGGCGTGATCTACGGCGTTGAGATGTTGCGTGTTCTCAAAGACTTGGGACAAGAGACGCACCTCATTCTGAGTGAGGCCGCCGGAATGAGCCTGGCGATTGAAACCGACGTCTCAATTGACGAAGTTCGGTCGCTTGCTTCGGTCGTCTATAACAACAAGGACGTCGGAGCGGCCGTGGCCAGCGGGTCGTTTCGCACTCTTGGGATGATTGTCGCGCCGTGCACCATTAAGACTCTTTCGGCGGTCGCCAACTCGTTTGCCTACAACTTGGTGGTGCGTGCCGCCGACGTGCAGCTCAAGGAAGGTCGCAAGTTGGTGCTCATGGTGCGGGAGACTCCGCTGCATAAGGGTCACCTCGAACTGATGACGCGTGCCGCGGATTGCGGCGCGGTGATTCTTCCGCCGATGCCGGCGTTTTATCACCAACCGCAGTCGATCATGGACCTCATCCACCAGAGCATTGGCAAGGCCCTCGACCACGTAGGCATTGAGCACAATCTGTTTCGCCGTTGGGCCGGCCACTCCCGCGAGGAGATGCCCAAAAAGGTCCTGCGCGTTGCCGGGTGATTGCCACGACGCCGCCGGACTGGGCGGTCTACGCCATCGGCGATATCCACGGTCGGCACGATTTGCTTGCAGAAATGTCGGAGCGAATCATTGATGACGCACGTCGGCGTCAAGCGGCGCACCGCCAAGTCGTCTACGTCGGGGATTATGTCAGTCGCGGCATCGATTCGCACCGCGTGATCAACAGGATCCTGACCTCTCCGCTGGTCGGGTTTTCGCAAGTTTTTCTGAAAGGCAATCACGAAGACTCTCTGTTGCGCTTTCTGGAAGGAGACTTTGACGCGGCGCGATTTTGGTTCGAGCACGAGGGAATGGATGCGCTGACCCATTACGGTGTGTCGCCCCTCGATTCGGGTGCACGCGATGACGCCGATTTGGCCCGGCTACGCGAGCGCTTTGTCGCAGCGATTCCCCTGGAGCATTTGAATTTTTTTCGTTCCCTGCAATGCGCGCATCGGGCGGGGGGTTACTTTTTCGTCCATGCGGGAATTCGACCGGGCGTGCCGCTGGAGCGGCAAAGCGCCGTCGATTGCATCTGGATGCGGGAAGCCTTTTTGGCGTCGAACGCCGACCATGGATGCGTTGTTGTGCACGGTCACAACATCACCGAGCAGCCCGTGGTGCGGCACAATCGGATTGGCATCGATACCGGGGCGTACCGAACCGGGACCCTCACCTGCCTGGTTCTTGACGGCGCAACGCGAACTTTCTTGCAGACCTGATGCACCGCCGACCCCATCCGTTCTGGCGCTATTCGCTGGCCACCTACCGCGATCCAGCCGTGGCCGCCGCCTGTCTGGCACTGCAAGACCGCTGGAACGCGGACGTCAATTTGCTTCTGTACTGTGGTTGGCTTGGTCAGGGAGGACGGCTTGTTAACAAACGTCATCTTCGCATGGCCATGGCGAAGGTCCAGCCGCTGCAGACCGAAATCATTGGGCCGCTTCGTCGGGCGCGACGAACCCTGAAGCATCCGCCGGCGGGCGTGCCGAAAGCGTGGGCCCGGCAGCTGAAAGATCGAATCTCCGCTACCGAGCTCGATTTGGAATACGTCGAACAAGGAATATTGCTGGCAATCGCCAAGCGTTTGCCGCCGAGCAAGCGTCGCGCGATCCCACAGGCGGCGGTCGGCGCAAATCTGTCGCGGTATCTGGATCTGCTCGACGTACCGCCAGCGCATGCGGACCGGCGGATCGCGATGAGGCTTTTGGCGGCGTGAACCGCGTCCGGCGTCAAGGCCGTATCTGGGGCCGGGCATGGGGTGTGAGCGTGCGCGGTTGGGACGGTCTCGAAAATTCGGTGCGCAACGCATGTTAGGGCGCGGGCAAGAAACCGCGGCTGCCGAGGGCGGTGACCGTATGCCCAGCCCGCTAAATGGGACGGCGGCGCCGCGACCGGAGCGGTTTGCGGCTAACCGTTTGTTGAGCGTCATCGCGGCGTGCCTGATGCTGCAGCCGCTATCGACCGATCTGTATTTGGCCTCTCTGCCGCACCTGGCGCGCTACTTCCAGACGTCGCCAGCGGCTGTCCAGCAGACCCTGTCGCTGTTTGTCGTTGGCTTTGCTGGCGCGCAACTGCTGGCGGGCCCCATGTCGGATCGGTTCGGTCGGCGCCCTGTGTTGCTTGCGGGATTGGCGCTATATGTAGGGGCCAGTATCGTGTGCGCCGCGGCACCGTCCATTTCCGTATTGGTGGCAACTCGGTTGGTGCAGGCAATCGGCTGTTGTACGGCGGTCGTCATTGCTCGAGCGATCGTTCGCGATGTGCATTCGCCGACGGAAGGCGCGCGCGTCGTTGCAACGGCGACCAGCGTGATGGCCCTGGCTCCCTTGCTAGGCCCGATTGCGGGCGGGTACCTGCAGGTCGCTTTTGGATGGCGCGCCGCATTCGTCGTACATGCCGCCTTCGGTGCGGCTCTGCTGCTGCTGACCTGGCACGTTTTGGCCGAGACGAATCGGCAAAAGGATGTCACGGCGCTGCAACTCTCTGGCCTCGTACGCGGGTATCGCGAGATTTTGGCGGTGCCGGCTTTCTGGGCCTACACCTTGCCCGGCGCCCTTTCCTATGGTTCGATTTTCGTGTTCATTTCGGGAGCCTCGTTTGCGCTTACCGACGCCCTTAAGATGCCGACGGTCTGGTTTGGTTATGCCTGGGCCTTTGGCGTAAGCGGCTTTTTGACGGGCACGTTCGTTTGCCGAAGGCTGTTGCTGGGCATCGGGATCGCCCGCGCCGCTTCCCTGGGTGGCGCCCTAAGCGCCGCGGCGGGAATGCTTTTCGCGGTGGCCGTTGCGCTGGGCTTGCACCATTGGGCTACGGTGGTTGTTTGTCAGTTCCTCGTAATGTTTGCCCACGGCATCAATTGGCCGTGCGCGCAGGTCGGGGCGGTGGCGCCCTTCGGTCACCGCGCGGGCACCGCGGCGGGCTTGCTGGGATTTTTCACTATGTTTTCCGCGTTGCTCGTCGGTAGCTGGATTGGCATGAGCTACAACGGCACGCTCTATCCGATGTCCCTGACCTCGGCGGCGGTGGGTGGCGCGTTGTATTTGGTCTCGCGTGCCTTGTCCCGACATCGGGAGTAGCACAAGTTTCGGATCACCCGGCAATCGGGAAAAGGCCGGGCGCCGGTGTGCTCGCTGTCAATCCTCATCGATCCGGCTATGCCACCAAAGGCTGAAATCGCGGCACAGCCCGACATTATCGAGTTGCACTACCGCGATGCCGTCCAGTGCGAGCCGAGGCAGCGGATCGCCCGGCTTTCGGGCAAGCAGATTGGTGCCCGTGGATTCGGCCCAGATGCGAAAGAGCTCCTCGGACGTTACTTGGTACGTCGTGTGCCAGTGAGCCACACCTCCGCGCTCATTGCGCGCCAGGATCTCATAGCGCAGGCAAATGTCGGTTTGCAGCTTCGTGCGTTGCCAATACTTCTTGATGGCATCGTGGCCGCACTGCTGCGCGAAGGGAGTGTTGCGGTAGACGCCATCGGGCGCGAAGAGCGAAGCCAGCAGATGTGCGTCACTCGTTTCCCAGGCGCGCTTGTAGGCTGCCATGAACTTGTCGATACCCGTCATCGGAGTTCCTCGCGACGAACGTTGTCCGATGGTGCCGGGCGCGCAGAAGCGGTAGCTGGCGGCTGCAGTCCGCCAAAGCGCGCGTAAAAGCTAGGGGCCGCGGGCGGCAATGGGCCGTCGGCCGTTTCCAAGACGCGCATCAAGTGCTCTTCCGTCGGGTGCTGGCAAAGCCGATAGATGTCCCGGCACAGTGCGCGAGCCGAATCCCCCGGCCAATCTGCCGGCAGAAGCTGACGCGGCAACTGCGGATCGCGCAACTGCACGCGACGAAACTCGTGCATGAGCATCGCGCGGATGACAAAACATTGCTCGGCGTCAAGGGTTGAAGCGCTCTGCAGCGCGCGCGCGATTCCGCGAAATCGAGTGAGGAAACCACGATACCCGGCGGCAACCTGGGCGAGGTTCCAACATTGTTCCGCAAGATCCTTGAGCGGTTGTTGGGCTAGGGCGCCGAGCGTATTCGCCTGTAAGACAACAACCTTGTCGTGCGTGCCCGTGCCCTGAAGGATGTCGACCAGCGAATCGCTTTGCGCCGAGGGATGGGCCAGGATGCCCGGCGCGATCGCGGCGAATCCCTCCCATTGCAATTCCTTGCGCAGCGCTTCGCGCACATTCGGCGCCAAGCCGTCGCGCGGTAGCACTACCAGCTGCCAAGCACCGTTCCACGAGTCGCTCGGAACTTCGTAGATTCGGCGGTAGGCATGTTCGAATCTTCGTCGGCCCGTCGCGGTCAAACTGTAATAGCTGCGTCGGCCAATTTGTTCGGACACGAGCCACTTTTCGCGGGACAGACGAAACACGCTGGTGCGCACCATGCGCGGATTCAAACCCAGGGGTTGCGCCAGCTTGATAAAGCTGCCAAGCCACACGGTTCCGCCGTGCGGCGCGATCATGTCGCCATAAACCGTAATGATCAGCGAGTTGGCCCGGGGGGGACGCTGCGTCAGTAGTTGGTCGATCAGGCGGCCGAGCACGCGGCTCTTGCGGGACGGCGCGAAGGTCGGTCCGTCCGAAATTTGGGCGACGCCCGCGGGCGAAAGACGCGACGTCACCCGCGCATGCGAACGCGCAGGGGAAGACAACGCGGATGACGCGGATGGCGAAGCCGTCGTCGTCGCCATAGTCGAGTGTTCAGTCAACGAGAAACCAGTCGCCGTTTTTCACCTCAAGCATGCGAAACGACGTCAGATCCAGTCCCAAATGGTCGGATTCCGACATGTTCACGACGCCGCCGGTTCCGATAAAGCCCTTGGTCTGCTCCAGCGCCGCGCGCACCTTGGCTTTGTCGGTGCTGCCAGCGCGCTTGATCGCATCGACGACGAGCATCAGACCGTCGTACGCGTGACCGCCGAAAGTTGAGACATCCTCGTTGTAGCGGTCGTGATATGCCTTGCGGTAGGCCGTGGCCACCGGTTTTTGCGGATCGCTTGCCGGCAGCTTGTCCGCGATCAGTAAGGCGGCCGCTGGCAGACGCACGCCCTCGGCCGATGGACCCGAAAGTTTGATGAACTCTTCGGAAGCCACGCCGTGCGCGTGGTAGACCGGCACGGACAAGCCGACTTGACGTATGTCTCGGTTGACGATCGCCGGGCCCTGACCCAATCCAAAGACAAACAGCGCCTGAACCCCGGGTGTATTTTTGATTTTTGTGAGTTGGGGGCTCATGTCCGTATCTTTGGGCCCATAGGTTTCGTCGGCCACGAGATTCATTCCCATTTTCGCGGCCAGGGCCTGCGTTTCCTTTCTGCCGGACTGCCCAAAGCCACTGGTTTCCGACAACAACGCGACGTTTGTGATTCCGCGCTTTTTCATGTCCAAGAACACCTTCTCCGCGGCCATGCGATCCGTGTGCGGTGTTTTAAACACCCACTTTTTCACGGGTTCAATGATGACCACCGCCCCGGCGAGCGATACGAATGGAATCCCAGATTTTTCGACCAACGGCACCATCGACATCGTGGCCCCGGTTGTCGTGCCTCCGATCAGCACGTCGACCATGTCGTCGTCAATCAGGCGTTTGGCAAACCCGTTGGCCTTGGTGGCATCGGAGCCATCGTCGTAGGAGACAAGTTGTAACGGCCTGCCAATCACGCCGCCGGACTTGTTGATGGATTCCACATAAAGCTGCAGGGTCTTGAGCTCAGGGTCCCCGAGAAAGGCCGCCGGACCGGTCACCGACAGCACCGAGCCGATCTTGATCGGCTCGGCGGCCCCGACCGCCATCGCCAGACTAAGGCCCAGGACCGTGGCGCATACGCGCAGCAGTTTGTACATGTCGTTTTCTCCTCCAGCTGGTTGCAGAAATTTCCGGTTCTTGTCTTTACAGGCCCAAATACGCTTCCCGCACGCGTTCGTCGGCAAGCAACTCGCCGCCGCTGCCCGAGATTACGATCCTGCCGGTTTCCATGACGTAGGCGTCATCGGCGATAGCGAGCGCAGAATTTGCATTTTGCTCGACGAGCAAGATTGTGATCGACTGCCCGCGCAATTCAACGATCGCGCGGAAAATCTCCCGGACCAGCCGCGGCGCCAATCCCATCGAGGGTTCGTCGAGCAGCAGCAGCCGCGGCCGCCCCATCAGGGCGCGCGCTATCGCGAGCATCTGTTGCTGACCGCCCGAGAGCGTTCCTGCGGGCTCGCTAGATTTTTGCTTGAGAATGGGAAACATTTCGTACATGCGCCGCATGTCCTTGGCGATGTATTTTTCATCCGAGCCCGTGAAGGCGCCCAAGCGCAAGTTGTCAGCAACCGACAGGGGAGCGAAAACCTGACGCCCTTCGGGAACCTGGCAGATGCCCAGTCGCACGCGTCGATCGGCTCGCAAATTGGTTATGTCGCGGCCATCAAACCAGATCGAACCTCCGGTAGCCTTTTGTACGCCCGAAATCGTTCGCAGCAACGTCGTCTTGCCGGCTCCGTTGGCACCGACTAGGGCGACCAGCCGACCCTTGCGAACGCGCAGGCTGACCCCGTGCAAGGCGGCAATGCGTCCGTAATGGCTGAACAGTTGTCGAATGTCCAGCAAATCGGTGTCGGCGGGGACCGATTCCTCGGAACCGAGGAGCGAATCGCGCTGCGTGGGAGTCGATGCCCAGTCGAGAATGCTCGACATCAGTGCGCGCAGTTCCGCGCGCGCCGCCGCATCGCGGGCAGCGTCTTGCTCGTTCCGGACGGCCGCGCCAATTTCTTGCCAATCCGCCTCCTCAAGCGTGTTGCGCGCGATCGGGAAAAGTACGTCTTCTTCTTGCTCAAGATGCCGCTGCAAGCGGATTGCGAAGGCGTCGAGCATCGCGCAGAACACCCCCAGGGCCGCCGCATCGGCCGTCGCTAGGCCAACGAGTCGCTGCCGCAGCTCCGGTAGCAAGGCAGGGTCGGTAGAGTGTCCGCGTTCGAACTCGTCGATCAGGTCACTGGCTCGTCGGCTACGCAGGCGCACGGCGCGGTAGAGGTGGTCCTGCTCCTTGATGCGGTGCACGGACCCTGCGTGTCGCTCCAGGTAGTTCAGGATCGAGCCCAACGCTTCGATTTGCGGTTGCGCCACGGGCACCGCGAGTCGACGGCTCAAATCCGTCACCGCGTGCGTCAGCTGCCGCACATCGGCGTGCAGTTCGCGGATGGCTTGCAGGACCTCGGTCATCGCACGTTAGGCAGTCGCACCCAGATACGCCGCAATCACTTCCGGGTCGCGACGAACGTCCCGGGCACTGCCCTCGATGAGCTTTTTGCCGTAGTTAAGCACCAAGATTCGATCGGATATGTTCATCACCATTTTCATATCGTGCTCAACCAGGACTACCGTCGTCTGACGGTCGGCGAGCTCCCTGACCAGTGCATCGATTTCCGCCGTTTCCCGGGGGTTAAGGCCCGCGGCCGGTTCGTCGAGAAAAAGGATGCGCGGCTTTGCGGCCAAAGCGCGGGCGATTTCCAAGCGCTTGAGCGCGCCGTATGGCATCGCGCTGGCCGCACTGTTCAAGTAAGGCGCCAGGCCGACAAAGCCCATCAAGTCTGCGGCCTGCTCGTACAGAGCCCGATCCGCACGCCGAACGGTCGGCAAACTGAACATTCCCTTGAATAAGTTGCGGTCCAGCGCCAGATGCGCTCCGAGCATTACATTTTCCACCGCACTCAGATTCATGCAAACCTGCAGGTTCTGAAATGTCCGCGCCATGCCCTTTTGCGCCAGCAGGTGCGGTGGCAGGCCCGTGACGGTCTCCCCGTCCAGACGGATTTCCCCGCTGCTTGGCTGATAGATACCGGTGATGAGGTTAAATAGCGTGGTCTTCCCGGCGCCGTTGGGGCCAATTACGGAATACACGTCACCGGCTTCGACTTGGAAGGTGACGTCCTGCACCGCCATTACGCCGCTAAAGGCTTTGCTCAGCCCGTCGACCTCGAGAAGCGCCATTACGGTCGCCCGGCAAAACGTCTTGACAGGGACGGCACCAGACCCTCGGGTAAAAACACCATGAATAGCACCAGAATCGTGCCGAAAGCCACCGTTTCCCAGCCTTCCAAGGTGGCCAGCGCCTGCGGTAGCGCGGTGAGCAGTGCGGCGCCCAACACGGAGCCGAAGACGGATGCCATACCGCCGACTACGACCATCGTGACGAGTTCGATCGAATAGAAAAAATCCGCAACGTTCGGCGTGACGAAGCCGACGTAATGCGCGGTAAGACTGCCCATGATGCTGGCAAAGAAAGCCGAAAATACGAAGATGATCGCCTTATAGCGGGCCACGTTCACCCCGGCCACTTGCGCGGCCACCTCACATCCGTGCAGTGCGCGCAAGGCTCGTCCAAATGGCGAGTCGATCAGGTTGCGGCAGGCCCAGACGCTAAAAAGCAAGTTGGCAGAAAAAAACCAATACCATTGTTGCTCGCCGTCCATCTGCAGGCCGAACACGCTCATCGGGGCAACCGCCATGCCGTCGGGGCCGCCCGTGTAGGCGGCCTCGTTTTTCAGAGCCATGGCAATGAGGATTCCCAGCCCGAGGGTCGCCATGGCCAAGTAGTGCCCGCGCAGGCGAAATATTGGCCGCGCCAAAAGCGCGGCCAGCGCGGCGGCGCCGAGTGCTCCCGCGAGCAGAGCCAGCAGGGGGTGCCAGCCAAAATGCGTCGTCAAAATGGCCGTTGCATAGGCGCCGATTCCGAAAAATCCCGCGTGCCCCAGGCTGACCTGCCCGGCAAACCCAATTAGAAGATTCAACCCCAACGCCACAACCGCGTTGATCGCCATCCGAATGGCGATGTCGTAGTAATACGAATTGGGCAAAAGCAGTGGCAGCGCGACTAAGATCCCCGCGAGGAGAAACAGTCCGGTATTGCGGTGCTTCATACGCGCTCGGTGATCCGCGCGCCGAACAGCCCACGGGGTAAGAAAAACAAGATGAACAAGATCAGCACGAACGGCACCGCGTCCTTGTAGGCTGACGAGATGTAACCGGCCGACATGGCCTCCACGAGGCCCACCAAGAGCCCGCCCGCCACGGCGCCTAGTCCGCTGCCCAAGCCGCCGACGACCGCCGCAACAAAGCCCTTGAGTCCGAGCATGATTCCGACGTCGTAGGAGGTTAGGGTAATTGGCGTCAGCAGTATGCCCGCCACAGCGCCCATCGCGGCGGAAAGCGCGAAACTCAGTCGCAGCACCCATTGCGTGGGAATGCCGACCAACTGTGCCGCGAGCGCGTTGTAGGACGTTGCCAAAATCGCTTTGCCCGCTACCGTGCGGCGGAAAAACAACCACAGTGCAATGACCATCGCGGCGGCAACGCCCAGAACCCAGAGGCTTTGCGGTAGCAGTGTTGCCCCGCCAATCGCAATCGGTTCGTTGCTGGAAAATGCGGCCAGAATGTGAGCTCCTTTCCCGAGCCAAATTTGGATCACGCCCCGAATAACCAGTGATGCACCGATGGTGATGATGATCAGGCTCACGCTGCCGGCGCCCTGCGCAGGCTCAATGGCGAATTTTTCGAGCAAAATGCCGACGACGGCCGGAGCAATGACGGCCAAAATCGCCGCTATCGGCAAGGGCAGGCCGCCGTGAACGAAGAAGACCGTAAGCATGCCGCCAAGCATGATGAACTCACCTTGCGCGAAATTGATGACGTTGCACGCGTTGTAGATCAGGGTGAAGCCGAGCGCCGACAGCGCATAAGTGGCCCCCACGGTGATGCCGGAGAAGAAAAACTGCAGGAATTGTGCGGACATAAGCGGTTCGCCGGTGCGGCTCCTACTTGGGCCGCTTGTCGATCACCCGTTTGGCCTTCCCGATCAGTGTGCGTTCGATCGTATCGGTGGGTGTTACATGAACTTCGGCGGTGACGCCAATCAACGATTTGATGTGGTGAGCGACCTCCCGCGCGATCTGCTCCCGCTGGGGTGCTTCGGTCGCCTCGGAGAACTGCGGCTTTAATTCGACGTAAACGTCGAGTTTATCGAGGTGACCTTCGCGCGACAGGTGCAATTGGTACATGCCGCCCAGCTGGGGATTTCGCAGCAAGATTTCCTCGATCTGCGTCGGAAAGACATTGACCCCACGGATAATCAGCATGTCGTCGGAGCGGCCCGTGATCTTGCCCATGCGCCGCATGCTGCGCGCCGTGCCCGGCAGGAGCCGCGTCAGATCGCGCGTACGGTAGCGGATGACCGGCAGTGCCTCCTTGGTTAACGACGTGAACACCAACTCGCCGTCGGTGCCGTCGGGCAGCACCGCTCCCGTATCGGGATCGACGATTTCGGGATAAAAATGGTCCTCCCAGACGTGCGGCCCGTCCTTGGTTTCGACACACTCGCAGGCCACGCCCGGGCCAATCACTTCCGAAAGGCCGTACAGGTCCACGGCGTCAATACCAAGGCGCGTTTCGATTTCCCGGCGCATTTCGTTGGTCCACGGTTCGGCGCCGAACAGACCGACCCGCAACGACGTTTCCCCCGCCTTGATTGCCTGTCGCATCAACTCATCCGCGATGGTGAGCGAATAGGAGGGCGTGCACAACAGCACCGTCGGGCGCAGCTCGCGAATCAACTGCACCTGCTTTTCGGTCTGACCGCCCGACATCGGAATGACCGTCGCACCGAGCGCCTCGCCACCATGGTGCGCGCCAAGCCCGCCCGTGAACAGTCCGTAGCCATACGAGTTAAGCAAAATGTCATCGGGTGTTACGCCCGCCGCGCGCAGGGAGCGGGCCATGACGCCCGCCCACATGGTGATGTCATTGCGCGTGTATCCGACGACGGTCGGACGGCCCGTTGTGCCCGAGGAGGCGTGTACGCGCACGACCTCGCGCATAGGCACGGCGAACATTCCATAGGGGTAGGTTTCGCGCAGATCGGCTTTGGTCGTAAACGGAAACTTCTCCAGGTCGGAAAGCTCTTTGAGCTGACGCGGATGAACACCGGCTTGGTCGAATTTGGCGCGGTAGTGCGGTACGTTTTCGTAGGCGTGCCGCAACGACCACTGCATCCGTTGCAGCTGCAAAGACTGC
Organism: Burkholderiaceae bacterium; assembly: GCA_035623355.1. Taxonomy (GTDB): domain Bacteria; phylum Pseudomonadota; class Gammaproteobacteria; order Burkholderiales; family Burkholderiaceae_F; genus GJ-E10. The sequence goes on along the minus strand of DASPTP010000028.1, from coordinate 31,455 downwards.
AGCTGCTCGCGACCGGCCGTTTCGATCGGTTCGCGGTCAATTGCATGAGGCCGTTTCAAGCTCATTGTCTCCTCCGACGCGTCGGGCCATCGAACTTGGCTGCGCTAGGTTACGCCCCGGCGGGAATTATGTTCTACCGCAGCGTGGTTTTGGTCGATATTGGCCTGTCGTGCAGCGCCCGCCGTGCGCGAATCCGTTCCGCCGGCTTTGCCGGCTTGCCTCTGCCAACGGTTTTGCCGCGTCCCGGCGGGGCCCGCCGGGCTTCGACGCGTTGCGGGTCTGGGCCCGTTTTCTCCTGTACGCCCCGCGCTCTTACGCTTTGCCACAGACCCTGGGTTTGGCGTTCTCCCAACCGGGTTGTACGCCCGGCGCTGAGACACCGGCTCCGCGAACCGGGACCTTCGGCAGTGCGAAGCCCTGAACAAACGCGGCGCGACACACCAGGGTGTATTTGGCCCAAGCGCCGGAGATGACAACAACGCACCCGGCAAGCAAGGCGATTGCGGGCTGCGAGGCGGCCGCGGCGACCAGGGCGAGGCCGACCGGGGCCGCGTTGCCTGCCCAGACGAATTTACGGTCGATTGCGCTCAGCGCTGCGATGGTGCCCGTGGGGGCTCCCTCGGCGCGCAGTGCCCCGAGATAGCGCCGCCAAGCAACCATACGAAGGCAAGCAAGGGCGGCCAGCAATACGGCGACGAACGTTACGGTGGAAGGCGCAATCAGCGCAAGCGGCGTCAGCAGTCCCGCGCCCTCCGCGAGTCCGGTGGTCATCACGAGCGACACGCACCTGCGGTGCCGCCACGCGGGAATGCCCTTGTTGGCAGCCAAGATGCGCGCCTGGCTATAGAGAAACGCGAGACCGAGCCCACCCGTTGCCGCCAGCGCGAGTGCGTGCCCCCCGCCCGTGAGCGAAATGGTGCCCGAGCAAAACAGCAGTGCCGCAACGATGGCCTCGCGCGTCATCCACGAGGATGAGCCGTGGCGCAGAACGTTGATCGCTCGCCACGGGCGCCCCAGCTCAAACCAGACGCAGGTCAGTCCGGTACCGATAAGCGCAAGGGAGCCGAGCACAAAGGCGCGCAGATCGCCACCTCCGGTGGCCGCGAAGGCCGTCCACAGCAGCAAGGCACCTGCGCTACCGCCGCAAATGAAATTGGCAGCGGCACGCCAGTCCCAGTTTTTCTGCCGGCGCGGCGCCAGATGGGTGGGATCGCTCATGGTTGGTCCCACAGGTAATACACCCCGGGTTCCGTCCCGAGCTCCTCGTGCATTCGGAAATGCGCGTTTTGGGCCAACAAGTGCGATACGTTGCTCACTGGATCGGCGACGTCACCAAAATGCATAGCGCCCGAAATGCAGGCGTTTACGCAGGCCGGCGTTACCTCCGGATCCACGCCCGGCACCTGTCCGGTTGCGGCCGCTTGATCGATGCGATCGCGACAGAAGGTGCATTTGGTTGCCACGCCGAGGCGCGACGGGTCAAAACGCGCCGCTTCGGAGGCCATCGGTTCCTTCCCGTAGGCGTACCGCGCCTCGTGCACGATGCTGCGGGCCTCATAGGGGCAGGCCATCACGCAATTCGCGCAGCCGATGCACAGTTCGTAGTCAATCGTCACGAGGCCATCGGCGCGCATTTTTGTCGCGGTCGTAGGGCATACGTGCTCACACGGCGGGTTGGCGCAGTGCATGCACGATACCGGCACAAAGCTGCGCCGCACGTCGGGGAATTCGCCGCTTTCGATGTCGAGCACGCGGCGCCACTGAACGCCGGGCGGTGTCGCGTTGGCGCTCTTGCAGGCTGCGGTGCAGGTCTGGCAGCCGACACAGCGCCGCAAGTCGATCACCATTGCGTACCGCGTCATATCGTCGCCCCTGCGACACGCCGCAACGCCACGCAAACAATGTCCGCACCCGAGCCCGTGGCATCCGTCAACTCCAGAGACATTGGCGCGATCGCATTGAGGCTGGGCAGCTTCAGATCCTTGGCGAACGGCGTCGCCCAGTGATTGAACTGGCCCGTAATCACAAGAGTGTCGGGCCGTATGCCTTGGACCAAGGCGGCGGTACCGTACGTGGCGCCGATGTAGGAACGAACCTCGACCCGATCGCCCTCGGCGATGCCCAAGCGTGCGGCGGTCTGTGCGTGGATCATCACGCCGGTATGCCCATGCAGGTTCTGGGCAACTTCGTTCATGAGGGCAATGCCCGCGTTGCCGCCGGCGTGGTATTGCATGCTCTTCGTTGCCAGCAGCCAAAACGGGAAGTCCTCCCGGCGTGCGCCCATACGCTCTAGGTTTCGGCGCCAGCGCTCGGGAACGTCGTGCCAGTCGGGAAGTGCCGCATATTCGGCGAGCTGTTCGTCCCACCACGACATCTTGTTTTCGTGGAGGCGGTTCTTCAGCTCACGGCCGACCCGCAGCAGGCGTTCCTGGTAGGGCAGTTCGTAGCGCAGACCCATCCGTTCGAGCGTTGGCGTCAGGTACCACTCGAGGCGGGAGATCGGGATTGCATAAAAGCCGTGCTCCTTGAACCACTCAAGATCGTGCGTCTGCTTGCCGCCGGAGAGCGCAAAGGTCGATGCGCGGCAAGCGGCATCCCAAATGCGCGCGGGTTCTGGAGGCGTGCGCGGATCGAGGCTAAAGTCGTAGCCCGCACCCTTGAGCGGAGCAACGCCCGAGACCCCTCGATTGAGCGCCTCGATGTACCCCTGCGTCAGACCCGTGCGCTTGGCCAATTCGGTGCTGATCCAGGTGAAATCGCGCGCCTCGCCTTGCGGTTCGACCGCGGCCTGCCGCAACACGACACCCTTGTGATCCCAAAACTGCTCCATGTACTTGGTGCCACCCATGCGGATCAGTTGAGTGGACTCCAGGTCCGTTGCTTCGGGCAACAGCAGGTCGGCCATGTAATTGGTTTCATCGACCGTATAGGCGAAGCAAACCATGAATGGAAAGTGCGCCACGATTTTCGCGAGCTTGTCCGTTTCCCAGAAGGAGATCGCCGGGTTGGAGCGATAGACGATCCACAGCTCCGGAGTCGTCGGCGTTGGCATGTTCCAATCCGAAGGACGCTCCCACTGGTGCATCCAAGCCAGTTGAGTGGGGCCCAGCGCTTGACTCCAAGCGCCGTTGTTGCCGACGATGGGCACCAGGGTTGTGTGCGCGGAGCGGGTCGTGGGCTTTGACGCCCAGTGCTGGCGGTCCGTGGGATTGAAGTGCTGAACCATGAAACCGTCCTGCCCAGGCTCGACGCTTCGATGGCGGTTGTCCTGCGGGCGGTTTAGGCGCACGGTTGTTCCGAGTATGCCCCCGGGATTTTCCAAAGCTCCGACCAGTGCGGCGAGTACGGTACGTGCCCAGCAGCATTCGTATGCGCCCCACCCATTGTTCACCGACTTGCCCAGAGTGACGGCAACCGGCCGCAGCGCTAGCGTCTTTCCGTCAATCTGGATGGTCGCGCCAATCGAAGCGTTGTCAAGGTACTCGCCCGCGATGCGACGGATCGCAGCGGCCGGCACGTCACAGATGGCCGCTGCCCATTCGGGCGTGTACTTTGCCATGTGCCCGACGAGCATCTCGCAAGCGGTTACGCCTTCGACGTTATTCAATTCCCGCCGCACATCGTCGGCATCAAGAACTTTGGCTCGCGGCACACGAAATCGCCCGGTCAGCGCGGGTCGCACGCCCGGTGTGTTAAAGGCGACGGCTCGAGCGGCAAGCTCGTCCCAGACGAGTGGCTGCTCGGTGTCCGGGTCGCGCAGATACAGGCCGTCGGGTCCTACCAAATACGGCGAGGACGTCCGGTCGCGCAAAAACTCCACATCGAGCTTCGATACACCGTGTTCGTGGAGCAGGACGTGAATCAGCGCAAAGAGAAATGCAGGATCCGTCTTCGGGCGAATCGGCACCCACTCCGCCGAGCACGCGCCGGTCACCGTCAGGTGCGGTTCGACCTGCACTCGCTTATAACCGCGCAATCGCGCATCGGCGTGCCGGATGACGGCACATGGGCCGCCGGTGACCTCGACATTGGCGCCAACGGCGATGACGTAGCGCGCATTGGGCGTATCGGCGGAGACCGTAAAGGCGCGATGCCAGAACTCGCCGTACAAATGTTCCGAATGCACGCACTTGACGCCCTGCCCCGAACCGAAGCTGTAATCGATGGGTCCCCAAGCGGATAAGAACGCCGGGAACGTCCCCATGTAATTGGCGGGCGTTCCTCCGTGCCCAAAGCTCACGGCCACGCGCGGCAGACCCGCTTCGTCGAGCAATCCCTTGGCGCGAATGGTGTTTAGCTTTGTCGCGACGATATCGAGCGCTTCGTCCCAGGAGATTGGCAGGAACCCGGGATCCTGTTCGCGGCCCTTCCTTGGATTGGTGCGCTTCATCGGTGTGTGCACGCGGTTGGGGTTGTAGGTTTTTTGTACGAGGCCGTAGGCCTTCACGCAGACGCGTCCGCGTGCCGGATGAACATCCTGTGCGTCAAAGTTCGGTTCGATGTCGGTGGCCACGCCGTCTTGAACCGTGACTTTCATAAAGTCGGGTCCGGACACGCAGTTGTAGCAAAACGTAGGAACGTGCCGCACGTCCGTAGATTTCAACTTGCTGGAGCTTGTCATTCGGCCATTTCCTTTCGCCGCGCTTCGTCGAAGGCGCGATATCTGTTCGACGTCGCAATGACCGGCCTCAGTTCTTAGGCGCGAGGCATCGTTGAGCCAGCAAAGCGCCGCGCCTTGGTGCAAAGGAGGCCGACAGGCGAACGTCTGTCTTTTACTCGGGTACGCTATCGACCGACGCGCGAATCAGCCCGACATATAATCTAATGATACAAAAACACGAAAAGTTCGTCCTGATGTGTATCAATTCGGCTCGGAGCCGAACCGTGGGCTCGATTGTGCAAAGCAGCGAATTGTGCTTCGCAGCAGCCGGCTCGACTTTGCTGTCGCAAAAAAAGCAGGCCGGTCAGGGGTTCCGGTTGTCGTCCGCGGGCTTAAAAAATTTGTGATACATACTCAGGAAAAAACAAGGTCCGACCGTATCTTTTTGCGGCGCAACGCCAAGGGGGAGGCGAACATGAAGAGCACTTTGAGTACGGGCTTGTCGGCAACGCGAAGCTTGGTTGTCGACACCGAGCGCACGATCGACTTTCTTGGCGAAGCGTTGCGCGTGTACGCGACGCCCGCGCTGGTGCGAGACTTCGAATATGCCTGCCGGGAGTTTTTGCTCGACCACTTGGATGCGGGCGAGGATTCGGTCGGAACGGGCATTAGCGTTTCGCACGAAGGGGCGACATTGCGCGGCATGAACGTCCAGATCACCGTGACCGTGGCCAAGATCGAGGGCCGTCTTGTGACATTTACACTGCACGCAAGAGACGACGTTGAACAAATCAGTCAAGGCAGCCATAGTCGCTTTGTTGTCGAGGTTGAAAAACTCCGTAGCCGGGTCGCCGCGAAAGCCAACAAGGTCGGCAAGCCATCGGCTTCGAACTAGCCCTAAAGCGCACCGTTAGGCGGCCGAAGCGAAGGAGGCTCGGTCCGCCGACTACCCGGTAATTGCCTCCGAGGCAGTGGCTGCTCACATACGGGAAATTCGTCTGCATCGGACCGTCAGGTGCGCCCTCGTGGGTTGCTCCCGGCCCGCAGGGTACGGCGCAGCGCCTGGCCGCGGGAAGGTCGACTCTCCTCGGCAAATGCGAGATGGTTTGCCCAGCCGTAGGCGCGTCCCTAGCGTGGTGATGGAATCGGTGCCATTGATATCCGTCAACGCGTCGCTTGCCGGCGAGGATATTGTCTGATGCTGGCTCGGAGGAACAAGGGGGCAGAAAAGGGGCATTAGAGGCCGGCGTCATCGCATCCGACCCAAGGGTGACTTCCCTTAAGTGGCGACCCGCCGCGAGGCGAAAGCACCTTGGGCACCGGAGCGCGACGGACCAGCACATTGGCTGCTGGGAGAGTTGGCCCGCGAGGCACACAAACCGGAGCGCGCTCGCTTGAAGGTTCTCGCGGTGGTTTTGGCCGGGGGTGAAGGCTCGCGACTTCACCCCCTGACGGATCATGTGCCCAAGCCCGCGCTAACCCTGGCCAAGGGGTTGCGAATCATTGACTTTGTTCTTGCCAACCTTGTCAACTCGGGGATTATTTCCATCTACGTCCTGCTGCAATACAAGCCGCAGGCCATCATCGCGCATTTGCGCCGACACTGGGCACCCCGCACGCCGGACGCGGGTTGCTTTATCACGCCCGTGCTGCCGGACGCTCATGACGGTTCTTGCTTTACCGGTACGGCCAATGCGGTGTACCAAAACTTGGATTTGATCGAACGCCATCGGCCGGATTTGGTCGCGGTATTTGCCGCGGACCATGTCTATCGAATGGATGTTCGCCAAATGGTGAGCTTTCATGAGCAGCGGGACGCCGAGGTTACCGTGGCCGCCCTGCCGGTACCCATTCAACGGGCTTCGTCTTTTGGAGTTCTTGCCACGGGCGCATCTGGCGAACTGACACATTTTCAGGAAAAGCCCCGCAACCCGATGCCGCTTCCCGCCGATCCCACGCGCGCCTTCGCGTCCATGGGCAATTACCTTTTTAATCGAGGCGTGTTGACGCAGCTTCTCGATCAGGCCCAGCGGCGCGGTGATGTCGATTTTGGTCTGCACATTTTGCCTCGTTTGCCGCAAACGCATCGAGTTTTTGCGTATGACTTCCTGACAAACTGTGTGCCAGGTATTCGAGAGTACGAAGAGCCTGGGTACTGGCGCGACATCGGTACGCTCGAATCCTTCGAAGCAACGCGCCAGGAGGTGGCCGGACCGTTTCCTCGATTCGACCTGGCCAATGCCCAGTGGCCGGTGCGACCCGAAGAGGACGGCGCAAGGCTGCGCGATGATGTTCGGCCGGCCGCGAGCGGGCCGCTCGCAGGGAAGGCGGCGGTTCCCACCCAAATCGCGTAGCAGAGTTCCGCGAACGCCGCCAGCGCGGGCGCGTATTTTCTGCGAGGGCTTTGCGAAGACCGACACCACGCAACGAGAAGCCCCCGCGTCGCGCCACATCGATCGCATGGATTGCGCCGCGGCGGCACCCGCGTGCGACGACACCGATTCCACCGTCCGGCCTCGGCGATTCCCATAGGTGCCGCACGTTTGGAGGTTTGTGCGTCGTGCATCATGGATTTTTTTTGCGTAGCGCCCAAGATTCGAGCGGACGGCCAAGAATCGACGCACGGGCCGCTGAGCATTCGTGCCGGCGGCGCTTTTTCCATCGTGCGCATTTGCGCCGCCGGCCGCTGCGCCCTGGCGTTTTCGTCCTTTTGACGGACGCAGGGCTCAAATTTCTGACATATCGGGTTGCTAGACTTTCTAACCGCCCCACACCGTGGCGCGCAGCGTTCGAAGGGGCTCAGTGTCCGGCGGTGAAGCGGGCAGCCGTTGGAAAAGCTCGGTTGGCGTGGCACGAGCGGCAGCGGCGCCGCGCGACCGATCGATTGAACGCCGCAATTTATCGCCGCGCGCCACACGGGCATATCGCGCACCGCCGTCGAAGGTGCGTAGCGGCACGCGCGGCTAGGAGTGACCAATGAAACCGAGTTCTCTCAAACTCATCCGCGGCTATGGGCAAAGCGTCTGGCTCGATTACCTGGATCGCGAACTGATCGACTCCGGAGCGCTGCGCCGGCTGATCGAGAACGACGCAATTGCGGGCGTTACGACCAATCCGGCGATTTTCGAGAAGTCGATCAATGGCAGTACCCACTACGATGGGACGATAGCCGCCCTCGCGAGACAAGGCCAAAGCCCCACGGCAATCTACCGGCACTTGACGGTGCGCGATGTCGCGGACGCCGCTACCTTGCTTCGGCCAATGTACGACGCAAGCGATGGTGTCGACGGTTATGTCAGTCTGGAGGTTTCGCCACACCTGGCGCACGATACCGAAGGCACGTTGCGGGAGGCTCGCGAGCTGTGGGGCGCGCTCGATCAGCCCAACGTGCTCATCAAAGTCCCGGCGACTCGCGCCGGATTGCCGGCGGTCCGGCGCCTGTTGGCCGAGGGTATCAACGTCAACGTGACGCTACTCTTTGGGCTGACGCGCTATGCGGAAGTTGCGCAGGCGTACCTCGCGGGACTGGAAGACCGCGAGCAAGCGAACCGGTCGGTGCGTTCGGTAGCTTCGGTGGCGAGTTTTTTTCTGAGCCGTATCGATACGCTCGTGGACACGATGGTGGAGGACCTTTCCAAACAGTCGGCATCGTCGCAAGCCGACGCCTTGCCGTTGAAGGGCGAATGCGCGATCGCCTGCGCCAAGCTTGCCTATGGGCAGTTTCGAACGACTCTTTCGAGCGCGCGGTTTCGCGCTCTCGCGCAGCGCGGGGCGCGCGTGCAGCGGCTGCTTTGGGCCAGCACGAGCACGAAAAATGCCGCGTATTCCGACGTCAAGTACGTCGAACCCTTGATCGGGCCCGATACGATAAACACGATGCCCCTGGAGACGATTGACGCATATCGCGACCATGGCCAACCGGCGATGCGATTGATGGAGGAATTGCCTCGCTATGAAGACGTGCTCACGCGACTGGCAAGGCTGGGAATTGACCGAGAGGGTGTTGCCCAGCAGCTCGAGGAGGAGGGCTTGCGCAAATTTATCGCTCCCTACGATAAGCTGATTGTGAGCATTGAAAGAAAGGTTCGCGCGCAACGCCCGGGGCAAGGCCAGACGTCGTAGGTTTTGTGAAAAAAAAGGAAAGAACGGTGGGCGAACCAACCAATCGCTAGGAACTGACATGTACCACTTTTTGCCGCGCGTCTGGCCGGAGAGCTTGGCGCCGCTCGCCGAGTTCGCTTTGGACCTACGCTGGACTTGGAGTCACGCTGGGGATGCCCTTTGGCGCAGGCTCGACGCGTCGCTGTGGGAGCGGACGCGAAATCCTTGGGTGATCTTGCAAAACCTCCCGCAAAAGAGTCTCGAGCAATTCGCCGCCGATGCGTCGTTTCGGCAGGAACTAAAAAGTTTGCTCGAGGAACGCGACCGGTACGCCAGTGACCGCACTTGGTTTGCCGCAAACCATGGTGGCTTAGGCATTCGGACCGTGGCGTACTTCAGCATGGAATTTGGATTGGGCGAGGCCTTTCCGCTGTACGCAGGGGGCTTGGGCGTCTTAGCCGGCGATTATCTGAAGACGGCAAGCGACATGGGACTGCCCCTGGTAGGCGTTGGCCTGCTGTACCAGGAGGGATATTTCCGCCAGATGATCGATGCCAGCGGCCAGCAGCGCGAGGCGTATCCCTACAACAATCCCGCCGACCTGCCGATTCAGCCGGTCATGGGACCAACGGGCGCGTGGCTGCGCATTGGTTTGCCCTTGCCCGGACGCATCGTTTACCTGCGAGTTTGGCAGGCCAAGGTCGGGCGCTTGGCGCTATACCTTCTGGATACGAACGACCTGCTCAACGGTCCTGGCGATCGGGGCATCACGGCCAAGCTCTACGCGGGAGCGCCTGAGACGCGACTGCTGCAGGAGATTGTTCTGGGAATTGGTGGCTGGTCGTTGCTGATGGAACTTGGTATTGATGCGGACGTGTGCCATCTGAATGAGGGGCACGCGGCCTTTGCGGTCGTCGAGCGCGCGCGTCGCTACATGCTCGCCGGCGGCGGATCGTTCCGCGAAGCGTGGTGGACCACTCGCGCGGGCAACATCTTTACGACGCATACACCGGTCAGTGCCGGATTTGATACCTTTTCCACGGATCTCATTCGTCAGTATTTCCGCGACTACCTGGAAAAGTGCAACCTGCCGCTGCAGGAGTTTCTCACATTGGGGCGGCGGGATCCGCATAACGAGGCCGAGCCGTTCAATATGGCCTATCTCGCACTCCGCGGGTGCACTCGAGCTAACGGGGTCAGTCGTCTGCACGGCCAGGTAAGTCGCCATCTGTTCCAACCGCTGTACCCGGACTGGCCGGAATGGGAGGTGCCGATCGAACACGTCACCAACGGTGTTCACGTCCCGTCGTGGGATTCGGTTTGGGCCGATGAGCTTTGGACCTCCGCCTGCGGCAAGGACCGATGGCTTGGAGACGCCAGCAATCTCGTCGAGGCAATACGCACGAAGGACGACACCACCTTGTGGGGCATGGCAGCGCGAAAGCGTCGTGACTTGGTGCAGTACGCGCGCGAGCGTTTGGTTTGGCAGCTCGAGCAGCGGGGCGAGGATCGGAGAAGAATTACCGAAGCGTCTCGGGTGCTCGATCCGAATGTGCTGACTTTGGGTTTTGCGCGACGCTTTGCTGAGTACAAACGTCCCAATCTGCTGCTACAGGATCCCGACCGCTTGGCGCGGCTGCTTCTCGATCCCCAAAAGCCGGTGCAGATCATTGTCGCCGGCAAGGCGCACCCGGACGATGAGGTGGGCAAGCAGCTTGTTCGCGAGTGGCTCGACTTCGTCAATCGCCCGGACGTTCGCGCGCGCGCGGTATTTCTTGAAGACTACGACATGGCGCTTGCCCAGCAGCTGGTGCAGGGCGTGGATCTGTGGATCAATACGCCCCGTAGACCGTGGGAAGCATGCGGTACGAGTGGCATGAAAGTGCTCGTCAACGGAGGACTGAATGTTTCTACCTTGGATGGTTGGTGGGCGGAGGCGTACACGCCTGCCGTAGGGTGGGCGATCGGGGGGCCGGACGATTCGGCCGCAAACGCGGACTCGGTGGATGCGGAGTTGCTCTACCGGGTCCTGGAACGGGAGGCCGCGTCGATGTTTTACGAGCGCGACGCGCGTGGCTTGCCGGTCGAGTGGATCGAGCGAATGCGTGCGAGCATCGCCGAGCTCGCACCACGGTTTAGCAGCAACCGGATGCTCAAAGAGTACGTCGAAGGTTTCTACGGACCGACAGCGGCCGGTTACCGTAACCGTTGCAACGGGGGACGGCACGTCGCTAAGGCACTGCAAGAATGGGAGGCAAAAACCCGCGCCAACTGGCGCGAGGTGCACTTTGGACGAAGCTCGATTGAGCGCGAGGGGGATGCCTGGCGGTTTGAAGTGCAGGTCTATTTGGGCGAGATCGAGCCGGACTGGGTCAGCGTGGAACTTTGCGCGGACCCTGCACCCGAAAGGGGACCCGTGCGCCAGACGATGGTGCGAGGAGCGGCCATTGCGGGGGCGATCAATGGATATGTATTTTGCGCCAACGTACCCGCATCGCGCCCGCAGTCGCACTACACGCCCCGCGTGATCGCGTCTCATCCGCAGGCGTTAACGCCGATGGAATCGGCTTTGATCTTATGGCAGCGTTGAGCCCCTTAGTGGAAAACTCGATCCGGCGGATCAATAAAGCGAAAACTCTGGCCGACGTCTCGCAAACGCGACCGTTGCGCAAAATTCATGCGCACCGGTTCGCGGCACATACCGACGCAGATTCGTGCCGCCAAATTCGGGGCGCCGGCGCCGCATAGGCGTAGGCCCTCGAGCGCGTGAAAAGCGAAGTGCTGCGTGTGGCGGTGGCACGATGCTGCTTCGGCGTGCACCACGCGGTCTATTGCGGGGAAACCTGCGCAACGCAAAACTGGGCAACGCGCCGCACCAGACGAGAGAGCGCGCGATTTGCTGCTTGGACGCCTCCGTACGGATCGTCGCTCGTTGCCTCCTCACTTTCCTCGAATCGCGCCATCGCGAGTGTGTCGGGGGGTGTGCTGCCGACCAGCAGCACTCGCACTTCGATTTCGATGCGGCTCGGATGGGTATTGAAGTTCTGCTGTAGGCGCACGAGCTCGGTATCGAGCCGAAGATCCGTGTGTACCGAATTCGGATCGCGCACCACGGCGCGAAAGGCACCCGAGCGTTCGATGGCATGGGCGAGTGCGGGCGCCAGCATTCGCGCCGGTGTGTCCGCCCACCGATTACGCGAGAAGTACTCGATCTGGTCGGTCCGCCGTGTGTAGACCATCTGATCCGTGTCGAACCCCGCGCGCGCACGGGGCAGGGTGACTTCGATAACCGGACCGGCCTTCGGGTGCGGCGAGTCACCTTCGGGGCGGTCTTCGAGAAGAAAAATGCTCTCAGGCTCCGCAGGCGCCGGTTGCAGTGGCGTGCAGGCCGCGACGCAGCCGACACAGGCGAGCACGGCAAGGGCGCGCCTCATTCGCCCGGCCCCGGCTTTGCCGACGATTTGCCGCGCACCAGCATGCTGGGGTCGCGTTCGAGTTCATCGCTCAAGTGTTTGAGCGACACCGTGAGCGAGCGCAGCTCCGTGATCAGCAGCTGCGCGTCGGGTAGCGTTTGCCCGGAAAAGTTATTTAAGCTCGTGCGCGCGCTGTCCATCGCGCGCGCCGCGCTGGCGCCGGCAAGCGCACCTTCTGCGGTCATCCGATCAAAAGCGTCCGCGCTGCGCTGCACCCGCTCGAGCAACTGCGACAGCTCCTTGGTTACTTGCACGGTGTTTTGCATCGCGAGCGCGGCGTCGGTCACCCCCGAGTCGATCGCCGCCGTGCGGCCGGCTAGGGTGCGCGAGACCGCTTCCAGACTGACAAGCGTCTGCTTTAACGCATTGCGATTGCGATCGTCGAGCAGGGCGTTGAAGCGTTCGCTGCTCCTATTGAGATTCTCCAACAGGGCGCTGACCTCGGTGTCGAGCCGCAACATCAGGGAAGGTCCCGAGCGGATGACGGGATACTCTTCGTTGGGCAGGGTTTCGAGTTGCGGCGACTCCCGACTTCCCCCAGAGAGCTCCACGTGCGCGATTCCCGTCAGCCCCTGGCTTTGCAAAACGGCAATGGTGTCTTGCTTGATGGGTGTGCCCCGCTGGACGTCAAGGGTCAGCAGGACCTTCTCCACGTCGCCCGGCGCCAGCGAGATCCGCCGCACGCGGCCCACTTGAACGCCTCGGTAACGCACGGGGGCATCGGGACTTAAGCCCGAAACCGACTCGCTCATGTACACGAGATAGGTGTCATAAGATGCGCGAAAGGATTTGCCGCTGCTTAGCCATAGGATTCCCCCGATAAAGGCGGCCCCGAGCACGAGCACGAAGGCTCCCACGACGGCGAAATTTACTTTTGTTTCCATGCCTGCTCACGCGCGCCGCGGCCGCGCGGCCCGTAAAAGTATTCGCGAACCAGCGGATGCTCGGACTTCGCAAGCTCCGGCATTGTGCCGACACCCAGAATGTGCCCATCGCCCAACACGGCGACGCGATCCGCGGTCCGCCACAACAGGTCCAGATCGTGGGTAACCATCATAATGGTCAGTCCCAGCGCGTCGCGCAGGTGGCGCACCAGCTCGTCGATCCCGGAGGCGCTCAATGGGTCAAGACCCGCGGTCGGTTCGTCCAGAAAAAGCAGCTCGGGGTCCAGCGCCAGTGCCCGCGCCAGTGCCGCGCGCTTGCGCATTCCGCCGGATAGCTCATTGGGGTATTTGGGGCCGGCGTCCGGTGGCAGCCCGGTAAGCGCGATCTTGACCGCCGCGAGTTGCGTGCGCAGCACCGCGCTAAGTGCCGTGTGTTCTTCCAGCACTGTGGCGACGTTTTCCGTGACCGTAAGCGCACTAAAGAGTGCGCCGCGTTCGAACATGACTCCCCATCGACGCCGCAGTGCCAGCGCCTCGTTGTCGTCGAGCCCGGTCACTTCCTGGCCAAAAACTCGAATCGACCCGGACACCGGCGCCTGGAGCACGATCATTTCGCGTAGCAGCGTCGACTTGCCGCAGCCGCTCGCGCCCACGAGTGCGAAGACTTCACCGTGTCGGACGGCAAAGCTCACCCCATCGTGCACGACCGTGCTGCCAAAGCGCGTGTGCAAATCCCGGACCGCAATGACGTTGCTATCTACCATAGCTGCAGCCAGCTAAATGCGATGGAAAACAGCGCGTCACTTAAAATGACAAGAAAGATCGACTGCACCACGCTGACGGTGGTGCGCCGACCCACGCTCTCGGCGCTGCCGGTGACGCAAAATCCCTGGTAGCAGCCGACCAGGGCGATGGTTACGGCGAATACCGGCGCCTTGCCGATGCCGACGAGGTACGAGGTCAAGCTCACGGCTTGATCGAGGCGGTTGACAAATGTGGCAAAGCTCACCTGAAGCTGCGCGCGAGCCATGATCATGCCGCCCAGAATGCCCATCATGTCCGTATACACGGTCAGGAGGGGCAAGACCACGGCAAGCGCCACGACTTTGGGCAAAACGAGAAGATCGAACGGCGCAATGCCAATTGTTCGCAGGGCATCGATCTCCTCGGTAACTTTCATTGTGCCGATTTGTGCCGCATACGCCGATCCGGAGCGACCCGCGACGATAATGGCCGTGATAAGGGGCGCGAGTTCGCGGACCATGGAAAGTCCCACCAGGTCGGCGATGTAGATGTTGGCTCCGACGCGCCGCAGTTGCTCGGCTCCCTGATACGCGATCACAACGCCGAGCAAGAAGGTCAAAAGCCCGGTGATTGGCAGGGCTTCGAATCCCGCCGTCTGCATGTTGTACAAGATGGCGCGCCATCGAATGCGACGCGGCTCGCGGATCGAACGGCTCAGAACGGTTGCCGCCTCGCCGAGAAAGGACAGCAGTCCCAGGGCTTGGCGCAATCCTTCCCAAGCCGCCAAGCCCACCCGAGTCAGCAGACTCGGCGCGGGCGCTTGACCGGCTCCCGCGGGCGGCGCGCGCGAGGCGACCAGCCTGAGCAACTCTTCAAATTCGGGTCGCAGACCTTCGACCCGAACCGTGCGGCCGCGAGCGCGCAGTGCGAGCACGGTGCGATGCAACAGCCAAGCTCCCGAAGTATCGAACGCCGTTAGCGCCGAGGCGTCAATCCGCACGTCCTCCCCCACGGTGGCGATCAGGCTTTCGATTCGCTCTTCCAGCGGTGCGAGCATGCGCGTGATCCACGCCCCTTGGCAACGCAATTGCGAAGGCGCCTCCCCGCGAAGGATGTCTGCCGAAACGGGTTGTGCAAATGCAGACGGCAGCATGCTCAGTGTGTCCTATCCACGGCACCAAGGTGTCGCGCGAAGTTTCTCCACCCGTCGAGACGATTTCGCGGCACTTGCCCAGTTACTGGCTGGGCGCACGCGCCGCTCCACAACGCCGCAAGCAAACGGCCTGTCCAAACGCGCAATGTTGGTACCCAGTCCGAGCCGACGGCCACCGGGATTTTCAACGGAAGGCTTTGCATCCGACGCGATCGCCATCGTATAGCAGCGCCGCGGCCCGGACGCGGATTCGGACTGCGGTTACCACGGATTGTCCTACATCAGCCTTCGTCGACAGAACGAAGATCTCTCGCCCGCGAACACGGTGCACAAGGAGGCTTACTGGGGCCTGGCGCCTGCACCCAGCACGGCCCCAATAAGGTAGCTCGTGATTGCGATGAATATGCTGGCGAGAAAAGCGGTTCCGAAGCTCGAAATCGTAAACCCGCTTACCAGTGCAGAGACCAGCATGAGGACCGCCGCGTTGATCACCAGCAAGAACAGACCCAGCGTTAGCAACGTCAGTGGTAGTGTCAGAATGATCAGTAACGGCCGGACGATCGCGTTGGCAAATCCGAGTACCAACGCGGAAATGATCAAGGAAGAGGCGTCCGCAAAATGGATGCCGCTAAAAACGCGGCTCGCAACCCAAAGGGACAGCGATGTGACCAACCAATGAAGCAAAAAGCGAACGAGCTTGTTTGGCATGAACGGACCACATCTTCCGGGAACGCGGTCCCCATTGTAAGGGCCTTTCGGATCATGTCAGCCAAATCGAACTTGAGGGCACTTTCCCCGCCTTCGGTCGACCACTTGCGCGCGGCAATGGGCGCCCGAAGCGTTTTGCTGACGCCTCGTATCCCCTGCGCGCTTTTTCAGCGTGTCACCAACACGGCGCACGGCGCATGATGCATGACCTGCTTTGCGACCGAACCGATGAGCCAGCGCCCGACGAGGCCGCGGCCAAGATGCCCCAGCACGATCAACTTGGCACCCCATTTCTCGGCGTCGACGATGATGCGTTCGGCGGGATGGCCAACGATCACGTCGAACTCGGCCGTAAGCGCCGCCGCTTTCGCCCGTTCGTGAAGGGGTTGCAGCACGTCCCGGTAGTGTTGCATCGAGTGCTCGAGGACCGCCTCGGTCTCCACTTCTTCGCCGAATTCGGGAGGGCGAACGACGGCAATCACACGCACAACCGCCTCGTATTTTTTTGCCACATCGCAGGCAAGATCAAAGGCGTGTCCCGCGCTCTCGGAACCGTCATAAGCCACAAGGATTTTCTCGAACATCGTTCGACTCCTAAGCGGACTTGACTTTGTGCTGAACGGCCGGCAGTAGATGTCGGGGCAGAAAAAAAGCGTTGGCAAGGAGGGTCGGCACGACGGCACTGCCGACGACCGCCGCAACCAACGCCGAGTATTGTGACTGGTCCACGAGTTTGTGGGAAAGACCAAATAGTGCCGATATCGTGCCAAATGTCAGACCGGTCGACATCAGCAGGGTCGTGTACATGCCTTCGCGCGCGGCGGCGCCGTACAGCTGCGTGACCGGGTAAACACCCGCGATCTTGGTGAACATTTTCCCGATCAGCAGCGCGACAAAGGCGATCGGCGCCGCGGCCAGCGCCGGCAGGGAAACGAGCGAGCCAGCACGAATGAAGTAGAAGGGCGTGAGCAAACCGAAAGTTAGCGTGCGAAGGCGACGTATCAGGGCGTGGTCCTTGCCGACCGTGCCCGCCAGCACCATACCGAGCAAATAAGCGGGCAGCACCGCCTCGCTGTCGGCCCAGGTGGCGAGGGCACCGAGGCCAAAGAGCGCAAACAAGAGGAACTTGGCCTCCAGCTCGGAAGGACGTCCACCATAGCGCCGAAAAAATCGCGGTGTAAGCCATGGGAGCACCACGAATACAACGATGCCCGCACTGAGGAAGACCAATGTTCTCCACGTAAAGGGAGCGAAAATTAGCCCCAGGGCAACCACGGTTGCAAGATCCGTGATAAAGCAAGCCGCAAGTACGACTTTGCCATAGTGGGTCGTGTTAAAGCCAAACTCTAGCATCACCGCATAGACCACCGCCACGGAAGTTGTAGACATCGCGATCCCGGCCAACCAACTTGCTTCCGGCGTCCATCCGAGTACCCAGCGCGCGATGCCAGCGCATCCGAGAAAAGGAGCGGTAAAGCTAACCAGGCCGATGGCACCGGCCTGCCTCCATTCCTTGCGGAATACACCAGGGTCAAGTTCTGCGCCGGCGAGAAAAGTCAGAAGAATCGCGCCCGCCCCAGAGAGAAACCGGATCCAGGTGGCATCGCCCGCCAACAACGTGCTGCCGAGCGAGACGCCGATGACGAGTTGTGCAATGGTTCCAACGACGATTTCGGACAGGGCCGTGGCCACACGTAGCCAAATCGAAAGCAAAGACGCGAGCAGCGCCAACCCCAGCCACAAGGACGCCAGGGTCCAGATTTCGCTCATACGTCGTCCCCGCCCAGGGTTCCGAATTCCACGGGGGTTTTCACGTAGAAAAGCTGCACGCCCTCCGCCTTCAGGCGCTCAAACAAGCGCTCGGCCTCGTCCGCTGTGACCGCCATCAGCACCTCAAGCGGCTGATCGGTCAACTCGAAGAAATGGGCGGAGTGAATGCGCCCGTGATGACCAAAGCCTTCGCTTGCCGGGATGAGAGTTGCGCCGTGCAAGTCCATTTCCTTGGCTAGGCGAACCAACCAGTCGGCCAAGGGTCTGCCGTGGTGGCGGCGGTCCTGCTGCGTGAAAAAGGTGATCTGGTAGCCGTTCATGCACGTTCCCCCGAAAAGAAATTAACGAGCCTGAAGCCAATTCCAGGACGCAAGTCCAGCGAGCGTCATCAGCAGCGACCCGAGGACGTGGCTGGCGATTGCACCCAGTACCATCGGCAGCCGACCCTCCTGCAGCAGCGTAACAACCTCGGCGGAGAATGTTGAAAAAGTCGTGAGCCCACCGCAAAAACCCGTAATGATGAACAAACGCCATTCCGGCGCAATGCCCGGGGCCTGCGCAAAGTAGCCAACCGCCACGCCAATGACGTAGCCGCCAACCAAGTTGGCCGCGAGCGTGCCGGGCGGAATGTCGGGAAATAGGCTATTGAGCTTGGCGCCAAGAACCCAACGCAAAAGGGCACCGAGCGCGGCACCTAACGAAATCGCCAATATCGGTTTCCACATGTGCCTGTCCTTCTTCTGTTGTTTTCGGACAGGTGCGTGACACGGTGCCTAGGCGACCCATCCGGGCCAACGAAGGCATCATTAGCCCCGACTTCAGGCGGTTCGATGAGCACAAGGCGCACCCGGAGGAATGCCATCTCCGAAGCAAATTCTGCCACACCCGCTCGTCGGGCCAATGCGGCCGGCGCAAGACGGAGCTTGCCCGGCCAACGGATGAGGGTTGGCCTTCCGCGCCTCGTGCGATGCGCAGCCAAGCAGAGGCCCGACCGACTTCGGGCGTCTCGAAGATGCGACCTCGCGGCGCGCGGTCGATGGACCCGCCGGCCAAAGAAAGCCGCCGGCAATCGCTGTTTTGCGCCCGCGCTGCCCGTTGGGCAAAATCTATCTCGCGGCGTTTGTCGGAAGACCCAGCAGGCTGTCGATCAAGCGGTCTTTTTCCGTCCACTGCTGTTCGACCCACGCGCTGATGCGCTGGCGATATGCCTTGTCTCCTACCGGGTCGCTGCCGAGCAGCTGCGGCGGAATTTCGCGCTGCTGTACGCGCACTGTGACCGCGTCGATGCGCCCACAGAGCAGATCCCAAAAGCGGGGCGCGCCATGGGGATAGACGATCGTCACGTCGAGCAGCGCCTCGAATTGCTCGCCCATCGTGGCCAGCGCGATCCCCAAGCCCCCAATCTTCGGCTTGAGCAAGTGGCGGTAGGGGCTGTGCTGCGTAGCGTGTTTGGCGGCGGTAAACCGAGTGCCCTCGACAAAATTGATTACAGAGGTGGGTATGCGTTTGAATTTCTCGCACGACTGTCGGGTCGATTTCAGGTCGCCTTGGTGCCCGCCTTTTCCACGACCCCGACTTAAGAACGGGAAATCGAGGGCCCACCAAGCCAAGCCGATCACTGGCACCCAAATCAGTTCGCGCTTGACAAAAAACTTCAGAAAGGGAATGTGACCGTGAAAGATGCGCTGGAGCACCAGGATGTCCACCCAACTTTGGTGATTACTCGATACGAGGTACCAACCGCGCGCGTGCAGATTTTCCACTCCCTGCACATCCCACCGTGCGCGGCGCACGGAGCCGATCCAGGAGTTGTTGATGGCAACCCAGCCCGAAGCCAGAGCATTTAGCACGGCGTCGCAGCGGTGCCGGACCGCAGCGACGGGTACGAGCAGCTTGAGCAGGGCCGCCGGCACCATCAGCGAGAAGACCAAGACGGTATTGAGGCCGAGCGTGAGCCCGGTAAGGATGCCGCGCAACGCGGCAGGAAGTCGAGCAAGCATAAGATGCGGTAAGCCGAGGTGCGCAGGTTCGGGAGAAAGCCCATTCCTGCGGCAGGGGTTGCAGCATAACCGGTCGGCGCGGGGCCGCAAATATAGGGCATATGTCCGCCTGGGATCGATGCACCGCAATGGCGCCGGGGGCGTTTGCGCAGTCCGGACATCGTGGCCAACCCCCGTGGCTTTGACCTCGATCAGCATCGCACCGGCCTTTCGATCGGAAAATCGGCCTTGCGTCATGTTCGTGAACGCCGTGGCGCGCGGGGTTGTTTCCCGATGCATTTTTCTGGCGCGGCGCTTGCGGCGGGCATTTCGATAGAAAGGTTGCGATGTCGGCCGTTGCTGAGCCGCAGGATCAAGAGGCCCCACCCAGCACTCCGATCATGCATTCCGAGGATCCGCGCGACGTCGGTTGGGTCGTACAAAATATTCCCTGCCAGAGTGCTTGTCCCGCGGGCACCAACGTCCCGGCGTACATTCAGGCGATCGCCGAGGGCCGGCACGGCGAAGCCTACGAAATCAATCGCAGTGCCAACGTTTTGCCGGGCGTGCTGGGGCGGATTTGCTCGCGACCCTGTGAAAGCGCTTGCCGCCACGGCTGGCCGGGCAACGGCGAGCCAGTCGGAATTTGCAACCTGAAGCGTTCGGCAGCCGACTTAAAGAGCGCCGGTCACCGGATCACGGAGCGCTTGTATGCCCCGACGGGCAAACGTGTCGCGATCGTCGGCGCCGGACCGGCCGGCGTAGCGGCCGCTCACGACCTATCGGTGCTCGGGCACGACGTTACGCTTTTCGAACGCGAACAACACTTTGGCGGAATGTTGCGCTATGGCATACCGGAGTTCCGCCTTCCCCGAGATATTCTGGACTTCGAGTTGCACAATGCGCTGCGTTTGGGCGTTGAGTTGCGGCGTGGTCAAGCGGTGGGCAAGGGCCCGGACGCGGTGCGGGTCGCGGATCTGTTAAAAGGCCATGATGCGGTGCTGCTGGCCGCCGGCTGCATGGCGCCGCAACCGCTATCGCTTAAGGTGCGGGGCGATGCATCCGAACCGCCCGGTGGCTGCCCCGATGTCGAGCACGGACTGCCGTTTCTGATGGGCCTGCACCGAGGCGAACGCAGGAGCGTACGTCGCCGAGTCGCCGTAGTGGGTGCGGGCTTTACGGCGCTTGATTGCGCACGCGTGGCGGCGCGACTGGGCGCGCACGAAGTCACGATCCATATTCGAACGGCCGAGGAGTACATCCCGGTCACGAAGGAGGAGATCTTCGAGGCCAAGCGCGAAGGGGTGCGGATCAAAGGATTGCGCACGCCGGTCGGCATCGTCCTGGATCCGGAAGGCCGGCTGAGCGGGGTCGAATTTGTTCAAAATCGACTCGGCGCCTGGCGCAAGGACGGCCGACGCCAGGCGATCGCGATTGAAGGATCGGAGTTTGTCGAACCCTGCGAAACACTATTGATCGCCATCGGGCAAAAGACTGTCAACGATTTTCTGGACATCCGAATCGAGCTCGATCAGTGGCAAAACGTGCGCATTGGCGAGGATGGAATGACCTCGGCGCGGGGTCTGTTTGCCTGCGGGGATTTTGTCACCGGCCCCACCACCGTCGTTGAGGCGATCGGCCGGGGGCGGCTTGCCGCACAGAAGGTCGATGCATGGCTGATGGGAAAGCCGCGGCGCAAACGCGTTGTGCAGATTGTCCCCATCCAAGAGCCGTTGCGTGAGCGGGCGTTTGATTTCATCGGTCGTCAACACATGCCGACGGCGCCGCTGCACGATCGGCTGGGCAAAAATCAGCTCGAAGTCGAATTGGGCCTAAATACCGGTCAAACGACCCAGGAAGCCCGACGCTGCTACCTTTGCAATCTGCACTACCAGATCGATGTGGACCGATGCATTTACTGTCGCGCGTGCATCGAAGTTGCGCCACGTAATTGCATCAAACTGGTGCAGGGCGTCGAAGTCCAACCCGACGGCACTTACGGCAGTCTTCGGGAGGCTCGCGAGTGGAATCAAGTCGGAGCAATCTGGATCGACAATAACGAATGCATCCGCTGTGGGGCGTGCTTTCGGGCCTGCCCGGTGAATTGCATTTCGATTACCCGCAACGAATTTGTCGAGATCGACACACCATGAGCGCGCCGCGCCACCACGTGATCATCGGCACCGGCGTTGCGGGCAACCAAGCGGCGCGCACGCTCCGCCAGCGTGAGCCCGAGGCTCGAATCAGCCTGTTGACTTTGTCGGCGCTGCCGTTTTACAACCGCTACGATCTGCCGCGCGTCTTCCGCGGGGTCCATGACTGGCGCGAGTTCTTGGTTGATCCGCCGGCGTACTACGAGCAACAACGCATCGGATTGCGCCGCTGCACGCGGGTTGTCAACGTGGATGCAAAGCGCAAAGTGGTCATGCTCGAACACAATGAGGAGCTACCGTACGACACTTTGCTGGTCGCTTCCGGCGGTCGCGCCTATTTGCCGGAAGAGTTGTCCGAATATCAACCGCTGCTCGACGGCTTTGGATCTTTCGAGCAAGCCATGGCGATGCGCCGCAAACTGCCCGATGGCGGGACGGTGGCGATCCTCGGCGGCGACATGATCGGTTTGGACCTCGCTCGCACGCTGATCGACACGGGCCACCGCGTCGCGCTGATCGCAGGCAAGCAGACCTTTTGGCCGCACCAGGAGACGCCGGAACAGCGACAAAAGCTGCTGCAGGTCCTCGAGCGCATGGGCCTGGATGTCCTTGAGGCCGATGACGAGGGAGGCATCGCGTCGATTGAGGCGGGTGCTCGCGGGTTTGCCACGCGGCGCGTCGTTTTCGGTAGCGGTCGCGAGTGCCCGGCCGATGTCGTGTTGCCCTCGTTTGGACTGGTTCCCTCGGTCGAATTTATGCTTGGATCGGGGATCGGCATCGAACGCGGATTATTGGTGAGCCCGACGTTGCGTACGACTGACGAGTCGATCCTCGCTGCCGGCGATGTGTGCCAGATCTGGTCGGGAGAGGAGAGGCGCTATCGTTTTTACTATGGCTGGAAGAATGTGCGGGTGATGGGAGAGCTGGCCGCGCGCAATCTGACGGGGGAGGACGAGACGTTTGAGCCGGCGCAGGACGAGACGCTGCACATCGAAGATGGTGCAACAATTCATTCGCCGTTTTGGGAGTACGCCTAGTGCGAACCGACGTACAGATCTCCATTTGCGGGTCGGCGGGCGAAGGTACGATCGCCGCCGGCGACATCTTGCGCAATGCGCTTGCCGCTGCGGGCTACCGGATTATTAGTTTCGATGCGTACCCGGCCGAAATTCGCGGTTTTGGCAAATGCGTTGCGCGCTTGCGCGCAACAACCGACCAAGTGTATTCGCTCAAGGAAAAGTCCGACGTGCTGGTTTGTCTGAACGACGAGCACAGTATTCCGCACGTCGGCGATGTGCGCGATTTCGGGGCGGTCATCTACGAGTCCAAGTCCCTTGCTCACCTGAGTGAGGGAGGGCACGTAAGTGCGCACGTTCGCCCCGGGCAAATTCCCTACCCGCTGGCGTTGCGAGAACTGAGCGAACGAGCCACCGGAGCGATTCGCTCGCGCAATCTCGTTGCCCTTGGCTATCTCGCCGGATTGTATTCGCTGGCACCCGAACCCTTCTTACGGATCATTGAGAGCAAGTTCAAAGGAAAGGGAGCGGCCGCGGAGGCCAATCGCAAGGCGTTTGAGACGGGCCGAGCGGTGGGCATGGAGACTTTCAAGCTCGACATGGTGGTTTTCGGGCGGCCGGTGGCGGGCCTGCAATCGGTAATGCTCAGCGGCAACGCCGCGGTCGTCGACGGTTGTTTAGACGCCGGAATCGACAATTTCTTCGGCTACCCGATCACTCCGGCAACCACGATCATGGAACGCCTGGCTGTTGAGATGCCCAAGCGCGGCAAGCGACTGGTGCAGACCGAAGACGAAATCTCCGCAATTGCCGCGACGATTGGCGCCGGATACACAGGCGCACGTGCCGCCACCGCGACGTCGGGACCGGGACTGGCCCTGATGTCGGAGATGCTGGGACTGGGCATCATGGCCGAGGTGCCGGCCGTCTTGCTGGTCTCGCAACGTGGGGGGCCTTCGACTGGGATTCCGACGAAGACCGAGCAGTCGGACCTGAACATGGCGCTGTACGGCAGCCCCGGCGATGCGCCGCGCATTGTGATTGCACCGACCAATGTGGAGGGTTGCTATCGCTGCGCGGGCAAGGCCTTTGAAATGGCCGAGTGCTATCAGACGCCCGTGATCGTTCTGCTGGACCTGTACCTGTCCAATCGCTACGAGACGGTCGTGATGCCGGCCAAACCGCCGTTTGAGCCCAACTGCGATAAGCCGCTGGCCAAGCAGGAGTTGGGCACCGGTTACAAGCGTTTTGCATTGACGCCCGACGGAGTGAGTCCGCGCGCGCTGCCGGGTACGGCCGGCGGAATGCACGTGGTGACGGGGCTCGAGCACAACGAGTTCGGTCGCGTCAATGAGCAGCCCGAAAACCATGAGGCGATGAGCCGCAAGCGCCACGAAAAGCTGCTCGCGGCGCTGCATCATCCCGACTTCACGCACTACAAGCGATTTGGTGACGAGGGCCGAGTGGAAGTCGGCCTTCTGGCCTGGGGGTCGACATTCGGCGAATGCCTGGCGGCGATGTTCCGGGCACGAACCGAAGGTCTGCGCTGCGCGGCGATGAAAGTCGTCATGCTTCAGCCGTTTCCGGCAAAAGCGGTAGCGGAATTCATCGACCAATGCGACGTCGTTTTGGTACCCGAACTGAACTACCAGGGACAGTTTGCTCGATTGGTACAAGCCGAAACCGGTCGCCTTGTACACCGCTATGGGCGCGTCTGCGGTGGACCGATCGCGGTGGCTGACATACTCGCCGAAGTGCAGCGTCTGGTCGGCGCACATCGGCAAAAGGCCGCATAGGGGGCGCAGCGTGAAAACCCAGCCGATTTATCTTGAGGACAAACTGCGGCAGATTCACGATTCGGGGCGCTTGGAGTATCGCTCACGCTCCATGCCGACCTGGTGCCCGGGTTGCGGCTATTTCAGCATCGTCGACGGATTGCCCGGCGCGCTAAACGATGCCCGCATTTCGCCCAAAGATACCGTCGTGGTGTCGGGTATCGGCTGCTCGTCCCGCTTCCCGTTTTTCGTCAACACCTATGGCTTTCACACGCTGCATGGTCGCGTCCTTCCGGTTGCCATGGGAATCAAGACGGCCAACGACGCGCTTACCGTCATCGCTGTTGGTGGCGATGGCGATGGATTTGCAATCGGCGGCGGGCATGTGCCGCATGCGGCGCGCCGCAACGTCGACATTACCTACCTGCTCTTTGACAACGGAATCTACGGGCTCACCAAGGGTCAGACCTCACCGACCTCGGCCATCGGCTTTCGCACTTCGACCAGTCCCTATGAGAATTTCGACAGACCGCTAAACCCGTTGATGATGGTGCTGACCTACGGCGCAACCTGGGTGGGCCAAGCGTACGCCGGCCGCCCTCAGCAGCTCGAGGATCTGATCAAGCAGGCAATTGCGCATCGGGGTTTTTCTTACCTGCACATTCTGTCGCCCTGTGTCACCTTCGACAAAACCGATAAGACTTATCAGCAACTTGGCGGGCATGTCGTTGACGTGCCATCGGGACACGACACGGGCGACTTGCAAGCCGCCATCGCGCTGGCGGCGAAGGCGGATCGACCGGCCCTGGGCGTGATCTACCGGACCACGCGTCCCACGCTTGCCGACGCGCTCAACGCGATCATTGAAAAGGCAGGACCCAAGATGGCAAGCGCAAGGCGCCGGGCGGCGGCCTAAGCGCGGACGGGTCCCGCGGTACGCGGCGTCCGAGACGCCGGGGCGCAACGCAGGGGGACGCTCGCAGGACGAACGACGGGAGCGGCCGCTGCGCTCGGAAGGGATGGTCTCCTTGCGGCGCAGCGCCGAAGTTACACGGTCCTTACGTCCGCGGACTCGTTACTTT
Source organism: Burkholderiaceae bacterium (assembly GCA_035623355.1). Classification (GTDB taxonomy): domain Bacteria; phylum Pseudomonadota; class Gammaproteobacteria; order Burkholderiales; family Burkholderiaceae_F; genus GJ-E10. The sequence continues at coordinate 6,017 of DASPTP010000028.1, read as the reverse complement.
GCGTGCTTGGCCGCTTCGACGGCCTCGTGCAGTTCGCGCTCGGCATCGCGCAGCAACTGCTCGGCCTTCGCCCCATGTCCTTCCATGTCGTAATGATTGGCGGCACGGGCGCGCTCCATCTCCTTGATCGACTCCACGATATGCTTGTGAACCTTGTCAAGATCGTGCCAGTCCCGCACTTCGGCGGCATAGGCAAGACCCGAAACGAGCAGCATCGAGGCAACGATGGGAACGATTTTCATAACTTCTCCTCAAAGGTAAAGGGTAAAAAGCCTTCTTGGCAATGCGTCGTAAGGCTCCTCGAAGGCCACTGGACGGCAAAGCAAACCGCGACCCCCAAAAAAGTGCTCGGCGATGCGGCCATGGACCTCACCGAGCGGGGTAGGTCTGGCGGTCAACGACCGGGGCCGACCCGCAACTACAAACGGCTTGGCGCGAAGCCTCGTTGACGCCAAATAGCGCGGTAATGGCCGGGTAGTTCGTTTCCAGACGTAACAAACGTGGGAACCGATCGGTGCCGCGCGGCAGACTTTTCCCCATTGAAACCGGCTCTTCCAGCCCCACCTACGGCACAAATGCCCTGGGCGCCGCGGCGTGGCGGGTGCGGTTCCGTCCCGGCGGTTGAACAAGGCGCGAGGCGAAGGAATCCATATGAATTATCGGCAATTGCTGCATAAGACCTGGTCGGGACAGGAAGGGGTCAATTCCGGCGGCGCGAGCTTGCCGGCCGCGACCAAGACCGGTGCACCGGTCAAGCCTCTGCCCAAGGACGCGCTTGTCATCGTTCCGCTGCGCAATGCCGTGCTGTTTCCGGGCGCGCTCTCACCCATAACGGTGGGCCGCGCGGCATCGATAGCCGCAGCCCAAGAGGCGGTTCGAAGCGAACTCAAGGCCGGTTTTCTCCTGCAGCGCGATCCGCAGAAGGCCGACGTCGTGCCTAACGACTTGTACTGGGTGGGAACCGCGGGTCCGATCGTCCGCTATATCACGGGTCAGGAGGGAACCCATCATCTCGTCGTGCAGGGCGAGTCACGCTTTCGGGTATTGGAGTTTCTCGAAGGATGGCCGTTTCTTGTGGCGCGGGTGGTCATGGTCGAGCAGCCGCAGAGCGAGGGACCGGAGGTGGAGGCCCGCTTCTTGCAGCTCAAGGAACAGGCGATCGAGGCGATTGGACTGCTGCCCCACGCGCCCGACGAACTGGCCGGCGTCGTACGCGGGATGGACTCCCCGGCGATCTTGGCCGACCTTGTTGCCAATCTGCTGGACGTCAAGAACGAGGAGAAACAGGACATCCTGGAGACGTTCGACCTTGTGCGCCGTCTGGACAAGGTCATTGCCATGCTCTCGGCGCGCGCCGAGGTTCTGAAGCTTTCCAAGGAAATCGGCGAGAAGACCCGCGCGCATTTTGACGAGCGCCAGCGCGAACACGTGTTGCGCGAGCAATTGCGGCAGATCCAGAAAGAACTGGGTGAAGGCGAGGACGCCAGCGCCGAGGTCGAAGAGTTGAAGAAGGCGATCGAGAGCGCCGGATTGCCCGCGGAAGTGCTCAAGCACGCCCAACGCGACCTTAAGCGCTTGCAACGCATGGGCGACGGCGGCGCGGAGTACTCGATGTTGCGCACGTATCTGGAGTGGTTGACCGAGTTGCCCTGGAAGCCGCAGCCCCAGCAAGCCATCGACTTGGGACAGGCGCGGCGCGTACTCGATGAGGATCACTTCGGTCTGGACAAAATCAAGCGGCGGATCTTGGAATACCTGGCCGTGCGCAAACTGAACCCGGAAGGGAAAAGTCCGATCTTGTGCTTTGTCGGCCCACCGGGCGTGGGCAAGACCTCGCTTGGTCAATCGATCGCCCGCGCAACGGGGCGCGTCTTCCAGCGGGTCGCGCTCGGCGGGGTTCACGACGAAGCCGAGATCCGAGGACATCGGCGCACGTACATCGGTGCCCTGCCCGGCAACATCATTCAAGCGATGCGCCGCGCCGGAACGACGAACACGGTGCTCATGCTCGATGAAATCGACAAGACGGGGGCGGGTGGCTTTCACGGAGACCCGGCCAGTGCGTTGCTCGAAGTGCTGGATCCGGAGCAAAACCACAAGTTTCGCGACAACTATCTGGCGGTGGATTTCGATCTGTCGCGGGTGATGTTCATTTGCACGGCGAACGTTCTGGACACCGTACCCGGCCCGCTGCGCGACCGCATGGAAGTCATCCAGCTTCCTGGGTACACGGAGCAGGAGAAGATCGAAATCGCACGTCGCTACTTGGTGCGCCGCCAGCTCGAAGCCAATGGTCTGCGGCCCGAGCAGGCCGCGCTGACCGACTCGGCCTTGGAGACGATCGTGCGGGACTACACGCGCGAGGCGGGGGTTCGCAATCTCGAGCGCGAGATTGGAGCTGCCTTACGACATGTGGCGATGCGGATCGCCGAGGGCGGAACACAGGTCGTCACCCTCGACGCGGGCGATCTTTCGCCGATTCTGGGTCCGCGGCGCTTTGAGAACGAACTGGCGCTGCGAAGCGGAATGCCCGGAGTGGCGACAGGACTTGCCTGGACCCCCGTGGGTGGGGACATCTTGTTTATCGAAGCAAGCAAAGTGCCGGGCAGCGGCCGCCTGATACTTACGGGACAGCTCGGCGACGTAATGAAGGAGTCCGCTCAGGCCGCCCTGACGCTGGCCAAGACCTGGACGGGGGATGCTCTCGAGAAGTTCGATGTGCATGTGCACGTGCCGGCCGGTGCCACGCCGAAAGATGGTCCGAGCGCGGGAGTGGCGATGTTTTTGGCCCTTGTCTCACTGCTGACGGGCAAGCCTATTCGTCCGGACGTAGCGATGACAGGGGAGATCAGCCTGCGGGGGCTGGTGATGCCCATCGGAGGAGTCAAGGAAAAGACTCTCGCCGCGTTGCGAGCTGGCATACCGATTGTCATGCTGCCACGACGCAACGAGAAGGATCTGGAGGACGTGCCGCCCGAGGCTCGAGAGAAACTGCAGTTCGTATGGCTGGATCGGATCGAGGACGCGGTCGGCTTTGCGATCGGAACAGCCGATTCGACGCACGAGCGTTTGCCGTCCTAAGTCGGAGCCGACGCGCGTCCGCGGGACGCCGGAGCGAGTTCGCCTGGCGATCCCGCGTTTGAGCTAATTCCGAAGATGCAGGGCAGGCTTTCGGTCGCTTGCTAGAATGCGGCCGCGTTGCGAGTTTTCATCTCGGCTCGGTCTGGGAGAAATCTCTTCGTTTTTCCTCTGACGGATTGCCGCGTCGATATTTTCGGCTTCGAAGCGGCTCACTGAGGGATCCACCGCGCAGTAAGCGCACCCACAGGTGCGGCTCGGCATATGTTGGACGCATGCGCCAAGCCGCCGCTTTTTCTTTTTATCGATGGGCACCTCTTCTACTTCGGCACTACCGATTGCTTGCAGACAGCCCAGTGATGCCTGGGATCGCATGACGTTGGCCAGCATCTGGCTGCTGCTTGCCGCCTGGATCGGATTTGGAATTTCGAGCGGCTTTTTTGACCCCGTGGTTGCACTCGTGCAGCGTCATGGATGGGGCTCCAACGCGTTGGGGCCTTTGCTGTGGTTGTACGTGGCCGCCGGCATGCTCGTGGTCCGCACCTTCCTTTGGGTCCGTTATACCCCCGCCGACGCGGCGCGGTTCGAGGACGCCCCAAGCATTACGGTTGTCATCCCCGCTTTCAACGAGGGCGCGATGGTGGCTCGGTCCATCGAATCGTGCGCGGCCGCACGCTACCCGAAAGAGCGACTCGAAATTCTAGTCATCGACGACGGCAGCACCGATGACACCTGGGTGCATATTTGCAAAGCGGCCAACCGCCACCCGGACCTGGTAAAGACCGTTCGCTTCGCGGTCAACCAGGGCAAGCGCGAGGCCCTCGCGGTCGGGTTCGACCGTGCCGGCGGAGAAATCGTCGTCACGGTGGATTCCGACAGCCTGATCGAGCCGGGTGCGCTACTGGCGATCGCGGGGCCTTTCCGGGACCCACGGATCGGGGCCGTCGGTGGCAAGGTATTGGTGTTTAATCGATTCGCGGGATTGTTGCCGCGAATGCTGCATGTGCGCTTTGTGCTTACGTTTGATTTTCTGCGTGCCGCGCAGTCTGTCTACCGCACCGTCTACTGCTGTCCGGGCGCCTTGTCGGCGTATCGGGCGAGTGTCTTGCGGCGCATTCTTCCGCGCTGGCGCGAACAGACCTTCCTGGGCGCGCCTTGCACGATCGGCGAAGACCGCGCTCTTACCAACGACGTACTCGCCGCGGGTTTTGATACCGTCTACCAACGCAGTGCGATCGTCGAGACAATCGTACCGCATACCTATCGCAAGCTGTGCCGCATGTTTCTGCGCTGGGATCGCAGCGACATCCGGGAAGAGCTCCGCATGGCTCGGGTCGTCTGGCGCCGACCTCCGCTTTTCCGATTGTTAACCATCGTCGACATGACCCTCTCCAATCTTCGCTATCCAGTCGCTTATGCCGTGCTGGCAATGACCGTTGTTGTCGTCTATCAGGATCCCTGGACACTGGTCCGCGTGCTGGAGGCGATTGGGATCGCAAGCCTGTTTTACACGTTGTATTACTTGCGAAGCGAGCGATCCTGGGAGTTCGTCTTTGGCGTGGTCTACGCGTATTTTTCTTCCTTTGCGCTGGTTTGGATTTTTCCCTACGCGCTACTGACCGTTCGCAACCGCGCCTGGCTTACCCGGTAGACCTTGGCGCACCACTTTGCCATGACCTGATTCGGTGAGCGCGTCGCGACGCATGCGAAGGCAGCCCTTTTTGCGCACGGCAAACGAACGCACGGGCGGATCGCGTCGGTTGCACTTTATGCCGAGTGCGCGGTCCGATCGGTTTCGGCGGGCGTTAATCCGCCTATGCTCCTTGCAGTGCGACCGCGTGCACAGAACAATTAGCGCTTGGCGAGCGCCACCGCTTCAGGCTCCCGTCGAGAGCACGGATGCGCGCACGCGCCGGGGGCGCGTTCCCATCTGCTGAAAAAGACGCTGACACTGCCGCAGCCCTAAGTCCACGCCGTAGCATCGGCGCAGATGCTCCTCGAAAGTCGGCCCATTCCAGGTGCGAGAGGCAAATCCAAAATAACGGGGATTCTTGCGCAGATCGGCCTCGAGCCGCCGCCATTGAAGGTCATCGAGTGACCGCGGACGGCCCGTTCGCTCCGCTTCGTGCAAACCATCGAGTCCCCGCGCCTGAAATCGTCGCACCCATCGTTGCACGGTGCTGGCACTTTCACCAAACCACTGGGCAACTTCCGAACACGATCGCCCGGCGGCGACAAGCAATACAGCGTGCAAGCGATGGTGGTAGCGCGAGGCCTCGTCGCGATCGATTTCCCTGCGAACCAGGGTCTGAACAAGATTCGCGCCCTCGATTTGTTTTCTAACCATAACGACCCCACCCGTCGAGGCCCGGATGCTACCGCACAACAAGCGTGCTGCGCAGGGATGTCCACGCCCACAACGTCAAATTTTCCAAATTTTTTACGACGAATCTCCTGCTTTGTCCAACGACACTAGAAATACGGGCTGCGCGATGCACACTTGCGCTAAGACGTGGAGATTGCGGTCTGGGCTTACACCGCAGATTGTTTTGCAAATCTTACGTCATAGGAATCGTGCGCCTGGCTTTTTTGAAAACCCCCGCCCGGAACGACGTTTATCGTGCCCTGTAACATCGGCCCAGTCCTTCGGGCGTTGGCGCGACGATAGAGGCCAAGGTTCCGCCTACCCGATCGAGTGCAGATGTTCGATCAAGGCAGGATTTCTGTCGCATTGTTCCGCGGAATTTTTGACATGCGTTCTAGGGTAATTTGGCGTCAGAACTTTTGACGCGATTGCAGCGGGACAGCCGCAGTCCATTTTCTTGGAGCTCGTTACCAGCAGATTACTTACGTTGCACTGAGATTTACTGAGCAACTCTGAGTGGCAACCTTGCAGACGTTTTGTCGCGCGAACTTCCAGATCGATTTGTCTTGACAAT
>DASPTP010000027.1:0-18127 GCA_035623355.1 Burkholderiaceae bacterium | reverse complement strand
AAGGGTGCACGGTGCGATCCGCAGCACTCCCCTTGGCGGCTTTGGTTGCGAGCGCAGCGCTGGCGGCCTGCGCGGTGGGACCCGACTACCACCCGCCAACGATGCCGCTGCCGCCGGATTTTCTTAAACCCGGTTTGGCGCCCCCGCCACCACCGCCCCCACCCGGTGCGCCCAGCGCGCAGGGGACGGCTCCGACGGAGCCGGGCGCAGCCGTCTACAAGCCGGTGATCCCGGGACCGACACCGGCAAAGGTCGCCGTCAACGTGGAGATCGCAAGCTGGTGGCACGCCCTCGGCGATGAGCAGCTCAATTCGCTCGTCGACCGGGCGCTGCAGGCCAATCCGAGCCTCGAGATTGCGCTCACGCGCCTGCAGGAAGCGCGCACTTTTGAAGTGGCGGTTACCGGCTTCGCGCTGCCGCGCGCAGAGGCGGCGGCGGGCGGTGCGCGCGGCACGGGAAGCGATCTGACGCGCGGCCGCATCCCCGGGGCATTGTCCTCGGCCGATCGTCCCTTTAATTCCACCTCGCGCATCAATCAGATCAACGGGTTCGATGCGACGTGGGACATCGACCTTTTTGGGCGGCTGCGCCGCCAGATCGAGGCGGCGCGATACGACTCGCAAGCGGCGGCGGCAGCGCGCGATTCGGTGCAAATAGCGGTCATCTCGGATGTCGTGCGCGCGTACGTCGACCTGCGGGGTCTGCAGTTGCAACTGGCCGTGCTACAGCAAAATGTGCGCGTGGCCCAGAGCCTGATGGACCTGGTGCAGGCCCGATTTGATCGCGGCATCACCAACGAGCTCGACGTGACGCTCGCGCGCCGCCAGCTCGCCAGCGTGCAGGCACAGGTCGAACCCCTGCATGCGCAGGTGCAGGCCGCGCAGTACGCGATTGCCGTTCTATTGGGTCGATTTCCGGAAGACATGAAGCAGGAGCTGGACGCGCCGGGTCTGATCCCGCCCGTTCCCGAACAGATCACACCCGGATTGCCGCTTGATCTGATACGGCGCCGGCCCGACATCCGCGAAGCCGAATGGGACCTGGCCGGGTCGACGGCACGTATCGGCATTGCGACGGCAAATCTGTTCCCGCAGCTCTCGCTCACCGCGGGCCTGGGGCACCAGGAACAGGGGCTGGGATACAAGCCCGCCTTGAGCCAAAGAATCTGGTCGGCCGGCTACTCGGCCGTCTTTCCGTTGCTCGATTTCGGGACGCTCGATGCGTTCGCGGACATTGCGGACCTGCAGGCGCATGAGCAACTCGTGCGCTACAAGCTGACGGTGCAGCGCGCCGTACAGGAACTGGACACGGCTATGGCGGGGTTTCTCGCCCAGCAAGATCGCCTGCGCTTTCTGGGAGACGCGGTCATCGCCAGCCAGCGCGCGACCAGCCTGGCAACGGAGCGCTACGATCGGGGACTGACCGACTTTCTGAACGTCGTCGATGCGCAGCGGCAGGAGTACGACCTCGAAGGTCAGTACGCCTTCACGCAGATGACCGTCGACGAGCAGTTCATCGGTGTCTACCGAGCGTTGGGTGGCGGTTGGGAGCAGTACGCCGGCCCGCCAGCGATCCGCACGCCGCAGCCAGCGATCGTTGCGATGTTCCGCCGCCTGCTGCATCCGGATGCGGGCCCGACTGATCAACTGCCCTAACGTGCGCGGCAGCCATCGAGGTGCCGGATCGGGCTGGCAACCCGCCTTTTTCGCTTTGGGGTTCGAAGCCGAGATCTAGTCGCTAAAACAAACGGCACCAGCGGCCGTTGGCCGCCGGGAATTTCCGTTAGATCGAAGCTCGCGAGCGGCGCCGGACGATGCGACGCCATAGCGCTTGGCGCTGTTTTTAGATGCGCAGGCGCAAGCCCAGCGCGTACAGGACGTTGCTGTTTTCGGACGGGTTGGGCGGGGCATTGAGGACCGCGTTGGCCGGACCGCCCGAGACCCGTGAATCCATCACACCCAGGTACACGTCGGTTCGCTTGGAAAAGGCGTAGTCGCCCACGATCGAGTAGTAGTTCAGGGCTCCCGAGCAGCCGCTGGACGTCGCCGGGTTCGCGCAGGAATAGTCGTTTTGCACAACGTGCCACGCGCCTGTCAGCACGCTGATGGCCGGAGTGAATTGATACTGAATGCCCAGCCAGTAGTCGTTGAGGGTCTTTTGTTGCCCGGGGAACGGGTTTACGTTGACCGGCGGGGCAATCGGTATGTTGTATATCGACGTCATTTGCAGGTCGTACGTCGGGTTGGCGGGGTTTTGAAATTTTTCCTTTTCCCAGCCCGCGCGGAAGGTGGCCGCCCGCCACGAGTACTTGGCCGAAATCATGTACGCCTGCGTATCCGCGGCCGTGACTTTGACTGTGCCGTTGCCCGTATTGTTGTTAACGGAAAAACCGTCCCAAAAAGACTCGTAGCCCCACTGAATCGCCAAGGGTCCGGCGGCATACACCACGTTGGCTTCCCAGGCGCTTTGTGCGCTGAAGGCACCCGCAACACCGCCGAACTTGTACAAAGCGCCTAAATCAAAGTCGCCCACCGCCAAGCGATACTTCAGGCTGTTGTCCACCCGGCTGTCGTCCGTATAGCCGCCGCCGCCGTAACTTCCCGAAAAACCCATCGGCGAGAACGCCTGCGACCCCAGAATGGGATCGAAGATCGCGATGTTGTCCAGGAAAAAGCTCTGCTGGCGGCCTACGGTCAGCGTGCCCCACGTATTGGAGGAGAAACCCGCGAAAGCGCCGCGACTGAAGAATTGCCCGGAAATTGCGCTGTCGGCCGACATATTCGGGCCCGTGGATTTGTTGTTCGCCAGGCCTTGTGCGGCGTTGCTGGTATTTCCGCTGGGAAGATTAAAACCGGACTCCAGCAGGAAAATTGCCTTCCAGCCTCCGCCAAGATCGTCGGAACCCTTGACCCCCCATTTGGTCGCCGACATGGCGCCGTTCAACATCCCGGTGGCCGCATCATAGCCGTGCGTCACGTTCGGGTTGTTTGCCACAGGATGGTAAGGATCAAAATTCAGCGCATGATCAATATGCGCGATCGCCGCATCCAATGTGACGTACAACGTAAGGTCGGGGTTGTCCGCAAAGGCATTGCTCACAAGCGCGGCAAGCGCAAGCGGTGCAAACGGGCGAAGAGATTTGGTTGACATATTTTCTTTTCGTGTCTGATATTTTTTTGGCGGCCTCCACGAGGCCAAAAAGCTCATTGACAGTAGGTGCAGCAGATTACGGGGAAGTTACAATGTCGGGTGAAAGCAACAAGCGCCTCGTTGCAAGAAGCAGACAAAGGAGGCTGGCAAATCCTTGGGTTGATGCTCCCGCATCGGATTGGCATCATTTTTACAATTTCGGCGGCGCACGCCGTTTGCCGCGCAAGGCGATTAACCGAGAAATTTGCTCGGGAATTACATGGAGAACCTGCGCAACCTTACCCTGGCGGACCGATGCATTTCGGCCATGCAATCTGCGGCCACGGTCGTGTTTGGCTCGCCCCACTCGCAGCGGCCAGACCCCGCGGCGGCCCAGCGCCAGATTGCCCAGGAACTCGAGGCGGCCGACAAAAGGCACGCGGCCGCGCTCATGCGGGTAAATCACGTGGGCGAAATCTGTGCACAGGCCTTGTACGAGGCCCAGGCCTTGGCCGCGAAAAGCGAAGAGCTGCGCGGCGTATTTGAGCAGGCAGCGGCCGAGGAATCCGATCACCTCGCCTGGACGCGGGGTCGGGTCCAGGAACTGGGCGATCGGGTCAGCGTCCTTGTTCCTCTTTGGTATGCGGGGGCCTTTGCGATCGGCTATGCCGCTTCGGTGTTGGGCGATCGCTTTAGCCTGGGTTTCATGGCCGAGACGGAGCGGCAAGTCGAAGAGCACTTGCTGTCGCACTTGGATCGTTTGCCTGCGAACGACGGAATCTCCCGCGCGATCGTCGAGCAGATGAAAGCCGACGAGATCGGTCACGCGAACACCGCCATGCAGCGCGGTGGTGTGGAGCTGCCCGCGCCCGCGCGCTGGGCCATGAAGCTTGCCGCACGCGTAATGACGAGCAGCGCGTATTACGTGTAAACCCCGGGGCGTATTTCAGCCGGCCGATAGCGCGAGGTACGCCGTCAGGGCAGCACCGACGAGGGCCAGCAAGACGCTCGAGTACAGGATCAAGGAGCCGCCAGCGTAGTACTGCGGGCGGTCTACGATCGGAAGGGTGGCGATGAAGCGGCGATGCTGGGCGGCCGCGGCCACGATCATCAAGGTTCCGGCCGCAACAAGCACAATCCCCAGGACGGCGGAGGCGCCGGTCTGCGCCAGATGCAGGACGCCCGGGGCCTGGATGGCGACGATCTGAAGGAAAAGCCCGAAGCGGGCAATCACAAAACCGAAGGCCATGACGGTCAGACCCGTGCGCAGCCAGGCGAGCAAGGTGCGCTCGGCAGCAAAATACACGCGCGGATCAAACTCCGAAATCGGCATGGGTGCGGCTCCTGGAACCTACAGCACGTCAATGACCTCGACCGAGAATTCGATCTTCGCGGTTTTCTCGAGCATCACGGTTGCCGAGCAGTATTTTTCGTGAGACAACTTCACGGCGCGCTCCACGGCTTCCTGCGGTAGCGAGCGGCCGCTCACCACAAACTGCAGGGCAATTCTCGTAAAAACCTTCGGGTCGGTCGTCGCACGGTCCGCAAGCAGGCGCACTTCGCAGCCCCGTACATCGTGGCGCCCGCGTTTGAGGATGTGCACGACATCAAAGGCCGTGCAACCCCCGGCTCCGGCAAGCAGCATCTCCATGGGCCGCGGCGCCAGATTGCGTCCGCCCGCGTCGGGAGCGCCGTCCATGGCGACGAGATGACCGCTTCCGGTTTCGGCGATAAAGCTCATGCCCGATGGGCCACTCCAGCGAACCAGGCACTCCATGGTGGGATCCTCCGAAATTGGCATTTTGCCCCAAGCGGCAGCGGGCACCGTGTCCGCGCCAAGCCCGGCGCATGCGATTTTCTGCTCGTATTGACTCCGCCTTGCCGCACGAAGGCAGACGCTGCTGCACTCCGGTTTTCGGCCGCCGCCGGAGCAAAGCGTAACCGGCTTGGGTTGGGCCAATGGCCGGCGAATCCCACTTTTGCCGCGGCCCTCGGGTACTCAGGAAGAGGATTTGCCCTAGCGCGACCGGCTCCGGGGACGGCAGAGGCAGGGACGGCAGAGGCAACTTGCTGGACAGTCCCCGGCAACGTACAATTTCAGGCTTTTCCCGGCCCGCGTGCCCGACGCGCGACGGCCTGTTCTGGGTCTCGGGCGTTGCGAGGCTGCCGCTCGGCGGAATCGTGATTTCGGAATGAATGGTTCGCCATGAAAACATTTTCGGCCAAAGCCCACGAGGTTCGCCGTGATTGGTTCGTCGTTGACGCCAGCGAGAAGATCCTGGGGCGTCTGGCGGCCGAGATCGCCTCGCGGCTGCGCGGCAAGCACAAGCCCGAGTACACCCCGCATGTCGATACGGGGGACTTCGTGGTCGTCGTCAATGCCTCCAAGATGCGGGTGACGGGCAACAAGGCGCAGGACAAGGTCTACCATCGCCACTCGACCTACCCGGGCGGGGTTTATGAGACCCGCTTTGGCAAGATGCAGGAGCGGTTTCCGGGCCGTGCGCTGCAACTGGCCGTCAAGGGCATGCTGCCCAAGGGCCCGTTGGGCTACGCCATGATCAAGAAGCTCAAGGTCTATCCGCGGGCCGAGCATCCGCATGCGGCGCAGCAGCCCAAGCCGCTGAACATTGGAGCGTGAACCAAACCATGATCGGCAATCACAATTACGGCACGGGGCGCAGAAAAAGTTCGGTTGCGCGGGTGTTTTTGCGTCGCGGCACGGGTAAGTGCACGATCAATGGGCGACCGCTCGAGGAGTACTTTCACCGCGAAACGGGTCGGATGATCGCGCGCCAACCTTTGGTTCTGACCGACAACCTGACGACCTTTGATATTCAGGTCAACGTCGATGGCGGAGGCGAATCAGGACAATCTGGGGCGGTTCGTCACGGGATCACGCGCGCCCTCATCGACTACGACCCAACGCTCAAGCCCGTACTATCTCAGGCCGGTCTGGTCACGCGCGATGCGCGCGAGGTCGAGCGCAAGAAAGTCGGGCTGCGTAAGGCGCGCCGGCGCAAGCAGTTCTCTAAGCGCTAGTTACGTTGACGCGGGCCCCTGCGGAGGCTTCAAGGCGATTGAAGCGCGGGCCAACGATATCGGCGGTTTTCCTGGCGTTATCCTCGCAGTCGGCGTGCCGCGCGCAAGGCAAAAATAGACCCTCGCGGGCGTCGTCCGGATGACGCCTGTTCGGGCGGTGCGCTTTGGAATTGCGCCTTTCCCGCGCAACCTATACTGGGGTTTTTCCGTCGCCGCGGGCAACCCCGAGCGCGGCAATTGCGGAGGCCTCCTCGGTGTTGCCGGCGCGAATATGCGAAGTACGAGGCAATGACGCAAAAGATTCGAGTTGGCATCGTCGGCGGAACCGGGTACACCGGCATTGAGCTGCTGCGCCTGCTCGCGCAGCACCCCGCGGTCGAACTGGCGGCGATCACCTCCCGCAAGGAAAGCGGCACCCCCGTCGAGGAATTCTTCGGGTCGCTACGCGGTCACATCAAGCTGCGCTTTTCGGATCCGGGCGATTCCGCGCTTTTGCGGTGCGACGCGGTTTTTTTTGCGACCCCGCACGGCGTGGCAATGGCGCAGGCGCGCGAGCTGCTCGCGAGCGGTGTACGGATCCTGGACCTGGCGGCGGATTTTCGGCTGCGCGATCCCGCACAGTTCGAGCAGTGGTACAAGATGCCCCATGCCTGTCCGGATCTTCTGGCGCAGGCCGTCTATGGGCTGCCGGAACTCGGACGCGAAGCGATCCGCGCCGCGCGCATCCTTGCCGTTCCCGGGTGCTATCCGACCAGCATCCAGCTCGGATTGGCGCCGGTGCTCGAACTCGAGCGCGAGCGGCCCGGATCGATCGATTGCGACAGCCTCATTGCCGACTGCAAATCGGGCGTGAGCGGCGCGGGCCGAAAGGCCGAGCTCGAGCTGCTCAGCGCCGAGGTCTCGGAAAACTTCCGCGCCTACGGTCTGGGCGGCCATCGCCACCATCCGGAGACCGTGCAGCAGCTCATCGCCTTAGCGAGTCGCCCCGTCGGCCTGACCTTCGTTCCGCACCTGGTGCCCATGATCCGCGGGATCTTCAGTACGCTGTACGTGCGGCTGCTCTCGGCCGCGAGCGCGGACCTGCAGGCGCTGTACGAGCGGCGCTATCGCAACGAGCCTTTTGTCGATGTGCTGCCACCGGGCAGCGCACCGCAAACCCGGTCGGTGCGCGGCACCAACGTCGCTCGCCTCGCACTTCATCGGCCCAGCGCCGATTTGCTCGTGGTGTTGGTCGTCGAGGACAACCTCGTCAAGGGCGCCGCGGGCCAAGCCGTGCAATGCATGAACCTGATGTTCGGGCGACCGGAGACCGAAGGGCTGCGGCAGATCGCGGCCGTACCGTAAGGTCGAGCCATGAAGTGGAAGCTGTTTTTCCGCAACCTGTCGGTGAGCTCCCCGCAGGTCACCGTGCGCTCGCGCCTGTCCTGGCCGCTGCGCCTTGCTTTGGCGTTTGTCTTTGTGACCATCGCCGCAGCGGCGGGAGTGGCCATTTACGAATTTGGTCGCGACATCGGCGGACCCGACCGACGCGTCTTGCAGGCGGAGATCGAGCGATTGAATGCGCAGGTGTTGGAAGTCACCGCGGAACGGGATCGTAACGCGGCGCAGGCCATGGCCGTGGAAAGTGAACTCAAAGTGCAAAAGGCTGCGCAGGACGAGCTCTTGCAGCATGTCAGCAGCCTGGAATCCGAGCAGACGCGCTTGCAGGGGGATTTGTCCTTTTTCGAGAGTCTTTTGCCCGCGGGGAAGGGGGACAAAGGCGTCGTTATTCGCAGCTTCCGGGTTCAGCCGGATGCGGAAACTTCGCAGATGCGCTACCGGCTGCTGGTGCAGCAAAGCGGCAAACCCGACAAGGACTTTGTCGGCTCGGTGCAGTTGCGCGTGAACTTCACCCAGAACTCGCGCGGCTTTACCTTGCAGGTACCCGACCCCAACGCGGCGCCGGAAGCGCTTCGGGCCTTGCAGCTTTCCTTCCGGCACTACCAGCGGGTCGAGGGCGGCTTTAGCCTGCCGCCCGGCGCCGTCGCGCGGTCGGTCCAGGTTCGCATACTGGCCGGCGGCGAAACGCAGTTGCAGCAGACATTCAACCTATAAGGTTGGAGGAGATCACGATGTTTAGCAGCAAGACAGTCAAGCAGACTGAAATCGCGAGCCTCATTGGTGCAACAACCTCGGTAACCGGCAACATCGAATTTTCCGGCGGCCTGCGCATCGATGGCACGGTCAAGGGCTGTGTGCACTGCGTCGATGGTGAAAAGGGCGGGATGCTCGTGATCAGCGAAAACGGTCGTATCGAAGGCGAGGTGCGCGCCGGCCATCTGGTGGTCGCGGGACGGATCGATGGACCGGTGTGCGCCGCCAACCTCATCGAACTGCAGCCCAAGGCGCGGATCACCGGGGACGTGCGCTACCGCGCGCTCGAGATGCACCACGGTGCGGTCGTCGAGGGGATGATGATCCACCTGTCGGCCGACGGAAAGTCGGAGACCCGAGTCGACGGCCGCGGCGAGAACAAAGCCAACCTGAAGCTCGCCGCCAACGCGGAGACCGTCGAGGGCTAGGTGTTTGCGCCGCACAACCCTGCTCTCCGTATGGTTGTGCACCGGTGCGAAGCGACTACGCGTACCCTATAATTCGCATTGAGGAATTTTTGGGAGCTTGGCTATGAATGCAGCAGTTGAAACACCGCTTCCCCTGATCTTTTCCGACGCCGCTGCCGCGAAGGTGCGTCAGCTGATCGACGAAGAGGGCAATTCGGCGCTGAAGTTGCGCGTGTTCGTGCAAGGCGGAGGCTGCTCGGGATTTCAGTACGGGTTTACCTTCGACGAAGTCGTCAACGAGGACGACACGACGATGGAGCGTAACGGCGTCATTTTGCTGATCGATGCGATGAGCTACCAGTATCTCGTGGGCGCGGAAATCGATTACAAGGAAGACCTCGAGGGCGCGCAGTTCGTCATCCGCAATCCCAACGCCACGACGACCTGCGGCTGCGGCTCCTCGTTTTCGGCCTAAAGCCACCACCCATCGCTATTTTGGATAGCGGGCGCCGAGAATTCGCGGCGCCCGAGCCCCTGTGACCGCGGTCAGGTTGCCGCTGCGGCCAAGTATGTGCTCGCGCGCCAGCCAGGCAAACGCGAGGGACTCGACATGATCGGGGGCGATGCCTAGCGAGGCGGAACTCGTTACCGGCACGGGCGCGCATTCCTCGGCGAGCATGCGCATCAGGCAGGCATTAAAAGCGCCACCCCCACACACCACAACTTCCTGCGCCTGGGGCCAGCAGCGCTGCATCGCCTGCGCGATCGTCACCGCTGTAAAGCGCGCGAGGCTTGCCTGGACATCGCGCGGGTGTATCGATCCGGCCGGATCAAAATGCTCGA
Organism: Burkholderiaceae bacterium; assembly: GCA_035623355.1. GTDB lineage: Bacteria > Pseudomonadota > Gammaproteobacteria > Burkholderiales > Burkholderiaceae_F > GJ-E10. Next base: position 8,573 of record DASPTP010000027.1, on the reverse strand, counting down.
GCTTGCGCTCGAGCCACTGGGCGTTAAACAGGTTCGCGCCCGTTGTCTTGGGCGGCTCGCGAAGAAAATACGGTTCGTCGAGCAAGGCGCTGAGCAGGCCGGGTTGCGAGTTTCCCTGTGCCGCCCACTCGCCGTCGCGATCAAAGCGCTCGCCGCGGTGACGAGCGATCCACAGGTCCAGCAGTGCGTTGCCCGGTCCGCAATCAAAGCCGATGACCGGCGCGTCGCTCGAGGCCGCCGGCAAGCCCGTCAGGTTGGCAATTCCGCCGATGTTGACGACCGCCCGGGCGTAGGAGGCAGAAAATACCGCGGCATGAAAGGCCGGCACCAAGGGTGCCCCCTGGCCACCCGCCGCCACGTCGCGGCTGCGAAAATCCGCGATGACATCGATGCCGGTGAGCTCCGCGACCGTGGCCGGAGCGTTGAGCTGAATCGTGTAGCCGGCCTCGGGCTGGTGGCGTACGGTCTGCCCGTGGATGCCGGCGGCGCGTACCTGCTCGGGCTCGACGCCCGCATGGTGCAGCAGTTCGCCGATCGCGATGGCGTAAGTGCGCCCCAAGTGCTGCGAGGCAATCGCGGCCCGATGCAATTCGTCCTTGCCCGAGGTCTGAAGCGCCGCGAGCACCGCGCGCAACTCGGGCGCAAAATCGCGGCGCAGGTGAGCGAGCAAGCGCACGCGGCCCTCGGACAGATCCGCCAGGACGACGTCGACGCCATCCAAGCTGGTGCCGCTCATGATGCCGACGTACAAGTGGGGCGAATCGGCTTGGGACATTCATGCCTCGTAGTGTGATGCGAAGGACGCGCCCGCCCTATGCGGATCGGGCTAGACCGCAGTTTGCACTAAAATTGTCCATGCGCTCCGCCGCCCAAACCGCCGCAAATCCGGACCCGGACGCTATCGAGCATGTGCTACGCATCGTCAAGCGCGGCTGCCACGAACTGCTGGTCGAAAGCGAGTTTCTCGAGAAGCTGCGTCGCTCGATGGCCCGCGCAACGCCCCTGCGCTGCAAACTGGGCCTGGACCCCACCGCTCCCGACATCCACCTGGGCCACACCGTTGTGCTCAACAAGTTGCGCCAGCTTCAGGAGCTGGGCCACACGGTGATTTTTCTCATCGGGGACTTCACCTCGATGATTGGCGATCCGTCGGGGCGCAATGCCACGCGCCCGCCGCTGTCGCCCGAGCAGATTCGCGCCAACGCGACGACGTACTTTGAACAGGCGGCGCTGGTGCTGGACCGCGAGCGCACCGAGATACGGTACAACTCCGAGTGGAGCCAGCCCCTGGGCGCCGACGGCATGATTCGCCTGGCGTCGCACTACACGCTCGCGCGCTTGCTCGAACGCGAAGACTTCAGCGCCCGGTACGCCGGCGGCCATCCGATCGCGATGCACGAGCTGCTGTACCCGCTGATGCAGGGCTACGACTCGGTGGCGCTGCGCGCCGACTTAGAGCTCGGCGGCACCGATCAGAAGTTCAATTTGCTCGTTGGGCGGGAGCTGCAAAAACACTACGGCCAGGAAGCGCAGTGCGTGTTGACCATGCCCTTGCTCGAAGGTCTGGACGGCGTCGAAAAGATGTCCAAGTCCCGGGGCAATTACATCGGCATCAGCGAGCCCCCGGAAGAAATGTTCGGCAAGCTGATGTCCGTTTCCGACGAGCTCATGTGGCGCTACTACGAGTTGCTTTCTTCGCGCTCGCTGGAGCAAATCGCACAGCTGCGCCGCGAAACCGCGGCGGGACGCAATCCGCGCGATGCCAAGGTTACCTTGGCCGGGGAGATCGTTACGCGTTATCACTCCGCGCAAGCGGCACAACGGGCGTTGGAAGACTTTGAAGCGCGCTTTCGCCATGGTGCCGTGCCTCAGGAGATGCCGCACGTCCAGCTGGCCTCCTCCGGCGGGACGCTCGCGATCGGTGCGCTCTTAAAGCAGTCGGGATTGGCGCCCTCCACCAGCGAGGCCTTGCGCAGCATCGAACAAGGCGCGGTGCGCGTGGACGGCGAGCGCATCAGCGATCGCTCGCTGCTTTTGCGCGCCGGCACCTATGTCGTGCAGATCGGCAAACGCCGGTGGGCACGCGTGACCGTCTGCTGAGGTCCCGGGGGAGATCCGTGGCCGACGCCGAGGCAACGCTGCTGCTCATTCGGCACGGCGAGACGGTGTGGAATGCGCAGTCGCGGATCCAGGGGCACATGGACATTGCCCTGTCGGAGCGCGGCCTGCACCAGGCGCAGCTCCTGGCCCGCTTTCTGGGCGGCTCGGCGATCGATGCGGTATACGCGAGCGACCTTGCGCGGGCCAGCCAGACCGCGCAGCCTTTGGCCGACGCACGGGCGCTTGCGTTGCACGTCGATGCGCGGCTGCGCGAGCGCGCCTTTGGCTTGTTCGAAGGATCGACCTATGAGGAAATCCAAGCCAAATGGCCCAACGAATTTGCGATCTGGCGTCGGCGCGAGGCGGCCTATGCGGTACCGGGGGGCGAGTCGTATCTGGCGCAGCGCGCGCGCGTGCTGCAGTTTCTTGAAGAGGTCGCGGGGCGGCATGCGGGCGCTACCGTTGCCGTGGTGACACACGGCGGGGTTCTGGACATCGTCTACCGTGCCGCCTACGGCATTGCCTGGGAAACGCCCCGGTCGCACCTGCTGCCCAACGCGAGCATCAGCCGCGTGCTTGCCCGGAACCCGGGGCCGGCCCTGACGGTGTGTTCCTGGGCCGAGCGGCAGCACCTGGACGAGCCCATCGACGAAGTGTCCTGAAAGCCCCGTGGGCGGTGCTCTTGCCGCGGTTTGTGCGCTGGCATAATCAAGCGCACACGGGCCAAGCGCCGGCCAACCCCATTTCGACGCCCCGCGCACGTGCCGGCGCGCGGCTTTGCCCGGCCTGGCGAGATGGCGAACCCGTTGATTTCCTTTTTTGTGAGGTACGCAGCATGTTCGACCGTTCCCTGACCCTTGAGCGGACCGATCCGGAGTTGTGGGCGGCGATCTGCGCGGAAAACCGCCGGCAGGAAGACCACATCGAACTGATCGCCTCCGAGAACTACGCGAGCTTCGCGGTAATGCAGGCGCAGGGCTCCCAGCTCACCAACAAGTACGCGGAGGGCTACCCAGGGCGGCGTTATTACGGCGGCTGCGAATTTGTCGACGTGGCCGAGCAGCTCGCCCTCGAGCGCGTCAAACAGCTCTTTGGCGCCCAGGCCGCCAACGTCCAACCCAATTCCGGGTCGCAGGCCAACCAGGCCGCGTTCATGGCGGTGCTAAAGCCCGGCGACACGATCTTGGGAATGTCGCTTGCCATGGGGGGGCACTTGACCCACGGCTCCCCGGTGAACATGAGCGGCAAGTGGTTTCACGTGGTGAGCTACGGCTTGAACGCACGCGAGGAAATCGACTACGAGGAGGTCGAACGCCTGGCGCGCGAGCATCGCCCCAAGCTCCTCTTGGCCGGTGCGTCGGCCTATGCGCTGGCGATCGATTTTGCCCGCTTTGCGCACATTGCCCGGGAGGTCGGCGCCGTTTTCATGGTCGACATGGCGCACTATGCCGGATTAATCGCCGCCGGTATCTACCCCAACCCCGTGCCGCACGCCGACATCGTTACTTCCACCACGCACAAGAGCCTGCGCGGGCCGCGCGGCGGTTTTATCCTCATGACGCCGGCCTACGAAAGGGCGGTGAACTCCGCGGTGTTTCCCGGCTTGCAAGGCGGCCCGCTGATGCACGTGATCGCGGCCAAGGCCACCGCGTTTCGGGAGGCCCTGACGCCCGAGTTCAAAACCTACCAGCAGCAGGTGCTACGCAATTCCCAGGCCTTGGCGCACACGCTCACCGAGCGCGGCTTGCGCATCGTCTCCGGACGAACCGACAGCCACCTGATGCTGGTGGACCTTCGATCCAAGAAAATCACGGGACAGCAGGCCGAGACGCTGCTGGGACAGGTGCACATCACCGTCAACAAAAACGCGATTCCCAACGATCCCGAAAAACCGATGGTCACGAGCGGCATTCGCCTGGGCTCACCGGCGATGACCACGCGCGGCTTTGGCACCCACGAGGCCATGGTGACCGCAAATCTCATCGCCGACGTCCTGGAAAAACCTGCAGATGCCGCGGTAGCGCAATCCGTGCGGCAAAAGGTCGCGGAGCTCACGCGCCGATTTCCGGTGTACGGCTAGCGTGGCGCCGTGCCGGATGCGCGCTGGCCATGAAGTGTCCTTTTTGCGCGCACGCTGACACCCAGGTGATCGACTCGCGCGCCTCCGACGAGGGCGCGACGATCCGCCGGCGCCGCCGCTGCCTGGCTTGCGAGAAGCGCTTTACGACCTACGAACGGGTGGAACTGGCCCTGCCCACGCTGATCAAGCGAGGCGGCAGCCGCGCCGACTACGACCGCAACAAGCTGCGCGCCTCGATGCTGCTTGCGCTGCGCAAGCGGCCGGTGCCGCGCGAGGCGGTGGAGGAGGCCATCGGTCGCATCGAGGATCGCTTGCTCAGCGCGGCCCAGCGCGAAATCAAAAGCGAGAAGCTCGGCGAGCTCGTCATGCGCGAGCTCAAGCGCCTGGACAAGGTGGCTTACGTGCGCTTTGCCTCCGTGTATCGCAGCTTCGAAGACATCGACGAGTTCGCCGAGGCCGTGCGGGAAGTGCGGCCGCCGCGGCGCCGGCGCGCCTAAAACCCCGGAGGGCCCGGCCCGCGGGGGGCTTGAAAGCGGCCGGACGCGCCCCAGATAGGGGCAGCCGGGGCTTTTGCCTCAACCGTCCAACAACATGGGAGTTGCGAAATGAGTTCGATTATCCGTCGTGAGCCCTTCGGCTCGCTTTTTGACCAGGTTTTCTCTGACTACTTCACGCGCGGCTGGCCGCTTGCCTCGCGTTCCGACGATGCGTCGGGCGCAACGCTTGCGCGCATGGACATCGTCGATAAGGGCGATAAGTACACCGTGACGGTCGATCTTCCGGGCGTAAAGAAGGAAGACATTCGCGTGACCGTGGAAGGCTCGCGGGTTGCCATCGCTGCCGAGAGCAAGTCCGAGTCGGAAACGAAGAACGGCGACAAGGTGCTGTACACCGAGCGGCGTGCGGCCAGCTACGCGCGGGCTTTCGAGCTACCGGTGGAAGTGACCGAAGAAAACGCCGATGCCACCTACGAAAACGGCGTGCTGCGCCTGACGCTGCCCAAGCGGGCGCACGTGGCGGGGCGTCGCCTGACGGTGCGCTGAGCGCACACGGCTCGCAACACGCGGCCCTTGGCTGGCCCGGGTGAGGGACGCACGGCGCGACCTCGCCCGAGCCGGCCGCCGACGCACCGGTGCGGTGCGCGCTCGTTGGCAAGAAGTGGGCGCGTAAAATCGACGCACCATGTATTCGGAGGCCGATCACCGCTTCATGCAGCTTGCGCTGGAGTTGGGCGAGCGCGCGCTGCAGCACGCCACGCCCAATCCGCGCGTCGGCTGCGTGATCGTGCGCGAGGGCCAGGTCCTTGGCGAGGGGTTTACCCAGCGTGCGGGTGGCAACCACGCGGAAATCGAGGCGCTGCAGGATGCGCGAGCCCGCGGGCACGATGTGCACGGGGCGACGGTCTACGTCAGCCTGGAGCCTTGTTCGCACTTTGGACGCACGCCGCCGTGCGCAACGGCCCTGATCGAAGGGCGAGTCGGGCGTGTCGTGGTCGCCGTCGAGGATCCCAATCCGCAAGTGGCGGGCCGCGGGATGGAGATGCTGCGCGAGGCCGGAATCGACGTGCGCTGCGGCCTGCTGCGGCAGGAGGCCATCGAAGCCAACATTGGTTTTTTCTCGCGCATGAACCGCGGACGGCCCTGGGTGCGCGTGAAGATTGCCGCGAGCCTGGATGGGCGCATCGCCCTGGACAACGGCTTATCCAAGTGGATCACGGGCGAGGCCGCGCGCAACGACGGGCACGTGTGGCGGGCGCGCTCGTGCGCGGTCATGACCGGGATCGGGACGGCGCGCATCGACAACCCGCTGCTGTCCGTGCATCGGGTCGACACCGTGCGCCAGCCCTTGAAGGTTTTGGTCGACAGCCGCTTGTCGATCGAGGAGGACGCGCGACTGTTCGATGGCAATCCGGTGCTCGTGGCCTGCGCGCGCTTCGACGAGGCGCGGGCGGCGCGGCTGCAGCGCAAGAACGTGCAGATCTTTGCCTGCGGGGCGCCGGATGAGCGCATCGACCTCTCAGCGCTGCTGCGGGAGCTGGGGCGGCGGGGCATTAACGAATTGCAGGTCGAAGCCGGCGCTACGCTGAGCGGATCTTTGATGCGCGAGGCCCTGGTCGACGAGCTGCTTCTGTATCTGGCCCCGGTGCTCATCGGACCGGGACGATCGATGCTCGATCTGCCGCCCCTGAACGATCTGGCAGACGCTCGCGCGCTGCGGATCGAGGACGTAACCCGCATCGGCAACGATCTGCGCGTGCGCGCGCGCTTGCAATAGGGTAGGCGATCGTGTTCACGGGGCTCGTGCAGGCCGTCGGATCGATCGTCTCGGTGCGCCCGCTCCAATCGGGCGTGCACATTCAGATCGACGCCCAGGCGCTTGCGCCGCGCCTCATCGAACCGGGCGACAGCATTGCGGTCAATGGTGTTTGCCTGACGGCAACCGATGTCGTCGGGCATCGCTTTGGCGCCGATGTCTCCCGCGAAACTCTGTCCAAAACGAGCGGCCTGGACGCCTGTAGGGCGGTGAACCTGGAAACTTCGCTTGCGCTGGGCGACCGCCTCGGCGGGCACCTGGTGTCCGGACATGTGGATGGCGTCGGACGGGTGCTGCGCGTTGCCCCGGTAGGCGAGTCGGTCGAACTTATCGTGCGCGCACCCGCGGCCCTTGCGCGCTTTCTTGCCCCCAAGGGGTCAGTCGCCCTCGATGGGGTGAGCCTTACGATCAATCGGCTTTGCGATGTCGGGGCGCTTTTGCCCGCTGGCAAAGACCGCGACGCGGCGGTCGGGGCCGAGCGCGGCGCGGGGGATGGCTGCGAGATTTCGATTAACCTCGTTCCGCATACGCTGGCGGCCACGACGCTTGGCGGGCTCGCCGCCGGTTCGCAGGTAAACCTCGAGGTCGATCTGATTGCCCGGTATGTGGCGCGCATGCTCGATTGCTCGGCCGGCAAGTCGGACGCGGAGCCCGAATTTCCCTAGAATCGGCATTCGTGCCGCGATTTGCGCAGCCCCTATGCGGGTGCGCGCGGCGGATTGGCTGCTCGGAAGATCAATTCATGCGGACCGCTGTTCCCAGCAATGCGGGTGAGCCGGCAGCTTGCGAGCCGTCGGTAGTTGCCTCAACCAGTGAACTTGTCGAGGAGTTCCGCAACGGGCGCATTGTCGTCTTGATCGACGACGAGGACCGGGAAAACGAGGGCGACCTGGCGTTTGCGGCCGAATTCGTAACGGCGGAGAAGATCAATTTTCTTGCCAAGCACGGCCGCGGACTGATCTGCATGCCGATCACCGCCGAGCACGCGCACCGGCTTGCGCTCGCACCGATGGTCGGAGCCAACCGCAGCGTCCACGGAACGAATTTCACCGTCGCCATCGAAGCCGCAGAGGGCGTCACCACCGGGATTTCTGCCGCCGACCGCGCGCATACGATCCGCGTGGCTTCGCGCGTCGATGCCGGGCCCAGTGACATCGTCCAGCCGGGCCACGTGTTTCCGCTGGTTTCGCAGCCCGGCGGAGTTTTGGTGCGCGCCGGGCATACCGAGGCGTGCTGCGACTTGGCGCGGCTGGCGGGCTTGCACCCGGCGGCCGTGCTGTGCGAAATCATGAACGAGGACGGCACCATGGCTCGGCTGCCGGACCTCGTGCGTTTTGCGCGCGAACACGCGCTGAAGCTGGGCACCATCGCCGACTTGATCCAGTATCGCGCGGCGCACGAATCCATGATCGAGCGCGTCGCGCAGCGCCGCCTGCGGACTTTTGTCGGCGAGCTCGAGATGGTCGCCTACCGCGACAAGCCCAGCGGCTCGACCCATATCGCGCTCGTGCAGGGCGCGCCCGGCCCCGATCAGGAGGTACTGGTGCGCGTTCACGAACCGCTGTCCGTGCTCGATTTGCTCGAGGTCGATCGGGGAGGACACTCCTGGCCGCTGGGCAAGGCACTGGCTATGATCGCCGCATCCTCCTGCGGGGTCATGGTGCTGCTCAACTGCGGCGAAGCCAACGAACGATTGCTCGAGCGTCTTGCGCCGTTACGGGCCCCGGAATCCGCGGCACCATCGCCACGGCGCGCCACCGAGCACCACGATCTGCGCACCTACGGCGTGGGGGCGCAGATATTGCGCGATCTGGGCGTTGTGCGCATGAAGCTGCTGGCCAAACCGCGCAAGATGCCGTCGATGGCCGGGTTTGGTTTGGTGACAACGGGTTACTTGGAAAGCTAATGAACATGGCACTAGACACGATTGCCCCTAACTTGGATGGATCCGAGCTGCGCATTGGCCTGGTGCAGGCGCGCTTTAACGCTTGGGCGGGCGAAGCGCTTCTGAGCGCATGCCTGCGGGAACTCGCCAACCTGGGAGTCGACGAAGACGACATCACGGTGCTGACGGTGCCCG
>DASPTP010000026.1:0-38401 GCA_035623355.1 Burkholderiaceae bacterium | reverse complement strand
CAGCACCGGATCGTCACGCGCCGAGGCGATCGGAATGGCCTTGACGTGCCGAAACAGCCAGGAGAGCAGCGGCATTTGAAAGATCGATCGATCCATTACAAATCGGATCGGCCGCGGGCTCACGGCCGACAGGACGATGGCGTCAACGTAGGACACGTGGTTTGCCACGAGCAGGGCGCAACCGGCTTGGGGAATGCGCTCCCGCCCGTGGGAACGCAGCCGGTAGACGAGGTTGACCAGAACCCAGGAGAGAAAGCGCAGCAAAAATTCGGGCACCCGAAGGTAGATGTAGACGGCCACGGCCGCGTTGAGCAATGCCGTGAGCAGGAACAACTGCTCGATGTCCGCGCCCAGGACCCGCAGCACCAGCACGGCGTAGCCGTTGGCAACGACCATAAAGACGGCATTCAGAATATTGTTGGCGGCGATGATGCGCGCCCGACGCGAAGGCGGACAGCGCGTCTGGATGAGCGCGTACAAGGGGACACTGTACAGCCCCGCACAAAGCGAGAGCGCAAAAAGATCGACCACGACGCGCCAATGAATCGGGTGCGTCAAAAATTGTCGCGCCGTCTGCAGCGTGCCCAACGGCGCATCGGGGATCGCGAAAAACAAGTCCACGCCAAACAGCGTCATGCCGATTGATCCCAAGGGCACAAGGCCGATCTCGACGATGCGGTGGGAGAGCCGATCGCACGCCAAGGAGCCGGTGGCGATGCCGATCGTAAATACCGCGAGCAGCAAGTTGGCCACGGAGGGGCCGCCGCCGAGCACGTCGCGCGCAAAGGCCGGAAACTGGGTCAAAAACAGCACACCGAAGAACCACATCCAGGAAATTCCCAGCATGGAAAGAAACACCACCGACTGCTCGCTGGCCAGGCGCACGTTGCGCCAGAGAACACGTGCCGGGTTCCAGTCGACCGACAGTGTCGGATCCGGCGCCGGAGTCCCGGGTATACCGAAACTCGCCAACAAACCGATGAGCGCCAGAGCAACACAAACGCAGGCGGCGTAGATCGGTCCGCGCGCACCCTGATCCAATAAAACGCCGCCCAGAATCGTTCCCAGCAAAATCGCGACAAAGGTCCCCATTTCGACCACGCCGTTGCCGCCGACAATTTCCGACGCCGTCAGATGCTGCGGCAAGTACGCGTATTTGGCCGGACCGAACAGTGTCGAGTGCACCCCCATCAGAAAGGTGCACCCGAGCAACACCGCGAACTGGTTGTAAACAAAACCCCACGCGCCCAAAAGCATGATCGCAACCTCCAGCACTTTGACCGAGCGCATCAAGGTTGCCTTGTCGAACTTGTCGGCGAGCTGGCCGCTGCTCGCCGAGAACAGCAAAAAGGGAAGAATGAACGCCGCCGCAATCAGGTTGGCCGCGCTGGAGGCATCGAGCGCCGTCGCGCTGGCGCTGCGATAGGTGACGAGCAAGGTAAACGCGAACTTAAATACGTTGTCGTTTGCTGCGCCGAAGAATTGGGTCCAAAAAAAAGGTGCGAACCGCCGCTGCCGCAGCAGAGCAAACGCACCGCCCCGGATCATTCGGCAATTGCCTGCGCAAGCCCCATCCCGGACAGATACGCCGACTCCACGCGCGAGCCGCCACACCAGTCTCCCGCAAGGCCGATCCCACGCTCAGGCTCCCACAGAAAGGTCTCCGCGAGAGCCTCGATCGGAGTCGAAGCGCGCCAGCGCAGCGCACTGCAGGATCGTTGGGCCAGGGGTCGCGCCAAGCGCGCCGCGAAGGCACGCTGCATCCAGCGCGCGGCTTCGTCGACCCCCATCTCGATAAAATTTCTCGACCACGTCGAGCGCGCCTGCAGCAGCCAGCGCTCGGCAGTGCCTTCGGTGGTCTGTCGCATGGGCTTGGAACTGTCGCGCGCGGCCCAAGCCAATATCGGATCGTCGCAAATTACCGCCGCGTCGAATTCAATCCCGCTGGGGCGGGACAACGCCAAGCTTGCGGACCAGCAGGCGTCCCAGCGTACCGTCTCCAGGCGTTGGGCAAAGTTCGTTTCCGACCGCACCAGACGCAGCGCGTCAATCGACGGAACGGCCAACACCAGCGCATCAAATCCCACGATGCCCAATTGACGCTCCCTCGGATCGAACAAGTACCATTCCGAGGATCCTCGCGTGATGCGTCCTACTTCGGCATCAAATACCACATCGAGATCGCGCGCCAAGTACTGGGCGATACTTTGCATCGTCGGCACACCGACAAAGCGTGCCGTGCCGGGCGAAACCGATGTGATCTGGCCGTTGTTCAGTTCGGCCAGATTCGCCTCCCACGTGCGCACGAGGTCGGCGCCGACCCAGCGGTGCACTTCCTTGGCAAAAAGTTCGGTCTGGACGGTGAAAAACTGCGCGCCGACGTCAAACGAACCGGCATCGGACTGCAGACTCGCCAGCCGTCCACCGGGCGCCGCGCTGCGTTCAAAGACCGTCACGCGCGCCCCGCGCGCAACGAGCTCCCGTGCGCAGGTCAGCCCGGCAACTCCCGCGCCAACGACAGCGAAGTGCAGTTTCGGCGTTCGCGAATCTGCGAGGAGCTCCGTCATCAACCGCTAACGCTCTGCGACTGCGGCCAGTCGCGGATGTAGTCCTTCAGCATGCGATTCTCGTAGCCCTGCTCTTCGAGCACAGCACGTGCCACATCGTGAAACGAGATGACCCCGCCCAGGGCGGTCTGGTCCATAACGGGAATGTAGCGCACTCGCAAATCGAGCATCAGGCGGCGAAGATCGTTGACGTCGGTCTTCACGTCCACGCTTCGGGGATTCGGGTCCATGTATTCGCGCACCAGCCCCTTGCCGACGCGCCCGTCGTTGGCCCGCAGCGCCCGAAAAACTTCGCGAAAGGTCAGCATGCCGGCCAACTTTCCGTGTTCCATCACCACCACCGAACCAATATCGAACTCGGTCATCGTCTGCACCGCCGACCAAAGGGCCGAATCGGGCGAAACCGTATATAGCGCGTTTCCTTTTGCACGTAATACGTCGCCTGCGTTCATTGTTCCCTCCATTGCTCCTTGGCAATTGCACGCGGCCTTGCCGCTACGGTACCCACGATACGACAACTCCGCGCTGCTGGGAACGAAATCCGGCCATGGTGCGTTGCGATACAGTCCCGCTTCCCGGACGCCGTCAGGAGCCGTCCGGCGCCGACGCGGTCCGCGCAATTTCCGTGCAGGTCGGCGCGACGGCATAATCGGGCCTTCGATACGACAGGACCCCATGGACGCACGCGCAGACCTGTACGCCCCGATCGAACCGTACGAAAGCGGGATGCTGGCACTGGACCGCGTACACACGATGTACTGGGAAACCAGCGGCAATCCCAGGGGGCTGCCGGTCGTTTTCTTGCACGGGGGTCCCGGAGGCGGAAGCGCCCCAGAACACCGCCGCTTCTTTGACCCGGCGTTTTTCCGCGTGGTCCTGTACGACCAGCGCGGCGCGGGGGCTTCCACCCCGTTTGCGGAAGCGGCGCACAACACAACGCAGCACCTGGTGGCCGACTTGGAGCGGCTGCGCGAGCACCTCGGGGTTTCCCGCTGGCTGCTTTTTGGCGGCTCCTGGGGCAGCACCCTGGCGTTGGCATACGGCCAGACGCACCCGGAGCGTTGCCTGGGCTTTGTTCTGCGCGGCGTCTTTCTGGGACGAGCCAGCGAGGTTCACTGGTTTTTCCACGGCGCGCGTCAGATCCACCCCGAGGCGTCGCGGCGCTTTGTGGAGATGCTGCCGGAGGCCGAGCGCGGCGATGTTTTGCGTGGCTATCGGCGCCGGCTCTTTAGCAGCGATCCGCAAATCCACATGCCCTTTGCCCGGGCATGGAGCGAATACGAGGGAACGTGCTCCACCCTTGTTCCCAATCCCGAATTGGTGCGCGAGTTTTCCGATGATGCCTTGGCACTGGCACGACTGGAAGCGCATTTTTTTGCGCATCAGTGCTTTCTTGCCCCCAACCAGCTGCTCAACAACATGTACCGCATCCAGCACTTGCCGGCATCCATCGTGCACTCGCGCTACGACGTGGTCTGTCCGATCGTCAGCGCCGACGAGCTGGCGCGCGCTTGGCCGGGGGCTCGCTACACGGTAGTGCCGGACGCGGGCCACTCGGTATGGGAGCCGTCCGTCCGAGCCACGGTCGTGCGCGAAGTCGAACTCTTTAAGCGACGCCTGGCTGCCCTGGCCGGAATTCACCCGCAGCGCACGGTGTCGCGTGCTCGCTGAGCACGTCCCCGCAAACGACACGGGGACCTTCCGCCAAAACAGTGACGGCGGACTTGGACATTGGCCGTCGCTGCTCGGATTTGTGGCATTCGTTGTGCTGCTGTGGAGCGCGCTGCCGGCGCTTTTGCAGAGCGTGCCGCATGCCGACAACGTCGAGCAGCTCACTTGGGCGCACGCGCTGCAATGGGGATATTTCAAACATCCGCCGCTGCCGACCTGGCTTTTGCACGGAGCCATCGAGGTTTTTGGTCCCAGCGCCTTTCTCACGTACGCCTTGGCGATGGGCTGCGTGGGAGCGACGTTGCTCATCTTGTGGCGTTGCGCCCTGCTCGTGCTCGATCGGCAAGGCGCCCTCGTCGTCGTACTGCTAAGCAGCGCCGATTACTACCTGATGGGGCGAGGCTCCTTTTTAAATCACAACACCGTCATGCTGCCCTTTGTGGTCGCCAGCGCCTGGGCGGTGTTGCGCATCGTCCGCGACGAGCAAGATAGCGGCGGCGCGCTGCCCTGGGTCGTTTTGGGCGTCGCACAGGGCCTCGGACTGCTTACGAAATACCAAATGGCGGTCATCGTGGCGGCAAACGCTCTGACCCTCCTTGCGTTGGGCGTGTGGCGCCGGCCCCGTTTTTGGCAGTACGCCGCCTTGGGCGCCGTGGGCACACTGCTTCCTTTGGTGCCTCACGCCCTGTGGCTCGTTTCTCACGAATTTTCGACTTTTGCCTACGCCAGCCACAGCCTGCTCGCCGAATTGCCTCTGCCGGAGCGCTTGCTTCACCTCGCCGGATTTCTCCTGCAGCAGCTCGGGCGGCTTGCTCCCGCGCTTTTTGCGTTTGGGCTGGCCCTGCTGATCGATCGGCTCCTGCCCCCACGGGCTGCGGCCGACGTTCTTCCCGATCTTGGGCACCGCACGGGTTTCGCAAGACAGCGCCGCGCATTGGCGATTTTGGCCCTCACGCCGCTGGGCGCCGTGCTCGTCTTGGTGCTTTTGGCCGGCGTTGCGCCGCAAAACCATTGGGGTGCGTCTGCGACCCTGTTGCTGCCCTTCTATGGGGTCTCGCTGTTGGGTCAGGCAAAGCGCCCGGCTGCCCTCGGCACCCTGTGGGCGGTCCTCGCGGTGCACGCGGGTGCGGTCGTGTGGAACGTCGTGGTCGCAACTCGCTCGCCCGGATTTCATCATTCCTTTGCCGCGCAGCCCTTGGCGGCCATGGCACTTGCCCATTGGGAGGCAAACGCTCCGGGCCGTGTGACCATCGTCGTCGGCCCGGACTGGGAGGCCGGCGCAATCGCCTTGGAGCTTCCTTCGCATCCGGCCGTCCTGCCCGGCGGAGACCGCAACCAAGCGCCATGGATCAGCGAGGAGCAACTTGCGCGCTGCGGGGCCCTGGTTTTGTGGCGACCCGGACAGTCCCCGGAACAACAAGTCGGCTCGCAGCTTGCGTTGCGCATGCAAGCACCGACCAAGCTGCGCACCCGGGTGCCGCATGGCACGCTGTCGGAAATTTCCGTCGGCGTGCTTGCCCCCAACGCAGGCGGTTGCTAAACGGCGCTTGGCGCGTGGTACCGTCGCCGACATGAAGCCGCTGCTCGCCTTTTGCCGCCTCGTCGACTGGATCAGCGACAAGCTTGCCTGGCTTGCCGCCTTCGCCGTTTTGGCTGCAAGCCTCATCAGCGCGGGCAACGCGCTGGTCCGTTATGCCTTGGACATCTCTTCGAACGCCTGGCTCGAGATCCAGTGGTACCTGTTCGCCGCGACGGTGATGCTCGGAGCTCCCTATGTGCTTCGGCGCAACGAACACGTGCGGGTCGACATCTTCTATTCCCGCTTGCGCGGCAAAGCGCCCGTGTTGCTCGATCTGCTGGGTCTGATGTTGTTTCTCGTACCGGTTATGGCGATCCTATTGATTCTGGCCTGGCCCATTTTCGTGCGCACCTTCGTGAGCGGAGAAGTTTCCTCCAATGCGGGAGGTCTTGTGCGCTGGCCCGTCATGCTGATGCTGCCGCTGGGATTTGCTCTGGTTGGCCTGCAAGCGGTGGCGGAGATCATCAAGCGAATCGCCTACCTGCGCGGCGCAAACACGCTCGAAAACCCGTACGAAAAACCGCTGCAGTGAGCATTGAGAACTTCCCGCCGGTGATGTTTGCCGGCCTCGTGGTGGTGATGCTCATCGGGTTTCCGGTGGCCTTCTCGCTGGCGGCCCTCGGTTTGGGTT
Organism: Burkholderiaceae bacterium; assembly: GCA_035623355.1. Lineage (GTDB taxonomy): Bacteria > Pseudomonadota > Gammaproteobacteria > Burkholderiales > Burkholderiaceae_F > GJ-E10. Next base: position 31,953 of record DASPTP010000026.1, on the reverse strand, counting down.
GCGCGGCCTACGCGATTGCCATGGGATGGTTCGAGCCGGCCTTTCTCATAAATTTGCCGCTGAACGTCTTTACCATCCTTTCCAACGACCTGCTGCTGGCCATCCCTTTTTTCACGATGATGGGCAGCGTCCTGGAAAAGTGCGGGCTGGCCGAGGACATGCTCGACTCGATGGGACAGCTCTTCGGCACCGTGCGCGGGGGTCTGGGTTACTCGGTCATCATCGTCGGGTTCATCCTGGGCGCGATCACGGGAACCGTGGCCGGCCAGATCATCGCCATGGCGCTGATTTCGCTGCCCGTGATGATCCGCTATGGCTACAACATGCGGTACACGACGGGTGTTCTCGCCGCTTCCGGGACCATCACGCAACTCGTGCCGCCATCGTTGATCCTCGTCGTCCTGGCCGACCAACTGGGGCGCTCGGTCGGAGACATGTACAAGGGCGCCTGGGGCCCATCGATTTTGCAGGTGCTGATTTTCGCGCTCTATACGTTCTTGCTCGGAATCTTCCGCCCGCAGGACGTTCCGGGAATCGACAAATCGACACGTAGCGATACCGGTTTGCGGCTTTGGTTGCGGTGCCTGCGCGGCATCATTCCCTCGGCAGTCCTGATTTTCGCGGTGCTCGGCAGCATGGGGGGCCTGCCGTGGATGGAGACGGCCATCTGCACGCCGACGGAGGCCGGTGCCATGGGCGTGGTCGGCGCGTTGCTGCTTGCCATGATCCACGGACGGCTGACCTGGCCGCTCTTGCGCGATGCCATGCACGGCACCATGCGCATCACCGCGATGGTCGTGTTCATTCTGATCGGTGCACGCGTATTTTCGCTGGTGTTTCAAGGAGTCGATGGTGCGCGTTGGATCGAACAACAGCTGAGTAATCTGCCCGGCGGCCAGATCGGCTTTCTGGTCTTTATCAACGTCTTCGTGTTTTTCCTCGCGTTTTTTCTGGATTTCTTCGAGATCGCCTTCATCATCATTCCCATGATCGGACCGGTCGCCGACAAGTTGGGGATCGATCTGATCTGGTTCGGCGTCATGCTCTGCGTGAACATGCAGACAAGTTTCATGCATCCGCCTTTCGGTTTTGCGCTCTTTTACTTGCGAGGCATCGCCGATTCGCTCTTTAAGGAGCGACGAATTCCTCGGGCCGTCTCCTCGCCCGACATTTACTGGGGCGCGCTGCCTTGGGTGGCCATGCAGCTCATTTTGGTGGTCATCGTGATCTTTATCCCGCAGTCCGTAACGGTCTTCTTGGAAAAACCCAAGAACCTGGATCTCAACAAGATTCAAATCGAGACCCCCGAAGCGCCGTCCCTACCCGGCGACAGCAACCTGGACGAACTGTTCCGGCGAAGCGGCAGCGCTCCGCGCAGGTGATCTTTGTGCCGGTCAGGGCCGGTCTTTGTCGACACGTCCAAAGGCCACGCAAGCTCCAGATCGTACGCGGCCTTAATCTGTGGCCGGGGTCGCGTCCTTCGTTGCTGTCTTGGCCATCGTGCACTTGGCTCTTGCGCCGCTGCGCTGACAACTCGAGGGCCTGCGGTGCATTCTGGGAAGTCGGTAAAACACGTACGTAGATTGCGTCTTACCGGCGATGCCCGGCGCGCGTAACTTGCCAGCGTGGGCGGCGCACGCTGCGGCATTCGTCCATGGTAAGAAAGCCATCCGTGTCCGCATTGGCGCTGTGTCCCAATGGAGTCCCATTTGCGTATTCGTACCTAGAGGAGACTTCCATGAGAAACGTCATACACTCCCTCGTTATTTGCGGTGTCGCGTTGGCACTTGGCAGCGCAGCGGCCTGGGCCGACCCGGATGCCGTTCGCGATCGGGTTCGGGCCGAATTGATCGGCGCCGAAACGGCCGGGGAATTGCCGGTTGGCGAACCGGAGATTGCGCCGCGCGACATGTTTCCGTGGCTCTATCCGCCAGTTGCAGAGCTTGGTATCACGAAAACGCGCGCACAGGTGCAGGCCGAAGCGGTCGCGGCGGTACAAAACGGCACCCAGTACGTTGCATTCGCGGGCAAGAGCCGACGCGAGCTGTTCCCCGGGGAGTATCCCCAGGCCGGGGTGCCAAGCAACCTAGCTCACGCGGGCGCACCCAGCCGCGCAAACTAGCAATCCGAGACGGCATCTCGCAGCAAACGGGATAGGGGCCGCGGCGCCGCGAACGTCGGCTTCCCTTCCCGGCGCGCTGCGATGCAATGCGCCGCGCCTCGGCGGGCAAGGCCAGAGCTTGTGAGGCCGCCAGGGTGCCTCGTCAGAAATCGAAGCGAAACTGCGACTTCGCTTGCGTTCGGTCCGGGGGCCAAACGAGTAGATTCGTATACGCCGGATCGGCTGGATCGCTCGTTGCGCGCAAGCGCGTCGGTCGGGATGCCGCGCGCGGCAGATAAAGACCGCTCGGCTCGAGAAGACGGCGCATCGTCGGGACGTCGTTCTCCCAATCCTGCGCTTCCGTCACGAGTTGCGCGAGTTCTTCTCGACTGGGAGCCGGCGGGCCGCTCGAGGCGCCCGTCGCCGACGACAGCGGATCGAGCTGCTCGCCGCCGCGCGCCGTAACGTACGCAATATCCGACTGCAGTTCCAGCGCCCGCTGCCGCCCTTGCCCGCAAAGCTCGCGGCTGGCCCTCACCAAGCGGCTGCGGACCGACTGCAGCCGGGTCAACTCCTGGCTCTGACTGGCAAAGTCCCACAAAAGTGCGGTTTCTTCCAGCCCGCGTACGACCGCGCGAATATCGCGCCGGACAAGCCCCTGGCTTGAACCCGGCACACATTCCATTCCGGTCGGCCGAAAAGCGTGGGATGCCATCGCGGGCGCCATGTCCTGCGTGCCGGCACGCGCGAGAGGAACGCCAAGTGCGCCAAAAAGGAAAAAAACAGCAATCCGACAAGGCAAACGACGCACGGCAAGCGTTCCAACACAAGCAAAACACGCCAAATCACTTGACCGTTGGATCCGCGCCAAAAGGGCAAGTTCCCGTAATGTCGCGCCGGCCCACCGGCCGCGCCTTCTACCCCTTGCATCGAAAGCCATGCGACGGTCGCGGGGGCCGGCGAAGCGTTGTTGGCAAAGCTCAACCAAAAAGGCGCACCTTCGTTGGTGTCTTGCGATCCACCGCTCGCCGATAAAGGCCAAGGACCCGCGCACCGCCCCCTTTCCCGGGGAGCTCCCGGCTTCACGTTGCGCCGCAAGACCATTGGGCACAGCCCGCGCGCACAGAGGCGTCTTTTCTGCGGGTTAAGCGCCGGTCGCGCGAGCGTGGGTCCCCGACCGAGCGCGCGCGGCACGCTGCCCTTGCACCCGCGCCCGGTTTTCAGAGCTTTTGGGATTGCATGAATTGATCAAAGCTCGCTTCGGCGAAACGAAACCACAAGTTCTCGTCCCGCAGGAAGCTCTTGTAATCCTGGTAGACCTTCCGCCAATTCGGATTTTTTGCGGACAGCTCCTCGTAATAGTCGATCGATGCCTTGAACGCGGCGTTCATCATGTCGCGCGGGAACGCGTGCAACTTCGTACCCCCGGCGTAAAGCTCTTTGAGCGCGATCGGGTTTTTCACATCGTAATTGGCTTGCATATCGACATGGCAGTGCGCCGCCGCGCTCTCCACCATCGCCTTGTAGTTGCCCGGTAAGGCTTCCCAGGCCTTGATATTGACAAACAGATCCAGTTGCGGGCCGCCTTCCCACCATCCGGGGTAGTAGTAATGCTGCGCGATTTTGTTAAACCCGAGTTTCAGGTCGTCGTACGGTCCGACCCATTCGGCCGCATCGATGGTTCCCTTCTCCAAAGCCGGATAAATGTCTCCACCGGGGATATTTTGTGGCACCCCACCGATGCGCTCGATGATTCGTCCGCCGAAACCACCGATGCGGAACTTCAAACCCTTCATGTCGGCAAGCGATTTGATTTCCTTGCGAAACCAGCCGCCCATCTGCGCTCCGGTGTTGCCGGCGGGAAAATTGATGATGTTGTAGTTGCGATAGAACTCGCGCATCAGCGTAAGTCCGTTGCCGTGGTACATCCACGCCGACGTTTGACGCGAATTCAAACCAAATGGAATGCAACAGCTCAGGGCAAAGGTCTCGTCCTTGCCAAAAAAGTAATACGCCGCGGTGTGTGCACATTCGACCGCACCTTGCTCGACTGCATCGACGACGCCAAAAGCCGGCGTGATTTCGCCCGCCGCATGCACCGAGATCTGGAACTTGCCCTCGCTCATTAGCGAAACTTGCCGAGCAAAAAGCTCCGCCGCTCCGTAGATCGTGTCCAGATTCTTGGGAAAGCTCGACGCAAGGCGCCAGCGCACCGATGGTTCGGCCGCAACGGCCGGCGCTGCCAAGAGTGTCGAGCCCGCTGCCAGGCCGGCTCCGGCCCCAGAAAGAAAGGAACGACGCCGCATGCCTCCTCCTTTTGTCTAACCTGGGTTCGCGGCAATGTAGATCGCCACGGCCAAACTGCCACAGGGATGGGATTTTATTGCGCTACGCTGGCAACCCGCACGGCAACGCGCAACTCGTGTTTGCCTCCGCCCTGCACGACCCCACGCAGCGGCGCCACGTCGGCGTAGTCGCGGCCGCTTGCCAGCCGTACATGGCCCGTTCCCGGTATGGCATCGTTGGTCGGGTCAAATTCAATCCAGCCGGACCGCGGACAAAACACCGACACCCACGCGTGCGACGCGTCGGCCCCAACCACCGTCGGGCTTGCTTCGCCCGAAAACTTCGGGGCAAAGCGGGGCTGGGTAAACAGGTAACCGCTCTCGTAGCGCGCCGCCAGTCCCAAAGAGCGCAAACACCCGATCATCACGTGCGCAAAGTCCTGACAAACCCCGGCCCGGGCGCAAAACGCATCGAGCACGGGTGTGCCCACGTCGGTGCTTGCGACGTCGTAACGAAAATCCCTGTGGATGCGACGCATAAGATCCAAAGCTCCCTCGAGCAGGCCTCGCCCCGCCGGAAAAGACACCCGGGCATACGCGTGCAGGGCTGCGTCGCGCGGCACGCGCGGCGAAGCAAAGCAAAACTCGGACGCGGTGACAAAAGGCGCCCCCGCAACATACTGCAGCGAGTCGCGTACAGTTTCCCACGGCGGGCTCGTGGCGACGTCCAATTGCCCGAAACGCGGCTGCAGACGCACGCAGCTCTTTGCGCGCACGTGCAAAACACCGTGCGCCGTGCCCAGCTCAAAATAGGTTCGCAAGTTCTCAAAGTAGTCCGGGCTCGTGTGCACCGCCGAGGGACGCGGGTCGATGTCCAAACGAAAATCCCACACCTCCTGACCGGGCAGACTCCGCGGCGTCAGGTGAGCCAGGTGCTGCGCAAAACCGACCTGCGTGGAGTAGTGGTACTGCGTTTCGTGTTCGACAACGAATTCGTCGCTCATACGATCTGGCTGCGTAGCGATTCGGAGTGGCTGAAGTAACGCAGACCGATTCGGTCGGATAGGTTCCGGACCGAGGCGATCAGCGCGCGCGTCAACGCAATCAGGTCGGCAAACCCCTCGCCGGTGTCGCGTCCGCACAGTTGCGACAGCAGCGGCTGGCGCGGCAGTGCAAAGACCGCGGCTTCCTGCCAATCGACCCGCTGGCCGGTAGCGGCACACAACTCGCCCAATTCCCGACCGATCAAGTCGACCGTACATGCCAGCGAGCGCGGATTGGCCAGTTCCAACACAAGCAAATCCACCAACGCCGTGACGTCGCGCTGGCCCTGGTAGCGCGACCGATAGGTGATGGTGCTGTTAAACAGGGCAAGCGCAAGATCGAACCCCGATTCTTGCAGAACCGACCCGCTCTCGAAGAAGGCTCGCAGCACCTCGCTCATGCAGATCAGTCGCTCGATCTGTCGACCGATCGTGAGCAGGCGCCAGCCGTCGTCTCGTGTCATGCCGTCGGCCTGGGCGCCCGTGATGGCGCCCAGCCCAACGGCAAGGCTTGCCAGCGCCGCGAGCGCGTCGTCCAACGACGGCGTCTCCTTGTCTTCGCCGCGGCCGATCGACGCGGTATAGCGCTCCACCGTCGAAGTGATCTGCTGCCAATGCTCAAAGGCCAGCCGATCTCGAATCTGCGCCGCCGCGCTGGCCAATCCGCCCAGGTCAAAGGCAACGCTGCTGGCACGGTCATCGCCCAGCGCACCCAGCAAGGTGCGTTCGAATACCCGCTGGCCCAGTACGGGCGGGGGCACGCCCCGCGGCACAAGACCCAAGGCCACGCTCGTGCGCCCGATCGCCGCCAAAACGGATTCCGGCAGCGGGCTATTGGAGCGCAAGTTCGTCAGGATCGACTGGGCGGCGCGCACCGCATTGTCCGCGCGCTCGCTGTACCGGCCCAACCAAAACAGGTTCTCTGCGGCGCGGCTTGTCACGATCCGCCGTCGGAAAACGACATCGTCCACGCGAAGCCGATCGGGCAGCATGGTAAAGGGATCGACCTCCTGCCCCGTGATAACCCAGGTGTCGGCGCTGCTGCCGCCGCGCTGCATCGAGACTTCGTCCTGACGCTCGGCAATGCGGGTGAGGCCGCCCGGCATGGCGTGCCAGCCGCCATCGCCCGTGGCAATGACATACACCCGCAGCATGGCCGATCGAGGCACCAGGGCGTTGCGGCTCCAACAAGGCGCTTTGGAGTACGGCAGGTACGACTGGATCGTGAACGAATCCGGGCACTGCTCAATCACATTGCGAACGTCCGAGAGCTTGAGCAGTCCGGTGCCCCGCACGATCGCCGGTTCGAGCCCCGATCCGCGATAGGTGGCACGCACGCGCGCGGTTTGCAGCGTGGCAAAGGCGGTTTGGCGTGCCACCGCCTCGCCGCACCACCAGCTGTCGCGCGGTGGCAGGACCAGCTCCTCGCCCAGCAATCGACGGGCGATGGCCGGCAAAAACCCGTGGATCGCTGGCGACTCGAGAAACGCCGCACCCAGAGCGTTGGCAACCAGCACATGGCCACATCGAATCGCATGGAGCAGTCCGGGAACGCCCAGCGCCGAGTCCGCGCGCAACTCCAGAGGATCACAGAACACGTCATCCAATCGGCGAATCACCGCATGGACGCGTTGCAGGCCGTGCAAGGTCTTTAGGTACAGCCGATCATCGCGCACCGTAAGGTCTTCACCCTCGACGAGCGGTACGCCCAGGTAATGCGCCAGATAGGCCTGCTCGAAATACGTTTCGTTGTAGCGCCCCGGCGTGAGCAGGACAATGCGGGGCGGAGCCGAACCCTCGCCGGCATCGCGCGGGGCATGGCGAACGAGCGTTTCGAGCAATCGGCGGTAGCTTGCGGCCAGACGCTGCACGCGCATTGCCGCGAAGCTCTCGCCAAACAGACGCGAGACGGTGAGGCGGTTTTCCAGTGCGTAGCCCAAACCCGAAGGCGCCTGCGCGCGATGCCCCAGAACCCACCAGTGGCCGTCCGGACCGCGCGCCAGGTCAAACGCCACGACGTGCAGGAAAATCCCGCCTGGGGGTTCAACTCCATGCAGCGATCGCAGATATCCCGGGTTGCCCAGCACCAGTGCGGGGGGCAGTAAACCCTCGCGGATCAACTGCCTGGGACCGTACGCGTCGCGCATCACCGCCGAGAGCACCGCCGCTCGCTGCACAACGGCCGACTCGATCAGTTGCCAATCCTGCTCTCCGACGAGAAAGGGCAATAGCTCTAACGACCAGCGCCGCGGCACGCCGTGCTCGTCGCTGTAGACGTTGTACGTCACGCCGTGCTCGTGCACCTGCCGCTTGAGCAAAATCTCGCGGCGGTGCAGATCGTTTAGACCCGCCGTCCCAAGTCCCCCGAAAAACGTTCGCCACGTCGGCCGCAACGCGCCATCGGAGTCGCGCAACTCATCGTAGTGCCCGGGCGCCGCCGCTGCGCAAAGCCCGAGGGCGGCGGCGGCACCGTCGGCATCCTCATCGCGCTGAAAAAAGACAGTCTGGGACACGGCAACGCAAAACCTAAGGGCCCGCCGGAACAATCATCGTCGAAGATCAAGGGTAAAGGGAAATTCCAGGCTCCGCACGGCCGGGGCAACGTCCACGTGCCCCGGCGTGTGTCCCATGCGAAAGAAGCGGGCCAACCTCCGACTCTCGGCCTCGAAGGCGTTGACCGGGAACATCTCGTAGTTGCGTCCGCCGGGATGCGCCACATGGTACGTGCAACCGCCCAGCGAGCGCTTCATCCAGGTGTCGACGACGTCAAAGGTCAGCGGAACGTGTACCCCGATGGTGGGGTGCAGGGCGGAGGCCGGTTGCCACGCGCGGTAGCGCACGCCAGCGACGTATTCGCCGGCGCGTCCCGTCGATTGCAGCGGCAGCGCTTGTCCATTGACCGCGACCACGTACCGGCTTCCGTTGAGCCCACTAGCAAGGACTTCGAGTCGCTCGAGCGAGGAATCGACGTAGCGCACGGTGCCGGCGGCCGCTCCTTCTTCCCCCATCACATGCCAGGGTTCGAGCGCCCCTCGTAGCGCAACCGTGATTCCCCGCGCCGTGATTTCGCCATATAAGGGAAAGCGAAACTCGAAATGGGGCGCAAACCACGACCGCTCGAAACCGTAGCCTTCTTGCTTCGTTTCGGTGAGCACGTCTTCGAAGTCCATGTCGATGAAGGTCGGCAGCAAGAAGCGATCGTGCAGCTCGGTATTCCACCGCGTCAGGCGTTCGGTATACGGATGACGCCAAAACCGCGCAACCAGGGAACGCAACAGAAGCTGCTGAACCAGGCTCATTCGGGCATGCGGCGGCATTTCGAAGGCACGCAACTCCAGCAGACCGAGGCGTCCGGCGGGGCCTTCCGGCGAGTAGAGCTTGTCGATGCAAAACTCCGCGCGGTGCGTATTGCCCGTGACGTCGATCAACAGATTGCGCAGCACCCGGTCCACCAGCCAGGGGCGCATCTCGACGCCTGCATCGGAGAATCGGCGCAGTTCGCGAAAGGCGATCTCCAGTTCGTAGAGCTGATCATTGCGCGCCTCATCGACGCGCGGGGCCTGACTTGTCGGTCCCAGGAACAGTCCGGAGAACAAGTACGAGAGCGAGGGATGGTTGTGCCAGTAGGAAATCAAGCTGGCCAGAAGATCCGGGCGACGCAGCAGCGGGCTGTCGGCCGTGGTCGGTCCGCCCAGCACGAAGTGGTTGCCTCCGCCTGTGCCCGTGTGCCGGCCGTCAATCAGAAACTTCTCCGCCGACAGGTGCGAAAGGCGTGCGGCTTCGTACAGAAACTCGGTGCGCTCGACCAGCTCGGGCCAGCCGGCCGACGGGTGAATGTTGACCTCGATTACGCCCGGATCGGGCGTGACTTGCAGCGCCTGCAGCCGCGCATCGCGCGGCGGCGGATAGCCTTCGAGCACAACCACCATGTCCAGTTCCTCGACGCTGGCTTCCACCGCGGCGAGCAGCTCCAGATAGTCCTCCAGATGGGCCAGGGGAGGCAAAAAAACGTACAGGTTGCCAAGTCGCGGTTCTATGCACAGCGCGGTGCGCGTGATGCCCGACGCGGAGGAAAATCGCGCTGGCGGCTCGCTCGTCCGGACCTGCCCCGACACTGGCGCCGCGGTTGGGCGAGCATCGGATACATCGGCGCCGGGCACGCCCCTGCGGTACTGGGCCATCAGATGCGCGGCCGTGGGCAGTTGGGGTCGCTCCGCGTAGGGGTCGCGCTGCTGCTCGGCGACTCGATCCTGGCCTCGGGACCAGGGAAGGGAATCGAGCGGCAGGCGCCAGCCCATCGCGGAGTCGCCGGGGATCAGGTACATGCGCTCGTCACGAAAAAACCACGCGCCGCTTTGCCAGTGGGGATCTTGCAGCAACGCACTGGCGCCATCGACGCCGCGCCGCAGCGGTAGCGCATAACCGACGATTGCGGCGAGGCCTTGATCGAAAACACGGCGCAAACGCGCCCGTTCCAGTTCGTCGTCGAGGCGACTGTCAAACGGATCGACGTTAACCGGCAAGCGCCGCTCCCGCCAAAGGTAATACCACACGTCCTCGTACGCGGCAACGGCATAGGAGCGATCCACACCGAGCCGGTCGACGAGGGTCATCATGAGGCGGTGCGCGTCGTCCAAACCATAGCCGCGCGGCGTGCGCTCATCGGCAAAGCGCGCCGGATCGCGCCAGGCGCTCTGCCCGTCGCGGCGCCAGTACACCGACAGGGCCCAGCGAGGCAAGGGTTCGCCCGGATACCACTTGCCCTGGCCAAAGTGCAGAAAACCGCCGCTTCCGTAGCGCTGGCGCAAACGTTGAACCAGCTCCGTTGCATAGGCCCGTTTCTTCGGCCCCAGCGCGGTCGCATTCCATTCGGCCCCCTCCCGGTCGTCCGCGGCAACAAAGGTTGGCTCGCCGCCCATTGTCAGGCGCACATCCAACGCCGCAAGGTCCTCGTCGACCGTCTGTCCCAAGGCATCGATCTGCGACCAGCACTCGTGCGTATACGGCCAGGTGACGCGCGGCGATTCGAAGATTCGCGTCACGCTCATCGCGTGATCGAATGTGACTTCACACTCTTCGAGGTCGCCCGTAACCGGCGCCGCGCTGCCGGGCTCGGGCGTGCAGGCCAGCGGAATATGTCCTTCGCCCGCCAGCAAGCCCGACGTCGGATCCAGTCCGATCCATCCGGCGCCCGGAAGATAGACCTCGCACCACGCGTGCAGATCGGTAAAGTCCGATTCCACGCCCGAGGGGCCGTCAATGGCTTTGACGTCGGCTTTGAGCTGAATCAGATAGCCCGACACAAACCGCGCCGCCAAACCCAGACGGCGCAGGCACTGCACCAGCAGCCAGCCGCTGTCGCGGCACGAGCCGTAACCGAGCGCTAGCGTTTGTTCCGGTGTCTGCACGCCCGGCTCCAAGCGGATTACGTAGCGGACCTCGCGGTGCAGGCGCTGGTTCAGGTTTACGAGAAAGTCGACGCTGCGCTGACGTCCCCGATCCAAACTCTCCAAGAATCGGTGCAGACGCTCCGATGCGGGTTCGGCAACCAGGTACGGCTGCAAATCGCGCTGCAGTTTTGGTTCATACGAAAAAGGGAAAAACTCCGCGCTTGGTTCCAAGAAAAAATCAAAGGGGTTGAACACAGCCATCTCAACGACCAGCCCGACCTCCAGATGCAAGGAGCCGGTGCGCTCGGGAAACGCCAGACGCGCCAGATAGTTGGAGAAGGGATCTTGCTGCCAGTTGATGAAATGCTGCTGCGGCTGGACTTTGAGTGAATACGACAAAACACGCGTGCGCGCATGCGGCGCCGGGCGCAGCCGCACGATCTGCGGCGACAGCGCAACGAGCCGGTCGTACCGGTAATCCGTGCGGTGGTGCAGCGCGACGTGGATGGACATAGTGTGGCCAGAGAAGTTGCGCTAGCCGCGATACGGCCGATCACCCCAGCGGTTGCGCCGCGCCATGGGGATCTATGGCTTCAGCCGCGCGGACTATCCGTGCCGCGTTGCTGCTGCGCCACCAGCTGAATCTGGACGGTTTGCGGTACCCCACCGGCCACCGAGTCCAAGCCGGGTGGCAACGGCGCGCGAACCGGTGCCGACTCCTGCGTTTGCAGACGCATCGCGCCGGGGTGCGCAGGGGCGTCGCGCCAGGCCGGGTCCGGAATCTCGCCAAACACCTGTCGCAGCCGCGCCCCCCAGGTCGAACGGATCATGCGCATGTATTCGTTGGATTCGTCGATGTAGACAAACTTTGTTACCCGCAAGGAGCCGACCTCGTAGACCAACAGATCCAAGGGCAAACCCACCGAGATGTTCGAGCGCAACGTGGAGTCCATCGAAATGAGGGCACACTTTGCCGCTTCGCCAAGCGAGGTTTCGGGCGTGATCACGCGATCGACAATCGGCTTGCCGTACTTGGATTCGCCAATCTGCAGGTACGGGTTTTCCGGCGTAGCCTCGATGAAGTTTCCGGCCGCGTACACCTGGAAAAGTCGCATGACCTCGCCGCGGATCTGCCCACCGAAGACGAAGCTGCAGTTAAATTCAATACCAGCTTCTTTCAGGGCCGAGCCGTCGCGATGGTGCACGGTGCGCACCGCTTCGCCGACAAGGCGAACCGCGTCAAACAGGCTTTTGACGTTCCAGACCGTTGCTGCCGATGGATCGGCGGGCGCCTCGCAGACAATCTGCCGCACGGCTTGGGTAATGGCGAGGTTGCCCGCGCTCATCAACACCATCAGACGCTCGCCGGGATGCTCAAAGACAGTCAGTTTGCGAAACGTCGATATCTGATCGACACCGGCATTGGTACGCGAATCGGCCAGAAAGACAAGGCCGTCGTTTAGTCGCATGGCCACACAGTAGGTCATATCAAGCGATCCCTAAAGACGAGGCCCCGGCACACGTTTTGCCCCCGCAAGGGCAGCGCCGCATCGGTCCTTACCGGGCGAGGTCCAACGGCACGAGAAAATCCTGACTGATGCGCTCGCCGATGTCGTTGACGCGCTCCAAAAAGCCGGTAAGAAACGCGTGCATGCCACCCGCCAGCAGATCCTCGATCCGGCCGAAACGCAACTCCGCTCCTAGCAGTCCGGCCCGCCGCGAGGTTTCTCCCGATCGGTCGTTTTTCACTTGCTCAAGGTTACCGCATACCTCGTCGACCGAGGCCGCGAGCGATCGCGGCATGTCGCGGCGCAGAATCAGCAGGTCGGCCACGCGCATCGGGGTAATCACGTCGCGATAGACCCGTCGATAGATTTCAAAGGCGGACACCGAACGCAACACCGCCGCCCAATAGTAATAATCGAGGTAATGGGGCGAGCCGGCGGTCTCCGTCGCGCTGCGTTGCACCGGCCCGTCCCCGAGTTCGTGAAACTTCACATCGAGTATGCGGGCGGTATTGTCGGCCCGTTCCAGGAAGGTGCCCAGACGCGCGAAGTAAAACGCTTCGTCCATGAGCATCGTGCCGATCGTCACGCCGCGCGAAAGGTGCGAACGAAACTTCACCCACTCAAAAAACTGCTTCGGGTCGCGCTCCAACAAACCGTCGCGCAACTGCGTCTGCAACTGCAGCCAGGTGTAATTGTGGGTCTCCCACAGGTCGGTCGTCAGCACGCCGCGCACCGCACGGGCGTTTTCGCGCGCCGCCTGCAGGCAGCTGTAGATGGACGAGGGATTGCTCGGATCCCGAACCATAAAATCAAGAACCAGCGGCGCGCGCATCGTCGCGTGCACCGCGTCGTACGCAGGCTGCAGCTCCGAGATGCCCAGCATGGCACGCCAGCCGCGCTCGGCTTGCTGCGACGATTGCGGCAGCAGCGACGTCGTCAGGGTCACATCGAGCATGCGCGCCGTGTTTTCCGCCCGCTCAATGTAGCGCGCCATCCAGAACAAGTGATCTGCGGTCCGGCTTAACATCGGCAAGTTCCGCCGGCGGCCTTCACTGCTCCAACACCCAGGTGTCCTTGGTGCCGCCGCCTTGCGATGAATTGACCACAAGCGAGCCTTCGCGCAAGGCCACGCGGGTCAGTCCCCCGGGCACCATCGTGATGTCCGTACCCGAAAGCACGAAGGGGCGCAGATCGATGTGGCGCGGGGCAATGCCCGCTTCCACGTACGTCGGACAGGTCGAAAGCGCCAGTGTCGGCTGGGCGATATAGTTTTCGGGTCGCTCCCTCAGAAGCGCCCCAAATTCCTCGATCTGCACCCGAGTTGCCGCCGGACCGACCAGCATTCCGTAGCCGCCGGCGTTGTGCACCTCTTTGACGACGAGCTCGGAGAGGTGATCGAGCGTGTACTGCAGGTCCTCGCGTTGCCGACAGCGGTACGTCGGCACGTTTGCGAGAATCGGCTTTTCCCCGAGGTAAAACGAGATCATCTCGGGCACGTAGGGATAGATCGATTTGTCGTCCGCAATGCCGGTGCCGATCGCGTTGGCGAGGGTTACGCGCCCGGTGCGATACACATCCAGCAGGCCGGGCACCCCCAGCGTCGAGTCGGCGCGAAAGGCGGTCGGATCGAGAAAATCATCGTCAATTCGCCGGTAGATCACATCGACGCGCGTCGGACCCCGCGTCGTGCGCATAAAGACCGCACCGTCTTGCACAAAGAGGTCTTTGCCTTCAATGAGCTCAATGCCCATTTGCTGCGCCAAGAACGTATGCTCGAAGTACGCCGAGTTGTACATGCCCGGCGTCAGCAGCACGACCGTCGGATCGTCAACGCCCTGCGGCGCTACGGAGCGAAGATTCTCCAGCAACAAGTCCGGATAATGCTCCACCGGGGCAACCCGATTGCACACGAACAATTCCGGAAACAGGCGCATCATCATGCGCCGGTTCTCCAGCATGTAGGAGACGCCGCTGGGCACGCGCAGGTTATCCTCCAGGACATAATATTCGCCCGCACCCGCACGCACGATGTCGATGCCGGCGATATGCGCATAGATGTTGCTGGCCACCGGAACGCCCCGCATCTCGGGACGGTATTGCGAGTTTTGCAATACTTCCGACGCCGGCAGCTTGCCAGCCCGCAAAAATTCCTGTTCGTGGTAAACGTCGTGCAAAAAACGATTCAGCGCCCGCACGCGCTGGCGCAACCCCGCTTCGAGTAGGCGCCATTCCGGCTGCGGAATAATGCGGGGAATGACGTCAAAAGGAATGAGGCGCTCGGTGCCGGCTCCGTCGCCGTACACCGCAAAGGTAATCCCCACGCGCCGGAAGACTTGGTCGGCCTCCGTGCGCTTTAGCTGCATCAGGTCCTCGCTCTGGCGGGTCAGCCACTGCTCAAAGCTGCCGTAGTGCGTGCGCACGCCGCCGTGCGTGACGTACATCTCGTTAAAAATCGAGCTCTCCACCTTCCTGCCTCACTCGATGGGGTGCCTGCCTGCGGGGTCCTATCCCCTTTGTCCAAGCAATATTTGCGCCAATTGCCACATCCTCCACGCCCGGCCCTTTACGGGCGGTCGGCGCCCAAAAGGGCGTGTTTGGGGCGCGTTCCGCGGCGCGCGCACCAAAAGAAGGCAAGCGCGCGGCGACCACGCGCCGATGCGGTGCAACCGCGCACCGCCTTGCGCCTGTCACATTCCGAAAATTCGGGTTGACCGGGGTTCGGCGGACTCGAGAAAAGCTAGGCAGCTGCCCACAGGCATCCCCGCCCGGCCGAAGCGGCCGGACCGCCGATGAGGAGGTCTCGAAAAGCGCCTTCGGGATGCGGCCAGAAGCGCTATTGCGCGGATGGCGCCCGCAGTCGAAGACCTCGTGGGATCCAAACCGCCGGCCTGCCAAGGGGCGGCACACGCCACTGGCCCCGGGCGCGGATGGCCAAAATTTTCGGTAGATTCGTCGCTGCGAAGCGATGCCAGCGCTTTGGGCGGTTCACTATGACGCGCTCCGAACCCATCTCAGTTTCCGCCGCGGCGGGCGCCGACATTGCGGCTTTTGCCGCCAGCCCCTCGCGTGTCTTTGCCGCCAAGGACCTTAAAAGCAGCCGACGCCCAAAAGCGCTGCCGCGGTCAGGTCGCGGCCTGCGGCAGGCATCCCCGAGCGGCCTAATACTTGCCAACTTGCGCGAAACCGGCGAGGTCCGGCTCGCGGTGCGCGTCGACAAGGGTCTATTGGACGTCACGCGCGCGGCCAGCGCGCTGCGTATGGCGGTCCCACAATGCACCGACGATTTGATCGGCAATGGCGAAGGGGAGCTGCGAGCCTGCATCGCGTCGGCGCTGGCGTCGCATTCGGACCGCTGGATTGTTTCGGAGCAAGACGCGCTCTTTGCCCCGTGCGTGAGCAATCCGCAAAAAATCATCTGCGTCGGGCTAAATTACCGGCGCCACGCCCGCGAGATTGGCGCGGCTGTGCCGGACGTGCCGATTTTGTTCAGCAAGTTCAAAAACGCCCTTACCTACCACAGGGCTGCCGTACCCACGAAAGGGCTGCCCGGCAACCAATTCGATTACGAGGTCGAACTGGTCGTGGTCATGGGGCGGCGCTGCGTCGACGTGCCCGAGCAAAACGCGCTGGAGTATGTCTTTGGTTATTGCACAGGCAACGATCTATCCGAGCGCAGTTCCCAGATGCTCACCAGCCAATGGCTTGCCGGCAAAACCAGCGATGGGTTCGCACCGATTGGGCCGTACCTGGTAAGCGCCGAACTTGTGGGCGACCCCAACGCGCTGAAGCTCGAGACGCGCGTAAACGGCCAGTTGCGGCAATCGTCCAGCACTTCGGACTTCATATTCAACAGTCAGCAGATCATTTCGTATTGCTCGCGCCTTTTTGCCCTGGAGCCCGGCGACATCATCTTCACGGGAACACCGGAAGGCGTGATCCTCGGCATGCCCAAAGAGCGCCGGGTCTGGTTAAAGCCGGGCGACCGAGTCGTCACGACGGTCGAAAAGCTCGGTTCCCTCGAGATCACGCTCGCGTAGTCCCCCGTGCGACGGGCCGCTTAGGCCGTCGTGAGGCGGCCGGCCTGATAGTCGGCGATCGCTTGATCGATCTCGGCACGCGTGTTCATCACAAACGGCCCGTACTGCACGATCGGCTCGCCGATCGGCGCGCCCGAGAGCAGCAAAAAGCGCGCACCGCGCTCGCCGGCTTGCACCCGAACTTGCTCCCCGGCGCCAAGAAGACCCGCAGCGCGCGCTGGCAGTTGCCTTGCCTCCTCTCCCACGCTGGCTTCGCCCTCGTAGAGATACAAAAAGGCATTGTCCGACGCCCGCACCGGTGCGGTAAACACGACCCCGGCCGGCAAGCGAACGTCCGCGTACAGCGAAACGCCCGAGCGTGCCTGCGCCGGTCCGCTGGCAAAGCGCTCGACCTGGCGCAAGGTGCCGCACACAACCCGAGCCTCGCCGCCCGCATCCAGGGCCAGTGTCGGAATGTCGCGCGCGGCGATGTCGCGGTAGGACGCGGGTTTCATCTTGTCCTTGGCCGGCAAATTGATCCACAGCTGAAATCCGCGCATGCGTCCTTCGGTTTGCTGCGGCATCTCCGAATGCACGATGCCGCGGGCCGCGGTCATCCACTGGACATCGCCCGGCCCAAGGTCGCCTCGATTGCCAAGACTGTCCTCGTGGCGCATGTGCCCATCGAGCATGTACGTCACCGTCTCAAAGCCCCGGTGCGGGTGGGAAGGAAAACCCGCGAGGTAGTCGTTCGGATTATCGGAATAGAACTCATCGAGCATCAGAAACGGGTCCAGCCGCAAGGTCTGCGCACTGCCCAAGCTGCGGCGCAGTTTCACGCCCGCACCGTCGGACGTTGCAACGGATGGGATGATCCGCTGTAGCGATCGGGTCGTCATGACATCCTCTCCTTGTTCAGCGCGCGTTGGCCCAAGTCGACGCGGCAACGCGCAATGCGGGTTGCCAAGCACCGAGAGATCTCGGCGGTTTTAGCGGCGGCGCCGCGCGTCCAGACTCCACGGTCCTGCTCCGTTTGCGACGAGAAGCAAAAACGCGCCGGCAATCGACAGATCTTTCAAAAACATGATCTGCTGCACTTGATCGGAGAAATTCGTGTGAAACACGAGCGCGGCCAGGAGCGTGAAGCCGGCCAACAGGACCGCCGCCACTCGCGTCCAAAGTCCCACAACGATCAAAAGCCCGCCGCCGATTTCCGTGATGATTACGAGTGGCAATAGCGCCCCGGGCACACCCTGGGAGTGCATGTACGCGAGTGTGCCCGCGTAGCCGGCGATCTTGCCCGCGCCGGCCACCAGAAACAGGATGGCAAGCAGCACTCGGCCAACGAAATCTGCGAGTTTCGAAAAATTTGAGGGCATTGGTGACTCCTGATTAGTGAGAAGTGAAATGGCAGTCGGTCCTATTTAATCGTTCAACTCCTCCATTGACAAGCGCATAATTTCGCCGTAGTTCATCGAATCCATAGATGCATGGAATTGCCGCGAATCACGCTGGACCAGTGGTCGGCCTTGCAACAGGTGGTCGAGACCGGAAGTTATGCCAATGCCGCCCAGCGACTGCACCGCAGCCAATCGACGCTCAGTTACGCGATTCGACAGGTAGAGCGTCTGGCCGGTGTACGGGTCTTCGTGCTGCAAGGGCGCAAGGCGGTACTCACGCCGGCCGGCGAGGCCCTGTACCGCCAGGGTAAAAAACTCGTCGAAGAGGCTCGTCGCATCGAGCGGCTTGCGGGCGATCTCGCGGCCGGATGGGAATCGGAAATCGTCCTGGCGGTGGAGATCATATTTCCCACCTGGCTTTTGCTCGAGTGTCTCGGCGAGTTTGCCAAAGAGCGTCCGCAAACCCGCATCGAGCTGTATGAGTCGGTACTCGGAGGGACCGAGGAAGCCCTGCTGGAAAGACGGGTCGATTTTGCGATCGGACCGACCATCCCCCAAGGCTTTGTCGGTGACCGGCTGATGCAAGTGCGTTTCGTCGCCGCCGCGCATCCGAATCACCCCTTGCATCACATGGGTAGGCTGCTGACGGTGGCCGATCTCAAGCAGCACCGGCACCTGCTTGTGCGCGAGACCGCCGCCCGGCGCTCGAGCGAGCCCGCTTTGTTGGCCGACGAGCGCTGGACCGTCTCGAACAAGGCAACGTCCATCCGAGCGGCTTGCATGGGATTGGGCTTTGCCTGGTTCCCGGAAGAAAATATCCGTGAGGAACTGCGCTCCGGTGTCCTCAAAGCCTTGCCCCTGCAGGAGGGCGCGGTGCGCTACAGCAATTTGTACTTGATCTTTGCCGATCCGGAGGCCATCCGCCCGGGTGCGCTGCGCCTGTCCGAGATTCTTCGCCGCACCGTAAAGGAGCGTTGTCCGCCGCAGCTTGCTGCTGGCGGCGAGCGGGCCGACGAGCCCTTGTAAGATCTACCGCATCACGCCATCGCCGGGCTTTTACTCCATGTGGATTGTTCAGATCGCACTGCGCCGCCCCTACACGTTTCTCGTGATGGCGCTGCTTATCGTTTTGGCGACCCCCGTGGCGCTATCAAAATTGGCCACCGACATTTTCCCGGAGATCAACATTCCGGTTGTCAGCGTGATCTGGAACTACAGCGGCTTGTCGGCGCAGGAGATGGGGCAGCGCATCACGTCCGTGACCGAGCGCGCCCTGACGACAACGGTGAGCGATATCGAGCACATTGAGTCCCAGTCGCTGGCCAGCGTCGCAATCGTCAAGATCTTTTTTCAACCCTCGGCCAACATTCAGACGGCCATTGCCCAGGTCGTCTCCATTTCGCAAGCGCAGTTGCGCCAGTTGCCGCCGGGTATCACGCCGCCCCTGATCATCAAATACTCGGCCTCGAGCATTCCGGTCATTCAGCTCGGTTTGTCGGATCCAACCATGTCCGAGCAGCAGCTGTTTGACACCGGCATTAACTTTCTGCGGCCCCAGCTCGTCACGATTCCCGGCGCCGCCGTGCCTTGGCCCTACGGCGGCAAGTCCCGATTGATTTCGGTGGACCTTGACACGGCGGCGCTGCTCGCCAAGGGCCTGACGCCTTCGGACGTTGTCAACGCCGTCAATACGCAAAATCTCGTGCTGCCGTCGGGGACCGCGAAAATCGGATCAACGGAGTTTAACGTCGCGGTAAAGGGCTCGCCCGACACCGTCGAGGGTCTCAACGACCTGCCGGTGCGATCGGTAAACGGTGCGACGACCTATTTGCGCGAAGTTGCGCACGTACGCGACGGTTTTTCCCCCCAGACGAACGTCGTGCGGCAGGACGGCCAGCGGGGCGTATTGCTATCAATCCTGAAAAACGGCGGCGCATCGACCCTGCAGATTGTCAACGACCTGCGCGGCCTGCTGCCCGGCGTCCTGCTAAGTCTGCCGCAAAGCCTGAAGATCACCCCCCTGTTTGATCAATCGCTGTTCGTCAAGGCCGCCATCGCCGGAGTGGCACGCGAGGCACTGATCGCGGCCTGCCTGACCGCCGCACTCATCTTGCTGTTCCTGGGCAACTGGCGCAGCACGTGCATCATCGCGATCTCGATCCCGCTTTCCATTCTCTCGTCGATTTTGGCGTTGTGGGCGATCGGCGAGACCATCAACATCATGACGCTCGGCGGTCTGGCGCTCGCCGTTGGCATCCTGGTCGACGATGCGACCGTGACCATCGAGAATATCGAGCGCCACTTGCACCTGGGCGCGGACATGCACGAGGCGATATTGACCGGTGCGGGAGAAATCGCTGTGCCGGCGTTTGTCTCGACGCTGTGCATCTGCATCGTGTTTGTGCCCATGTTCTTTCTGACGGGGGTTGCGCACCATCTGTTTGTGCCCCTGGCGGAGGCGGTCGTGTTCGCGATGCTCGCCTCCTACGTCCTGTCCCGAACCCTCGTCCCGACGCTGGTCATGCTGCTAATGGACCGCGGCCAGAAAATCGTTCCGGCGGCATCCAGCCGGCTGCAGCGCGTCTACGAACGATTTGACCGCGGCTTCGAGCGGATGCGCGGCGGCTATATTCTGATTCTCAGTAAGCTGCTCACGCGACGCTTGCGCTTCGGGGCAGGGTTTCTCGCCTTTTGTCTGCTCTCGTGCCTGCTGTACGCCTATCCGCCGATTCTGGGCCGAGACTTCTTTCCGTCGGTGGACGCGGGCTTGATTCGCTTGCATGTGCGGGCGCCCACCGGCACGCGGATCGAAGAAACCGCGAGACTGTCCGAACGCATCGATGGCGCGATCCGCGACATCATTCCGGCCAACGAACTGGCGACGATTCTCGACAACATCGGAGTTCCCTACAGCGGAATTAATCTTTCCTACAGCAATTCCGGAACCATCGGTACTTTGGATAGCGAGATTCAGATCGCCCTGCGCCCAGAGCACGCCTCCACCTATGGTTATGTCCGGCGCTTGCGCTCCGAGCTGCCACAGCGCTTTCCCGGCATCGAGTTTTTCTTTCAGCCCGCCGACATCGTCACGCAGATCCTAAACTTCGGCCTGCCGGCGGCCATCGATGTGCAGTTTTCTGGTTCGGCCATGCTGAACAATTTCGCCATTGCCAGTCGACTCCTTACCCAGGTGCGACAAATTCCGGGTGCCGTCGACGCCCACATCCATCAGCGTCTGGATGAACCGGGCCTGAGCCTTCAGATCGATCGGACCCGAGTGCAGCAGCTGGGCATGAGCGCCATCGACGTTGCGCAAAACGTACTCGTCTCGCTATCGGGCAGTTTTCAGACCGCTCCTTCCTTCTGGCTCAATCCCAGCAACGGCGTCGTCTACAACGTTGCGGTCCAGACCCCGCAATACCGCATCGATTCGGTCGATGCGTTACTGCGCACTCCCGTGAACGCGGCCGGTGGCCGCACGCCCGGGCAGTTGCTCAGCAACCTGGTCCAACTGGAACCCGAACGGCAGCTCGCCGTCGTTTCGCACTACAACATCACGCCGGTCGTCGACTTGTATATCAGCGTCGATGGTCGCGACCTGGGTTCGGTGGCCAGCCGGGTTCAGCAGCTCATCGAGGATTTGCGTCCGCAGTTGCCGCGCGGTTCCCAAGTGTCCATGCGGGGGCAGGTAAAGACGATGCAGACCTCGTTCGAGGGGCTGGGCATCGGCCTGTTGATGGCAATCGTGCTCGTGTACCTGCTGATCGTCGTGAACTTTCAGTCGTGGACGGATCCGTTCATCATCATCAGCGCACTGCCGGCCGCTTTGGCCGGCATCGCATGGATGCTGCTTGTCTCGGGCACCACCTTGAGCGTTCCGGCGCTCACGGGAGCAATCATGACCATGGGGGTTGCAACGGCCAACAGCATTCTCGTGGTGGCGTTTGCCCGCCAGCGTCTGCGCGAAGGCCGACCGGCCCTTTCGGCCGCGCTCGAAGCCGGCGCAACGCGCCTTCGCCCCGTGTTGATGACGGCGCTGGCGATGATCGTCGGCATGATCCCGATGGCGCTGGGCTTGGGCGAAGGCGCCGAACAAAACGCCCCGCTCGGCCGTGCGGCTATCGGCGGACTGCTGTTTGCGACGGTCTCGACCCTGTTTTTTGTACCCATCGTTTTTGCTGGAATTCATCAGCACTTCGCGCGACGCGCCAGCGCCCGCGCCCGAACATCGGGATCACCGCCGGCCCCCGGTTCCCAAGGAAGCACCGCCCATGTCTGACAGCCACCATTCCTCGCTCGGCATCCATAGCGCGGGTCCGCCGCACGCGGGCACGGGCGCCGCACCTCGCGCGCGCCTGCTGATGCGGGCGCGGCGCGCGACCGTCCTGATCGTCGTCCTGCTTGCCTTGGGCGCGGCCGGAACCGTGATCGGTCGGGTCGTACGCATGCGCGATCTTCAGGCCACAACCCAGTTGCAAGCGCGCAATTTCGTGCTCACCACACAGATCCAACCGAGCAAGGGCGGCGAGACGCTTGCGTTGCCGGGGACGTTGCAGGGCTTCATCGAGTCTCCGATCTACGCCCGTACGAGTGGCTACCTGCTGCGCTGGTACCGCGACATCGGTGCCCGCGTCCAGAAGGGCGATCTGCTCGCCGAGCTCGACACCCCGGAAGTCGATCAGCAGCTCGCGCAGGCAACGGCCTCGCGGGAGCAGGCCGCCGCCAGCCTGGAGCTGGCCAAGAGTTCCGCCGAACGTTGGGAGAGCCTTCGGCTGCGCGACGCCGTGTCGCAACAAGAACTCGACGAGCGGCGAAGCGCCTTCTCGCAGGCCCAGGCAAACCTTGCCGCGGCCGAAGCCAATGTGCGTCGCCTCACGGAACTTGAGGGCTTTAAGCGCATCGTGGCACCGTTTTCCGGCGTCGTAACTCGGCGCAATATCGATGTGGGTGACCTCGTCGATGCCGGCAACGGGGGGGTTTCAAGGGCGCTTTTTACGCTGGCGCAAACCGATCCCCTGCGGCTGTATGTCTATGTTCCGCAAAGCTACGCGAATCTCGTTCGGATTGGCGAGACCATTTCGGTGACGCAAGCCGAGATGCCGTCCGTGCGGTTTCGCGGCACGGTCAGTCGCACCGCCGGAGCGATCGACACCCTCACCCGAACCTTGCAGGTGGAGGTCAGCTTGCCCAATCATGACGAACGGTTGTTGCCGGGCGCGTACGTGCAGCTGCAACTGCCCGTGGGCAAAAGCGCCAGCCTGGTTGCACCCTCCAATTGCCTGCTGTTTCGACCCGAAGGTCCGCGCGTGGCCGCCGTCGACTCCGAAGGTCGCGTGCGCCTGCAACCGGTGACGATCGGCACGGATTACGGACAGTCGGTCGAACTGCGAAGCGGCGTACAGATCGGCGATGTGTTGATCCTAAACCCCGCCGATTCCCTCGCCGACGGCGACGTGGTCAGCTTCCCGCCGAGAGGCCAGGAGCAGGACAAAAAGTGAAGCGCCTGCCACCGTCGATCGGTGAGATCGTGTCTGCGCTGGCCCGCAACCTTTTGCGCGGTGCGCTCGCGGCAATCCTGGGCGCCTGCACGCTGGGGCCAGACTATCACCGGCCCACGGTCGATATGCCCGCGACTTGGAACGCGGAAGAGCCGTGGCGAAGCGTACGACCGGACGATGCCGCGTATCGCGGAAACTGGTGGGAGATTTTTTCCAACCCGAAACTCGATTCCCTCGAGTCCCAAGCCCTCGACCACAATGAGAGCCTGGCAATTGCCCGGGAGCGTTTGACGCAGGCACGAGCGATCGTAACGATCAACCGCGCGGCACTCTTTCCGCAGTTGAACGCCGATGTGGGCGCGGCCAGAGACAAGACCTCCCAGAATCGGCCGCTTTCCGCTTACACCCTGCCCAATTCGTCGACGGTACAAAACGATTGGATCGCGGGTTTCTCCGTGCAATACGAAATCGATCTATTCGGTGGCGCGCGGCGCCAGTTGGAATCGGCTCGTGCCTCCGAGCAGCAATCGCAGGCCGACCTGGAAAATGCGCGGCTCGTGATCACGGCAGAGGTTGCCGGCGACTATTTCAACTTGCGCGCGCTCGATGCGGAGATCGACGTCGTTCGCCAAAATATCGCCGCCCAGCGTCGCGCCCTGGAGTTCGTTTCCTCGCGCCACGACATGGGAGTCGCCTCGGGCCTGGACCTCGCACAGGCGCAGTCGCAGCTCGACTCGACGGTCACTCAGATCGATTTGCTGCGTGTGCAGCGTGCGCAATTCGAGCACGCGCTTGCGGCGTTGGTGGGCGCTGCGGCGCCGATCTTCGGCATCGAACCGTCGGTAGCCCAACTTTCGGTGCCGTCGATTCCAATCGGCGTTCCGTCGGACTTATTGGAGCGGCGCCCCGACGTGGCATCGGCCGAGCGCGCGATGGCTGCCGCCAATGCGCAAATCGGCGTGGCCAAGGCCGCGTATTTCCCCAGCGTCCCGCTGCGTGCGGCCTACGGCGTCGAAAGCAACGAACTCACAACGCTGTTTAATGCGGCGTCAAACTTCTGGGCGCTGGGAATTGCCGCGACCCAGTCGCTCTTTGACGCGGGCCGCCTCAGCGCGGGCATCGACTTTGCCCAAGCGGGGTACCGGGCGGCCGTCGCCAGCTACCGCCAGACGGTCCTAACGGCAATGCAGGAAGTGCAGGACGGGTTGACGGGCAGCGCAAACCTGGCGCGTGCGGCGTCGGAGGCCGGTGCCGCGGTGCGTAGCGCGCAGCGCGTTGTCGATATCGCCAACGATCGATACGCCGGCGGACTGGCAACGTATCTGGACGTTGTCACCGCGGAGCAGGCGTTGCTCGCCAACGAGCGGCTGCAGGTGCAGATCAACGGCCAGCAGGTGCTTGAGGCCGTATATTTGGTCAAAGCGCTCGGCGGAAGCTGGCAAAGCGCGAACACCCCGATCGCCCAGGCCGCCGCTTCATCGGGCCGCTAGTTCCTCTTGCGCGAGCATCGCGCACCAAGCGCGGGGATTGCGCGCAACTTAGTAAAACAATTCGGAGATCGCCACCGAGGAATCGCGCCCGACGCTCTCGAAGTGCTGCTGCAACCAGGCCTTGGTACGCTGCCGGCCCAGTTCCTTGAGCGTTGTGAAGAACTGCAGGTTCGCCGCAATTTTGGATTCGGGCGTAAGGTCGCTCATGAAATCCTGCGCATCGATGACATGAAAGCGAGTGGCGGCGATGCGCCGTTCGAAGCGGCCAAAGGGAAACCACGATCGCTTCACGAAATCGCGCAGATGCGCAAACATGCGCATCTCGCGCAGAAACGTCGCGGTGAATCCGAACTCCAGAATTCGGTCCTTGATGTCCTGCGCCGTATAGGGGGTCTGCTTGTACTTAAGGGGAGAAAGCAGCACCAGCAGGATGTCGCGCGAGCGGCACTCGTAAAACAGGGGAAACACGGCGGGATTGGCCGCGTAACCGCCGTCCCAATAGGGCTCGCCGTCGATCTCGACCGCGCGGTGCATCATCGGCAAGCAGGCCGACGCGAGGACCGCTTCGACCGACAGCTCGTCCTGGCGAAAGAGTCGCAGCTTGCCGCTGTTCGCGTTGGTCGCCGCGACGAACAGCTTCAGCGGGCTGCGAGCGCGCAGGCGCTCAAAATCGATCTGTGCGCCGAGGATGTCGCGCAAGGGATTGCGGTCAAAGGGATTGATCCGGTCCGGTGCGATCTCGTTTGCCCATCGGAGCATGCGGCGAAAGGCCGGCGTCAGCGCCACACTCTGTCCGTCGCCGGTCGATACGGTCGCACCGAAGGGCATGCTTGCCGCAACGGCGCTCCAAAACTTTTGCAGCGCCACGCGCGCTCCTTGCCGACCGTCCGCGAGCAGCCCGTGCGCAAGAACCACCGCGTTCATGGCCCCCGCGCTCGTGCCGCTGATTGCTTCCAACCGCAGCCGCTCCTCCTCGAGGAGGGCATCCAGAACTCCCCATGTGAAGGCGCCGTGCGCGCCGCCACCCTGCAGCGCAAGATTGATCGTGCGGCAACGCGTGCTTTGGGAAAACATCTCGGTGTGCTCGCTGCAATGCAGCAGAACACCAATCCTGACACAACGAGGGCGGTTTGGGGCGCTTGCCTTAAGACGGCAAAAAGTCCACCGGCCAGTTGATTGTCATCGTGGCGACATCCTTGGCGCCAAAGTCGAACTGCTTGATTCGCGCCAGCAGCTTGCGTTCGAGTTCGGGCGAGCGAAGTTCGCTCGAGGCGATCCGGCATTCGACAACTTCCCCGGAAGGCGCGATCTTTAGCTCCAGTACGATCTTGCCCTCCAAGGTGGGATCTTCGCGCAGGGCGCGGTTATAGATGGCGTAGATCGCGCCCTTGTTGCGCTCAAACACGAGTTTGATCTCTTCGATGGAACGCGACGCCTTGCCATCGCCACCGCGCTGCAGCGTCCCGCCGCCGCGACTGCCGCCGCCGCCGGGGCCGCCTCCTCCGCCTCCTCCCGCCACTCCCTCGACGAGGGTCGTGGCGCGACCGGCGAGGCCTCCTCCGCCCGTGTCGCGGCTATAGCCGGCGGTGTTGATTCCGCCGCTTCCGCGCGTGGCGTTGGACGTGATCATGTTTCGTACCGGGATGCCCGGTCCGAAACCCGCACCGACGCCCGGGCCCACACCGGAGCCGACTCCCGGACCCTGTTTAATGTCCTTGTTTAATTGCACGGCGACCGGCGCGCCGCGCAGATCCGCCAGATCGTCGCGCATGGCAAGCAAACCGACGCCCGCGGCCTTCTTGCGCGCGGCCTCGAGCTTTTCGCCCGGGGGTTTATCGGGCACCGGATTTCGTGCCTCCGGCACCGGCACCTTCTTGGGTTCGGGCTTGGAGACTTGCGGCAAGGGCTTGGTCTGCTCTTCCGGTGCCGGCGTTGGTTTGACGGGAACCGGTGGCGGAAGCGGCGTGCGCTCGAGCAGCAGTTTGGCAAATCGCTGCGGAAACTCCTCCGTGTGCTCCCGATCGATGGTCGGACGAGGCAGCCAGGGAATCAGCAGACCCAACAGCAGACAGACAAGCAGCACGCTGCGCAAAATCCGCCGAAACCGCTCCTCGTCCTCCGGCGACCCCGTCCAGGGCAGCACGGCCGAATGATAGGAAACCATAGTTGCAGCCATTACGCACCGTTTTTGCGTTGAACGGCGAACGAAACTTCGCTGAAGTTCGCTCGCGCGCAGGTGTACATCACCTTGCGCAGCAGCCGATAGGGGATGCTCTTGTCGCCCATGATGGTGATCGGCTTGTTCTGCGGGGCATTTTCGCGGCGGATCATTTCGTGGCTCGCCTGGATGTCGAGTTCGGCCTTCAGCGGCGGAATCATGTCTTCCTCGGTCGCCATCGCCTCGGCGACCGAAGCCACCTTGCGTCCCTGCACGAGAATCTCTTCGGCGTTTACGACCACGGTGACAGTCTCTTTCGGACTTTTGTCCGCGACCGACTCGGGCAATTTCACCGCTTTGGAACTGGGAAGCACCTGGACCTCGGCGGTGTTGGAAAGCAGAAAGAAGATCAATATCGTGAAGATATCGATCAGCGACACCAGGTTCATGTCCACCAGCGGTACGTTGCGCGCCTTTCGCATCGTGCGGCGCTCAAGCGGCGTGTGCTTCATGATTTGCTCAAATGTTGACGAACCGGTGCATCACCGATCGAGATATCGGGAAATAGCTCGGCCCGCACCACATTGGCCCCTTGCACGGTATTGCCCACACGAACGGCATCCATGACCTGAACGAGAACGTCGTAAGGGGTATTGGGCTCGGCGAGCACGGTTGCGTCGGTTTTGTCCGGAAATCGGACCTTGATCTGCTCCATGAGCAGCGAAAGGGACTTGTAGTCGTGTCCCGACTCGGAATTGGGGATGCGCTGAATCAGGCCCCCAATCCGATCCCCGACCTCCAGTGCATCGGGCCGAATCACGACTTCGAGTTGCAAATCGCCCTTGAGCTGTTCCACACCGGAGGACTGCGCCGGCAGCGTCAGCTGCAGCACCGCCAGACGGGAAAATACCGCGGTGGAGAGCAGAAACGGTACGAGCACCACGATCAAATTCAAAAACGCGGTGATCTCCAGCTGCGCCGGCTTTTTGTGCAGGCGACGGACTCGCATGATCAGTACGACTCCCTCGTTTCCGCAACGACCTTGCCCTCGCCGCCGCTCTTTTGCACGAGGTTCAGGAAACTGATCTTGGCCGCTTCCAGACTATCAACGATCTCAGTCGTGCGAGCCGTCAAAAACGCGTGAATCAGCAAAAACGGAATCGCGACCATCAGGGCGAAGAAGGTGTTGTTCATCGCCACCGAAATGCTGGCGGAGAGCAACTCGGCCTTTTCTGCCGGATTGACTTCGGCCACCGCGGTGAATGCGTGGATCAGGCCGCTGATGGTTCCCAGCAGACCGACCAAGGTGATCACGTTGGCGAAGGTGGCGATATAGTGCGTGCGCTTTTCCAGCCGCGGCACGATTTCCATCATGCCTTCCTCCATGGCCGCGTCGATATCTTCGCGCCGGCGCGTACTTTGCAGCCGGCTCAGGCCGTTGTGCACGATCATTCCGATTGCCACGTCGGTCTTGGACGTTGCCCCGAACACCTGCTGCAGCTTCCCGCCTTGCAGCATCGGCAAGATCCGGTCCCAGGCCTTGCGATTCTCACTGCGGGCGCGATTCAGGACAACGAACCGCTCCACCGAAATCGACAACCCCAATGCCAGAATCAGCAAGCTGGGGTAGATGAAAAGGCCGCAATCCTGAAAAAACTTCACTATCGTTCCGAAGGCATCCATCGATTACTCTCCAATCACAAAATCGAAAAACAAAACGAGCGGCGCAAGATACCGCGCCCACTTGCCTACTTGTGTTCCTGTGTCGTGACCTTCGCGGCCGCCTGCACTTGTTCGTCGTAGCGCACCTGCCGGCGAAACACGTCCCGATCGATCGGCGCCAGCGCTTCGTCCAGCACGCTTTTCATCGGGCGTCCCGCAAGTTCGCCGGGCAGGGGTTTTTTCCAAGGAACGATGTACAGAACCTTGGGCAACTCGCGGTTGCCGATGATCTTGGTCTGATCCAGGTCTGCGCGATCATCGGCCATTGCCGCCGACGCCAGCGCAACGCCGCATACGAAACCGAACCAAGCTTTTCGTCTCATTCCTGCTCCTTACGGGCCACGGCGGTGCGCTCGCGATTGCGATTTTTCAAATCGACAACCCATTTGTTGACCTTTTCGTCCCCGCCTGACAAAGTCAAATAGCGATCGTATAACTCCAGCGCACGCTTGCTGTCCCAGAGATAAAGGTCAAAAAGAATCCCCAAATTCAGATTCGCGCTGGCATAGTTCGGATCGAGCGCGATGGCGTGCTCGTAGGCTTGCCGCGCCTTGTCGAACTGCCCCTGCTGCCGATATGCAATGCCCAGCTGGTTCCAATATATTGGCTGCTGCGCGCTGTCGCGTACGGCAAATTCGAGCTCGGAGACGGCTTGTGCATTCTTGTCGGCTCGCCGGTAAATCATGCCCAAATTGGCGTGCGGACCGCCCAATTCGGGATTGGTTTTCGTCAGAGCCAAGAACCCTCGCTCGGCTTCCGCTGTGCGCCCCTGCTCAAGCGCCCGAACCGACGCATCAAAGGCGCGCTGTACCTCCGGGTTCACCACGGGCGGAGCCTCGCCTGCCGGCGCACCGCCGGAAGCCCCGGGTGTCGCCGCCGCGCCCGCCGGTGCGGGCGCAGGCGCGTCGGATTTTGCGCTGGGAGCTCCACTGGGCGCCCGCGCGGCGCCATGGGGCGATTGCGACAGGCCCGCGCACGCCGATACGCCCGCGCTCAAGACCGCAATTAGACCGATTCGGCGCAGCATTTCAGCGAATGGCATCGATCGCTCCCTCGCTGCGTTCGCTTTTGCCATAGCGCACCGGCCGCAACTGAGCCAGAGCCACGAAGCTGCTCTTGACCCACTGGTCGTAAATGCCCTGGGTGGTGCGACGGGCATTGACCTCGTGCAAATCGATGGCCTTTTCCTCAAACGGAAAGGCCTGCTCCTCGAGCATCACGTTGTACTGTTCGACTTCGTCTTTCGACAGCCCTTTGGGGCGCTGCGAGGCAAGCAGGGCCTGGCCGAAGTCCCGATACAGCTGCGCCGTCTGGTAGGTCGCCGCCGTCGCCACATCGGCAACGCCATAGTCCGCCGCCACGGCGTAGGCTTTCAGCGCGTCCTCCATTTTTGCTTTCTTGAGCTTGAGCTGCTTTTTGAGCGGCTCGACGAGCTGAACCTTTTTGTAGTCCTCATAGGGGGGCTCGGCCAACGCCAGGGCGGCTGTCGCGCCTAAGTAGCGCGTGCGATCGGTGCGTAAAGAGCCACCGGACTGATCGGCCTGCAGTATTTCGCGCATCCACGGCAGAGCCTGCGCCGCACCACCCTCCTCCTTGGCAATGCGTGCAAGTCGAAACCTCGCTTCGACGGCCGGCTCGAGCGGCTCCGGATACCGTCGCACATACTGTTCGTATGCCTTGGCTGCCGCGGGCCGGGCGGGTGCCTTTTCGTAAAGTTCGGCGGCTTGCCACAGCGCGGCGCGGGCCAACTGCGGATCCTTCTTCGAAACGGAAAGCCGTTCGAATTCGGCCGCTGCCGCCGCCCACTGGCCACTTTCCGAGTAAACCAAGGCGAGCTTCTCGCTGACGTCGCTCTGCAGGGGACTATTCGGGTAGCGCTGCCGGAAATCTTCGAGCGTGCGAGCCGCTTTTGCCCACTCCTTAAGACTGATGAGTGCGGCCGCCGCATCGTACTGCGCGGTCGCATGCACCGGCGAGTCAGGCGCCACCACGCCAACGCGCTGAAAATCCTCCACCGCTTCGCGCAGGTGCCCCTGCGCGCGCGCCTGTTCGCCTTGCTTGTACACCGCAGCCGCGAGTCGTTCCGTCAGAGCACCGCGGCCGGGATCGGCCGGCGGCGTAAGCGCGAGGACCTCGGTGTAGGCGTGCTCGGCCTGATCGAACTTGCCCGCATCAAACGAGGCATGCGCAATGACGGTCCAAGCGACGCGTTGCTGCGGCGCCGGAGCCGGCGGCTTGAGCTTAAGCACCTGCTGAGCCACTGCAGTGGCGCGATCGAGCTGGTGCGAGGCGTACAGCTTTTCGGACGCATTGGCCAGCACCGGCCCCGTCCGCGGGTCCGTCGCAAACGTCGAGCCGAAACGAAGTGCGCTGTCGATTCCGGCGTGCTGGACTCGGTCGCGGTCGGCGTCGCTGGCCCGCTTTTCCTGCTCGGCGTAGGCAAGCAGCGCAGCATAACCCGCATCGGCGCTCTTGGCATGCGGCGGATATTGATACGCCGCCTTCTCGTACTCCGGTGCCGCCTCCGCGAACCGGCCACTTTCGAACAGCAGTTCGGCCAAAAGGAAATTCGCCTGCGCCGCCTGCGGATCGGTCGGAAAGGCCTCGAGGAACTGTCGGTACCAGTGCACCGCCGCCTGGTAGTCCTCGCTCTTTTTGCTTTTTTGCGCCGCCGCGTGGTAGTAACGGGTAAGCTCACCCAAGTACGTTTTGACCAAAGGTCGCGTGTGCTCCCAGGCGACCGGATTGGAACGACGAAAGGCGCTGTTGACGCCGTAGCGATCGACATACTCCTTTTTCGCCTCGAGCGCCATGTTCTCAAAGCCGCCCTGCTGGTAGATCTCGATGACCTGGGCCTGCATCAAAGGCGCCTGTGCGTGAAGGGGATTGCGGCGCGCAAAGGCGCTGAACGTATCGGCTGCGTCCTTGGTACGTTCCTGCTTCAGATACAGCGCTCCGAGCTGTTGGTACACGCGAAACTCGTACTCGTGACGCAAAGGCGTCGTCGTGTACTGCGGAATCGATTCGGCACCCTGCAAGTTCTCCAGGCTCAGGCTGACCACGCGAAAGGTATCCTCGAGCAGCTCATGATCGGCGCGAGTCAGTCCCGGCATCTGCTCGACTTTGGTCTCTCCGCTGCCGGCGGGAAACTTCAGGTCGAGGACACCGAAAAACGATTGCAGCGCCTCTTCCAGGCGCCCTTGCTTGTATAGCGACCAGCCTTGCATGTACAACGAGCGCTCGTGATACGGCGTGCGCGTGGGGCTGCGCAGCACCGTGGCATACGCCTGCTCGGCGGCCGGATAATTGCGCGTAGTAAACAACAGTTCGCCACGGCGAAAG
>DASPTP010000025.1:0-49554 GCA_035623355.1 Burkholderiaceae bacterium | reverse complement strand
TCCCCTTGCCTGCGTTTTCGGCAAAGCCGGGGGCCCTCTTAAGCTAGGGCATGCCCGAAATTGCACTGCAAAAACGCGGTCGCGGTTCCGGGGGTAAGCTATCCGTGCCGTTGCAAACAGCGGCAATCCCGGCGGGTGCCTACAGGCGGCTTGTGCGTGCGCTGCTGCGGACTTTTTTGCAGCAGCGGCAAACGGCAAGACGGCGGCCAGGGCCTGCGTGCGGCGCGAACTTTCCAGCCCTTGCCCTGAAGGAGACCGCCATGTCGATTCGAAATCCCTTAGCGACTATGCCAAGCCCGGGACACAAGTTCGCGACCTTTGCCGGCGGCTGCTTTTGGTGCCTGGAGGCGGTGTTCGAGGAACTCGACGGGGTCATCGACGTCGAATCGGGCTACTCCAACGGACATACTCAGAACCCGGACTATCGGCAGGTGTGCAGCGGCGAGACCGGCTACGCAGAGGTCGTACGCATCGAATTTGATCCGGCGCGCATCACGTACCGCGAATTGCTGGAAGTGTTTTTCGCGGTGCACGACCCGACGACGCTCAATCGGCAAGGAAACGATGTCGGCAGCCAGTATCGTTCTGCGATCTTCTACCACGACGAGGAACAAAAGGCGACCGCGTCGCAGTTTCTCCAGGACGCGCAAAGTTCGTTTGAGGACGATATCGTCACACAGCTCGAACCGGTGGACCGGTATTTCCGCGCCGAGACGTACCATCAGGAATATTTCCGCCACAACACGAACCAAGGTTATTGCATGTTCGTGATCGGGCCCAAGCTCGAGAAGTTCCGGCGTGCTTTCGCTCGCAAGCGGCGCGTCGGTGTGAGCTCCGGGCAATAGCTCGGGAGCGTCGCGGACCGGCGCGGCGTTTTTTGCGTCCGGAACGTGTCGTTTTTCTTTTACTGCTGCCGCGCACGCTCGATGATGGCCTGCGTATTCAGGACGGTGGTCTGCTGCGTCTTGGTGCTCGGGCCGATTGGTCCAATGCGCGTGCGCAGGTGAACCGTTGTGCCCACGTTCGGGGCGGTGGCGATCTTCAGCTGGGCGCCGATTTTCTGCGCGCGGTTGCGCATATTGAGCAGTCCGCGCCCGCCCGCGCGCTCCTCGGTGATACCTCGACCGTTGTCCGCGACGCGAATGTCGAGCCACTGCGAATCGCCGCTGCCTTCGACCGCGAGCGTTACGCGCACCGCCCGCGCGCGGCTGTGCTTCAGGGCGTTGGTCAGGGCTTCCTGGACGATGCGCAAAATCGGCAGCACGACGTCGGGGTGCAGGCCAATTTCCTCGGGCAGTTGGCGCGCGTCCCAGGTCAATTCCATTCCCGCCGCGCGCAGCCGCGGCTCCATTCGAAAGCGCAGGTTGCCGAGCGCGGCCGCCAGGTCGGCGTGCTCGGCCGAGAGGGCATCGATGGCCAAGCGCATGTCGTCGATCGATTCGCGCAGAATCTGAGCAAACTGCTCGTTGCTCACGGCGCCCCGTTCGACGAGCATCAGAGAGGACATGAGCTGAGACCCCAAGCCATCGTGCATATCTTGCATGATGCGTTGCCGCTCCTGTACCTCAACCTTGACTCGCTCGCTCTCGCGCAATCGTTCAAAGTTTTTCTTCAGAAGCTGTTCGCGCTCGCGCACCCGCGTTTCGAGCTCCGCGCGTGCCGCCTGGGCCTCGCGCATCATCTTGATGAATCCGTCGACCAAGGGCGTGGCCAGCGCCACGAGCATCAGCGGTGCGGCAAAATTGATGGCCGGAAATCCGTCGAAGGCATTGAGCCCGATAACGGGAGCAAAATCGATCGCACCCGCCAGCAGCAAAACGACCGCCGCAACCAGTACCAGCGGGTGGGGTGCCGCCAGACCGCGCGTGCGCCGGTACAAGCCCACGCCCGTGGCCACGGCCACGACGAGGAGCAGTCCGGGCGCCCACGACACCTGCAGATACGGATCGGCTTGCATCGAGCTGGCCAGGGAAAGAAGCGGTCCCAAAGCGGCGTATGCGACGATCAGCCACTCCTCGCGCCGGCGCGAAAGCGAAGACAGACGAAGCAGCGTGATGGCCAGGGTGGCATCGAATGCGGCCAGCGCCGCCATTCCGCCCAGACGCACGGGCGGGCGAAACGCAACCGGCATATCTTCCACGAGCCAGGTGGCGCAGTACACGACCCAGCAAACCGCTGCCAACGCCAGCAGCATCGATATGGTCTCGCCCCGCTGCAACCAAAGCGCACCGAACACTAGTGCGGTCAACAACGCGACCGTCGCTCCGCACCAGGTCGAAACGTAGTCGAGCGGGAACAGCAGCGCGTAGTGGCTCCACAGCTCCGACAGGGGGCCGACCTCGACGCCGCCGATCACGTGCGGTCCGGCCCCATAGGAGGTCTCCATCAACAGCTCGTTGTCGCCGGCGATCAGCAAAGGAGCATCGATCGCCAGCAGCTGCGGGCGCCGCCAGACGACGTGGCGTGCCTCGCTTTCCGAGGTGATGGCCCCGATGAAGTGGCCGTTTATGCTCAGGCGCCCCCCTTCGCTCGCGTGGGACAGCAGCACGGCCCACAGCCGATCGGGCACGGTTTCCAGGCGAAAGTGCATGCGCAGCACCACCGTGTGCAGGGGCGATCCCTCCTGCGCGGTCCAGTGCAGCGGTAAATTAAACGAGCTCAAGCTCGAGCCGGAACTTCCCGCGGGCGCGGCCAGCGCATCGGGCGGCGCGTAGGACCAGTCGAGCTTGCGGATCGAGATCGTGCTGGCGGCCGCCGCGGCCGCGCACAGCAGCGCCACGAGCGCGGCCAGCGCCCGCGCGGCGATGCGAGTTTCGAATTTTCGTGGCCGGGCGGTGATGCGATCGGACAAACCCGGTCTCTTTACCATGAAGCGCGCGACCTAGGTCTTGAGCAGACCCATCTGACTGGCCTCGTAGACGGCCTCGCCACGCGAATGCACCGCAAGCTTGCGATAGATCTTCTTGATATGCGCCGTGACGGTGTGCGGCGAGATACCAAGGATTTCGCCGATTTCGTTAAAGCTCATGCCCTTGGCAA
Organism: Burkholderiaceae bacterium; assembly: GCA_035623355.1. Taxonomy (GTDB): domain Bacteria; phylum Pseudomonadota; class Gammaproteobacteria; order Burkholderiales; family Burkholderiaceae_F; genus GJ-E10. Next base: position 46,515 of record DASPTP010000025.1, on the reverse strand, counting down.
GCAGCTGCAAGATTTCGGTTTCGCGTGCGGACAGCGGATTGTTTTCGGCACTTGGGGAGCGAGCCGGAGTTGTCGGGCTACCCGCCGCGGTACCACCCATGCGCGAACGGATGGCCCGCAAGACACTGCGCGCAACCACCGGGCTCACCGGAGAGCCGCCGGCACGCAGCAAGCGGATGCACGAAATCACATCGGCGGGCGTCGAATCCTTGAGGATGTAACCCGTCGCGCCGGCTTCGATCGACGAGACCACGTGCTGCTCATCGCCGAAGACGGTAACGACCATGATGTCTACATCGGGCTTGCGCTGGCTGACACTGCGGATCAGATCGATTCCCGTCCCATCGGGCAATCCCAGGTCGATCAGCATGACATCGAAGTCCTCGCGATCGATCAGCGCTTGCGCTTCGCGCTTGTTCGCGGCTACCCCAGCCAGACGCATCGTGGGTTCGCTGTCGATAATCTGCGCAAATCGGCGACGAAATTCCGGTTCGTCCTCGACAATAATGATCGAAATCTGGTCAGCGCTCATGGTCGGTCAGGTTCCGGCGTGCGAGAAGTCCATATGATAGCCCGATGCGACGGCGTCGACGAACCCCGCGATGGCGCGGCAAACTTTTGGATTGCTCCGAAGGTTAACATGGGTGCGCCCGCGCACTTGTGCACTGCGTGGCTCAGGGCGCAAGTCGCCGTCGGTCCCATTGCGCACCGCGCCGCGAAAACAAGAGCCGGTCGTGCAGGCGGGAGGGCCGTCCCTGCCAGAATTCAAGCATCGTGGGCACCAGACGGTAGCCGCCCCAATGCGCCGGGCGCGCCGGCGCCGAATCACCGGCAAAGCGCCGCTGCATCTCGGCGTAGCGCTGCTCCAGTGCTTCGCGACTTGCGATCGGATCGCTTTGGGGCGAGGCCCAAGCGCCAATGCGCGCGGACAGCGGTCGCTCTCCAAAATAGCTGTCCGATTCCGCGGCCGGCAGGATTTCGACTTGTCCATCGACACGGACCTGGCGTTCGAGCTCTGCCCAATAAAATAAGACGCAAGCCTTTGGGTTGTGAGCCAGATCCCGACCCTTGCGGCTGGAGTAGTTCGTGTAAAAGACAAATCCCCGGGGATCGAACTCCTTGCATAGAACGATCCGCGCGCTCGGCTGACCGTCGGCGCTGACGGTCGCCAGCGTCATCGCGTTCGGATCGCGTCCAACGGCCTGGACGGCATCGTCGTACCAGCGCGCAAACAGCGCAAACGGGTCGTCCCCGGCATCTTGCTCCAGAAGTGCCGAACGAAGATATTCGGTGCGAAGATTGGGTTTGGGCATGATGCGCGGCGGGTTACGGGCCGGCAGAATCGTCGGGTAAAACCGTCTTCGCACGCAACGCCGCAACGCCGGAGGCCATTGTACCGATTGCGCGGGCTATGAGCGGCAATTCTTCGCCAGAGGACATCGAACGACGCTTCGGCGCTGTGGCGCGCTTGTACGGCCCGGCCAGCCTTGCTCGGTTTGGCGCCGCGCGTATTGCGGTGGTGGGCCTTGGCGGTGTGGGCACATGGGCGGCGGAGGCATTGGCGCGGTGCGGCGTGGGCCGGCTTACGCTCATCGACCTGGACCACATCGCACCCAGCAATACCAATCGCCAGATCCATGCTTTGGAGCCAAACTTCGGCAAGGCTAAGGTGCAGGCGATGGCCGATCGAATTCGGGCGATCCATCCGGCCGCAGACCTTCGCACCGTCGAGGACTTCCTCACCGCCGAGAACGTCGCGCAATGTTTGCAAGGTATCGACCTGGTGATCGATTGCATCGATCAGGTCGCGGCAAAAGCCGCGCTCATCGCGTACGCACGCAACAACGGCATCGCGGCCGTTACGTGCGGGGGCGCGGGGGGCCGCACGGACCCGGCGCGAATCCGACGGGACGACCTGGCGCGCACCCGCGGTGACCGGCTGCTGGCAAGGTTGCGACACTGTCTGCGCCGCCAGTACGGCTACTGCGGCCCGGGTCGGGGCAAGCAAGCGCCGCGCTTTGGAATTCCGGCAATTTTTTCGGACGAGCCGCTTACTCAACCGGCCGCAATGTGCGAGCCACTCGATGGGCCACCGGGCAGTCCCTTGGCGTGTGGCGGATACGGCTCCAGCGTGACCGTCACCGCGACAATGGGCTTGGCCGCCGCCGCTTGGGCCCTGGAGCAGTTCCGGGCCCCTTGACCGCAATCAAGCGTACCGCGCCGGGAGGCTCTAGGATGACTTGTCAAACGATCGGCTTTGGCGTGGCAGCAGGCCGGTGGAGGGATTCAATCATGGGAGCGGGACATGTTTAGCAAAATCCTCGTGCCGACGGACGGTTCGGATTTGTCCGTGCGTGCAATCCAGGGAGCTGTGGAACTTGCGGGCAAGCTGGGCGCCCGCCTGGTCGGTTTGACGGTTGTGGAGCCCTACGCCTACGCAAGCCTGTCGGAGTATCGACCCGAGACGGTTGCCGAATACGAGCAACGGGCCGATGAGGTTGCGCGGGAGCGACTTGCGACGCTGGAGCATTTGGCACAGAAGGGAGGCGTTTCGGTGGAAACAACGGTGGTGCGTTCGTTTTCGCCGTTTGATGCGATCATCGAAACGGCGGCCCGTTACGGGTGTGATGCAATTTTCATGGCCTCGCATGGGCGCCGGGGTTTGGGCGCCGTTTTACTAGGCAGCGAAACGCAAAAAGTTCTCACTCACAGCACGCTTCCAGTAATGGTGTATCGCTAGAGGCGTGCGGCCGCAGCGTTTGCGCGCCGCAACAATCGCGCCACGCCTAGGGCAGGGGCCGCGACATTGCGCGCAAGCTGGGCAATGCCTGAATAGGTGATTGGCGCCGAACGCAGTGACGCGCACGCTGTTTGTTGCGAACAGTTGGTGGGCGGTGCTGGCGGGCAGGCGCTCAGGCAAGGCAAAATCGTCGTGGAGGTAGGATCATGATGAGCAGCGAACAGGCGGTTTCCGATTTTGGTTACTTCGAAGTCGGATTTGCACCCATGGATGCCGTGCACCGGGAGTTTCACGGCCTGCTGGCGGCCCTGCGGGAGCCGGGCGACGAAGGCGAAAAACTGCTCGCGCTGCACGAGCATTTGCTGCGTCACTGCTCGCAGGAGGAGCGCTGGATGCGGGAATCGAACTTTCCGGCCTGCGAGTGCCACCAGCGAGAGCACGAAATGCTGTTGGAGGTGGTGGCGGAGGTGCGCCGGCGTTTCGATGCAGGTGACTCCGAAATCGTCGCGCGTCTGGCGCAGGAGCTGCCGCAATGGTTTGAGCTTCACGCCAATTCGATGGATGCCGCTTTGGCGGTGCATTTGCGCGAGCGCGAGACGCTGGACGAAGTGCCAACCCGCCGGGCTCCTTTCGAGGAGGCCGCCGCTTAAGCCACCCTTACCGCGGGGCCGGCGCGGCACGGGCGCTGCGGTCCCGCGTTGCCGATGCGCCGTTAGCTCGCTTGCCGGGACACTGCTGGACGCGAGCGCTCAGCGTGCCCCCGCGGGCGGGCGAGGGCGGTTTGCCGGTGTCGCCGCGCTCGATGGCCCGCCACCGGGGCATGCCTGGTCGGAAAACGATACGCGGCCTTGCTCTTCGCATCGGAACACCCGTCCGGGATCCATAAGGACTTGGTCACCGCGGGTTGAGCCGGCCACGGCGGCAGACGGGGCATCCAGCGGATGGGCGATCTTCGTTGCCACCCGCTCGCTGTCGGTGGGCGAAAAACGCGGAGCGAGCCAGCGATAGGCCAGAAAGCTCACGCTGCCCGCGAGCGCCGCAAGAACCAGCGCGGTCAGCAGACGCAGCGACAGATCAAAACTGCGATCCCCGGTGCCGGGCGTGACGATGTCGGTCATCGGATTTTTTGGCCAAAACGAAAAGGGATTCGGACTCAAGCATTATCGCCCAGTTCCCTTGCCGGGGGGTCGGCGCGTGGGCGGGCGCCGTCACGCGATAATCGACAGATTGCTTGGAGCCGGGCTGCGCGATGCGCGGCCGTGGCGGGTAGGACTCGAATCGTGACGACGCACAGTTTGGTAGCTCGCGGACGCAAAAAAGGTTGGTTGGTACGATGTGCCGTCGGGCTGCTGGCCGCCTTTTGCGCGCTGCCGGCGGTTGCGCGCGAACACGCGGAGCCTCGCAGCGTCGCTGCGCGGGGTCCGCTTCTGCCCTCGGAACAGGCGATGGTTGCGCTCTTTGAGACCGCCGCTCCCTCCGTTGCCTACATCACGACCGAAGTCATTCGCAGCGCCGGCTTTTTCGGGGAACAGGTGGCGCACGGTGCCGGCAGCGGCTTTGTCTGGGACGGTGCCGGGCACATCGTCACGAACAACCATGTGGTCGAAGGGGCCTCTCACGTGCTGGTGCAGCTCGACGCGGGTGATCCGATCGAGGCGCGAGTCATTGGTGCCTCACCCGAATACGACCTGGCGGTGATCAAGCTTGCGCGTACGCCGCGCGGCTTGCGGCCGATTGAAATTGGGACTTCGAGCGAACTGAAAATCGGCCAGTCCGTCTACGCGATCGGCAACCCTTTTGGCTTGCAGCGCACGCTCACCCACGGCATTGTCAGTGCGCTGGACCGGGAGTTGCCCACGAGCTACGAACGGGAGATTGCGGGCGTCATCCAGACCGACGCGGCGATCAATCCCGGCAACTCGGGCGGTCCGCTGCTTGACAGCGCGGGTCGGCTGGTGGGGGTCAACACCGCGATTCGCTCCGAGAGCGGAAGCTCCGCGGGGATCGGTTTTGCCATTCCCGTCGATCTGGTCAATCGGGTCGTGCCGTCGCTGATTTCGCGTGGCCGCGCGCCGTTGCCCGGCATCGGTATTACGCCCGTGCGGCCGGATCTGGTGGAACGCGCGGGAATTGCCGGCGTCGTGATCGCCGAAGTGCGGCGCGGCACGCCGGCGGCCGACGCGGGGTTGCGAGCGATGAACTCCAAGACCGGCGACTTGGGGGACGTGATCATTGGCGTCAACGGCAAGCGCGTGGAGGGATTGTCGAACTTCGTCGCCGAACTCGGCCGCTCGGGTGTGGACTCGGTCGTGGAGCTGTCGGTCGTGCGCAACGATCGCGAGCGCAAGGTCCGCGTCAAGGTCATTGAAGTCGGACGCTGATCACAGCGGCTGGGTTGCGCGCTGCAGCCATACGAGCGCGTCGCCGTTTACCCAGGGGCTCAGACGCTCTCGCACCGTCCGGTGGTATTCGTTAAGCCAGGCAACTTCGTCCGTGCGCAGCAAGCCGCGATCGACGCACCGCGTGTCGATCGGACACAGCGTGAGGGTCTCGAATTTCAAAAATTCGCCGAACTCGCCGGCGGTGGCCGCAATGGTTGCCAGCAGATTTTCCAGACGCACGCCCCAGTGGCCCGGCCGATAGATTCCGGGCTCATTGGACGTGATCATTCCCGGCTCCATCGCCGTCTGCGGATCCGGCGCCAGATGCGGGGAAATGGACTGGGGGCCCTCGTGGACGTTGAGAAAGTACCCCACGCCGTGACCCGTACCGTGTCCGTAGTCGATACCGGCGGCCCAAATGGGAGCCCGTGCCAGCGCGTCGAGCATCGGCGAGCGGGTTCCCCGCGGGAACTGGGCCTGCGAGAGTTGGATCATTGCCTTGAGCACGAGCGTAAAGTCGTGGCGCTGCTCGGCGCTGATCGGGCCGACCGCGACAACGCGCGTGATGTCCGTCGTGCCCGTCTCGTATTGTCCGCCCGAATCGATGAGTAGCAGCCCGTTGCCGCAACTCGCGCCATCGCAGATGACGGCGTGCGAGGCGGCCGTAGCGCTGTAATGCGGTGAGGCGCCGTTGGCGTTAAAGGCCGCGATCGTGCCAAAGCTCGGGCTAACGAATCCCGGCCGTCGGGCTCGTTGCGCGGTGACCTGCTCGTCGATCGTGAGTTCCGTGATCTGTTCGCGACGCTCCAGAGCCTTTTCCAACCACGCGAAAAAATCGCACAGCGCCGCCCCGTCCTGCTCCATGGCACGGCGCACGTTTGCCAGTTCGACATCCGACTTGCGCGATTTGAGCAGGATCGTAGGATTCACCTGTTCGATAATGCGCACGCCGTCCGGGACCGATCGCACCATGGAAAGCGTCACGCGCCGCGGATCGATGAGCAGTGTCTCGCCGGCTGCCAGTGCGCGCAGCGCGCCCGCCGCGCTGTTGTAATCGAAGACTTGCACGCCGTCGGCAGCCAGCTGTTCGCGCAGCGCTGCGGGGACTTTTTCGGGCGCGACGAACAATCGCACCTCATGGGGGCCGATCAGCACATGGGCCAGAAACACCGGATTAAACGGCACGTCCGAACCGCGCAGATTCAGCAGCCAGGCGATGTCGTCGAGACTGGATATCCAATGCCATTGCGCCCCGAGCCCGTTCATTTGTTCGCGAACCTTCGCGAGCTTTTCGCGACGATCCAGCGTCTCCAGCGCCCGGTCCCGCTCGCGCACGCGGGCGTTGGGCAGCGGCGGACGCTCGGACCAGATTTCGCCAGATAAATCCAAATCCGTGCGCAGACGTGCACCGCGTTTTTGCACGGCCGCTTCGATCGAGCGAGCCACCGACAGCCCCAGACAGGCGCCGTCGACGCCCACGTCCGATCCACTGGCAACGTGCTGCGCGAGCCAGTCAAAAAGCGCAGCGCCCACGGCACTGCTGGCCCGGATCGCCTCGACACCGGTGCCGGCCAACTGCGCCTCGGCCTCCACCCAATAGCGGCTGTCCACCCACAGTCCGGCGAAATCGGCGGTGAGCACCAGTGTGCCTGCGGACCCGGAGAAGCCGGTCAGCCATTGACGCGACTGCCAATGTTTCGGCAGATATTCCGACAGATGGGGATCGGACGACAGCACGATCCACGTCGAGAGCCCGCTGGCGCGCATGCGCGCGCGTAAGGCCTCAATTCGGGAACGGACCTGTTCAATGGAGGAGATCAAGCTGTCCAATTCGCACCGCCTGTTGCCGGCCCGGTTCCCGATGGAAAAAGGATAGCGCCGTTGTCATCGCCCTTCGAAAGCTAGCGTACGCGCGAATCCTTCAGAGTCGCGATGCGGTTAAAAACCGGACGCTGCGGCCGGTGATCCGCGCGATCGGCGACGAAATATCCATGACGCTCGAATTGATACCGATCCTCGGGCTGCGCCGCGGCCAGCGTCGCCTCGGCGTAGGCGGCCAGCACCCGCCGACTGCTCGCGTTTAAAAGGGTCCGGTAGTCCGCGCTACCGGAATCGGGATCGGCCTGCGTAAACAGCCGGTCCAACAGGCGTACCTCCGCGGATAGGGCATCGGCCTGCGCGAGCCAGTGAATCGCGCCTTTGACCTTTACGCTATTGGCTCCTGGCGTGCCGCTGCGCGTTTGCGGAAGGACTTCCGCGTAGACCACCCGTATTTTGCCGTCGCCGTCTTTTTCAAAGCCGGTGCAGCGGATCACGTAGGCGTACCGCAGGCGCACCAATCCTCCGGGGCTAAGACGAAAAAAGTCCGCGGGAGGATTTTCCATGAAATCCTCCGCGTCGATCCAAAGTTCGCGCCGCAGCGCAATTTCGCGCATCCCCAGATCGGGCAAATGCGGGTGCACCGGGGCCTGGCAGATTTCGTGCGTCCCAGCGTCCAGATTGGTCAACACCAGGCGCAGTGGATCGAGCACCGCCATCGCGCGGGGTACGCGCGGATCGAGCTCTTCGCGCAGAGCCTGCTCCAGGACGTCAAAATCGATCCGCGAGTCGGCTTTGCTCACACCGATGCGCTCGGCAAAAAGCGCCAGGCTTTGCGGTGTGTAACCGCGCCGGCGCAGTCCGGTCAGCGTCGGCATCCGCGGATCGTCCCAACCGTCGACCAGTCGCTCTTCGACCAGTTGGATCAGCTTGCGCTTGCTCAGGACCACGAAGTCCAGGTTGAGCCGAGAAAATTCGTATTGCCGGGGCAGATCGAAAGGATCGGGTCGGTGTTCCTCCAGTGCCAACGCAAGGAGCGGGGCAAACTGCTCGGCTCGGCCCAGGAGCAGGTCGTAGAACTTATCCAGATCGCGCACGATCGCACCGCGGGAATGGTCCCAGACCGCAAACTGCGCGCGCATCTGTTCCTCGGCCTCGCTGGCAAACAATTTGTGCGCAAAGTTGTGGCAATGCAGGGCGAACTCCCGCGCGGCCTCCAGTCCTTGTCCGCGAATTGCGCGAACCACCTCCAAGGCTTCGCGCCACTGCGGAGCGCGCAGCGTCGGCACGCAACGCTCCACGCACCAGTCGTACAGCGGCCGATGGTCCTCGAACTCGAGCGTGCAAATGCTGTGCGTTATGCCTTCGAGTGCATCGGACAGCGCGTGGGCAAAGTCGTACATCGGATAGATGCACCAGTGATCGCCCGTGCGATGGTGATGGGCGAAGCGAATCCGGTACAGCGCCGGATCCCGCATGTTGATGTTCGGCGAGGTCATGTCGATCCGCGCACGCAGCACCATGCTGCCTTCGGGGTGCTTGCCCGCGCGCATCTGCCGCAGCAGCTCCAGGTTTTCCGAGGCGGGGCGGTCACGGTACGGGGAGTTGCGCCCCGGTTCGGTCAGCGTTCCTCGCGCCTGGCGCATTTCTTCCGCGCTCAATTGGTCGACGTAGGCGTGGCCGTTGTGGATCAGAAATTCCGCGCACTCGTACAGGCGCTCGAAGTAATCCGAGGCAAAGTACAGATTGTTTTGACTGGTATCGGCCCAATCAAAACCAAGCCAGCGCACTGCGTCCAAAATCGAGTCGACGTACTCCTGCTCTTCGCGCGTGGGGTTGGTATCGTCAAAACGCAAGTGACAGCGGCCGCGAAAGTCGCGTGCCAGACCGAAGTTCAGGCAGATCGATTTTGCGTGCCCGAGGTGCAGGTAGCCGTTGGGCTCGGGCGGAAAGCGCGTTCGGATGCGTGCCGCATCCACGGGGCCACGCCGCTGAAAGTCTCCGTCGCCGGGTCGGCCGTTCCAATGCCGCGTGGCAAATCGGTCCGCGGCCAAGTCGCTTGCGATGATGTTGCGAATGAAATTGGTCGCGGTGTGCTCTTTTCGGGCGGCCTTTTTGTCCATGGTCGACCTCATTGTAATGGGGCCGGCGCGGGCGGCACCATCGCCTCGCCGCGAAGGCGGCGGGGCAACGGCGCCCGGTCGAGTCTCTCGAAAGCGACGCGTTTAGGGTTCGGGCTGCGCCGCACGCGCAACGCCCAGTGCGGCGGCCAGTCGCCGACGCTCCCGGCGCAGGATCGAGCGCACAACCGCCGCGAAACCGCGCTCGACCGTGCCCACCAAGGCGCGCTCGCGTAGCACGATGGGAGCGCCAAGCTGTCGCGCGCGCCGTGAGAATTCGACGTCGGCGGATTCCTCGGCAACGCGAAAGCCTTCGAGCGCGAAAAATGCCGAGCGCGAAACAAAAATCGCCTGCTCCCACATGCAAATTCCGGTCAGGCGCGAGCCCCAATTGGCGAGGACCGCGGCCAGCTCCAGCGGTCGGCTCGAGCCGCTGTGCGGGTGGCGAAAAGACACGTCAAAGCGTCCCCAGGGACTCGCGGAGTTCGACAGGGCGCGGGCGATCGCCCGGTCGGCGAGTGCGGGCAAGCGTACCGCCTCGGGCAGAAAAACCAGCGCGTCGGCGCGCTCGGCCTCCGGCAGTCGGCTGGCCGCATTCAGTTGCAGGGGCAGGCCCTGCGCGGCGATGAGAACCCGGTCGGCCAGCGCGCGCGCGCGCGCCACGCTGTTGTCGCTGCTGCCTGCGTCCACGACGATGACCTGGTGGCCACGCCGGCGCAGTTCTGCAAGCGCCCGCAGACTCTCTTCGATCGTTTCGGCCCGATTGTGCATCGGGACGATCACCGCAAGGCGCACGGCCGCCGCGCTCCGGCTCAGTAGTCCAGCCGCCGCGCTGCCCGGGAGAGAAACGCGAAGTTGCGCTGTACGGTTCGGCACCAGTCACAGACGCGAAGGTGCAGGCGTAGCGCCAAACGCTGCGTCCAGCGCAAGGGGGCATCGCGCTGGCGCGACAGTAGCCAGTGTGCCTCTTGGCAGTTGATGATCAGTTTAGCCATCTTGCCGTCCGCCTTGCGCCGCAAACCAGTTGGCCTCGAGACATTCGCGCAGGCGCAAGCGTGCCCGGTAGAGCATGACAAAACAATTGGTCGATGTCACGTGCATTTCCTTACAGATCTGCTGGGTGTCGAGCTCGAGCCACTCCCGCAACAGAAAAATCCGGCCCAGCGGCGCGGGGAGCTGATCGATGCAGGCCTGCAGGATCGCGAAAAATTCGGTGCGCGCCAGATGCGCCTGCGGATCGCCCCAGTCCAGCGGCGCGGAAACACGGTGTCCGCTGCTGTCGAACAGCTGTTGCAGCGCGTCGCCCTCGGAGATTTCCTGCTGCGCCTCAATGGCAACTTCCCGGTTGCGGCGCCGGAACTGATCGATGATCTTGTGTTTGAGTATGCCCACGACCCAGGTGCGCAGCTGCGACCGACCGCGGAAAGCCGCCAGATCCTCCATGGCGGCTACCATCGTTTCGGAGACCGCGTCTTCGGCCCAGGCCTCGTTACGCAGCTGCAGTCGCGCAAGCCGCAACAGCATCGGCCGAAGCTGCGCGATTTCCTGGGCGGGATCGTTGTCGGCAGAACTCACGGCTTTGCGGCCGACGCGAAAAATCAGAACCCGCAGGCCTGGCCGTCACGACGACTGTCGCTGGCCGCGACGTATCCGGCGCTCGCGGGATCGCCCAAGCGCCAGAGGAACTGGCCGGAACCAAAATCCATGTACGAGTCTTCGACGGTCACGATCTGGTGGCCGCGACGCGCGAGTTCCTGCCGTGCGGCCGGATGCATCGAGGACTCCACTTCGATTTCCAGGCCCTGGTTCCACTTCCAGCGCGGGCCATCGCATGCCGCCTGGGGCTGCTGGTGGGCCAACAAAATACGGCACAAGGTCTGCACCTGGCCTTGCGGCTGCATGTTGCCGCCCATGACGCCGAAGCTCATTTGCGGCTGGCCGCCTCGGGTCAGAAAGGCGGGGATGATGGTATGAAACGGCCGCTTGCCGGGTGCAACGCAGTTCGGGTGCGCGGCGTCGAGCGAAAACGCGTATCCCCGGTTCTGGAGCGCAATGCCCCATCCGGGAACGACCACGCCGGAGCCAAAACCCATGAAGTTGGACTGGATCAGGCTTACCATCGTGCCGCGTTCGTCGGCCGCGGTGAGGTAGATCGTGCCCCCGCGCAGCGCGCGCCCCGCCGAAAAGGCGCCGGCTTGGCGCATGTCGATTTGCTGCGCGCGACTGCGCAGGTACGCGTCGTCGAGCAGCTGCTCGGTGCCAACGGCCATGGCCGCGGGGTCGGCGACATGCGCGTAGACGTCGGCAAAAGCCAGCTTCATCGCCTCGATTGAAACATGGTACCAATCGGCCGAGTCCACCGCGTAGGTGGCCAGCGGGGTATGCCGCAAGATTCCCAGGCACATCAGCGCCGCGATTCCCTGGCCGTTGGGCGGAATCTGGTGCAATTCGTATCCGTGAAACGCCGTAGCAATCGGTTCCACCCACTGGGGAACATACGAGGCCAGGTCGGCCTGCGTGAGCAAGCCACCGGTTGCGCGTGCAAAGCTCGCGATGGCCGAGGCTATCTCGCCGCGGTAGAAAGCCTCGCCCTGCGATTGCGCGATGCCGCGCAGTGTGCGCGCGGCCCCCGGTATGGTGACGTGCTCTCCGACATTGGGAGCGCGACCAAAGGGCAAGAAGTGCTCGGAAAAACCCGGCTGATCGGCCAGTAACGCGGCGCCGCGCCGCCACTTTTCCTGCGTGATCGGACTGACTGCGAAACCGCACTCGGCGTAGGCGATGGCAGGCGCGAGCACCGCGTCGAACGACAATTGGCCAAAACGCCGATGCAGCGCGGCCCAGCCTGCGACCGCACCCGGCACCGTGACGGTATCCCAGCCACGCACGGGACGAGTCGCCGCACAGTCCGGCCCGTAACGGTGGACAAAATACGCGCGCGTCCATGCCGACGGCGCAGTACCGCTCGCATTGAGTCCGTGCAGACGATCCCGATCCCAGACCAGCGCGAACAGATCCGATCCGAGTCCGTTCGAGCAAGGTTCGGTCAGCGCGATCACCGCCGCGCCCGCAACCGCCGCGTCGACCGCGTTTCCGCCGCTGGCCAGCATGCGCAATCCGGCGCTGGCTGCAAGCGGGTGAGATGTGGCAACCACGTTGCGCGCAAAAACCGGTGTGCGCACCGTTGGATACGGGTTGCTCCAAGAAAATCCAGCAAAGTTCATCGGCGCAGTGCCGCGTCCGATTGGCCGCAGCAGAAGTTGCTTGGGAAATCTTAACCGCGAATGGCGGCAAAGAAGCGTATCGGACCGTTGGGCACTCAACTCGGGTGCAACAGAGGGTCGATGGCGCCCCCTTTGCGCGGCCAAGCGTTTTGAGAATCGCTCGGGGCCGTGGCCGGATTCGCAAGGACGACGGTGAATTTTTTAACTTGCCGAACTAAAACGTTGTTCGGCGGTCTGAGGAACGTTGTGCCTCGTTGCTGGGCTCGACGGCAAGCGACATAGCAAGGAGCCGGCCGCAACGTGCAGGCAGAGGGGTCGCGTGAAGCTTCGTTTCGTGTTGCTGTCGAGATCGGCGGATCGGTCCGCGCGAAGACTCTTCGGGCGAGAGGTCTGTCTCCGGCGCAGAACACGTTAAAGAATCTAAAGTCGAACTCGGCCGCATTCGAAAAATGCGCGAATGCGTGCGGAAAATGGCGGGCAAATGCAAGCTGAGGCTCCGATCGGGCCTCTGACGCAGCGTAGTACCTCGTTACATATCGAGGCGTTTTTCGCTATAATTTTTTTTTAACCGTTGCCCTTTTTTTTGTGGCGTAAAAGGAACGTGACGGCCATGCATTTGGCGTCGAATCGCTCCCGGCAGGACGCGGTGCTTCTGTTGCACGGCTTCTCGGGCAGCCCCCTGGAAATGCAATACCTGGAGCGGCGCTTGCGCGAGGCCGGCTTTCGCGCGCACTGCCCGAACATTCCGGGCTGCGGCATGGCGGCTCGCAAGGATCTTTTTGACACGGGCACCTGGCGCCAGTGGCTGGCCTTTGCTTCCGATGCGCTCGATGAGCTGCGTCGCGACCACGAACGCGTTTACGTCGCCGGCCATTGCCTGGGAGCCGTTCTGGCGCTGCGCTTGGCGATCGAACGGCCCGTGGAGGTCGCGGGACTTGCGCTCGTTTCCACCACGCTTGCCTACGATGGCTGGCGCATGCCCTGGTACCGAGTCCTGGCGCCGTTGGCTTGGCGCACGCCCCTGCGTCGATGGATTGCTTGGCCCGAGCGCCACCCCTACGGTTTGAAGAACGAGCGGTTGCGCGACTGGGTGCTGCGGGCCTGGGCCGCGCGTACCGAGGGCAGCGGCGCGACCTCGTCGGCCGGAGCGGCGTACCTTCCCTTGGCAGGCATCCACGAGGCGCATCAGCTCATCGGCACGGTGCGTCGAGACATTGGACGGGTGCAAGCACCGACCTTGGTGCTGCACGCGATCGAGGACGACGTCGCCAGCCCGCGCAACGCCGAGTTCGTCGCGCTAAATGTCGGATCGAAGGTGGTGCGCACGGTCCTGTATCACAATAGTTACCACGTATTGACGATCGACAACGACAAACAGGCCGTTGCCGATGAGACAATTGGCTTTTTTCGGGGCCCGGCGGCGGGCGCCGCTTGGGAGCGCTCCCAGGAGCGCAGCGAGGGCCAGCGGCCCAAACTCTTTTCGGTGGCGTAGCGTTCCATGAATCTCGAACTGGCGGAGCAAATCAAATCGATGATCGCCGATCATTTCGGCATCGATCTGGGCAAGCTCACGCCCGAAACCGAAATCGCCAACCTGGGGATCGATTCCCTGGGAATGATCGAATTCATGTTCGAAATGGAAGACAAGCTCAAAATTCGCATGTCCGATTCGCGTACGCCGCTCGTGACGGTTGCCGATGTGATTGCGGAGATCGAGCGTGCGGTTCAACAGCAGCAACCCGCGCAGGCCGCGTGAGGGCCTCCTCGGGTCCTTGCGTCAGCGCACCGACGTCGGTCTTCGAGCCGACGGCCTAGCTCGCGCGAGCGTCCGATCCACCCGCGGTCCGCACCAAGTTCGTTATGCGTGAGGGCCGTACGGTCTGCGTAACGGGCATCGGCGTACTTAGTCCGATTGGCACAAACGTGCCGGAATTTCTTGCGGCATTGCAAAGCGGTCGGTCGGGAATCCGAGCCCTGCGGACCGATTTTTCGGGGCGGATCGCCCACAACGCTTTTGGTGTGGTGGATCTTCCGGCGCACACCCCGGTGCCCAAGGCCCGCCTCGCGGGGATCGATCGCTTCAGCCAGTTCGCGCTGATCGCGGCCCACGAGGCGGTGGCCGACGCGGGACTCAAGGGTGCGGCGTGTCTGGATCGCGCGATCGTCTGCGTGGGTACCGGCATGGGCGGGGCGGAAACGATGCAGCAGGGCTACGAGGAGTTGCTGCTGCGCGGAGGGGCGCGCGTAAATCCGCTGATCGTGGTCAAGGGAATGAACAACGCCGCGGCGGCGCACATTGCGATCGACTTCGGCTGTCACGGCCACAGCATCACATACTCTACCGCGTGCTCCTCGTCGGCGATCGCGATCGGCGAGGCGCTGCTTGCGCTGCGCAGCGGGCGTGCCGACGTCGCGATTGCGGGGGGTACGGAGGCCTTGCTGACCCTGGGCACGATTACCGCCTGGGAGGCGCTGCGGACTTTGGCGATCCCGGACCCCGCGGACCCGTCGACGGCCTGTCGGCCGTTTGCCGCCGATCGCACGGGTCTCGTGTTGGCCGAGGGCGCGGGCTTCGTGGTTCTGGAGGAAGAGCGTCACGCGCGAGAGCGCGGTGCCACGGTTCACGCGCGTTTGAGCGGCTATGGCACCAGCACCGACGCAACCCACATGACCAAGCCCGATCCCGTAGGCCAGGCGGCGGCAATCCAAGGGGCGCTGGTTGATGCGGGTCTGCGGGCCTCCGAGGTTGGATATATCAACGCCCACGGCACCGCAACGCTGGCCGGCGATATCGCCGAGACGCAAGCGATCAAACAGGTCTTCGGAACGCACGCAACGACCGTGCTGATTTCCTCCACCAAGTCGATGCATGGGCACTTGATGGGCGCCACCGGCGCGGTGGAACTCATTGCCAGCTTGCTGGCGTTGCGGCACGGCTTTGCGCCCCCCACCATCAACCTGCACCAGCCCGATCCGCAGTGCGACCTGGACTACGTTGCCAACCAGGCGCGGCGCGATGTGCCGCTGGAGCACGTCATGTCCAATTCGTTTGCCTTTGGCGGCTCCAACGCGGTGCTCGTCGCCTCGCGCGCGCCGTCCTGACCGAGCCCGGCAATGCCATCTTGGTCGTACCCGCGCCTTCTGGCGCACCGCGGGGGCGGAAGCCTGGCTCCCGAAAACACCCTGCCGGCCTGCGATGTCGGACTGCAGTACGGATACCGCGCGGCGGAGGTCGACGCCGTGCTGTGTGCCGACGAAGTTCCCGTGCTGTTGCACGATGCGACCTTAGATCGCACGACCGACGGTCGCGGGTCGGTGGCCGCAAAACCGGCCGCCGATCTTGCGCAACTGGACGCGGGCTCCTGGTTTGGTCCGCAGTTTGCGGGCACGCGTATTCCGACGTTGCTCCAGGCTCTGCACCATTGTCACCAGCGCGGCATCTGGCTGAACGTGGAAATCAAGCCGGTGCCCGGTCAGGAAGTCCGAACGGGAGAAATCGTGGCCGAAACAATCGTCGGCTTCCGGGCGCAAGCCGCCGCCTCGGGAGTTGCCGCGCCCTTGGTTTCGTCCTTCTCGCGGGTCGCGCTGGAAGCGGCCCGGCGCCGAGCACCGCAGCTGGCTCGGGGACTGCTGTTTTCCCGGATCGTCCCCGATTGGCGCGACGCGCTGCAAACTCTGGAGTGTGCATCGCTGCACTGCGACCACCGCCGCCTTACGCCCGCGCTCGCGCGCCAGATTACGACCGCCGGTTACGGATTGCTTTGCTACACCGTCAACGATCCGCACCGCGCCCGAACGCTTTGGAGCTGGGGTGTGGACGCCATTTGTACCGATCGCATCGACCGCATCCGTCCGGACGACGACCCCGCGTCCCGGCGCCGGGGCGAAGAGTAAACGCGATATCGCCTGGGTTTGCCGGCCCCGCCCCGGCTTAACGATCGGACTTCGGCGCGCTCGAGCCCAACAGCGCACGCAGCCGCTCGGCGTCCAAGATGCGCACGTGCTTTTGATCGACCTCGATCAAGCGCTCTTGGGCAAAGTGCGACAGTGCGCGACTGACGGTCTCCAGCTTAAGGCCCAGAAAACTGCCGATCTCGGCTCGAGTCATGCGCAATACGAATTCCGAGCGCGAATATCCGCGCGCTTCGAAGCGCTGCGACAAATTGAGCAGGAACGCGGCCAGCCGCTCCTCGGCACGCATGCTGCCCAGAAGCAGCATCACGCCGTGCTCGCGTACGATCTCCCGGCTCATCACCTTGCGCAGGTGGTTTTGCAGGGCCGGCAAGGTCGTCGCAAATTCTTCGACCCGCTCGTACGGAATCACGCACACTTCCGTGTCTTCGAGCGCGGTGACGTCGCAGGTGTGGGCGTCGCCCGAAATCCCGTCCAGGCCCACGAGTTCCCCTGCCATGTGAAAGCCGGTAACTTGCTCATGGCCGTCGCTGGACATCAAGGTACTCTTCAGAAATCCCAGGCGCACGGCATACAGCGATTCGAAGCGATCACCGGCGCGAAACAACGACTCGCCGCGGTGAATTCGGCGCCGCGTGGCAACAATCTGCTCGACGCGGCCCAGCTCCTCGGCCGACAGACCGACCGGAAGGCACAGTTCTCGCAAATTGCAATTCGAACAGGCGACGCGAAGGTTGGCCAAGTTCATAGTGTTCTCGGGTAAGTACATTTACAGCGCGCGGTCAAGGCTTTTGGAGCTGCGGACTTGACCGGCCTTGACCCTGGTCAAGGTCTTCGTTTCCTAGGGTGCGATATTACTCGCGATAGTCTGTAGTGTACCTGCGGTCCCTGGGCTCCCCGGCGTATTGCGGGGCGAACGCTCCGGTGCGCCAAGGCGTTTCGTATGGGGTCTTGGCATGTCGGCCCTGCGTCGACACACCGTGGCCGGCAAAGCAGGCCGGCGCGCCCGGCCGCCGCCCCATGGCAAAAACCTTTCCGAGATGAGCCGCAATTGGAACAAAGGGTAATGAGCAAACCAGTTAGCCGGGAGCAGGGCCTTGTCGAGCTGCCGGACCGAGCCACTTTGCGCCGCTACGACCAGCCCGGCCCTCGCTACACCTCGTACCCGACCGCCGATCGCTTCGTCGAAGCGTTCGACGCGCGGGCGTATGCGGGCTGGCTGGCCGAACCGAGCACCGGAGGAGCGCGCCCCCTGTCGGTGTACGTGCATATCCCTTTTTGCAATACGGTTTGTTATTACTGCGGCTGCAACAAGATCGTCACCAAGGACCACGGCAAGGCCGTCGAATACCTCGGGTTCCTGGAAAAGGAAATTGATCTGGTCGCGGCCCAGCTCAAGGGGGAGCGCCGGGTCGAGCAGCTGCATTTGGGCGGCGGGACACCGACCTTTCTCACCAGCGAGGAGCTGCAGCGCGTGATGGTGCTGCTGCGCGCGCGCTTTGCGTTTGCCCAACGAGGGGAATTTAGCATCGAGATCGACCCGCGCACCGCCCCGCCGGAGAAGATCCAGGCGCTCGCTTCTTTGGGGTTTAATCGCCTGTCGGTCGGAGTGCAGGACTTCGACCCCGACGTGCAGCTCGCGGTAAACCGGGAACAGAGCCTGGAGATCACGCGCGCGAGTGTCGAGGAAGCGCGCGCGGCCGGCTTTCAGTCGGTCAACCTGGATCTGATCTACGGCTTGCCCCGGCAGACCAGCGCGAGCTTTTCTACGACCTTGGATCGCGTTTTGGAGCTGGCCCCGGACCGCATTGCGCTGTACCACTACGCGCACCTTCCGGAGCGCTTTAAGCCCCAGCGGCGCATCGACAGCGCGGCTTTGCCGTCGCCGCAGGAGAAGCTCACGATCATGATCGATGCGATCCGGCGTCTTTGCGACGCGGGCTACGAGTACATCGGTATGGACCACTTCGCCAAGTCCGACGACGAACTGGCGCGCGCTCAGCGACAAGGCCGCTTGCATCGCAATTTCCAGGGATACAGCACGCGTCCGGACTACGACCTCATCGGCCTGGGTGTTTCGGCAATCAGCAAGGTGGGGCCAACCTATGCGCAAAACGCGCGCGCGCTGGAGGACTACTACGAGTGTTTGCGGGGTGGAGTGATTCCAACCCAACGCGGCATTCAGCTCAACGCGGACGATCTGGTGCGCCGAGCCGTGATCATGGCGCTGATGTGCCATTTCCAGGTTGCCAAGGAGTCCATCGAGACCGCCCACCTGGTGGATTTCGACGAGTACTTTGCAAGCGAGCTCGCCGAACTGAAAACCTACGAGGATGCGGGCCTCGTGGAATGCACCGAAGACTGGATCAGCGTCACCCCAAAAGGAAAGCTTCTGGTGCGCGCGCTGGCCATGGTCTTTGATCGCTACCTGCGCAACGATGAGCGCAGGCGCCCGTACTCGAAAATCGTCTGATCGCCGGTTTTCGGTCCTTCGGCGGGGGCGCCGAAGGATCAGTATCATGTGCGGCCGATGTCCGAACCGCGCCGGTTCGATCCCGTCGCACCGGGAAAGACCGCTCTTTCATGAACAGTTCCGAGATTCGCGAACGCTTCCTGCAGTATTTCGTTGCCCGGGGACACACCCGCGTGCGCGCCTCCTCGCTGGTGCCGGTCAACGATCCCACGCTGCTGTTTACGAACTCCGGCATGGTGCAGTTCAAGGACGTGTTTACGGGCCGCGAAACGCGCCCGTATACACGGGCGACATCGGCGCAAAAGTCGCTGCGCGCGGGCGGCAAACACAACGACCTGGAAAACGTGGGCTACACGGCGCGCCACCACACGTTTTTCGAGATGCTGGGAAATTTCAGCTTCGGAGACTATTTCAAACGCGAGGCAATCGCCTACGCGTGGGAGCTGCTGACCGAGGTCTACCGTCTTCCGGTCGACCGCCTCTGGGTGACCGTGTACCAGGATGACGACCAGGCCTACGACATCTGGACCCGCGAGGTCAAGGTGGCGCCCGAACGTTGCTTGCGCATCGGCGATCGGCCCGGTGCGCCGCGCTATACGTCGGATAACTTCTGGCAGATGGCCGACACCGGGCCTTGCGGACCGTGCTCGGAGATTTTTTTCGATCACGGCCCTTCCGTTGCCGGCGGGCCGCCCGGCTCGGCCGAGGCCGATGGCGATCGCTACGTCGAGATCTGGAACCTCGTGTTCATGCAATTTGACCGCGACGCGCACGGCCACCTAGCACCCTTGCCTCGCCCCTGCGTGGACACCGGAATGGGCCTGGAGCGCTTGGCGGCGGTGCTGCAAAAGGTGCATAGCAACTACGACATCGATTTATTCCAGAACCTGATTCGCGCGGCGGCCCGCCTCACGGGCACGAGCGATCTGCAGCACAGTTCCCTAAAGGTGATTGCCGATCACATCCGCGCGTGCGCCTTCCTGATCGCCGATGGTGTGATTCCGGGCAATGAGGGGCGCGGTTACGTGCTGCGACGAATCGTGCGGCGCGCCCTTCGCCACGGCTACCAGCTCGGTTGCCGCACGGCGTTTTTCCATCGCCTGGTCGGGGATCTCGAAAAGGAAATGGGCGCCGCCTATCCGGAACTTGGCGAGCAGCGCTCGCGCATCGAGTCGGTCTTGTTGCAGGAGGAAGAGCGCTTTGGCGAAACGCTGGAGCACGGCATGAAAATTCTCACGGAGGCCTTTGCCCACCTTGGGGGCAAACCCGAGGCGCGAATCGACGGCGAGACGGCATTCGTTTTGTACGACACGTATGGCTTTCCGGTGGACTTAACGGCGGATATCGCGCGGGAGCGCGGCATCGGCGTGGACCTGGCCGGATTTGAGACCGCCATGGAACGCCAGCGCGAGCAGGCGCGCGCCGCCGGCAAGTTCAAGACCGGCGGCAGCGTGCACTTCGACGGACCGCAGACGCGGTTTGTAGGGTACGAGACGCTGCAGTGCGATGCCCAGGTGCTCGCCATTTACCAGGACGAGACCGCAACGAACGTACTGACGGCCGGTCAGCACGGTGTCGTGATTCTGGACGCTACCCCGTTTTATGCGGAGTCCGGTGGACAGGCGGGCGACCGCGGCACCGTGCAGGCCTTGGCAGCGCGATTTGAAGTTTCCGACACACAAAAGTTGCAGCCCGGGGTAACCGCGCATCATGGCAGATTGCTTGGCGGCACGCTGCGGGTCGGCGATCGCGTGCAGACGCAGGTCGACGGCGCGCTGCGCGAGCGCACTCGGCGCAACCATTCGGCGACCCATCTGATGCACGCCGCACTGCGCGCCGTTCTTGGCACCCACGTGCAGCAAAAGGGCTCCCTGGTCGATGCCGCTCGCACGCGCTTTGATTTTTCCCACGACAAGCCCGTGACGGCGCAGCAACTGCGCCGCGTCGAGGAACTCGTCAACGATGCCATTTGCGCCAATGCCGCGGTGACCGCGCGGCAGATGCCCTACGAGGACGCGATTCGCGCCGGCGCGCTGGCGTTTTTCGGTGACAAGTACGGCGACGAGGTGCGGGTCATCGGGATGGGCGATGCGGCCGTCAATTACTCGACCGAACTATGCGGCGGGACCCACGTTTCGCGCACCGGCGACATCGGTTTTTTCAAGATCGTCTCGGAAAGCGGCGTGGCCGCCGGGGTGCGCCGCGTGGAAGCCGTGACCGGCGCAGGGGCGCTGGAGTACGTCCAGCAGATCGACGAGCGCCTGAGCGAGATTGCGACGGCCGTTCGCGCTCCGGCCGCGGAGGCGGCGCACCGCATCGGACAAATCCTCGAGCAGGTGAAGGTTTACGAAAGGGATATCCTTCGTCTGCAGCAAAAGCTCGCCGCCGGGCAAGGCGAGCAGTTGGTCCAACGCGCGGTCGACATCGGCGGCGTAAAGGTGCTCGCGGCGATGCTCGACGGCGCCGACGCGCGTCAGTTGCGTGATACCGTGGACCAGTTGAAAAGTCGCCTGGACCGCGCGGCGATCGTCCTGGCGGCCGTGTCCGAAGGCAAGGTGCAGTTGGTCGCCGGTGTCACGGCAAACGCCACGGCACGGATACGGGCCGGCGAGCTCGTCAACTTCGTCGCCCAGCAAATCGGCGGCAAGGGCGGGGGGCGCGCGGACCTGGCGATGGCCGGTGGAACCGATGCGACCGCCCTGCCCAAGGCTCTGGCGGCGGTCGAGGCGTGGGCGCGGGAGCGGCTATGACGGCAACGCCTGGCGCTGGGAAAACCGCGCCGCGGTCCAAACCGGAGAGGGACATTCGGGACGCCTCACCTAGGAGAAGCCGATGAATGCACCGCCAACGGCGCCTGACAAATTCGATCGCGAAGTCGATGCGCGGGGACTGAATTGTCCTTTGCCGATCTTGCGCGCAAAAAAGGCGCTGGCCGATTTGCAGACCGGACAGGTGCTGAAAATCGTCTGCACGGACCCGGGTTCGGTGCGTGACTTTCAGGCGTTTGCGCGGCAAACGGGCAATGTGC
This sequence comes from Burkholderiaceae bacterium, assembly GCA_035623355.1. GTDB lineage: Bacteria > Pseudomonadota > Gammaproteobacteria > Burkholderiales > Burkholderiaceae_F > GJ-E10. The sequence continues at coordinate 24,819 of DASPTP010000025.1, read as the reverse complement.
TGCTGCGCCAGGTGACCGTCGAGAAGGAGTATCTGCACTACTTGCTGCGGCGCTAATTCGTGCGCCCCGGCGGGCGGCAGGGATCGATTTGACTTTTTTTGCGAGACGGGACGCGAATGCTGCGACGATTGTTCCTTTTGGCGACTTTGGTGGTTCTCGCGGCAGCGACCCTGTATTTGGCATTTGTCCTGAAGTGGTCGTACTCCAGTGGCGAGCGTGCCGGCTGGGTCCAAAAATTCAGCCGCAAAGGCTGGATCTGCAAGACTTGGGAGGGAGAACTCATCATGGTTTCGCTGCCCGGCTCCCTGCCCGAGAAGTTTCCCTTCACGGTGCGCGATGAAGCGGTGGCCGCACGCGTCAATCAGGCCATTGGCCAGCGCGTGAACCTGCACTACGAGGAGCACCTCGGGGTGCCCGGTTCCTGCTTTGGCGACACCGATTACTGGGTCGACGGGCTAACCGTGATTGGGGAACCAACCGCGCCCCGACCCCCGGCCGCTTCGCCCCAATAGTGCGAGCGGGCCGCGCGGTTGGATGGGCCGCGCCGGTTAACCGGCAAGGCGGGCAAGTTCCTCCTGGACCTTGGCCAGCGTGGCCGCAAAGCGTTCCAGCCGCTCGCGCTCCTGGTTGACGATCGCCGCCGGCGCACGCGCAACGAAGCTCGGCGTCGACAGCCGGCCCTGCGCTTTGGCAATTTCGACTTCCAGCCGCCCGGCCTCCTTGGTCAGACGCGCGCGTTCGGCGGCCACGTCCACCTGCACGCGCAGCAAGCAGCGGTAGGGACCGACAATGGCCACGGGCGAATTTCCGATCGGTGCGGCATCGGTCAGGTCATCGAGCGCTTCTACGGATTGCAGGCGCGCCAGGGCCATCAGGTAGGGGGTGAAAGCCCGAATCTGCGGCGGCGCAGGAGCAATGGTCATCGGCACCTTGAGCGCCGGAGCCAGGTCCATCTCGCCGCGCATATTGCGGGCCGCGTCGATGAGTTCCTTCAGTGCGCGGACCTGGGCATCGGCGTTCGCGTCGATGCCGCTCGCCTGCGCGCGCGGATACGGCTGGATCATGATCGACGTTTGTTCCTCCGGCGCGCGCCGCTCGGCCAGAACCGAAACCTTCTGCCAAAGCTCCTCGGTGATAAACGGGATCACGGGGTGCGCCAGGCGCAGCAAAACCTCGAGCACATGCACCAGCGTCTGGCAGGTGCCTTGCCGTTGCGCGGCGCTGCCATGAGCCAGCTGCACCTTGGCCAACTCCAGATACCAGTCGCAGTACTGCTCCCAGACGAAGCGGTAGATCGCGTGCGCAACGTTATCGAGCCGATAGTCGCCAAAGCCTTTTTCGACCTCCGCAACGGTGCGCTGCAATTCGCCCAGAATCCATCGGTCGACGAAGGACAGCTCGCCCACCCCCGTCTCGCGGCCCTCGACGTTCATCAGGACAAAGCGAGTGGCGTTCCATAGCTTGTTGCAAAAGTTGCGGTACCCCTCGCAGCGCTTGAAATCGAAATTTACGTTGCGGCCCAGGGTCGCGTAGGCGGCCATCGTAAAGCGCAGCGCGTCCGCACCGTATCCGGGCATGCCCGAGGGGAACTCGCGGCGCAGCCGCTGCTCGACTTTCGGGGCATCCTCGGGTCGACGCAGTCCCGTCGTGTTCTTTTGCACGAGCGCGTCGATCTCGATTCCGTCGAGCAGATCGACCGGATCGATCGTGTTGCCCTCCGATTTGCTCATCTTCTTGCCCTCGGCATCGCGCACGATGCCGTGTATGTAGACGTCGCGAAACGGAATTCGACCGGTAAAGTGCAGGGTCATGACGACCATGCGGGCAACCCAGAAAAACAAGATCTCGTGTCCGGTTACCAGAACCGAGGAGGGCAGGTAGCGATCGTAGGCCGCGCGATCGGCCGGGTCGCAGTCCGGCCAGCCGAAGGTGGAAAACGGCACGAGCGCGGAGGAAAACCAGGTGTCCAGAACGTCTGGATCGCGCCGCAAGACCAAGCCCTTGCCGGCGCCGGCGGCGAGCGCTTGGGCCCGTGCCTGCTCCTCCGTGCGCGCAACCCAAATTCGGCCGCCCTCGTCGTGCCACGCGGGAATCTGGTGTCCCCACCACAGTTGCCGCGAAATGCACCAGTCCTGGATGTCCGTTAACCACTGGCGGTAGACCTGGCGCCACTGGTCGGGAACGATGCGGATGGCGCCCGTTTCGACGGCATCGAGAGCGAGCTGCGCGAGAGACTTTCCCGTATTGGGTGTATGGGCGACCGCGGGCTGGCTCATCGCCACGTACCACTGCTCCGAGAGCATCGGCTCGACGACTTCCCCGGTGCGCTCACAGCGGGGAACGACCATGCGGTGGGCTTTTTCGGACACCAGCAACCCGCCCGCGCGAAGCTCGGCGAGCACCGCCTCGCGGGCCGCGTAGCGGTCCAGATCGCGAAACCGGACCGGCGCGTTGGCATTAATCGTTGCGGTCGACGTGAAGATGCTGATTGGCGTCAAACCGTGGCGTTGCGCGACCGCAAAATCGTTAAAGTCGTGCGCCGGCGTAATCTTGACGCAGCCCGTGCCAAAGGCCGAATCGACGAACGCGTCGCCGATGACCGGAATCGTGCGCTCGCACAGCGGCAGCTGTACCCGGGTGCCGATCCGCGCCCGATAGCGCGGATCGGAGGGGTGCACGGCAAGAGCCACGTCACCCAAGAGGGTTTCGGGGCGCGTCGTGGCGACGACGAGCCCTGCGCTGCCGTCGGCGGCGGGATAGCGGATCTCCCAGAGTCGGCCCTCTTCGTCTTGGAACTCGACTTCGAGGTCCGATACCGCGGTCTGCAACTTCGGATCCCAGTTGACGAGCCGCTGGCCGCGATAGATCAGACCCTGTTCGTAGAGTCGCACGAAGGCGTCGATGACGGCACGCGAGCGCGGCTCGTCCATCGTGAAATACGTCCGCTTCCAGTCGCAGGAGTCACCCAGCCGACGCATCTGCTGCAGAATCGTATCGCCGGAATATTCCTTCCATTGCCAGACCCGGCGCACGAATTCTTCCCGGGTCATTTGCCTGCGCCCCAGGCCTTGCTGCTCCAGCTGTCGCTCGACGACGATCTGCGTGGCGATGCCCGCGTGGTCGATGCCCGGCAGCCACAGCGTGTTGAACCCGCGCATCCGATGGTACCGCGTGAGCGCGTCCATGATGGTTTGATTAAACGCGTGACCCATGTGCAAGATGCCCGTGACATTGGGCGGCGGCAGCTGAACGCCGAAAGACGGCGCTTGCGGGCGGGCCCCGGCGTCAAAATAGCCGCGCGCCTCCCAGATGGGATACCAGCGGCGCTCGATTTCGCTTGGGTCAAAGCTCTTGGGCAGCGCTGATGCCAGCGTTGCCGATGCGGATTCGGTCAAAACTATCCTCGGTTGGAATTGCGCAGCCGTTCGAGCTCGGCGTGAACGGCGTGCTCGACGATCTCGCGCAGCGAGGCGGCGATCGCAAGTCGCGTTTCGGCCGCAAGGCTGGTCACAAGGCGATCGATCGTTGCGTTCATTCGTCCGCGCACGATTGCCTCGACATCGCGCGGCAGCTGTTGCGCGATTTCTCGCAGAATCGATGCTCGCAGCTCGATCTCGATGCGCGCCCAGTGCCGGCCTTCGGCTTCCTTGCGTTGGGCGGCACTCTCGGCGGGTCCCGCCGAAGGAGTGACGCCGGCGGCGCCAAGTACACTGACCGGCTCGCGCGGCGCCGTGGGCTCGCGTGCCACGGGGGCCTCGCGGAGCGTGGGGGCGGCGGGGGCGGCAGGCGCCGCCGGCGCGGGGGCCTTCGGGGGATTGGGCAGCGCGGTGAGGCCCTCGAACAGACCCTGCGGGCCACGCATCGTCGATTCGATGAGCGGCAAGGTGGTATCGAAATCCAGCGGCGGAAGACCCAAGCGGTCTGTAAGAACTGGGATCGAGCCGTCGTCGGCGCCCTTGGGCGGCGCGGCAGTGGCAGGCGAAGCGGGCTTTTTCGGCGGCGTGTTCATCGTGGCGTACCCAAAGCGGCGTACCGAAAAACTACGATATACCGATCTCGTGTGCAACGGCGGCAAAACCCGCGTCGCGATAGACCTTAAAGCGGCGGCGCGCAAGCGCCCGGTCGGCTTCGTCGACGGAAACCAAGTCGATCACCCGCTCAAACTGCGGGAACCAGCTGGCAAACTCGGGCGGTGGCTCGTCGTCGAGCAAAAGCAGCAGATCGCGCTGCGAGTCGAGCCGGCTACCGCTTAGCCAGATCGGCGTTAGCACGGCCAGGGGCGAGGGCAGATCCACGTGCGGCAGAAAGTCCAGCGCCGAAAACGTCCAGAGCGCCAGGTCCAGACGCGAGCGACGCTCATCGTCTCGACAAAAGACCAGAACCGTCTTGCCCGCGCTGCGCGCCTTGCGTACCACCCGACAGGCGTAGGCGACGCAGTGATCGACATTGAAGTGAAAATCGATGGTCGGGGCGCTGGCCATGACGTCGATTCCGGGGCGAAGGGCGGTTTGCGTGGGCGTTATGCAGCGCGCGAGAGCACAAATTCGGTCAACAAGGGCACCGGTCGACCGGTTGCCCCCTTGGCCGGACCGCCCCGGTAGGCGGTGCCGGCAATGTCCAGATGGGCCCAGCGCTGGTCTTTGACAAAACGCGAGAGAAAACACGCGGCGGTCACCGCCCCCGCGTTACCCGCTAAGCCGATATTGGCCATGTCGGCGAAATTGGACTTGAGCTGCTCCTGGTAATCCTCATCGAGCGGCATGCGCCAGGCCGAATCGCCGGCGGCCTTGGCGGCGGAGAGCAATTCGGCGGCGAGCGCCTCGTCCTTGGAAAACAGACCCGAATGAACGTTGCCCAGCGCCACTACGCAGGCACCGGTCAAGGTGGCGATGTCAATGATGGCCGCCGGATGAAAACGCTGCACGTACGTCAGCGCATCGCAAAGGATCAGGCGCCCCTCTGCGTCCGTGTTCAGGATCTCGATGGTCTGCCCCGACATCGACGTGACGATATCCCCGGGCTTGGTCGCGTGGCCCGAGGGCAGGTTCTCGCAGGCCGGCACGACGCCGACGACGTTGATTCGGAGTTTGAGTTCGGCGATGGCGCGGATCGTACCGAGCACGGCCGCCGCACCGCACATATCGAATTTCATCTCGTCCATTTGCGCGCCGGGCTTCAGCGAGATTCCGCCCGAATCGAACGTGATCCCCTTGCCGACCAGAGCGATCGGACGGGCAAAGGCCCGATCGCCGGCGCCCGGGTAGCGCAGGACGATAAAGCGCGGCGCCTGGTCGGAGCCGCGCGTTACCGACAAAAACGAACCCATGCGCAGCGCGGCGATGCGGCGCCGGTCGAGCACCTGGACGCGCAAACGCCACTCGCGTGCCAAGTTCCGCGCCTGGCCGGCAAGAAATTCGGGCGTGCACACGTTGGCCGGCAAATTGCCCAGTCGTTTGGCCAGCTCCACACCGTTGGCAATGGCTTGGCCCTGACGCAGCGCGCCTTGCAGTTCCCGGTCGCGTTGCTCGGTTAGCCAGAAGATGCGCAGCGGCTTGCCGTTCTGCCGCTCGCCGCGCGAGGCTTTGGTCTTGAGCTCGTCGCTGTGAAATCGCGTGGCGCGCGCGGCCGCAACCAGGGCGCGCGCCGCCCAACTCGGGGATCGGTCCAACACCTTCCAGTCGCCTGCCGCAAAGGCGAGCGTGGCCACTCCGGCGCCGCAGCCGCGCACCGTCGCTGCCACGGCTTCGGAAAAGGCCTTGTCGCCCAAGTCGGTCGACTTGCCCAGTCCGACGAGCGCCAGGCGCGCGCACCGTACGCCGCGCAAGGACCGCAGCAGCAGAAAGGTGCCCCGCTTTCCCTTCATGTCGCCGCTGGCCATGGCCGCACGTATGGCTCCCTGTGTGGCGCGGTCCACGCGCCGGGCGCTGGGCGACATTCCCTTGTCCTCGAACACTCCGACGGCAAGACAATCGACCTGGATCGATTCGGGCGCTGCGGTCTTCGTGCTAAATTCCATTGCAGTTGTCCCATCCCTCAATAGCGGCGCAACGTGCAGCGATCGAAGCTTCCGAGGCGATCTACTTGCCGCGCCGCGCGCGACCGAATCGCACGCCAGAGTCGGCGCTGCGCCGAATTTTGCGGCGTGGCCTCGGACCGGCGTTGCGCCGTTGCGAAAGCGCACGAGTATAGAGCCTGCGATGGCGGGTGGCGCGCATGGCGCTGATCTTTCGCCGCGCGATCGTGCAGGAGGTCGCCAACAGTGGGGGGGCGGTATTCTCGGTGCTGTTTTGCATCGTTTTTACGCAGGTCCTCGTTCGCCTGCTGGGCGAGGCGGCCAGCGGGGACGTCGACACCAAAGCGCTGTTTTCGATCGTTGCGCTCTCGACGCTCACCAACTTGCCCCTGATACTGGCGCTGAGCGTGTTTATCGCCGTGCTCATTGCTCTGTCGCGCGCGTTTCGCGACTCGGAAATGGTCGTTTGGTTCACGACGGGGCAAAGCCTGATGGCGTGGGTGCGCCCCGTGTTGCGCTTTGCGGTGCCGATCGCCTGCGTCGTGGCGACGCTGGCGATGTTCGTCTCGCCGTGGGCCGAGAACATGATTGCGCAGGCGCGCGAGCGCTTCGAGCACCGCGACGACGTAAGCAAGGTCACGCCGGGACGGTTCATCGAGTCCTCGGCGTCCGATCGCGTCTTTTTCGTTGAGAACCTGGACGTCACCAATTCCCGGGTGCAAAGTGTTTTCGCGAGCCAGCGCACGGGAGAGCGCGAGGTCATCATCGTCGCGGCCCACGGAGATATCGAGACGCACACCGACGGTTCGCGGTTCTTGGTGCTGAGCCACGGGCGGCGCTACGAGGGCTCGCCGGGCATTGCCGAGCACCGGGTGCTCGAATTCGAGCGCTACGCGATCCGCCTGGACACGCAACCGGAAGCGCCGCTGACCAACACCAACGTGCGGACTTTGCCCACCTGGGAGCTGCTGGTGGATCCGAGTCCGCGCAATCTGGGCGAGCTGCTCGGACGCATCGCGCTTCCCGTGGCGACGATCGTCCTGGCGCTGCTCGCCGTGCCGCTGGCGTACGTAAATCCGCGAGTCGGGCGCTCGGCCAATCTGATCCTGGCAACCCTGCTTGCGCTCATTTACCTCAATTCGATTCAAATCATGCAGGCCTCGGTGCAAAACGGCCGCCTGGGTTTTGCCACGGCCGTCTGGCTGGCGCACGCGGTTGCCGTTTTCCTGCTGGCGGCACTGTTCGCGCGTCGCGTGTACCTGCGCCGCTGGCTGCCACGCTGGCCGCGGCCCGCGTTGCGGACGGCGAGCTGATCGATGCAAACGCTGCGCCGCTACCTTTGGCGGGAGATCGCCACGGCGACCCTGTTTGTGCTGCTTGCGCTGCTGGGCATCTTCGCGCTCTTTGATCTGATCAATCAGCTTCGGGATCTGGGCCGGGCCAATTACCAGATCGGCCATGTGCTGGCCTTTGTCGCGCTGCTCACGCCGGCCCACGCCTACGAGCTGATGCCGATCGCGGCGCTAATCGGGACGATCTACGCCTTGTCCAAACTTGCGGCCAATTCGGAATTCACCATCATGCGCGTGTCCGGAATGACGACCCGGCGCCTGGCCGATGCCGTGCTATGGGTCGGCCTGGGCCTTGTTGCGCTGGCGTACGTGTTCGGCGAACTCATCGCCCCACCGGCCGAGGACTTGGCGCAGCGCTTTCGTTCGCGCGCGATCGGGGTGGCAATCGGACAAGAGTTTCGCTCGGGCGTCTGGGTCCGTGATCTGGTGCATGGCCGCGATGGGCAGCCCGATCGACTGCGGTTTGTCAATGTGGCGCAGGTTAATGCGGACGGAACGGTTAATAGCTGGCGCATTTTCGAGTTCGACCCGGAGTTGCATCTGCGCTCGATGAGCACGGCCGCGAGCGGGACCTACGAGAGCGGCCGCGGCTGGTTGCTGGCCGATGTCGTCGATACGCAGCTGCCGCCCGTCGAAGCGCAGGCAAATCCGGCCTCCCCCGTGGCGCAGCTTCCGCAAGAGGGAACCCGCGTGGTGCACGAGCCGTTACGGCTATGGCAGTCCGACCTGACCCCGGCAATCTTCGGCGTGCTTCTGGTGCAGCCCGAGCGCCAAAGTGCCTACAGCCTGTATCACTATATCGGCCATCTGACGCAAAACCACCAGCGCACCGATCGCTACGAGATCGCGCTGTGGAAAAAGCTGTTTTATCCGCTCGTGTGCGTCGTCATGATGGCGCTCGCGCTGCCCTTTGCCTATCTGCACGTGCGCGCGGGCACGGTGAGCCTGAAGATCTTTGCCGGCATCATGATCGGGGTGCTCTTTTACGCGATCAACAAGCTGTTCTCGCATCTGGGAATGATCAACACCTGGCCGCCCGTCGTGGTCGCCGGGCTGCCGGCCCTCGTGGCGTTGGCCTGCGCTCTGGCGGCGCTGTACTGGGTGGAGCGCCGCTAGTTTCGGCCCGGCGTCAAAGCGTCAGATCGCCGTCGGTGATCGCCCCCCGGCTCGCGCTCGACACGAGCCGGGCGAACTTTGCCAGGACGCCGCGCGTGTAGCGCGGCGCAGGGGCCTTCCAGCGGGCGCGCCGCCGCGCAAGCTCCTCCTCGCTGACCTGAAGCTGCAGCAAGCGCCGCTCGGCGTCGATCGCGATGGTGTCGCCCTCCTGTACGAGCGCGATGACACCGCCGACGTATGCCTCGGGGGCCACGTGTCCTACGACCATTCCCCAGGTGCCCCCGGAAAACCGTCCGTCGGTGATCAGGCCGACGCTCTCGCCCAGTCCCTTGCCGATGATGGCGGAGGTCGGGGCCAGCATCTCGCGCATGCCGGGTCCTCCCTTGGGTCCCTCGTAGCGGATGACGATGACGTCCCCCGCGCGGATCCGATCGGCCAAGATGGCCTGCATCGCCGCATCTTCAGAGTCAAACACGCGCGCGGGTCCGGACATCGACGAGCTTTTCAGCCCCGTGATCTTGGCCACGCATCCTTCGGGTGCCAGGTTTCCCCGCAAGATGGCCAGGTGCCCTTGTCGATACATCGGGTTCTCCCAAGGGCGGATGACGTCCTGATCGGACCGGGGCCGCGCCGGAACCTGGTCGAGTGCTTCTTCCATCGTCTGACCGGTGATGGTGCGGCAGTGGCCGTGCAGCTGGCCGTTGACGAGCAGCATCTTGAGAACCTGGGGAACGCCGCCGGCGCGGTGCAGATCGGTGGCCACGTAGCGCCCCGAGGGTTTGAGGTCGCACAACACGGGAACCCGCGCCCGGATGCGCTCAAAATCGTCCATCGTCCAATCGATCTGCGCGGCGTGCGCGATGGCCAGATAGTGCAGCACGGCGTTGGTCGAGCCACCGACGGCCATGACCAGACTGATCGCGTTTTCAATCGACTCGCGGGTGATGATGTCGCGCGGGCGCAGGTTCTTTTCGACGGCCTGCATCAGGACTCGCGCCGATTCGGCGGCGCTTTGCAGCTTCTCGGCGTCCGGGTTGGCCATGGTGGAGGAATACAGCAGGCTCATGCCCAGTGCCTCGAAGGACGAGCTCATGGTGTTGGCGGTATACATGCCGCCGCAGGAACCCGAGCCCGGGATACAGCGGCGCTCGATTTCCCGAAAGTCCGTTTCGGAAAGCCGTCCGGCGGTGAACTCGCCGACCGCCTCGAACGCCGATACGATCGTCAGGTCCTTGTCCTTGTAGTGTCCGGGCTTGACCGTCCCGCCATAGACAAAAATCGCCGGAACGTTGCATCGGGCCATCGCGATCATTGCGCCGGGCATGTTCTTGTCGCAGCCGCCGACCGCGAGCACACCGTCCATCCACTGACCGCTCACGCAGGTCTCGATGGCATCGGCAATGACCTCGCGCGAAACCAGCGAGTATTTCATGCCTTCGGTACCCATCCCGATACCATCGGAGACAGTCGGTATGCCGAAGACCTGCGAATTGCATTGGCCGTGGGCAATCTCGGCGACGGCGGCGTCGACCAGACGCTGCAAACCCGAATTGCATGGCGTAATGGTCGAGTGGGCATTGGCAACGCCGATCATCGGCTTGTCGAAGTCCTCTTCGTGGTACCCCATCGCGTAATACATCGCGCGATTGGGAGATCGGGCGATGCCCTGCGTGACATGGCGCGAGCGGTCGTTGTGGGCCATTTGCGGTTCGCTGGAGTCGGTCGGAGAAAGGGACGGAACACTACAATGCGCCATTTTAGGCTGTGATCGCGAGGAATTCGGCAGACGGCAATGCTCGTGCACCCGCAATTTGACCCGGTCGCGTTTTGGATCGGACCCCTGCCGGTTCGCTGGTACGGGCTGATGTACCTGCTGGGCTTTGCGCAGTTTTTGCTGCTCGGGCGCTGGCGCGCGCGCGAGGCCTGGCGGGGGTTTACGAGCCGTGACGTGGAGGATCTGCTGTTTTGGGGAGTCTTTGGCGTCATTGTTGGTGGGCGCCTGGGCTATGTGCTGTTTTACCGTCCCGAGTACTACCTGCAACACCCGCTCGAGATCCCGATGCTGTGGAAGGGCGGCATGGCCTCGCACGGCGGAATTCTCGGAGTGGTCGTCGTGATCTGGCTCTTCGCACGATGGCGCCGAAAGAGCTTTCTGCAGGTTGCCGATTTTGTCGTGCCGCTGATTCCGCTGGGACTTGCGGCCGGACGGATCGGCAACTTCATCAATGGCGAGCTTTGGGGACGGCCCGCCGATCCGGCGGTATGGCCCTGGGCGATGGTGTTCCCACAGGCGCACGACGCGATACCGCGGCATCCCTCGCAGTTGTATCAGGTCGCACTCGAGGGCCTGCTGCTCTTTGCGCTGCTTTGGTGGTTTTCGCGCAAACCGCGCGCGCCCGGCCTCGTCGGGTGTTTTTTCCTGATCGGCTACGGCGCTTTGCGATTTCTTGCCGAGTTTGCGCGCGAACCGGACGATTTTCTCGGGCTGCTGGCACTGCGCCTATCCCTCGGCCAGTGGCTGTCGCTGCCGATGGTGATCCTTGGCGCGGTGCTGCTGCCGATACTCGTGCGGCGTGCGCGCACTACCAGCGCGCCGGCGGCCGGCGAAGGACGCTGATGCGCCGCTCGCGCATCGCGATGTAGCCGCCCAAGCGCAGCTGCTTCAGAACCCGGCTGATCATGTCGCGCGATGCGCCAACGCGGTTGGCAATGTCCCGTTGCCGCAAGGGCTCGCGCGTCCAAAGCGCCCCGTCCATCTCGATGTACTCCAGCGACTCGAGCAGACCCGCGACCCGCCGATAGACGTTGGACAAGGCCAGGCTCTTCACGACGCCGGTGGCGCTGCGCACACGCTGGGCGGCCGTGGCAAAAAGGCGTACGGCAATTTGGGGATCGGCGCCGATGGCCCGGCGCAACGCCCGGCGCGTGACGACCGCACAAACGGTCGGCTCGACCGCGCGCACCGAAGCGCTGCGCGGCTGGCCGTCAAGCGCCATTTCCCCCACGAAAGCGGGCGGTCCGTAGTGCGCCAAGATCATTTCGCGCCCATCGGGGTCGGCGACAAAAACGGCAACGGCACCCGCGAGGATGACGAACAGGTCGCCAGACGTGTCGCTTTCCCGAATCAGGAGACTGTCTTTGGCAAAACTGCGAATCTTTCCGATCTCGGCGATCTGGCGGGCGGTAGGGTCCGCGAGGTTTTGTATGGCCGGGTGCCACGCGCCTTTGCTTCGGCGCAATGGCTTGGTTCGTGCACGCTGGGTGCGTGCGGCTTGCCTCGCTTGTACGATGCGCATCGTCTGACTCGGGGCATTCGGCAGACCACATTACCGCGACGGGCGGCGGGCTGACAAGCGTCGCCGTCGGCGAAGCCCGCGCAGACGGTCTGGGGCAGCCCCGCAGCACCGCGGACCCACAAGCAATGCGAAAATGCGGCGCCGTAGAAAGACTGCGGGCGCATGCGAGATGTCGGGCCATGGGGGGCGCAGCGCAGGGGCGTTGGCCGCGGCGCGGCTTGCCCGGCGCGGGGGACTGAGGCGGTGAGGGGAGGTGCTCGGGGACTGTTGGCGGCCGCAATGGGCGTTGCCCTCGCGGGCGCGATCGGTTACGCGCTGAACATCATCGACCGGGTCGATGGGCTGTTATTTGACGCGCAGGTCCACGTGGTGCGGGCGCTGCGCGATCCGCAAGGCGCCCTGCCGGCAGGGCCGCAAGTCGTTATCGTCGGGATCGACGAGGCAAGCTTGAACGCGCAGGGTTTGCCGATGGCCATGTTGCACGCCCCTTTGGGGCGAGCGCTCGAGGCAATCGCGGCGGCCGGCCCGTTGGCGATCGGCATGGATGTCGCGTTGCCGGAGCGCTCGTTCGAACACCTTGTGCCGGGACTTGATCGGGAGCTCATGCGCGGCCTTCTGGCCGCGCGCGCAGCGGCTGGCATCAATTTGGTGCTGGACGTCGATGCCGACGGACATCCCCGAATTCCGCCCGCGCCGTTGCTGGCCGCGGCGGGCGGCGGGCAGGCCTTTGGCTTGGCACTGTTTCCCATCGACTGCGACGGGGTCGTACGTCGCTTCGATCCGGATCCGGAGGCCGCCTCCGCGCGCTACGGTACCGCTTGCACCGACCCCGAGTACCGGCCGCTCTTTTCGTTGCGACTCCACGAGCGTCGCCCGCAAGAAGCCCGCTTGCCTTCGAGCGACCGCGTTCGGCTGGCGGTGCCGACGTTTGCCGCGGGCGTTGCACGCCGATTTGGGCGCGAGGGCGCGCTGGCCGAAGCGGGTTGGATCGACTTTACCCGCGGAGCGGCGTTTTCCTACGTGCCCTTGGGCGAAGTGCTTGCGCGATCTCGGCGGGACGATGCTCGCGGCCTGCAGGAACTCTTTGGCGGGCAGATCGTGCTGCTTGGCTCCGTGCTTCCCTATCTTGACCGACTGCAACTGCCGGCGGCGCTCAGCGCCTGGGAGTTTCCCGGGACGGCGCAACCCGGCGTCATCCTCACGGCCCAGGTGCTGCGCAACGCGGCCGGTGCCGGGCTGCTGAGGCCGGCACCGCTTTTGGCGCAACTTGCGTTGCTTGCGGCAATGGCGTCGATTGGCTTGGTCGCTGGCGCCTGGCTGCGCTGGTGGGCGCTTGCGGGGTCCTGGGCGTGCGCATTTGCCACGGCCAGTCTCGTGCACGCCCTGGGTTGGGTGCTTGCGCCCGGCCAGGCCATGCTTGCGGGCGCAATTGCGGTGGTAGCCCGCGGCGCGCTCGATCTGGCCGCGGCACACCGGGAGCGCGAGCGCCTGCGCCGCCGTTTGGGCGGATACTTAAGCCCGCATTTGCTGCAGGCCCTGCTGCGAGGCCCAACGGACACGCGCGGCACGCGCTGCGCGATCGCCTTGCTGTTTGCCGATCTTCGCGGATTTACGACCTGGTCCGAGACGGCGGACCCCGAGATTGTGCGCGACACGCTCAATCGATACTACGGGCGCATCACACCGCTTTTGCATGCGCAGGGCGGCACGATCGATAATTTTCGCGGCGATGGCATCCTGGTGCTGTTTGGGGCGCCGCAAGCGCAGGCGCAGCCTTGCGACCGGGCCTTTGCCGCCGCGTGCCAGCTGCTCGATGCGGTGGCTCAGATGAACGCGAGCGAACTCACTGGCCGCGGCGTCCCCGCGCTCGAAGTTTCGATTGGCCTGTCCTTTGGAGAGGTCCTTGTCGGCGATCTGGGCAGCGACGAGCGCAGGGACTACACGGCCCTGGGCGACGCGGTCAATGTGGCCGCGCGTTTACAGGAACTCGCCAAGACGCAGGACGCAACCGTGCTGATGACCCGAGCCTTCGCCCGGCGGCTATCGGCCGCGCCGTCCGATTTGCGCGACCTGGGCGAGCAGCCCCTTCGGGGCCATTCCCCGGTTGCGGTGTGCGGCTGGAGGCCGCCGCTCCCGCCGTCGTGACCGCGCCGGGGCAATCGCGGTAGGCGCGGCGATTACCGCTTTTGCGCGGTGCGCAAGGCCCAAGCGAGCTTTCGGAGGTTGGCGATCGGCAATACGCTATTTGCGGGGAGGGGCAAACCGATGCCGGGCGCACAGGAACAAAGTCGGCGCCGCGCGCTGCTTGCCGGCGCGCTGGGCATATTTTGTTGCGGTCTGGCGGTCGGGGCTGCGCGATCGGCCTCGCCGGTCGATGCGCCGGTTGCCGTGGTCACCGACCTTCGCGCGAGCGCAAGTTTGCTGCGCGCGGGGCACCGCCGCGCGCTCGAGGCGCTTGACGTGCTCGATCGCTCCGACGAGCTCGTGCTTGCCGAAAACGCGCGCGTGGAAATCGCTTATTTTTCTGGCGTGCCGCGGCTTTTTTTGCTCTTCGGTCCGGGTCGCTTCCTGCTGCACGACGACGCGGTGATCGGCCGGCACGCCAACGATCGGATTGCCGTGCGGGATCTGGCGCAGGCCTGGCGCGCACTGCACATTGAGCCCGCGCTGCTTGGGCGAGCCAGCGTCGCGCTGCGCGCCGCTTCGGGTGCGGACCTGCGGATCCAGTCCCCGGTGGGCGCGCAACTCGAGGCGGACCTGGATGCCCTGCGCTGGAAAACACCGTATGGGCGGGGTTCGCAAAGCTGGCAGTACGCGGTGCGGCTCATCGATGCACAGGGCGCGGTGCTGTTTTCGGCAAACACCCGCGATACGATGGTTGCGCTGCCCGCGCAATTGCCTTGGGCGCGCGAGCAACCCTACTTGTGGACGATCGAAGCGCTCGCCGACGATGGTCGGCGCGCCGAAACGGCAACCGAGTTTCGCCTGGTGGATCGCACGACGCAAGAGCGCATGGACGCGCTGGCGAAAATCACCGAGCAAGCGCGAGCGCAACAAACCGATACGACGGGCACGGCCGAAGACGTGCTGTTTGCCATTGCACTGGATCAAGCCGGGCTGCTCGGCGAAGCCAATCGGCGCTGGCAGGCCGTGGCGCAGATGCGGCCCGCTTTCGCGCGACAAGTCGCCAAGCGCCCGTAAACGGCTCGCGGCCCGGAACTTGGGGGGACAGTGCCTATCGAGCGTCCGCGAGCAGGCGCTGCGTGATGAAGCGCCAGTGCTTCGCGCTTACGGGCGTAATCGACAGCCGGTTGCCCCGGCGCAGCACCATCATGTCCGCAAGCGGTTTGTGCGAACGCAGCTCGGCGATCGAAATCAAGCGGCTCTTGCGCAGGGCGCGAACGTCCACCAGGACCCAGCGCGGATCGGCCGGGTCCGATTGCGGATCGAAGTACTTGCTGTGCGGGTCAAACTGCGTCGGATCGGCATACGGTTTGCTGGCGACCTGCGCGATGCCGGCGATGCCGGGCTGCGCACAGCTCGAGTGATAAAAAAGCACCCCGTCGCCGACCCGCATCCGGTCGCGCAAGAAATTGCGTGCTTGGTAGTTGCGCACGCCGGTCCACGGAACCGTCGATCCCGGCGCGGCAAGAGCGCCATCGATCGAGCACTCCGCCGGTTCGGATTTCATCAACCAATACCGCACCGCCGACATCGCACCTGAACCCGTGGGTTCTCGCTTCCGGGCTGGAAGAAATCCCCGCGCGTGCCGCCCGACCTGGTGTCCTGAACCGTGGGTTCAGGGTGGTCGCCGTCCGCGTCCTTTAGGTTCAGCAAACGCGTGCCGATCACACCACGACGCGAGCCCGACAACCTTGCGCACAGCGCATTGGTTCAAGGAACAAAAAGGTCTATGCGCGAACACCGCAGGGACGCACCATTTTACCCGCCGCCGTTGCACGGCCGAACACCGCAAGACGAAAAAAAAGGGGATCTCAAAAGAGCTTTTCTTGGGGTGCCAGAATTTCGTCGGCGAGCGCCGTCAAGTCGCGCAAGCGTCGGCGCACGTCGGCGATCGCGGCCCCATCGGTGCCCTTGGCGCCAAAGAGCTCCTGCGCAATCTGCAGCGCGGCCATCACCGCGATACGGTCCGTGCCCAGCACCTTGCCCCCGTCGCGAATGGCGATCATCTTCTGATCCACGTAGTGTGCGCACGCCAGCAGTTCGTTGCGCTCCTCCGGGCGACACGCCACGCGGTACTCGCGACCCAGAATGCTAAGGGTGATCTGCTCCATCGCGCCCGCTCTCCGCCTCAGCCAGCCGACCGCTCCCAATGCGCCGCGCCCGTTGCCCAAGGACGCCGACCGATCGCGTCGGGCTCAGGCGCCATCGGTTTGACGCATCTCGCGCGGCAGCCGCTCGATCAGGTCGTCCAGACGGCGCGTCGCCGTTGCGATGCGCTCGTTGAGCTCCGCTAACTCCGTCTTGGAGCTGGCGAGCTGGGTTCGCAGCTGGTGATTTTCTTCGCGTAGCTGGCGCACATGGGCAATGAGCTCCTGCATGCGCGAAGTCAATGCGTCCAATTGATCCAGCATCCAGCCATGGTAGCACCGCAGCGCCGCTGTTACACTGTGACGGCCTTCGGTTCCGTTGCGCCGGTATCCATTCCGGCCGACGGTGAAACGGGAAACAGCGGCGCGTCCTTGCGCCAAACTGTGCTGCCCCCGCAACGGTAAGAGAGCCTCACCGGCGGTTTTTTGCCGGTGTCGTCCGGATCAACTGCCACTGTGATGCCGCCCGGCGTCGCGGGAAGGCGATCGGGATGCTCTCAGCCCGGAGACCGGCCGAAGCGGGTTCACCGGCGCCGCCCCTGGCGGCGCCGGTGCGATGCTCATGCGTTCGCCGCGGGGTGGTGGCGAGGGGCCGCGCGATCGAGCGGCGGATTTCTCGTTGGCATCGGGTAGCGGACGCTCCGTACCGGCGGTGGGCCGGATTGGAATGGCGTTCTTGTGCTATCTGCGGGGTCGCTGCGCCCCTTTGCACGCAAAGTCGCGCGTGGCTCGCGCCCTTTGCGCCGCGCTCGCCGTATTGGCTCTCGCGCCGGCGGCTGCGAGCGCACAGCAGGAGCCGGCCGTAACCCCGATCGTGGTCACGGCGTCCCGAATCGAGCAATCCGTGACTGAGGCCCTGCCCAGCGTTACGGTGCTCACACGCGAAGACATTGACGCAACCCAGTCGCGCGATCTGGCCGAGCTGCTCAGCCGCCAGGTCGGCCTGGAGTTTGCGCGCGCTGGCGGGCAAGGGGCGCAGACCTCGCTTTTCGTGCGCGGCGCCAACTCCAACCAGGTGCTGGTACTCATCGACGGGGCGCGTTTCAACAGCGTGTTGGGCGGCGCGCCCAACCTGGGCGGAATCGCGACCGACTCGATCGATCGCATCGAAATCGTGCGCGGTAATCTGTCGAGCCTGTATGGCTCGGAAGCCATTGGCGGCGTCGTGCAGATCTTTACGCGCGCCGGCACGCGCCCGGGCGCCGAGGCGCTCGCCGAGGCCGGGCAAGGCATGACGCGCGACGCCAGTGCCAGCTTCAGCATGCCACTCGGCAGCGGCATGTTCAGCGCCTCGGCCGGATACCTCACGCAGCAGGCCATCGGTGCCATCAGCGTGGCGCAGGTTCCTTACATCAATCCTTCCGTCGACGGCAATTGGAATCGCAACGGCTCGTTGCACTTCGATCAGCACGGCATCTGGGGAGACCTGACGGCATGGGCCTGGGGCAACCGCAACGACACCGACTGGGACGATGCGTTTAACTCCATCGGGACGACGCCGGGCGAGGCACTGGCCCTGGCCAGCCTCGCCACGCAAATCGAACATCGCTCACAATACGGCTATGGTCTGACGGCGGCACACCGCTTTGGCAATTCCAACCTCAGTGTGTCGCTCGCCCAGACGCACGATGATTCGGTCAACGTCTCCAACGTCCCGAACAACGATCCGAACAACGACTATCCGTTTTCGGACAACGACAATAACGAGTTTTACAGCCGCAACCGTTCGGTGACGCTGCAAGACGTAACGACGATCCGACCGGGCATCGACCTGACCGCGGGATGGGAGCATCTGATACAAGACGGCGCATCGAACGCCTACGACCCGACGGGCAACAACGTCGTCGTGACGTCGTTTTCCCGTACGGTGGACTCGGTCTGGCTGGGCACGCTCGGACACGTCGGCGTGCAGCAGTGGCAGATCAATGCGCGCAACGACCGCTACAGCGATTTTGGCAGCGCCACGACGGGGCTGATCGGCTACGGCTGGTCGTTCGCGCCCTCGTGGAAGATCACGGCGCAGGCGTCGAACGCGTTTCGGGCGCCCAGCTTTAACGATCTGTATTACCCCATCAGTGGCAACCCCTCGCTGCAGCCCGAACGGGCGACCAGCGAGGAAGTCGGCCTGCGCTGGACGGGCCGTAGCGCCAATGCCAGCGTCTCGGTCTACCACACCCGCGTTGCGGACCTGATCGAGGTTGGTCCGGGGCCCACCTACCAGTCGATTAACGTAGGTGCCGCAAGCATGGACGGTAGCGAGTGGCAAGCGGCCGCAACCATCGGATCGTTTCGCCTCGGCGGCAGTCTGAGCGTACTGCGGGCGCGCGACCTCGACACGGATGCACCCCTGCTGCGACGGGCAAGCTACGTCATCAATCTCTCGGCCGCCTATACGCGGGGACCATGGAGCGCGGGGGCGCAATGGCAGCGAACCGGGGCGCGCAACGACATCGAGATTCTGGCGCCGTTTGGGACTGTTCAGCTGGCGCCTTACGACTTGGCGCGCATGACGCTGCAGTACCGCATCAATGAGCGCGTGCAAGTGCACCTGCGCGTGGAAAATGTCTTTAACGCCAGCTACCAGCTCGTTGACGGCTATAACACCCTGCCCCGGCTCGTCATCGCCGGCGTCGAGGGGCGGATCTGAAACGAGGCCCGCCGTGCTCCCGCGACCCCTGCATGCTACCCGCGCCCTTGCCGTGCTGCTGGCTGCCGCGGTGGCGGCCTTGGCCGCGGCTCTGCGGTTTGGCAGCGTCGAGGTGGACACGGGCGCGTTGCTGCGCGCACTGCGGCTGCTGGTGCTGGGCGCCAGCGAGCCGTCCTTGGCCAGCACGGTGCTTGCGCTGCGTCTGCCGCGCGCGCTAACCGGCATGGCCGTCGGAGGCATGCTGGCGCTTTCGGGGGCGCTGCTGCAGGCATTGCTGCGTAATTCTCTGGCCGATCCCTACGTGCTCGGCGTCTCCGGCGGCGCGTCCTGCGCGGCGATGCTGGCCATTGCCCTGGGCGCGGGCGCTGCGGCCGTCGCGTTGTTTGCCGCGGGCGGCGCTCTTGCCGCAATGTTGCTGTTATTTTTGTTGGCGCATCGCGCGCTCTTCGCGCGCGATGCGCCCGTGGAGCCGGGCCGTGACAGCACGATATTGCTCACCGGGGTGATGATCGCGTCCCTGTGCGCGGCCGCTCTGAGCATTGTGCTGTCCTTGGCTCCCGACGGCCGGCTGCGCACCATGGTGTTTTGGCTGCTCGGTGACTTGGGTGGTGCCGTCAACTTGGCGCTGGCAGCGGCGGCCGCACTCGCCTGGGTGCTGCTGCTGGCCCTGGCGCTGCGCGATGCACCGGCGCTCACCCTGATGCTGGGCGGAGAGTTGCAGGCCTACACGCAGGGCGTGGCCACGACACGGGTGCGCCGTCGACTGGTTGCGCTGACCGCCGTGGCGACCGGATCGGCGGTGGCGCTGGCCGGTGCCGTCGGCTTTGTCGGATTCGTGGCCCCGCATTTGGTGCGCTATTTTGTCGGTACGAATCAGCGCGTGGTATTGCCGGCCGCCTCCTTGCTGGGCGCGATCCTCGTGCTACTGGCCGATACGATCGGCCGCACGATCGCCGCTCCGCTGCAGCTGCCGGTGGGGGCGTTGACCGCGCTAGTCGGCGTACCGGTGTTCCTCTGGCAGCTGCAACGGCCATGACCGCCGCGCTGCTGGCGTGTCGCGCGCTGGACGTTCGCTATGCGCAGCGTTGGCTGATTCGCTCGTTGGACATCGACGTTGCGGCCGGCGAACGCTGGGCACTGGTGGGACCCAACGGAGCAGGCAAGAGCACCTTGCTACAGGTTCTCGCGGGCGTACGCGCGGCCGACGGCGGTTCGATCGAACTGGCCGGCCGCTTGCTGTCGCGCTGGAGCGTTGCGCAATTGGCCGGTTTGCGTGCGCTGGTCGCCGATCGCTGGTTTGATCCGTTTGCCACCCGTGCGCTCGATACCGTGATGGCGGCCCGCTATCGCATGCATCAGGGTGTTGGCAAGGCGGACCAAACCGAAGGCCGCAGCGAACAATTTGCACGGGAGTGCCTCCTTGCCATGGACTGCGAAGCCCTGGCGCAACGCGACGTGCGCCAGTTATCGCGCGGAGAGCGTCAGCGCGTGGCGCTGGCCGCGGCCCTGGCGCAGCAAACCCCCCTTGTGCTGCTCGATGAGCCCATTTCGCACCAGGATCCTCGCCATCAGGTCCAGGTCTTGCATCGGCTGGGCCAACGCACGGCGTGTACGTATATCGGCGCCTTGCACGACATCAATGCCGCGGCGCGCTTTGCCACCCATGCGTTGCTGCTTGCCGGCGACGGACGCTGGCAAGCCGGCACAAGCCAGAGCGTGCTCACACAACAAAATCTTTCGCAGCTGTTCGGAACGTCGATTGTGCAGATCGAAATCGATGCGCATCGCGTGTTCGTGTCAACGGGTGGCGTCCCGTCCTGATCGACTTCCGATATAGTCGCAGCTTTGTCTTTCTCAACAACTCGCGCAAGCGCAACTCACAATCTCATGCCTGTAATTCTCGTTGCAAATTCCAAAGGCGGCGTCGGCAAGTCGACCGTCGCTTCCAATCTCGCCGGTTTTTATGCCGGCTGCGGCGAGCGCACCATGCTCGGCGACTTGGACCGCCAACAAACCGCTCGCGGCTGGCTCCGCCTGCGGCCGCCAAGCGCCGCGGCAATCACGTCCTGGGAGTTCGACGAGCGGGCGGTCGCCAAACCGCCGCGCGGCGTCACGCACATCGTGCTCGATACGCCGGCCGGAATCAACGGCTCGGAGCTGCGCGATGCGGTCCGGATTGCTGCCAAGATCATCGTGCCCTTGCAAGCGTCGCTGTTTGACATCGAGGCGACCCACGCCTTTCTGGGGAAGCTGGCCGAGCAGGGCGCCTCCATTGCCAACGGCCGCGTGGCGCTCGTTGCCACACGCGCGGATCCGCGCACGCGCGCCGCGCAACAGCTCGACCGGTACGTGCAGCAAACCCGCGCGCCGTTTCTCGGCTTCTTGCGCGACGCGCAAATCTATGTGCAGCTTGCGGCGCAGGGGCTGACGCTGTGGGACGTGGCACCCGCCCGGGTTCAGCAAGACATCGAGCAATGGGCGCCGATTATTCACTGGATCAGCGAGGGTCGGCGGGCCGTTTGACGCTGGCGGTGCAAGCCGCGGCGCAGGGGCGCACGCTCAGTGCCGCGCCCGGTCCACTTGTTCGCACAACGCGCGGGTCGCATCCAGTATGCGAACCGACGCGCGGTCAAGCTCATCGGCGTCTAAAGTGACCAGCAGGCCGCGGGCGACAGCCGGCACCTGGGGATAGCGGCGCCAGAAGTCGAGCGCGCCGCGGTCGACCGCGCCGGGCTCGGCGGCGATGATCACTTGCGGCTGGGCCGCGATGATCGACTCGACGCCAACCGTTGCCACGAGGGGCGTCAGATCGTCAAACACATTGCGCGCGCCGCAGGTGCGCATGACTTCGCTGACCAGGTGCCGGCCCGATAAGGTCATCAAGGGCCTCGCCCAGACCTGGTAGAAGACGCGCACCGGCGAACGCAGCGCATAGCGATCGCGCAGATTGGCAAGGAGCGCGCGAAACTGCGCGCTGATCGACGACGCGCGGGCCGATGCGGTTAGCGTGCCGAGGCGCTCGATCGAGGTGGCGATCGCTTCGAGCGAGGCCGGTTCGTACGCGTACACCGGGACACCAAGTCCCGACAGGGCTTGCTGCAGCACCGGCGAGTAGCCACTGCCCCAGACGACGATCAAGTCCGGTTGCAGTGCCGCGATTTTCTCGAGGTCAATGGCCTGGGCGCGCGCCACGCGCGGCAAGGATTGGGCCGCAAGCGGGTAGTCGGAAAATTCGCTCACCGCCACAATGCGCTCGCCGGCCCCGAGCAAAAAAAGCATCTCGGTAATGCCGGGCGCAAGGCTGACGATGCGCTGGGCGGGCCGCGCCAGCGCAACTGACCGGCCGTCGTCGTCGACGACCGCTTGGGCGGCGATGCCCGGCAGCGCGACGAGCAAGGCAGCGAACACGCACGCGCGCAGGCCGCCGCTGCACGGGCTCACTGCGTCAGCACATCCCGCATGTCGTACAGGCCCCTGGTGCGACCCAGCACAAAGCGGGCGGCGCGCAGGGCGCCCAGCGCGTACGCCTGACGGTTCGACGAACGGTGCGTGAGCTCGATGCGCTCGCCCGTACCGGCAAACAAGACGGTGTGGTCCCCAATGACGTCGCCGCCGCGGACGGCGGAAAATCCGATGCTGCCCTCGGGCCGTGGCCCGGTATTGCCATGGCGCGAAAACACCGCGCAAGACTCGAGTTTCTGGCCGCGCGCGCGCGCCGCCGCCTCCCCGAGCTGCAATGCCGTGCCCGACGGGGCATCGACCTTGTCGCGATGGTGCGTCTCGACAATTTCCAGGTCGTAGCCTTGGGCCAGGAGCCGCGCACCGAGTTCGACCAAGCGCAACATCGCTTGCATACCGACGCTCATGTTCGGCGCCACGACCAGTGCCGTTTGCTCCGCCGCCGCCGCCAGTGCCGCTTTGCCGGCGGCATCAAAGCCGGTCGTTCCGATGACCGCACGAACCGCCCGTGCGCTGCATATCGGCAAGTGCGCCAGCGTCGCCGCCGGACGAGTAAAGTCAATCAGCACGTCGGCGCGAGCGATCGCATCGAGGTCCGCCACGATGGGCACGCCAATTTTTTTACCCAGAAATTCCGCGCAGTCCCGGCCCAGCTCGGGGCTGTCGGGACGATCGAGCGCGGCAACGATCTGCAGATCGCTGGCGCCGAGCGCCGCTTCAACGACCGTGCGGCCCATGCGGCCGCTACTACCGGCGATGGCAATCTTCATGCGGCAATGCGCTGCCTGCCGTCTTTGGCGCAGGACGCGGCTTTCATTTGGGAACCGCTGGCGAATTTTGCTGCGTTGCGCTGGCCCCGGCCGCTTTGGGTTTCTGACCGAGGATCAAGGTGTCGGCGAGTGGCTCCGTCGGCATCGAGTCGCTATCAAAGCGCGCCAACTTGCCGTCCTCGAAATACACCGCGAGCTTGCGGATTTGCGTCTCGCCGGTGCGCCGGCGCAAATAGTACGGATAATCCCACCGGCTCAGGTGGAAAATGTCCTGCAGCATGGGAGTGCCCAGGAGAAATCGCACCTGGTCGCGCGTCATCCCGGGGCGCAGCTGATCGACCATGTCCTTTGTCACCACGTTGCCTTGCTGCACGTCCGGGCGGTAGGGTCGCAGCCAGTTCGGTATCCAGGCCGCGGAGCAGCCACTCGCGGTCAGGGCGATGGCGGCCATGCACATTGCGGGGAATCTTCGAATCATGACCCAGGACAAAGTTAGGAGACGCACAATGCGCCGTTCGGCAATGCAGCGACGCTATGATAACTTGTGGGTGAGGTCCTCTCCGGCCGCCGCCGTGAGGGGAGTCCCGGGAAACATCGACGGGCGCATGGCAAGGACGCCAACCGTCGGTGGTTTGTGGCTTCTTAATGCGCCGAAGAGCACATGATGACGCGAAACCCAAGTTCGACCGAACTGAAAGTCAGTGGACTGAAGGCGACCGCTCCGCGCCTGAAGATCCTCGAGATTTTCCAGCGGCAGGCTGGCCAAGCCGGAGAACACCACCTGAGCGCCGAGGATGTCTATCGGCTGCTCAGCGCCGACCGTCTCGATGTGGGTCTGGCGACGGTCTACCGCGTTTTGACGCAGTTCGAACAGGCGGGCTTGCTTTCGCGGCGCCATTTCGAGGCGGGCCGCGCGGTCTTTGAGCTCAACGAAGGCCCGCACCACGATCACCTCGTCTGCGTAAACTGCGGGCACGTGGAGGAATTTGTCGACCCGGAGATCGAGGAGCGGCAACGACGCGTTGCCTCGGAACGCGGCTTCGACCTGCAGGAGCATTCGCTCGCGCTCTACGGAATTTGCCGCAACAAGAATTGTCCGAATCGGCCCAAGGGCGAATAGCCCGGGCGGTAGCCCTAGTGGCCCAAGAGCATTTCGCGAGCGTGTTGGCGCGTCAGTGCGGTGATTTGGGCGCCGCCGAGCATGCGTGCGATCTCCTGCACGCGCGCCTCGCCCGATAGCGCTTCGGCGTGCGAAATCGGCCGACCGTCGCGAAGGCTGGATTTTCGAACGGCAAAATGGTGTTCGGCAAAGCTGGCCACCTGCGGCAGGTGCGTCACGCAAAACACTTGTCGGGAGCGCCCGAGCTCGCGCAGCAGCCGTCCCACCGTCGCCGCAACTTGTCCGCCAATGCCCGCGTCGACCTCGTCAAAGATCAAGGTGGGCACCAAATTGGCGGCCGCCGCGATCACCGAGATGGCCAGGCCGATGCGCGAGAGTTCTCCGCCCGAAGCCACCTTGGCCAGCGGGTGCGCGCTGGCGCCTTCGTGCCCGCTGACCAAAAATTCGGCTCGTTCCAGGCCACCCGCACACGGCGGGGTGGGCAGCAACCGAACGGCAAAGGCTCCCGCAGGCATTGCCAGATCCTGCATCGCCCGGCTGACCTCGCGCCCCATACTCTGTGCGGCTTGTTGGCGCGAGGCCGAAAGCGTCTTGGCCAGATTCTGGTAGCCGTTGGCGGCCACCGCTTCGGCCGCGCGCAAGGCTTCCAGATCCTGCGAGTCGGCCAGGCTTTGCAACTGCTCGCGGGAGCTCGCAAGAAGATCGGCCAGCTGCG
>DASPTP010000024.1:0-2225 GCA_035623355.1 Burkholderiaceae bacterium | reverse complement strand
GAGCGCAACCTGGATGCGCCGAGTGCAGCTGGGTTTCCCGATGCTCGCGTTCGTGGTGCCGGCCGCACTGCTTGCCGTAGGCCTGGCGCAGGATGCGCCGGGTGCGTACGCCGCGGCGTTTGTGCTGCAATATCTGGGCCTGCTTGCCGAGCGCTGGTTTTTCTTCGCGCAGGCCAATCACCCGCAAAACCTATATTACCGGTCGATCGCATAGGATGACGCAATGCTCCGAGACTGGGCCAAGTGGAAAAGCCTGCGCGTGGATGCCGACAACTTGCGCCACGACGCGATCGCGGGCATCACCGTATCGCTGGTTGCGGTACCGCAGTCCCTGGCCTACGCGCAGCTCGCGGGCGTTCCGGCCTACTACGGCCTGTACGCGGCCTTTCTTCCCACCATCGTGGGCGCGGTGTTTGGCTCTTCGCGTCAGCTCTCCACGGGGCCGGTCGCCATGACTTCGCTTCTGACCGCGGCCAGCGTGGCGCCGCTGGCAATGCGCGGTACCGACGCCTTTTATACCCACGTGATCCTGCTCGCGCTGCTCTCCGGTCTGTTTCAGGTGGCCTTTGGCCTCTTTCGCGCGGGAGTGTTGCTCAATTTTCTGTCCTTCCCCGTGCTCATGGGCTTTATCAACGCCGCGGCCCTGATCATCGGTCTGTCGCAGTTGCCGACCTTGCTGGGCATTCCCTCGCGCCAGTCGGAACACTTTTTGCTCGATACTTGGCAGGTGATCACGAACATCGACACCTTGCACGCCGTGTCGCTGGCCTTTGGAATCTCCGCATTCGTGATGCTGATCGCGTTTCGCCGCTTTGCCCCCAAACTTCCCGGAGTGCTGCTGACGGTCGCGGCCCTCACCTGGGTAAGCGGCGTGATCGGCTATGCCGACATGGGCGGGCGGGTCGTGGGAACCGTTCCGCAGGGCCTGCCGACCTTTGCCATCCCCAAGGGCGATTGGAACATGGTCGTTGCGCTTTTGCCGGCCGCGTTCGTGATTGCGGTGATCAGCTTCATGGAGGCGATGTCCAGCGCCAAAGTCATCGCCATCAAAACGCGCCAGCCCTGGAACGAAAATCAGGAGCTCATCGCGCAGGGCGCGGCCAAGGTCGCGGCGGCATTCGTTCAGTCGATGCCGGTCAGCGGCTCGTTTTCGCGTTCGGCTTTAAACCTCGCCTCCAATGCCAAGACGGGACTGTCGTCGGTCGTCGCGGCTTGCGCGGTTTTGCTGACCCTGCTGTTTTTCACATCGCTCCTGTACCACCTGCCCAAGCCGGTGCTCGCCGCGATCATCATCATGGCGGTCGTCGGCCTCATCAATTTCCCGGCGCTGCGCGGCGCTTGGCGGGCGAGCCGGGACGATGGCATCGCCGCCGTGGCGACGTTCGTGGCCACGTTGGCCTTTGCGCCGAACATCCAAAACGGGATCGTGACCGGCATCATGCTTTCGCTGGGCCTGATGTTGTACCGATTAATGCGGCCGCGCGTGGCACAGCTTGGCTTTCACCCGGACGGCGTCCTGCGCGATGCCCGGCGCTTTGGCTTGCCGCCGCTGCACCCCCAGCTGGGTGCCATCCGCTTTGACGGCTCTCTGCACTTCATAAATGCTTCGTTTTTCGAGGACGCGCTTTTGCAGCTCGAACGAGATACTCCCAACCTGCGCTACGTGCTGATCACTTGCGGGGGCATCAACGACCTGGATGCCTCCGGCGTGGAAGTCCTTGGTAAGCTGGTCGAGCGCTTTCGCGCCAACGGCATCGAACTGACCTTCAGCAGCCTGAAAAAACAAGTGCAGGACGTGATGGATCGCAGCGGTCTGACCGAGCAAATTGGTCGGAGCAACATTTTTGCGACGGACGCGCATGCGCTCGAACAACTGCGTGCCCGTCTGCACGAGCAGGCCCCGCAAATCCCGGAGAGCGTGCCGGCCTACGAGAGCACGAATGGGTGAAAAGGCCGCAGGCACCATGCAAGAGTCACCGCGAACCGACGACGAGGGGTATCTGCTCGATCCGCTCGATTGGAGTGAGACGTTTGCGCGCGCCGTGGCGGCGAAGGAAAACATCGAGCTGTCCGAGGATCACTGGGACGTCATCGGCTTTATGCGCGAGTACTACCAAACCCGCCAGATTGCCGCCGACGCGCGATTCGTTATTAAGCACTTGTCGCAGCGCTACGGCTCACAAGCGCGCAGCCGCCTCTTTGAGCTCTTTCCGTACGGATACGTA
>DASPTP010000023.1:0-105879 GCA_035623355.1 Burkholderiaceae bacterium | reverse complement strand
AGCACGGCCCGTGGCTTCGTGCGGATGAGCCGTTCGATGGCGTAACTACACGCTGCATGAATTGAAAGCTTTGAAGTCCCGTTCTAGCTCGCGGAAAGGCCCGCTTTTCGGCGGCCACAGCGTCTGGACCGGGTCGAAGGCGGCGAGGAACGCCGGCTTTGAGGCCTGGTAGCTGACCAGACGTAGCAGATGGAATGACTGCGCCGCCATACCGGTCGGGTTTGATCGCTCGGACATTTTGAATTTGCCAACCAAAAGCACAGATCGGTTGCAACCGAGACTGTGCTGTCGTTTGCTTGGCTATTGCTCCCCACTGCCGTGGCGGCCCGCGCCCCTAGCAAAGCGCGCTGCACCGGCTAGCCCCTCGCCGGCTACCACCGGATAACCGGCTGCTCCCTCTTCGCGCAGCGCTTCGGGCATGGGCCGGTCCCACTGCGCGTACGCCGATGCTCGGTCCGCACGCAGGCACGCCTGTGGAAAGGCGGCGATCTGCAGCGCCAACGCCTGCGCTGCGGCTAGCGCGGTGCCATCGTCAGCGATGCGGTTGACCAGGCCAATCGCCAGCGCCTCCTCGGCGCCGACCACTCGGCCGGTGAGAATCAGATCCAGCGCGCGACTCATGCCGATCGCTCGAGGCAGACGCACCGTCCCGCCGTCCACAAGCGGCACGCCCCAGCGCCGGCTAAGGACGCCGAACTTCGCGCTGCGGCCGACCACGCGAAGATCACACATGAGCGCCAATTCCAAACCACCAGCTACCGCATAGCCCTCGATGGCGGCGATTACCGGTTTGGCAAACAGCATGCGGGTGGGCCCCATCGGGCCGGGTGAAGTGCCGGCCGGCTCGATAACGTTGCGCAATGCCGGATCGGCCAATGCGACAAGGTCCGCTCCCGCGCAAAAATGGTCGCCGACGCCAGTCATTACCGCCACCGCGAGCGCTGGGTCGGCCTCGAAGGCTTCGAAGGCCACACGCAGCGCGGCCGCAGTCGGCCCATCGACCGCATTGCGGCACTCGGGCCGATTCAGCGAGATGGTCGCGACAGCGCCGTTGATCTGGCTAAGCACGGATGGCGTCATGATCGTCCCCCTTCGACGCCATCCTAGGCGGCCAATCGAAGATTGGGAAGACTCCAAGGTCGCAGAACGTGTCAACGCTGCATCTCGCGTGCAGGACCCCCATGTCCACCGTTGTCTGCGGCTCGATAGTGGGCGGCGGCGATCGACCGTTCTTAGCCACAACCCAACTCTCCAACGCATCGTAGAGGTCTCGCGAAGCCGATCGCCGGCAAGTTCAGCGATAATCGCAACCAGCTCGACGCGAGCGATCCGTGAACCTTACCGAACAGATCTTTGATTACTGCGAGCGCCAGGGGCCGGAGCTATATGCGGAGCCCTTAAACGCCCTATCTAACGCGGCCTTCTTCTACTGGGCATGGAGGCTTTGGAGGGAGGTTGACCCGCACAAACCGTATCTCGCGGCGCGAATGCGCTGGTTGGCCGGACTGATTGCGCTCGTCGGTCTCGGCAGCCTAGCCTTTCATACGACTGCCGCGCGCTGGGCGAGCATTCTGGATGTCTTGTTCATCGGAATTTTTAACGTTTCCTATTTGATCATCTTTCTACGCGTGGTGCCGCAATGGCCCGGGCATTGGGCGTTCGCGGGCGGGGCCGTTTTCATCGTCGTGGATCGGATCGCGGCAATGCATTTACCGAGCGATGCATTCAACGGCTCTGTCTTGTACCTGCCTGCCGTCGCCGTTCTTATTGGACTTACCGTATGCACTCGGTTGATTGCACCGCAAGCCGGGCGAATGATGACGGGCGCTCTCGCTGTATTTGGCGTCTCTTTGCTGGCTCGGACCGTCGATCAGGCGGTATGCCCTTCATGGAGCTGGGGAACGCACTTCGTCTGGCATCTGCTCAATGCGTGGGTGCTCTATCAATTGAGCCGCGCAGTGGCGTTGGCGGCGCGCGGGCAGACTCTTGTCGTGCCGCCACGGATTGGCGTAACGATCGAAGCTGGCAGCAAGCCTTGACGTCCGTATACCGGCCACGCCTGGGCCAGTGGACCGGTTTCATGGAACGTTGCCCATCGGCCAGTAGCGGGTATTGGAGTCCGTCGCTGGAATTTTCCGAAGGCCGACATCCACGGACCGACCCTCAGAGCACCGATGCCGGTGATTCGGCCCTAACCTCCGCAAGCCGCGCATCAACATGGGCAAGAAGTTCGCGGATGTGCGTTACCTCGGATTCGAATTGTTTGATCGAGGCTACTAACTGCGCGGGAGACATCGGCGTACCACCATCCCGGGTGTCGATGAGTGTGACAGCGCTGAATCCGGAGGTAGCCGCTATCCATTGTGCAGATCGCATGTGGCCAAGCTTGTGCGAGATGGTCGCACAAATCTCAATAAGATCGGCACGGGCTGACGCTAGGTCATCGAGCAAGCCTTGTCGGGCCTGCCGGAGGGAACTGTCTTTCATGGTGACGATAATGCACACTGCGGGGCCGGGCGGAAAGCACCCAGATACGCGTAATGAAAACGGGAGAAGGGACGGTTGAAATCTAACGACCGACGCGGGTTCCGGCCATAAGCGAGCTTAGTCGTCTAACTCAAGAATGCCGTCATAGCGGGGACGATCGCATTTCCGCTATTCGCGCCTCGGGAGCTATGCGGATGAAGGCCGATTTCCAGGCTTTCCCGCATGCGAACGGCGTCGAGCCATAAAGAGCCCAGGGCGCCGACGAACTCGGTCAGACCCTGGGCGATTCACTCCTTTGGTCGTTAGAAGTCCGCTCAGGAGGCCCGTGCGGCTTGAGGCGGACGGGCGCGAAGGTGACCTGCCATTCGCAGGCCGTCGCGCACATTCAGCCCCATCAGCGTCAAGTTGGTCGCTCCGGCAACAAACTCAATCATTTGCACAATGAAGAAGGTGGTGTCGAACGCACCGGCGGTTGCCCAGCGGTTCAAAAGGATTGCGCAGGGAACGAGAACAAGCAGCCCGTTGGCAGCGATAAACGGCATGCGCTTCTTCTTGGCGTCGACTAGCCGTCCGCGCCGCGTCCAGGAAAGAAACATGCCACTACCGCCGGCGCAGGCGATTGCGGGAACGAGGATCCAAAGACCCGGCGTAACGATGAGCGACTTTAATAGCGCTACGTCCTCGTGGGAGCAGAAGATCTCGGCGAGGACAGTGCAAGAAAAGAAAGTTGCGATGCAGAGCGGGGCAAGAATGCCCGCTATGAGGTGAACGCGTTTCGGCATGGTGGCGGTCCTTTCAGTGGAATGACAGATCAGGCTACGCAAAGGTTGGGCACGGCGACCTTGCTGAAGAGATGCGGCGTAGCGACAGCACTGGAGGGATAGGCGCCCAGCGCACCCACGAATTCGGGGTGGGTGAATGCGGCGCGGAAGTGATTCACCGCCTCCCACACGGCGTAATTCAGGAACATGCAGCTCCCGCCGATAGCGCGATGCAACTGCGTGGAGAGGAAGCCGGGCTGGCGCTTCATCCAGTTGGCATCCTTCTCCCACGCCGCCATTAGCGCGGGGATGTCGGCCTCGGCCACGGTGAAGAGGTCGACGAGAACGACCGGCTTGGCTTGACCTTGCAGCTGTCGCTCGATCGGCACGACGGGATCAAGGGGGCGAAGAGAAAGCATGGGGACCTCCTGGCATTTGGTTGTGTGTTGTCAATCTGACATGCTGCGAGCGAATAGTGCCAGTATTGACATCATCATGTCAATAGTGCAATATGGCGACAAATGAGCAAATACAAACACACCGCGTCAGGCAGAGCCTTGACCGCCCTTGTTCTTGAGCTTTTCCGCTTGAACAACCAGTTGTTGGCTGCAGGCGACCGGCTGGTCGCCGACATCGGCCTCACAAGCGCCCGTTGGAGGGTGCTGGGAACGATTGCGGCGGCAGATAGGCCTCAACCGGTCGCCTGGCTTGCCCGGGACATGGGCGGCAACCGCCAGAATGTCCAGCGGATCGTCAATGACCTGGTAAACGAAGGTTTGGTGCAGTTTCAGCCCAACCCCCATCACCGCAGGGCGCAACTGGTCGTGCTGACCGATACCGGAAGACGCGCATTTGACAATGCCATGCGTCTGCAGACCCCGTGGATCAACGACCTTTCGGACGGGCTCCGGGTGGCGGACATAGACACGACGCACCAGGTGATAGCCTCGCTCTGCAGGAAGCTGGAGGGCGCCGGGGAAGGGGAATCCGCCGAGTAGAGTGATCGCCTTATCGGCTGCGGCGGACGACCGCGTTATTGAACCCGATTTGCGCGATGACGCGGACGTCTGCTAAACGGCCATCGCGAAGGCCACTTTTCGTCAACCAAGAGTTCCGTTTGGAGTTGATTTGCGACAAAGCAAGGCTGCGTGAGCCGTATTTTGGCCATGAGTAAGCCGCATTCGGCTTTGGCAAACGATGCAAGGCATTGATTTAAAAAACTGCATCAACTTCTGAATCCGCCTACGAAACCGGCGAGTTGCAAATGCGACGATTGACCCAAGAACAGCGCTAGCGCAAAAGGCCCGCTGGCACAGTTTGCAAAGATGCGACCAACGACGCAGCCCGGGGTCAACGATCTACCTAAAGCGCAAGATCCTCAAGGGTGCAATGGCGCCCAGGCTGGATAACAGGGGTGCACGCCCCTTCGCCGGTGTTCTTCCGTTTGGTGCGGGCCGGCACGAGGGCTCGCGTTTCAACGCGTGCGTTGAACTTACCAGGCGCCGCTTTGCCGGCTTTTGAGGGCGCTAGCGGAATTGTGCGGTCCCGCTTTTTACTTTCAGGTCCAACACAAGCTCGCCGTTTGGGCCGAAATGATATGCGTGCACTTGCGCCAGCAGCTCCTGAAAATCCTGTTCCTGCGACCCTTCGCAGAACATCCGGGTCGACGCGATCGGGCCAAAGGAGAGCTCGTTTTTCTCCGCCGTATAGCTTCCGCTCAGCGCATTGCAGTCCGTCGTGGCGGCAAAGGTTCCGTCGGGGGAAAAAGTCAGAGTGAACTTCTCCGGCACTCGAGGTTCGATGCGGGTTCCATCGCCGTACGTTGCGAGCCGCCAGATCCAACGTTTGCCGCCCGCGGTCAGTTCCAACGACACCGCCTTGGTCGCTTCGCTCGGGCCAACCTCGCGAAAACGCAGGGTCTGCGGATCGAGCTCAAGCTGCACGCTCTTTTCGACGGACGCCGGCAAGGCGAGCCCGACGCCGGGCGCGTGGTCCGCATACCGCACGACGATGCTGCGGCCCGGCCCCGACACGACTTCTTGCGGCGTGATGCGGTCCCCAAGCAAAAAACCGTGCGACCCCACCAGCCCGCCTTGTTTTTTTAGTGCCGCCACAAGGTAATAGAACGTCCCCGATCCCCCGCCCTGCCGGGTCAGGAGAAACGCGATGCCGTCCTGGCCATCGCCAAGCAGATCCTTGTGCACTTCGTTATCCAAGTAGCGGGTGGTCTCCTGCGCCGCGGATCCGGGAGCGGCCGGCACCTGCGACACCCCGTTTTTCAACGTGACCGGCACATCGTCGATCGTGTACGTCGCGTTCAAAAAATCGGGCTCTTCCATTGCCGCCGGCACGTTATCGGCCGGCACGCTCGAAATCGCCGACTGAGACAACTCCAGCCGTTCAGGTGCCGGCGCTGATAGCGCCACGTTCGGCAGGATCCCGAGGATCGCCACGAGCGCACCGTACAGCGGCCGCAACCGAGTCTTTGCAACCGGTCCGGCAATTGCTGTCGATTTGTTTCCGGGGATGTTCATTGGCGCTGGTCCACGGCGCGGCAAGCCGAGCCGCGGAGCAGGAAAGTTGCCGCCAGATTGCGCAGAACGGTGCATCGCGTGGCCCTTTGTGGCCGGGCAAAGCCTGAGATCGCCGCGCGCAGTGTAGCCTACGAGATCGAAGTTGCGCGCGGCGCATGCCCTCGAGCGGCTACGCCGGACGAAGGCTCGCTCTCGATGGACGCGCTCGCACCGCGGACCGACGCTAGCGGCCCTCTTCCTGGGCTTTGAACCGCACGGGCCTTCGCTGCCGGGTGTCGACTGTCAAACAAAAAACATCCGGCCTTGCGTAGTGGCCGACTACGTCGAGGCTGCGTCGCGCGATCCCGACTCGCTCCGTGTCGATATCGGCATACAAAATACCGACGCTGCGGTGCATCGGCCCTGCGACGATCTTGCCGCCCGGTGCCACGATCACCGAATCGCCCGGGTTGACCCACTCGTCGGGATCGGGATACAGCAGGCCGCGCTCCGGAAAATCCGCAGCAAAGTCCGCGGCTCGCAGCGCGCAGCCACTGCCCACCACCCAGCAGCAACCCTCGCGAGCGATGTGTTGCAGCGAGCCGATCCACCCTTCGCCGTTGTCGTACGTCGGCGCAACATAGATCTCGATGCCTTGCGCGTAAAGCGCGTAGCGTGCCAGGGGCATGAAGTTTTCCCAGCAAATGAGCGTGCCCACGCGCCCGGCCGGCGTACCAACGACATTAAGCCCCGAGCCATCTCCCAGGCCCCATACCATTCTCTCTGGATTGGTCGGCATGAGTTTGCGGTGCCGGTTCAAGATGGTTCCCTGCGGCCCGATCAGAACGACGGTGTTGTATAGGGTTCCCCCGCCACAGTTCTCGTCGCGTTCGTCAACGCCACAGATCACGGTGACCGCGTGTGCGCGGGCCGCATCAAGGAGAGGCGAAAGATCACCCCGGTCTAGGCAAATTGCGTTTTGCAGTAACAGGCCGTGCAGCCGACCGCTGAGCGCTCCGTCGGTACCCGGGCGCAAACGCCAGATCCACGCCGGATACCCCGGTACGAACGCCTCGGGAAATACCACGAGCCGGGCGTCGGCAGCCGCCGCCTCCGCAACGGCCGCAACGGCCGCATCGATGGTTCTGTCGCGGTGCAGGTACGACGGGGCCCGCTGGATCACGGCAATCTTCGATATCGACATGCGTGTTCCCCTGCCAAACTTGTTGGGGGCGCGATCTTGCCCGGGAACAATTCGCCAGGCACAGGCTCTGCGCAACCCGTCGTTGTGCGCTTCCTAGGCGCGCGGCGGCGACTCGTCAGCGGCCAGGGCCGGATCTCCCTTTGGCAGCACGTCGCACGCCCAATCCATCCGCTTCCAGGCCGGGACCGGTGTTCGCACCGCCGGACGAGGTACGAACTGGGAGGGCTCGACCTTTTTCATCTTGTGAATGTAGCGGGGACAGTTCGGAAACACCTGGCGCACCGTTACGCTCACGACAAATTGGGCTTCGGGATAGGGCGGCGAAACCGATGCGGCCGGTTGGATCCGTGCGGTTCCATTGACTCGCAGCCTCCTTTGGTTTTCAAAGTCGATGAAAAGCAACCCCACGTAGGGGTTTTCCTCGGCGTTTCCCATCGAGACGTACATGCCGTTGCCGTCGTAATTCGGAAAAACCAGCGTTGTTTCGTCCAGCACGCGCACGAAGCCCGGATCGCCTCCCTTGTACGAGCAATTGGGACGACCGGCGGCATCGGCCGTCGCCAAGAAGAACATGTCCATTTTCTCGATAAAGGCGCGATCCTCCGCACTGATGCGCTCGCGAAACAGCAATTGCTCGATTCGATCGGCAAGTCGCTCCGTATCGAACTGGCGCTGCAGCCGCCGGTGACTATCGCCAAAGAGCTTGGACATCACGCGTCCCTGTGTTGCGTTGCATCGCACTCGGCTTGTCGCCCCGCGCAGGCAAGAAGCAACTGCCGGCGCTCTCGCGGCCGCGCCCGGCTTTCGTAGGCGCAAGTCGCCTCGACGTCCGGTGCGCGCTTTGCCTACGCGGGTGGACTTCCCGTCATAAACGCCTTTTTCAACTGCTGGCGAAACTCCGGAGTGTCTTTGTGACCGTGCACTTTCACGGCGTGTTGCACGGCAACTTCCATCAGTTCGGCCTCGGTATCTGCGGATATGGCCACCGTGCACTTTGACTCGCTCGGAACGGTTCGACAGTCGATATATTTTCTGGCCATGGCGTTCTCCTTCGGACTTCCCTGCTGCCATTGCAACCCATCTTCACCCACCGAACGCGTCGCAATCTGCGCGCCGCGTCGGCACCCGCGCGGTGCAGCCCCACCAATCAACCGCCCTTGGCGTAATTGCTCGCGCCGAACCAGTCAACCACAACGGCCGGCTCATCCCCGACCACCCAGGCATCGTGCCCCTTGGGCAGAGAAGTGATGTCACCCGGCCCGGCAATCATCTCCGTGCCATCGTCCATGCGGATCGCCAGTCGACCGGAGACGTGATACTGAAAGTGCGGCGCCTCGCAACTTTCCGTCTTGGCGATGGGCTTGACGTCCCGGGACCATTTCCAACCCGGCTGAAAAATCAGCCGGCCCACTTCGGCGCCGCCCACTCGAAGAATTTCCGCTTTGCCGTTGGGAAAATTGCGCACCTCGTCGGGTTTCCCAAATGTCTTGTGCTCGGTTCTTTGTTCGTGGCTCATGGCGTGCTCCTTGCCTGCGTGAATGCCGTTGCGCGGCCTTGCGCCGGACACCCGGAATTTCACCGAAGCCGTGCTCTTGCATGCGCTTTGCGCGTACAACGTGCGTTTGAATCTTACTTACTAGTAGGTTAATATCAAGTCCCGCGAAAAGAGGATCCGAGATGTCTTCCGCTGCCCACCCGACGCCCACCGCGCAAAAAATCCTCGACATTGCCGAGCGGCTGGTTCAGACGCGGGGATTTAATGGGTTTAGCTACGCCGACATCGCAAAAAAGCTCACCGTCACAAAGGCGAGCCTTCACTACCATTTTCCGTCCAAAAATGAGCTGGGCCGGGCCCTGATCGTCCGCTACGAGGACGTGTTTGACCGTGCGCTCGACGCAATTGCGCGCGCCACCAGCGACGCGTCCGAGAAACTGCAGCGATATGCCAAGCTCTACGATGCCGTAATGCGAGACGACCGTATGTGCCTGTGCGGAATGCTCGCTGCGGAATACGCGACACTGCCCGCGTCCATGCAAGAGGAGCTGCGGCGCTTTTTCCGATCCAACGAGCGCTGGCTCGCATCGGTGCTCGAAGACGGCCGTCGCCGCGGTCAACTTGCCTTTCGGGGATCGGCGCGCGAGCGCGCGGCGTTACTCCTCGGGGCTCTGGAGGGCGCTATGCTCGTTGCCCGGTCGTGTTCGGATGATCGACTGTTTCGATCCACGGCCAAGCGGCTGCTTGCCGATCTCGCGGCTGATGGCGCAGACGGGACGGGGGGCAAGCTCTAGGAAGGAGCGCCGCAAGAAAAAGGCGTCGATCCACGGGGAAACGGGTGCTCGCGCCGCGAAAATCGTTCCGAGCGGCGCAAGGGTCGATGATTTTCGCTGTCCCTGGCACGAACCGCTTGGGGCAATCCCCGGCTTGCCGGCTACGCGCCGCTCGGGATCCGGCCGCGCGATGCGCTCTTTGGCAGACGGGCCCGCTTTGCCGCCCGGCCCGCGCGCTATAAGCGGATCCAGGTGGTCTTTAGCTCGGTGTATTTTTCCAGGGCGTGCAGGGATTTGTCCCGACCGTTGCCGCTTTGCTTGTAGCCGCCGAAGGGAACGGTCATGTCGTCTTCGTCGTATTGGTTCACGTGCACTGTTCCGGCGCGCAGTCCGCGCGCGACGCGGTGCGCCCGTGCCAGTTGGGTCGTCCACACCGCCGCCTGCAAGCCGTAACTGCTGGCGTTGGCACGCGCCAGTGCTTC
Source organism: Burkholderiaceae bacterium (assembly GCA_035623355.1). Lineage (GTDB taxonomy): Bacteria > Pseudomonadota > Gammaproteobacteria > Burkholderiales > Burkholderiaceae_F > GJ-E10. The sequence continues at coordinate 96,164 of DASPTP010000023.1, read as the reverse complement.
TTCTTCGGTGCGAAATCGAATCACGGAAAGAACGGGCCCAAAAATCTCCTCGCGCGCAATCGTCATCTCGTTGCCGACGTGATCAAACACGGTCGGCGCGATGTAGCAGCCGCCTGCGATCGGGTGCACCCGCTCTCCTCCCGTGAGGACGCGAGCGCCCTCCTTGCGGCCCGAATCGATGTAGCGCAAGACGGTACCGACCTGGCCTTCGTCGACCAAGGCGCCCATCGTTGTGTCGGCAAGCAGCGGGTTGGCCGGGGCCCAGTCCTTGGCGTGCGCCACGACCCGCGCGACGAAATCCTCGGCGATCGACTCTTCCACCAGCAGTCGAGTCGGCGCGTTGCACGACTCCCCTTGATTGTAAAAAACGCCCGTGGCCGCCGTGGCCGCCGCGCGGTCCAGGTCATCGAAATCGGCAAACACGATGTTGGCCGACTTGCCGCCGAGCTCGTTAAAGACGCGCTTGAGGTTGGAGCGCCCCGCGTATTCGAGCATGCGCCGGCCAACACGCGTCGAGCCCGTAAAGCCGACCGCGTCGACGTCCATATGCAGCGCCAGCGCCTCGCCGGCCTCCGGTCCCAGGCCCGGAACCACATTAAACACGCCTTCGGGAAGACCCGCCTCGAGCGCCAGTTCGGCCATCCGCAGCGCCGTAAAGGGCGACTTTTCCGAGGGCTTGAGTACGACGCTGTTGCCCGCGGCAAGCGCCGGGCCGAGCTTCCACGCCGCCATGAGCATGGGATAGTTCCACGGAACGATCGCGCCGATGACGCCCATGGGTTCGCGCGTGATCATGGCAATCGCGCCGGGGCCGGTGGGCGCGATCTGGTCGTAGACCTTGTCCACCGCCTCGGCGTACCACTGGATGCAGCGCGCGGCCGCCGGCACGTCCACCGCAAGACTGTCGCGGATGGGTTTGCCCACATCGAGGGTTTCGAGCAGCGCCAGCTCCTCTCGCGCGCTCAATAGCGCATCGGCAAAACGGCGCAGCACCTTTTTGCGTGCCCCGGGCGGCTGCAAGGCCCAACGGCCGTCTTCAAAAGCGCTCCTTGCGCCCCGAACGGCCGCGTCGATGTCCTGGGTCTGTCCGCGGGCCACCATTGCCAGCACTCGCCCGTCGATCGGCGAGCGCTTTTCAAAGGCATCCGCGGTGAGGCTGGCCACGCGGTGCCCGTCGATCAAGGCCCGGCCGTCAATCCGCAGCTGCCTGGCGCGCTCTTGCCAGTCGACGGCCGCCTGCGTTTTCGTCTTCATGCGATCCCCTTCATTCTTCGTGCGTTCTCGGCTGCCCGCCCCCGTGGGCTTGCAGCGTGCCAATGGCATAGACCTTGCGAACGCGCGTGAGGTTTTCCCAAATGCCGGCAAATCCGCCGGGGACCACGAACGTTGCTCCGGCCGCAAACTCGCGCACCGCGCCCTGGGCATCGGTCAGTCGTACACGCCCTTCCGTCAGGGTGCAGAGCTCCTCCTCCTGCGGGTCGTATTGCACGCGCCACGCTCCCGCTTCGCCCTGCCAGATGCCGGCATGAAACTGCCCGGTCGGATCACTGTAGTGGTTCCACGTCGTTTGTTGCGGGTCGCCCCAGATAACGCGCTCGGCCGCTGGCCGGGAGACCTCGGGTGCAACCTCGTTTTGCGCAAAATCGATGACGTTCCGACTCATCGGGTCCTTGGCTAGCGAATTCATTGCGCCGCCAACATGGCCTCACGATACGCCGCCGCCTGCGCCTGTGCACGCCGGCGCTCCTGACGCACCAAAACAAAGCTTGCGATCGTCACGCCGATTCCGACGATCAAAACCGTGATCGTTGCCACCGCGTTGACGGTAGGGTCAAGACCGAGGCGCGCACGGGAGAAGATCAGCACCGGCAGGGTCGTCGATCCTGGAGCGTTCAGGAACTGCGTTGAGACCACGTCGTCCAGCGAGATTGTAAAGGTCAGCAGCCAGGCCGAGGCCAGGGACTGGGAAATCGCCGGCAAGGTGACCAGGTAAAAAACCTGAAACGGCCGGCAACCCAGATTCATGGCCGCCTCTTCGACCGAACGGTCGACCGACGAAAGCCGCGCCTGGATGACCACCGCCGCATACGCCGTGCAGATGGATGTGTGTCCGATCCAGACCGTAAGCAGCCCGCGCAGCGAATAGCCGCCCAGCAACTGTTCGCAAGCGACAAAAAACAGGAGCAGGGACAAACCCGTGATGACTTCGGGGACCACGAGGGGTGCGTTGATATGCGCGATAAAGGCCGTGCGCCCCAAAAAGCGCTGGTAGCGAACGATTGCAAAGGCCGCCAGCGTGCCCAGCACCACCGAGGCACTGGCGGCCGCAAAGGCAACCTTCAGAGAAATGCCCACCGCCGACAGGATTTCGTCGTCGGTGAAAATCGCGTAATACCAACGCAGGGAAAAACCCGACCATAAGCTGACCATTTTCGATTCGTTAAACGAAAAGACGATCAAGGTTACGATCGGCAAATACAAAAAGACATAGCCGGCCACCAGCCAGAAGCGTCCCAGGCGGCCGATCATCGGACCCTCATGTCGCGCTGGTAGTGATTAAACAGCACGAGCGGCAGCAAAATGAGCCCGACCATGCTCACGGCGACCGCCGAGGCCATCGGCCAGTCGACGTTGTTGAAGAATTCGTCCCACAGCACGCGCGCGATCATCAAGGTTTGCGGGCCCCCGAGAAGTTCGGGAATCACGTATTCGCCCACGGTAGGAATAAACACCAGCATGGACCCCGCAATGATTCCGGCCTTTGACAGCGGCACGGTGATGAGCCAAAAGGCCTTCCAAGGCGTCGCACCGAGGTTTCCCGCCGCCTCGAGCAAACTGGGGTCGGCCTTCACCAGGGTTCCGTACAGCGGCAAGATCATGAACGGCAAATACGTGTACACCATGCCGATCGTCATCGAAAAAGGCGTGTACATCATCTTGACCGGGTCCTGGATCAGGTGCAGCCACAGCAGCAAGTTGTTAAAAACGCCGTGATCGTCCAGCAGACCCTTCCACGCGTAAATGCGCAGCAAGTACGAGGTCCAGAAGGGCAGCGACACCAGCATGACGAGGATCGGCCGCAGCGTGGGCCGTGCCCGTGTCATGAAATACGCAAAGGGATAACCGACAAAAAGACAAATCAGCGTGGTGATCGCGGCAAACCGGATCGACGAAATGTAGGTGTCCAGATAGATGGGGTCGGTGCCGAGGAAGACGTAATTGGCCAGTTTCAGGCGCATCGTCAGCGTGCCGTCGGCAAAGTCGAAGAGATCCTTGAAGTGCACTCCTTCCGTTTCCGAGACGCTGATCTTCAGAACCACGAAAAACGGCAGCGAAAAAAACAGCAGCAAAAAAAGATACGGGATGCTGATTACGGTCTTGCGCCCCCAGTTGCGAGTCAGCCAGCGCCGCACCCGCCCCCGGTGCTCGTGGACCGCGCTCTCGGAGGTGCCGGCAACCGTTGCGACGTCGCGCATCATCGATTTGCTCTCCCGGCTAATTGACGAGCACGACCAGGGACTCGGGACTGCACGAGGCGTAGACCGCCGTGCCGACCGTGATGACCTCGCCATGGCGCTCGGCGTTGGGCACCGACACTTGCAAGCGCGTGCCGTCGCGCAGCGCCACGCGGTACAGCGAGCTTGCGCCAAAGTACGCGCTTTCGACCACCTGACCTTGCAAGCAGTTGGCGTCCGTGCGCGCGGGCGCCTGCGTGCCAATCTCGATCTTCTCGGGGCGAAGCGCAACGCTCAGACGCTGACCCTTGACGCCGGTGATGCCGTGGCCGACATAAAAGCGCCCCACCGGCGTTTCGATGACGCAGTGGTCGGACTCGTCCTCGACGAGCAGACCCTCGAAAAGGTTGACCGTCCCGATGAAATCCGCGACAAACCGCGTGTTGGGCGTCTCGTAGATCTCGCGCGGCGCGCCCACCTGCACGAGGCGTCCGGCGCTCATCACTGCGATGCGGTCGGCCATCGTCATGGCCTCTTCCTGGTCGTGCGTTACGAGCACGCAAGTGACGCCGACCTTTTTGATGATGCTGTGCAGTTCGAATTGGGTCTGCGCGCGCAGCTTGCGATCGAGCGCACCGAGTGGCTCGTCGAGCAGCAGCAGGCGCGGCTCCAGCGCAAGGCTGCGGGCCAGCGCGACGCGCTGCTGCTGTCCCCCGGAGAGCTGATGGGGTTTGCGCTGGGCGAAGGGCTTGAGCTGCACCAGCGCGAGCATTCGTTCGACCTGCGCGGCGATCTGATCGCGCTTTTGGGCGTGACGCTTGAGCCCGAAAGCGACGTTCTCCCAGACGCTCAGGTGAGGAAACAGCGCGTAGGACTGGAACATCATGTTGATCGGGCGCTCAAAGGGGCGCAGCCCCGAGATTTCCTCGCCCTGAAGGTAAATCGAACCGCCCGTGGGCGTCTCAAAACCCGCGAGCATCCGCAGCAAGGTCGACTTTCCGCAGCCCGACGATCCGAGCAGTGCGAAGATTTCGCCCTTGGCAATCGAGATGGTGACGTCATCGACGGCGGCGACCTCCCCGAATCGTTTGGTCAGCCGTTCAACGCGCAGAAAGTGCGCATCGTCGACGCCCCGCGCCTCGGGCGGCGACGCAACCGGCGTCGCCGTCGGACTGGCTGGGACGCTCATTGGCCGGTCTTAAAGGCGGTAAACAGCCGAGTTCGCACGCGCAGCATGTCGTCGGGCAGCGCTTCGGGCGGCGAGACGCGCGAAAGCTCGTCGCTCTTGAGAAACAGCGCGCTGGAGGCACGTACCTCGGGGTCGAGCAGCTTGTCACTGGCGCGCACGGCATTGGCGTGCAACACCTTGTTTACGATGCCGGCCTGCACCTGCGGACGGTAGATGTAGCTGATCCACTTGTAGGCGTTTTCCACGTGGGTCGCATCGACCGGAATCGCCATCACGTCAAAGAACATGTAGGCCCCGGACTTGGGGACCAAGGCAACGATCTTTTGCCCGTTGTGCGCCTCCCGGGCGCGCTGCGCCGCAATGGCGATATCGCCGCTCCAGCCAAACACCACGCACAGCGAACCGTCAGCCAGACTGTTGATGTAGCCCGAGGAGGAAAACAGCGTGACGTACGGACGTATGGACTTGAGCAACTTGGCCGCGGCTTCGTAGTCGGCCCGATCGTGGCTATAGCCTGGCCGCCCGAGGTAGTGCAACGCCGCGGGAAAGACCTCGTCACCCGAGTCCAGCAGCGACAGGCCGCAGGACTTGACGCGACTTGCGTATTCGGGCTTAAAAATCAGATCCCACGCATTTTCCGGCATGGGTAGGGATCCGAGCGCCGCCTTGACTTTGTCGACGTTGATTCCCACCGTCGAAAGACCCCAGAGCCAGGGTACGACGTAGTCGTTGCCGGGGTCGTTGGCCGAGATCGCCAGTTCGCGCATCAGCCAAGGGTCCAGATTGCCGTAGGTCGTGATCTTGCTCTTGTCGAGCTTGAGCAAGAGGTGGCCTTCGATCTGGCGCTTGGCCCAGTGCGACGACGGAACTACGATGTCGTAGCCCGTGTGGCCGGCGCGCAACTTGGCGTATAGCGCCTCGTTCGAATCGAAGGTGTCGTAGTTGACCTTTATTCCGGTCTCCTTTTCAAAATCCCGGATGGTGGTCTCGCCGATGTAGTCGGACCAGTTATAGACATTGAGCACCCTGGAATCGTCGGCAGCCAGCGACCCCGTCGGCAGGCCCCAACCGACGCTCAACAGTGCGGCGCCCATCGCCGCCTGCAGCGCCCGGCGAACCGATGCCACGACACCCGCCCCAGGGGACCGAATCGTCGCGCCGTTTGTCGGATGCTTGATGTCCATTTTTCTTTGCCTCACTGCCTGCGCAACGTCCGTACTTTACACATGCAGCAAAAGATGTTCGCGTTCCCAAGGACTGATCACCTTCATGAATTCGTCATATTCGAGTTCCTTGACCAGCCGGTAGATGGTGACAAAGCGCTGACCGAGCACGTCGGCCAGCTCGGGGGATTCCGTCAGGCACTGCAAGGAGTCCGACAAGCTTCGCGGCAGCTCGCGCTGGCTGTGGTAGGCGCTCGAGCCGGATTCCTCGGTCGGCTCGATCTTTTGCGTCATCCCCAGGTAGCCGCAGGCCAAGGTGGCGGCGGTTGCCACGTAGGGATTGGCATCGGCGCCGATCACCCGGTTTTCCACGCGGCGCGCCTCGGAAACCGAGCGCGGAATGCGGATGCCCACGGTGCGATTGTCCCGCCCCCAGCGAATGTTGATCGGTGCCCCGCTGGCGCGCATCAGGCGACGGTACGAGTTCACGTAGGGCGCAAAAAAAGCCATCGCCGCGGGCAGATATTTTTGCAACCCGCCGATGTAATGACGAAAGGCGTCCGTGGGAGAGCCGTCGGCATGGGAGAAGATGTTGCGCCCGGATTCGCGCTCGACCACGCTTTGGTGAATGTGCATTGCGCTGCCGGGTTCATTGGACATCGGTTTGGCCATGAAGGTCGCGTACATGTGGTGGCGAAGGGCCGCCTCCCGCAGCGTGCGCTTGAAATAAAAGACGCGGTCGGCCAGATCCAGCGGATCGCCATGGAGAAAATTCACTTCCATCTGCCCGGCGCCCATCTCATGGATCAGGGTATCGACCTCGAGCCCCATGATCTCGCACCACTTGTAGATGTCCTCGAAGAGCGGATCAAATTCGTTGACGGCGTCGATGCTGTAATGCTGGCGGCTGGTCTCCGCACGACCGCTGCGCCCGACCGGCGAGGCAAGCGGAATGTCCGGATCGGTGTTCTGGGCGATCAGGTAAAACTCGAGCTCCGGTGCTACCACCGGCGAGAGGCCTTTATCGAAATACAGCTGGCGGACATGGCGCAGCACCGAACGGGGCGCAAAATCGACCGGACGCCCGTCCGCGAAATAGCAATCGTGGATCAGTTGCGCGGTGCGTGCCGGCTCCTGCACCCAGGGGACGATGCACGCGGTGGTCGGATCGGCCAACAGTTCCATGTCAAAATCGTTGTCGGAAATGATGGCCGAATATTCCGGAGAATCGGGCGCTTCCCCCGTGACGGTCATGCCCAGCACGGACTCGGCCAGGCGCATGCCGCGGTCCTGCGTAAAGCGCGTGCGCGGCAAGATCTTGCCGCGGGCCACGCCCGTGAGATCCGGAACCAGACACTCGACCTCGTCTACGTGGTTGGCGTCAAACCAGCGTTCCAGGTCGGCATGGGTGAAATTGTCACGTATCGCCATAAGTAGGTGCGGCGTTGGATCGCACGTCCGCATTGCGGTTGAAAATCGGAGTTTGCGGGGCCTGCAGCCGCGACGGGCGGCGGCCGTCGAAGGCCCTGCGCTCGCGAAGGGCCGGGGGCGGAAGTCTGTCCGCAGCCGAGCAGATCATGATCACGCCGCGCGCGGCAGCGTTGGGGCCGAAGAGCCGCGGTCGCGGGCCAGTCGATAGGCGCGACAGGCCTCGCCGAACGCGCGGAATATGCTTGTCGAGTCCGAGTTCTCCAGTACCTTCCACTCCGGGTGCCACTGCACACCAAGGGAAAAGCCCGGGTGCGCCGCCACGTGCACCGCCTCGATGACGTGATCGGGCGCGACGGCCTCGGCAATAAGTCCCGGCGCCAGTTGGTCAATGCCCTGCCCGTGCAGCGAATTGACCGTAATGCGGCGTGCGCCGACGATTTGCTCCAGACGACTGCCCACGACGACATCCACGTCGTGTGCCGGCCCATATTGCTCTTCGAGGTCTGCGGCCGCAGTCTCGCGGTGATCGCGTTTGCCGGGGACCTCGTGGATTGCCTGATGCAAGGACCCGCCCATGGCAACGTTGATCTCCTGCAGTCCGCGACAAATCGCAAGCAGCGGGATGCCCCGCGCAACAGCCAGATGCACCAAAGGCAAGGTCACCGAGTCGCGCTCCTGGTCCAGGGGAAGTGTGGGATCGCGAACATCCTGACCGAAATGCGACGGGTGCACGTTCGCCGGCGAACCGGTGAGCAAGATGCCGTCGGCCAATTCCACGTACGGCAAAAACTCGCTCGCCCCGCCGGTCGGCACGAGCAGGGGCAGACAATCGGAGGCCAGGCGCACGGCGTCGGCGTACTTGCGTCCCAGCGTGTAGTACATGTGGCCACCGATGACTCGGTTGTCACAAGGAATCATTACGTAGGGCGGCGCGCTCGGCACGCTAGCGGCGGTCACGGCAAAAGCTCTATCGGGCGTCAAAAAATGGCGGTGGCAGGTCGCCGCCGACGCCCGTCGGGCACGATCGGCCTCGGCGACGACTCCCGGTCCCGATTCGGCTCGAATCCGGACCCCCGCAACCCGCAACAGTACCACTTTCCCACCCACTCGGGGTGCCGAAGTTCCCGGCCGGCCACCTGCCAATCTCTGGCGCAACGCCGCGCTGGACACGATCGGGCGGCAACCCAACAATGGCCCTCGTCGCGAATCGGCCCAAGCCATGCTCGCCAGCGAAGATCCGCTCCTGCGCAACTCGTATTACTTGGCGTCGGCGCCGCTGCGGCAACGCTATACCCCGCTGCACGGGTCCGCATCGTGCGATGTCTGCGTTGTCGGAGCGGGCCTCGCGGGACTTTCTGCGGCCATCGAGCTGCGTCGCGCAGGCTTCGATGTGGCCGTGCTCGAGGGCATGCTCGTTGGCTGGGGCGCCTCCGGGCGCAACGGCGGTCAGGTGCTCAGCGGTCTAGCCTGCGACATGTCCGTCGTGCGCAAGCGGCTGGGCGCGGAGGCCGCGCGCGCAATCTGGAACATGACCGTCGAGGCCGTGCAACTCATGGCCGAGCGACGACGCGAATTTGCCATTGACTGCCATTGGCAGGACGGATTTCTCGCTGCAGCGATCGGCCCGCGCAAGGCGCGAGAACTCCGGCTCTGGGTCGAGCAACTGGAGCGGAACTATGGCTACGGCGGCATGCAGCTGATCGACCGGCCGAACGTGCGCCAATGGATCGACACGGAGCGCTACGAGGCACTGGCCTTTGATCCGCGCGGCGGCCATTTGGATCCGCTGCCCTTTACGCAGGCGCTGGCACAAGCGGGCGCCGAACAAGGCGTGCGAATTTACGAGCGCTCACGCGCGCTGCGCCTGGAGAGGGGCGCAACTCCCGTTGTGCGCACCGCCAGCGGCGCGGTGCACTGTCGCCAGGTACTGCTCGCCGCAAACGTGTATCTGGGGAAGCTGGCTCCCGAACTGGCCAAGCGCATCATGCCCGTGGGCACGTTTCTTTGCGCGAGCACGCGACTTGACGCCGCACGGGCACGCGCGTTGATCCCGAGCTGTGCTTGTGTGTCCGATACCCAGTTCGTGCTCGATTACTTTCGGCTGTCGACCGATCACCGCTTGCTCTTCGGGGGTCGCGTCAGTTATTCGACGGTCGTCCCACGGAATCTGGCCTCGGCGATGCGCCGGCGCATGGTCGGCGTGTTTCCGCAACTGCACGACGTGCCCGTCGAGTATTCCTGGGGTGGGTACATCGACATCACGATGAATCGAGCGCCGGATTTTGGCCGCATCGACCCGAATATTTATTACCTTCAGGGATTTTCCGGCCACGGCCTCGCACTTAGCGGTCTAGCGGGCAAACTTGCCGCGGAGGCGATCGGCGGCAGCGCATCGCGCTTTGACGTGTTTGCGCGCATGCCCCACCGTCGCTTTCCGGGCGGACGCGCCCTGCGCACGCCGGTACTCGTACTGGCAATGCTCTGGTACCGCCTGCGCGACTTGCTCAGTTGACCCATCGCCCGCGCGGCAGGGCACGGCGCGCAATGCTCACAGCCAGCCGCGCGCCCTTACCTCCACCAAGGTCTGATCCAGGCACGAACGGATCAAGTCGATCATCTCGTCGATCTGCGCGCAGGAGATCACCAACGGTGGCGCGATGATCATGCGATCGCCCACCGCGCGCATGATGATGCCGTTGCGAAACATGTGGCCGCGACAGAGCATGCCGACGGCGAGTTCCTCGGAGAAAGTCTCCAGCGGCTGCTTGCGCTTGACGAGCACAAGGCCGGCAAGAAGTCCGCAGGTTTCGGCAATACCCACCAGCGGGTGCTCCGTGAGGGCCTCGAAGCGGCCTCGCAGGTACGGCCCCGTTTCCTCGCGCACTTTCTCCACGAGCTGCTCGCGTCGCACGATGGCCAGGTTTTCCAGCGCGACCGCGCAGGCCACGGGGTGACCGCTGTAGGTAAATCCATGGTGAAACTCGCCGCCCCGATCGATAAGTGCTCGGGCGATCCGCTCGCCGACGAGAACCCCGCCCAGGGGGATGTAGCCGGATGTCACGCCTTTGGCAAACGTGATGAGGTCGGGCCGCACCCCCATGAACTGCGCGCCGAACCATTGGCCCAAGCGCCCGAAACCGCAGATCACTTCGTCGCAAACCAACAAGATCCCGTAGCGCTCGCAGATGCGCTGGATCTCGGGCCAATAGGTCGTCGGCGGGATGATCACGCCGCCGGCACCCTGCACGGGCTCGCCGATAAACGCGGCAACCCGATCGGGACCGAGTTCCAGGATCTTTTCTTCCAGCCGCCGCGCAGCCACAACGCCGTATTCGTCCATCGGCAGGTCGCGGCCATTGGCAAAGTGATACGGCTGCTCGATATGCACGATGTTGGGAATCGGCAGACCGCCCTGGGCGTGCATGCCTTGCATGCCCCCGAGCGATGCCGCGGCGAGCGTGCTGCCGTGGTAGGCGTTGTGTCGACTGATGAATATCTTGCGCTTGGGCTGACCCTCGATGTCCCAGTAGCGGCGCACCATACGCACGATCGTGTCGTTTGCCTCGGACCCCGAATCGGTATAAAAGACGTGCCCGAAGTTCGAGGGCGCCACCTCGACCAGGGCGCTGGCAAGTCGGATCGCCGGAACGTTCGCCGTGTTGAAAAAGCTGTTGTAAAAGGCAAGCTCCCGCAACTGCCGATACGCCGCATCGGCAAGCTCCTTGCGGCCGTAACCGACGTTCACGCACCACAGGCCCGACATGCCGTCGAGGATGCGCTTGCCCTCCGAGTCCCAGATATAAATTCCCTCGCCGCGCACGATCACCCGGGCACCTTGCGCGGCTAGCGCCTTGTGATCGGTGAACGGGTGCAAGTAGTGCGCGCTGTCCTCGCGTTGCAGGGAAGCGGTGTCAAAGTGGCGCGCCTGCGGCGAATCGGTTTGCGTGGGTTTCATGCCTTTTCTCTCAGGCCGCTGCGACGCGCGACCGCACAAATGCGCGCTTGCAAAAACCGAACGTTTTGCCCCTGGTGCATTCGAGTTCCTTGCGGGTCGCAGAAACGTCGATACCTGCTGGGATGGTCGCCTTGCGCATCGATTTTCGTCGCGGCAGCCGGCCCAAGACGTCCCAAACGTCGCGCACCGACGCGCAACACGGTGCCTGCGCCCGAGCCCCAGGATGCGCCACGGGCGCGTCGGATTTGGTGGGCCGCACCTTGCAAGCCGCCTTGCCGCTGCAATCGAACAAGGATAGCGCCGCCGCGGGCGGTTTGTTCGAGCCGAGTTCCCACAAAAAAGGGTGCAAACCGAGGATTGGAATTGCACGCTAGCCGCGGGCGCCAATTTCCCTCGCTTTTACGCATACTGTGTGCTTGGGCTGTTTCCTAGCCCGCGGAGGTTCCTATGCGCATCGGCGTTCCCAAAGAAATCAAGGTCCACGAATATCGAGTCGGCTTGACGCCAGCCGCGGTTCGCGAAGCGGTGCACCATGGCCACAGCGTTCTCGTTCAGGCCGGAGCGGGCCTGGGAATCGGCTGCGACGACTCCTCGTATCAGGCCGTCGGCGCACAGATTGCGGCCGACGCGGCAGCGGTGTTCGCCTCCGCGCAGATGATCGTCAAAGTGAAGGAACCGCAGCCCGAGGAGTGCGGGATGCTGCGCCAGGGGCAACTGCTCTTCACGTATCTGCATCTGGCTCCGGATCCGCAGCAAACCGAATTGCTGCTGCGGTCGGGCTGCACGGCAATGGGGTACGAAACGATTACCGATGAGCGCGGCGGCCTGCCCTTGCTGGCACCAATGAGCGAGGTGGCCGGACGCATGGCCATACAGGTGGGCGCGGTCGCTCTCCAAAAGAGCCACGGCGGTCGCGGGGTGCTATTGGGCGGCGTGCCGGGCGTTGCCCCCGGGTGCGTCACGATCCTGGGCGGCGGGGTCGTGGGCACCAATGCCGCGAAGATGGCCATCGGTCTGGGCGCCGAGGTGACGGTGCTCGATCGCTCGCTGCCGCGCCTACAGGCACTGGACGACATCTTTCTGGGTCGACTGCGCACCGAATTTGCCTCGATCGATGCGACCGAACAGGCGGTCTACCGGGCGGATCTCGTGATCGGCGCGGTACTCATACCGGGAGCGGCGGCACCCAAACTCGTCCGCCGGCCACAGCTGGCGCTCATGAAACCCGGCGCCGTGGTCGTCGATGTCTCAATCGACCAGGGTGGCTGCTTTGAAAGCTCGCACGCGACCACCCATGCCGACCCACTCTATGTCCTGGATGGCATCGTCCACTATTGCGTCGCCAACATGCCCGGAGCGGTAGCCCGCACCTCGACCTTTGCGCTGAACAACGCCACCTTACCGTTTGTGCTTGCGCTCGCCGAGAACGGATGGAAGCGAGCCTGCGCGAACGATCCGTACCTGCGCGCGGGGTTGCAGGTTCATGCGGGCATGCTCACCCACGAGGCGGTCGCTTGCGCCCAGGGCAAGAGCTACACGCCGGCCGAGTCGGTGCTGGGCGAGGAGTGGACAGGCGGCTGAAGCACCTGCTCAGCGGCCGCGCGATCCGCGTACAAGAGCAATTGCGCCAACGGCCGCCGGCAATTGGAAAAACCCACATCCAGTATCTCTTGGGCCAGGCCAGTCAGCGCATCGTTTAACTGCCACGAGCCCACCAGCAAGGCGAAGAGCCTCTCGCGGCGCGGCGCAAGGGCGTGAACAAAGGCGCGGCTGAAGCACGGCGGCGCACCGCTGGGACTGCGGTCGATGGCGCGGAATACCGCCGTCCAGCCAACATTGTGCATTAGCCCGGCGAGATAACTTTCAAAGGGATCCAGGCCCGCGCTTACTGCCTGCTGCAGGCACAAGCCGGCCTGCAGTTCCGAGTGTTGCCAAAGGCGTTGCGTGGCGCGGCCCAGCAAGGGGTCGGCCTGCGCGTCGAAGATCGGCTTTAGCAGCACCCGGGCGATCGCTCGACGCAGGCCGTCGGTCCCGAGCCGAGAGATGGCCTGCATCAGATCGGTAACCGGGCCTTCGGCGCGATAGCCAACCGCGTTGGCCAGCCGAATGACCTCCACGACAAGATTCGGGTCGTGGGCCACACGCGAGGACAAGGCCCGCAGGGACTGCGTCTGCTCACGCAGGGCGTGGAGCAATTCGGGGATCACCGCACGGGCACGCGGCAGCAGATCTTCGCGCATCTCGTCCGAGCGGGACACCGCGTCCAAATGCGCGAGCAGCCTGGCTTCGCCCGGGACCTCGGTCGCGCCTGCGGGCAAAGTCGCCCCGACCAGCCACTCGAAGAAGCGTACCTCCAGTTGCGTGCCCGAATCGGCGCCGCCGACTTCGCCGCCGAGAAAGGCCTTCTGCGGCGGTACGCTTTCGAACGGCAAACCATCTTCCGACGCCGTCGGTGGTGCCGCTTGTTCGCTCGGCGCAACTCGCCGGCCCCGGGCACGTCGCAGCACTCGACCCAGCCAGCTCAACATGGCTAGGGTGGCGTCGGGCTCGGTGGTGCACCGCCGGGCCCGGGCGGGGCGCTCGCGCAAGGGCCGTCCTGCGCCAAAAAGCGCTCGAGCCAATGAACGCCGACGATAGTCTTTACGTCGGAGACGGCTCCCACGGCGATCCACTGCAGCAGCTGGCGCCAGGGAGCCGAGAACACCTCGAGCACCTCGCCGGCCTCCTGGGAAGCGCCGGCGAAACTCAGCTCGCGCGCTAGATACACCTCGATTTTCTCGTCCGAGTATCCGACGGCATTGTGAAAGGCCCCCAGCCGATCCCAGCGCGCGGCGCGATACCCGGTTTCCTCCAGCAATTCGCGCTGCGCGCACGCAAGCGGGTCCTCGCCGGCGTCGAGCTTTCCGGCCGGCATTTCGACGACGCTGCGTCCCAGCGGATAGCGGAACTGGCGCTCCAGCAGCACCGTCTGCGCATCGGGCATGGCGACGATCATCACGGCGCCGGGATGGCGGATGTATTCGCGGACGGTGACGTGCCCATCCGAGCAACGCACCCGGTCGCGCATCACCCGCAGCAGCACACCGTCGTACGCGAGCTGCGAGTCCAGGGTCACTTCGGTCATCGCGTCCGTCGAAGGGTCGCCGCGCAGCGCGCGCGGCGCTGGTGCCGCCTCGGAATCGCGACTCTCAGCCACCGAGAGCGCGCAGCACGGCGCCGTTACACAGCGCAAGCAAACCTTGCGGCAGCACGCCAAGCAGAAGCACCAACGCACCGTTGGCCGTCAAGGCGATGCGCAAGTCGTGGCCGGCGACGATCGGACTGGCCTGGACGGCATCGTCAAACCACATCACCTTGACGACACGCAGATAGTAAAATGCGCCGATCAGGGAAAACAGCACGGCGACAACCGCGAGGGTCCACGTCGTCGCGCTGCCGCCGTCGGACACCAAGGCCTGCAACACGACAAACTTGGCGGCAAATCCCACGGTCGGCGGCACACCGGCAAGCGAGAGCATCAGCAGCGTCATGACGAAGGCGTACCACGGGCTGCGTTTTGCCAAGCCTGCCAGATCGGCAATCTCCTCGGCTTCGAACCCTTCGCGCGCCAGCAGCAAGATGATGCCAAAGGACCCGGCCGTCGCCAAGGCATAGGTCAGAACGTAAAACATCGCCGCCCCATACGCGCCGGCGGTGATGCTCGTGTTGCCGCCGACCACCCCGGCAAGCAAGGCCAGCAGCAAAAAGCCCATCTGGCCGACCGTGGAGTAGCCCAGCATGCGCTTTAAGTTGGTTTGCGCCACGGCCGTGACATTGCCCACGGCCAGCGAGGCCACCGCGACGAACGCCAGCATCCGCTGCCAGTCCACCGCCAGCTGCGGAACTCCCTCGACCAATAGGCGAAAGGTGATGGCAAACGCCGCGAGTTTGGGTGCCGAGGCCAGCAGCAGCGCCACGGGGGTGGGCGCACCCTGATAGACATCCGGCACCCACATGTGAAAGGGCGCCGCACCCAATTTAAAGGCGATCCCCGCGACGACAAATATCGTCCCCAGGACCAGCGCGAGATTGACCGCCTGTCCGCCCGTGATCCGGTGCGCGAGCGCATTGATGTCCAGGGTGCCCGTTCCCCCGTAGAGCATCGACATGCCGTACAGGAGAAATCCGGACGCGAGGGCCCCGAGCACGAAATACTTCATCGCCGCCTCGGACGCGCGCGGCTCGTCGCGGCGCAGTGCGACCATGCCGTACAGCGACAACGCCTGCAACTCGAGCCCGAGGTAAATTACGAGCAGGTTGTTGGCCGAGATCATCGTCATGATCCCCAACAAGGCAAACAGGCCCAAAGAAAAGAATTCGCCCCGCCACATGTTGCGCTGGCGCGCGTACGCCTGTGCATAGACGAAGGTCACCGCCGTGGCCAGTACGGCTCCGATCTTGAGCACCGCCGTCATCGGGTCACTCAGGTACATGCCGCCAAAGCCGTATTCCACGGTTCCTTCGGACAAGGGACCCCAGGCGGCCACACCGACCGCCAGAAGACATAGCAGCGAGAGCACGTAGGCGCCGTTGCGCGAGTGTTGCGCCAGAAACAAGTCCGCGATCAGGATGAAGCACGCGCCGGTGAGCAGGATCGCTTCCGGAAAGACGGCAGTAAAACTGAGCAACGGTTCCATTTACGGGTTTCCGGCAACAAGCTTGGAATGCGCAACTTGCGCAAGCAAGTCGGCCACCGAGCTGTGCATGCTGTCGATCAGCGGAGCCGGGTACACACCCATGGCCAGCACGGCAACTGCCAGCAAGCCCAGCGCGACAAACTCCCGACCATCGATGTCCTGCAATTTGGCCACCGCCGGATTGGCGACGTCGCCGAAAATCACGCGCTTGTACATCCACAGGGAGTAGGCCGCGCCCAAGACCAAGGTCGTGGCCGCAATGGCCCCGATCCAAAAATCGAACTGCACCGCCCCCAGAATCACGAGAAATTCGCCCACAAAACCGCTGGTCGCCGGCAAGCCGCAGTTGGCCATGGCAAACAGCATCATCAGCGCGGCAAAACGCGGCATCGTATTTACCACTCCGCCGTAATCGACGATATTGCGCGAGTGCACGCGGTCGTACATCACACCGATGCACAAGAACATCGCGCCCGAGACGAAGCCGTGCGAGATCATCTGCGCCAGGGCGCCTTCCACGCCGATGGGGCTAAACAGAAAAAATCCCAGCGTCACAAATCCCATGTGCGCGATCGACGAATACGCGACGAGCTTTTTCATGTCGGTCTGCACCAGAGCCACAAACCCGACGTACACGACGGCGATCAGCGAAATCGCCATGATGGGAGCCGCCAGCTCGTGCGACGCATCGGGCGCGATCGGCAGCGAAAAACGCACGAAACCGTAGGCACCGAGCTTTAGCATGATCGCGGCCAGCACCACCGAGCCGGCCGTCGGCGCCTCCACGTGGGCATCGGGCAGCCAAGTGTGCACCGGCCACATCGGCACTTTGACGGCAAAGGCCGCGAGAAACGCCACGAACAGGAGCATCTGCGGCGTATGGCCCAAGGGCAGGTGCTGCCAGGTCGCGATGTCAAAACTTCCTCCCGCGGCCTGGTAGAGGTAGACGATCGCCACCAGCATCAGCAGGGACCCGAGAAAGGTGTACAGGAAGAACTTGATGGCCGCGTACACCCGGTTGGGTCCGCCCCAAACGCCGATGATCAGGTACATCGGGATGAGCGTTGCCTCGAAGAAAACGAAAAACAGCAGGCCGTCGGCGGCGCAAAATACGCCGATCATGAGTCCCGAGAGGATGAGGAAGGCCGCGTAGTACTGCGCCAAGCGCTGCTCGATGGCCTTCCAGCCGGCCAGAACCGCGATCACCGTGATAAACGCCGTCAAGGGGACGAACCAAAGCGAGATGCCATCGACACCCAGGTAATAGTGCGCGGTCGGATTGGAGATCCAGGCGACCTTTTCCGTAAACTGCAGACCGGCTCGTGCGGAATCAAATCCCAGCACCACGGGAACCGTCCCAAGACCCGACACGAGCGAAGCCACCAGCGCGACCGCGCGCACGACGCCCGGGTGGCTATCGCGCCCGATCACAAGCAGATAGGCACCGAAAAAGATCGGAACCCAGATGGAGAAACTCAGCCAGGGAAAGGTGGAGTCCATGCTCGTTTCTTCGCTGGGGTAAGGGGCCCCAAATTAGCGGCTTTCGGCAATCAAAGCCGGCAGGTACGGCCAAGTGAGAAAAACAAACAGCATCAGCGCAATTCCGACCAGCATGACGAAGGCATAGTGGTAAATGAACCCGGACTGCACGCGCCGGATGATCTGGGCCAGACGCCCGACCATGCGTGCGGAGCCGTTGACCACCGCGCCGTCGATCAGCAGGACATCGCCCTGCTTCCAAAACCCATCGCCGATCCACCGGGCCCCGCCCGCGAAGACCACCTCGTTGATTCGGTCCAGGTAGTACTTGTGATCGAGTAGCCGGTACAGCCAAGGCACGCGCGCGCGCACGACTTCGGGAAGCTCCGGTCGGCGTAAGTACAGCAGCCACGCCACCGCCACGCCGCAGGCCGCAAGCAAAAACGGCACACTGGCAAAACCCTCGAGCGTCATGCCCAGCACCCCGGGAAATTCGCGGGCCAATTCGGCCATCGCCTCGTGCGCGCTGTCGTCGACAAAAATTGCGCCCGAGAAATAGTCGCTCGCAACCATGGCCCGCACGCCGACGGCCCCGGCGAGTACGGAAGGAATGGCCAGCAGGACCAAGGGCACCCAGACGACCGCCGGGCTCTCGTGCGGCGCGGCGCTTGCGTGCGCGTGCCCGTGGCCATGCTCGTCCTCGTGTGCCGATGCGCCGTGCTCGCCGTGCCCGCCGAACCGCTCCTTGCCGTGAAACACCAGAAAGATCATGCGGAACGTATACAGGGCCGTTACAAACACGCCCGCCGTGACCGCGAACTGTGCAAAGCCGCTGCCGGGCAGATGCGAGTTGGCGACCGCCTCGATGATGCTGTCCTTGGAATAAAACCCGGCAAAACCCGGCATCCCGATGAGCGCCAGCGCGCCGATCACACAGGTAATCCACGTGACGGGCATATAGCGCCACAGGCCCCCCATGCGTCGGATGTCCTGCTCGTGATGCATTGCGATGATGACCGAGCCAGCCCCCAAAAACAGCAACGCCTTGAAAAAGGCGTGGGTGACGAGGTGAAAGATCGCGACCGAATACGCCGAGGCGCCAAGCGCTACCGTCATGTAGCCAAGCTGCGAGAGGGTCGAGTAGGCAATGACGCGCTTGATGTCATTTTGCACAATCCCCAGCAGGCCCATGAACAGCGCCGTAATGGCGCCGATCACCATCACGACCGAGAGCGCGGTGTCCGAGAGTTCAAACAGCGGGGAAGTGCGTGCAACCATGAAGATCCCCGCCGTGACCATCGTGGCCGCGTGAATCAGCGCCGATATGGGTATGGGGCCCTCCATCGAGTCGGGCAGCCAGACATGCAGCGGAAATTGCGCCGACTTGCCCATGGCGCCGATGAACAGGCACACGCAAACGACGGTCAGCACCGACCAGTCGGTTCCCGGCAGCACGCTGGCGGCAAGCGCCGCAGACTGGGAAAAGACGGCGGCGTAGTCCAGGTTGCCGCAATACGCATAGATCAGCGCGATCCCGAGGACAAAGCCCATGTCGCCCACCCGATTGACGATAAAGGCCTTCAGGTTGGCGTAAATCGCGCTGGGGCGCTTGAACCAAAAACCGATGAGCAGGTACGACACGAGCCCGACGGCCTCCCAGCCGAAAAACAGCTGCAGAAAGTTGTTGCTCATTACGAGCATCAACATGGAAAACGTGAACAGCGCGATGTACGAGAAGAACCGCTGGTACCCCGGGTCATCGGCCATGTAGCCGATGGTGTAGATATGCACCATGAGCGAGACAAAGCTCACGACCAGCATCATCGTTGCGGTCAGCGAATCGATCAGAAAACCGATCTGCAGATGCAGGCCGCCGGCTTGCGCCCACGTGTACACCGTGCCGTTAATGACCTGATGGTCGCCGACGACCGACCAATAGAGGATCGCGGAAACGACCGTGGCGACAAACACGCCGAAAATCGTGACAAGGTGCGCACCGGTGCGGCCCAAGGCGCGCGGAAACAGGCCGGCAGCGATCGCGCCGACCAGCGGCGCCAACGGCACGAGCAATGCGAGTTTGAGCATCGATGTCACGCCGTCCTCACCCTTTGAGCGCGTCGAGCTCGTCGACGTTGATTGTGTTCATATTGCGGAACAAGGCCACCAGAATCGCCAGGCCGATCGCCGACTCGGCGGCAGCGACGGTGAGAATGAAAAAGACGAACACCTGGCCGTGCAGGTCGCCCAGAAAGTGGGAAAAGGCAACGAAATTCGTGTTGACGGCGAGCAGCATCAGCTCGATGGCCATGAGCAGCACGATCAGGTTCTTGCGGTTGAGAAAAATACCGATGACGCTGATCGCAAAGAGCACCGCACCGACAAACAGGTACCACGAGAGGGAAACCATCGTTCAAGTCTCCTTGGCTTGTGCCTCGGGCGCCGCGGAAGCACGCGTGGCGGCCGGCATGTGGACAAGGGTCAAGCGGTCGCGGGCACGCACGCGTACCTGCTCGCTCGGGCGCTGGTGCAACGAATCGGTGCGCCGCCGCAGGGTGAGGGCAATGGCGGCGACGATCGCGACGAGCAATATCGTGCCGGCGATTTGCAGCGGCAAGAGATATTCGGTGAACGTGAGCTCGCCCAACGCCTTCGTGTTCCCGATCTTGGCAATGTCGGTTGCCGGAGGCGTCAAAAACTGCCAGTGGCCGTTGGCCAGCACGAGCCACAGTTGCAGCGCGATCGCCACGCCGACGAGCGTGGCCAAGGGCAGGTGGCGCCAAAATCCGCTGCGCAGGCGATCGATGTGGATGTCGAGCATCATGACGACGAACAAAAACAGCACCATGACGGCACCCACGTAAACGAGCACGAGTGCAATCGCCAGAAACTCGGCCTGCAACAGCAGCCACAGACAGGCAGCCGAAAAAAAGCACAGCACCAGATACAGCACTGCGTGTACCGGATTGCGCGCCGTAATGACGCGCAGTGCCGAAACCAGTGTGCTGGCGGAAAACACGGCAAACAGGGTGACCACGGGATCCATCGGCACCTCAGCGATAGCGCGCGTCGCGTTCGCGCGCCTTGGCAATTTCCGGTTCGTAGCGGTCACCAACGGCCAGCAGCATTTCCTTGGTGAAGTTCAGGTCGCCACGGCGCTCGCCGTGGTACTCGGTGTGGTGCGTCTCGACGATCGAATCGACCGGACAGCTTTCCTCGCAAAATCCGCAAAAGATGCACTTGGTAAGGTCGATGTCGTAGCGCGTCGTGCGTCGTGTGCCGTCCTCGCGCAGCTCCGACTCGATGGTAATGGCCAGCGCCGGGCACACCGCTTCGCACAGCTTGCACGCGATGCACCGCTCCTCGCCGTTGGGATAGCGGCGCAGGGCGTGCAAACCGCGAAACCGCGGCGACGCCGGCGTCTTTTGCTCCGGGTACAGGATCGTGATCTTGCGCTTAAAGAGGTAGCGCCCCGTCAGGGCAAATCCCTTGAGCAGTTCCCTCAGCAGAAGGGAGTCGAGAAAGTCCAGAACCCGTTGCATGGCCCGCCCTATGGCCTTGGCGAAGTTGCGATCGGCGCGAAGGCCGTTGGATCCGAGCGGGCCTGCGTCGCCGGGGGATGGGCGCCGGCCGGCCAGATGTTCAGCGGCGTTTGCATCCAGATGGCAACGATCACAAGCCAAGCCAGAGTGATCGGGATAAAAATCTTCCAGCCCAGTCGCATGATCTGGTCGTAGCGGTAGCGCGGAAACGACGCACGGATCCAGATGTACATCGACAGGCCGCCGAAGATCTTGGCCAAAAGCCAGAACCAGGCCGACAGGCTCTCGTGCCACCAGCTCGGCGTGTTCAGGCCAAGCAGCAAGCCCAAGTCGATCGGCGCCTCCCAACCACCCAGAAACATCACCGTCGCCATGGTCGAGAGCAAAATCATGTTGGCGTATTCGCCCAGGAAAAACAGCGCAAAGGCCATCCCGGAGTACTCGATCATGTGTCCGGCGACGATTTCGGACTCGCCCTCCACCACGTCAAACGGATGCCGGTTCGTTTCGGCAGTGGCCGATATGACGTAGATCCCGAACAAGGGAAGCAGCGGCAGCCAGTTCCACGACAAAAACGTCAGGCCGCGATCGGCAAACCAGCCGCTGTTTTGCGCGTTGACGATCGTGCTCATGTTCATCGAACCGGATACCAGCAAGACGCCCACCAGCACAAAGCCCATCGCCAATTCGTACGAGACCATCTGCGCCGCCGCGCGCAAGGCGCCCAAAAAGGCGTATTTGGAATTGGAAGCCCAGCCCGCGATGATCACGCCGTACACGCCCACGGAAGTAATCGCCATGACGTATAGCAGGCCGGCGTTGATGTCGGCCAGGACCACCCCGGGAGCAAACGGAATTACGGCCCAGGCCGCCAGCGCCGGCGCCATCACCACCGCTGGCGCAAGAAAAAACAGTGCCGTGTCGGCCTGCGTGGGCGAGATGATCTCCTTGAAGATCAGCTTGACCGCATCGGCGATCGGCTGCAACAGGCCCAGGGGCCCCACGCGGTTGGGTCCGCGCCGCACGTGCATCCAGCCGATCAGTTTGCGCTCCCACAGCGTGGTGTAGGCCACGGCGCCCAGCAGCGGCAGCACGATGACGACGATCTTGACGACGATCCAGATCACCGTCCAAAGCGGCGGCCACCACGGTGCGTCGGACAGGTTCAGCGCCCAGGACTCAAAGGCGTCCATGCTTAAACCCGCTCCAGGCTGATGGGACCAAACATCGCGCCCAGCGCCGCGCTGTCCGTGTGGCCGGCCGCCACGCGCACAACCCCATCGGGCAGCGCCGCATCGAGTCGGCACGGCAAGACGGCCCACCCCGCCCCTTGGCGCACTCGCACGGGCATCGCGGGATCCACCCCAAAACGAGCAAGCGTTGCCGCGTTGGCACGCACCGTCGGCGGGCGCGCCAAGACGCTCATTTGCAGCGATTGGGCCCGGCGCACGATCGGATCGACAAAGTAGATGGGCACATCGGCGATTCGCTCGCAGACCGGGGCGCCCGCCGGTATCGGCGCGGCGGGGTTTGCTTCGATGCGGTCCATCAGCGGCCGGCGCGGTGTCGATGGCAGTGCATCGGCGCGCACCTGCTCGGGCGAGTCGTAATCAAACCCCTCAAGTTGCAGCTCGTTACCCAACACCCGCAGGACTTTCCAGCCGGGCCGCGCCTCGCCGGGTGGCGGTGTGGCACCGTTAAACGATTGGACGCGGCCCTCGCAATTGACGTAGGTTCCCGCGGTCTCGGCAAAGCTTGCGATCGGCAGCACGGCGTGGGCCGCATCGAGGTGCGGCGAGTGAAAGCTCGAAAAGGCAATCACGGCTTCCGCGGCCGCCAGCGCCGCGCGGGCCTGGGGGGGGTCGGCGCAATCGAGCCCGGGCTCGATTCCCCAGAGCAGATAGCCGGCCAAAGGATGCTCGAGCATCGAGCGCGCGTTCCGACCCCCGGGCCCGGGCGTGGCCGCGGCCAGATATCCGCCGACGCCGTTGGCCTCCGCACCGATCTGCCCGCAGCGCGCACCGATGGCCTGCGCGATCCAGTGCAGCCAGACCCGAAGCTCGCTAGCCTGCGGGTGCTGCAAGGCGGCGTTGCCCGCGAGCAATCCGACTCGCGCACCGGAACAAAGCTCGGCGGCTATGGCCGCGGCCGCTTCGCCCGGTTCGATTCCGCTGACCGGTGCGGAAAGCGACTTGTTCCTTGCCACCGCCACGGCGATCTGCGCGAGCACCGCAACCCAGCCCGAGGGCGCGACGATCGCCTTGTGGACAACGCGCATCAGCGGATCGTCGTCGGCGGCGTGCACAAGACTCAAGCGGCAGCCGCCGGAGACCGCGCGCCGGATGCGCGCGGCCAGCAGGGGATGGTCCTCGCGCAAAAACGAGCCCACCAGCAGCAGTCGATCGAGCGTGGCAAGATCGGCAACCGGCATGCCGAGCCAGGGAACGCCGGTCAGGCGGCCGTCGTCGCGAAAGTCGCACTGCCGCAGCCGAAAGTCGATGTTCTCCGAGCCCAGCGCGCGCGTGAGCTTGCCCAGCAAGTACAGCTCTTCGGCGGTCGATCCGCCGGCGGCCAGCGAACCGATCGCGCCCGCGCCATGGCGCTCGCGCACGCGCTGCAGCGCCTGGGCAACAAAGCCCAGGGCCTCGGGCCAGCTCGCCTCCCGCAGCGCGCCGTCGCGGCGAATCAACGGTTGCGTCAGGCGCTCGGAAGAGCGCAGTCCCTCGTAGGAAAAGCGGTCGCGGTCCGACAGCCAGCACTCGTTGATCGCCTCGTTTTCGAGCGGCACGACCCGCACGACCTCTTTGCCCTTGACCTGCAGCACGAGGTTTGAGCCCAAGCTATCGTGCGGACTGATGGACTTGCGACGCGCCAATTCCCAGGTGCGCGCGCGATAGCGAAACGGCTTGCTTGTGAGCGCTCCGACCGGACACACGTCAATCAGGTTTCCCGAGAGCTCCGAATCCACGGTGCGGCCGACAAAGGTCAGAATTTCCGAGTGCTCGCCGTGGCCGGCCATGCCGAGCTCCATGATCCCGGCGATCTCCTGCCCGAATCGCACGCAGCGCGTGCAATGGATGCACCGATTCATCTCTTCGGCGGAAACCAGCGGACCGAGGTCCTTGTGCAGGACCACGCGCTTTTCTTCCCGGTAGCGCGACGTGCTGCCGCCATAACCCACCGCCAGATCTTGCAGCTGGCACTCGCCGCCCTGGTCGCAGATCGGACAGTCCAGCGGGTGATTGATCAGCAAGAACTCCATCACCGCACGCTGGGCCTGCCGGGCACGGGCGTTGGCGGTGTGCACGATCATGCCCGGCATGACCGGGGTCGCGCACGCCGGCATCGGCTTGGGAGACTTTTCGATGTCGACCAGGCACATGCGGCAGTTGGCCGCAATCGACAGCTTGCGGTGGTAGCAAAAGTGCGGGACGTAGATGCCCAGTTCGTTTGCCGCATCCATCACCGTGCGGCCTTCGCGTATCGAAACCTTGCGCCCGTCGATTTGCAGTTCGATCATCGCGTCACACGTAGTCGGCTACCAAGCAGCGCTTGTGCTCGATGTGGTGCTCGAACTCCGCGCGAAAATTCTTGATAAAGGATCGCACCGGCATGGCCGCCGCGTCGCCCAGGGCGCAGATCGTTCGGCCCTGAATATTCTCGGCCACGGAATCGAGCAAATCGATATCTTCCGGGCGCCCTTGCCCGTGCTCGATGCGATGCAAGACACGGTACAGCCAGCCCGTGCCCTCGCGGCACGGCGTGCACTGGCCGCACGACTCGGCCTGATAAAAATACGCAAGGCGCTCCAAGCACCGCACCATGCAGCGCGTCTCGTTCATCACGATCACCGCTCCCGAACCCAACATCGATCCGGCCTTGGCGATGGAGTCGTAATCCAAGTCGGTGTCCATCATGACCTCGCCAGGCACCACCGGCATCGACGAGCCTCCGGGTATGACCGCCTTGATTCGGCCGCCGCGCATCCCGCCCGCCAGTTCGAGCAGCTTGGCAAACGGCGTGCCCAGCGGCACTTCGTAGTTGCCGCACTGCCGAACGTCCCCGCTCACGGAAAAGATCTTGGTGCCCCCGTTGTTGGGCCGGCCAATCGATAAGTATGCGTCGGCGCCCATGCGAAAAATCCAAGGCACCGCCGCAAAGGTCTCGGTGTTGTTGATCGTCGTGGGCCGGCCGTAGAGGCCGACGCTCGCCGGAAAGGGCGGCTTGTAGCGCGGCTGGCCCTTCTTTCCTTCGAGCGATTCGAGCAGGGCGGTCTCCTCGCCGCAGATGTACGCGCCAAATCCGTGCGCGGCGCGCAGGTCAAAGGAAAACGGCGACCCCAGGATGTTGGCGCCCAGCAATCCGGCGGCGTACGCCTCGTCCAGCGCCTGCTGAAAGCGCTCGTACTCGGACCAGATCTCGCCATGGATGTAGTTGTACCCGCACACCGCGCCGATGGCGTACCCCGCGATGATCATGCCCTCGATGAGCGCGTGCGGGTTGTAGCGCAGGATGTCCCGGTCCTTGAACGTTCCGGGTTCGCCCTCGTCGGAATTGCAAACCAGATACTTTGGGCCGGTCGTTCCGCGGGGCATGAAGCTCCATTTGAGCCCAGTGGGAAAGCCCGCACCGCCGCGTCCGCGCAGACCCGACTTCTTGACTTCGGCAATCACCGTATCCGGCGGTACGCCTTCGGCCAGGATCCGGCGCAGCGCCCGGTAGCCGTCGCGCTTTTCGTAGTCGCTCAGGCGCCAGTTTTCTCCGTCCAGCCCCGCCAGTATCAGCGGCTGCAGGTGGCGCCCGTGAAAACAGGTCTGCGCGCTCATTTGTCCTTCTCCGCGGCCAGGGACTCGAGCAGGGCGTCGATCTTTGCGCTGTCCATACAACTGCACATGCGCTTGTTGTTGACCAGCAGCACGGGGGCATCGCCACACGCTCCCATGCACTCGCCCTCGGTGAGCGTAAAGCGACCGTCGGCCGTGGTCTGCCCAAAACCGATCCCGAGGCGTGCCTGCAGATGCCGTGCCGCCGCGTTGGCTCCCGAGAGCGCGCACGGCAAATTGGTGCAGATCGTGATCTTGTGCCGGCCCACCGGCGCAAGGTGAAACATGTGATAGAAGGTCGCTACTTCGTAGACCGCGATCGGCGGCATCTGCAAATAGGCCGCCACCTCCTCCATTGCGCTCGAAGGCAGCCAGCCGATCTCGTCTTGCGCGATGGCAAGCGCGGCCAGCACCGCGGACTGCCGCTGCTCGGCCGGGTATTTGGCGATCTCCCGATCGATGCGCCGCAGCGCCTGTTCGGATAGGCGCGCTGCGGCCGAAGCTTGCGCTTGCGCCGAGGGCAGGGCGCTCATCGGTCGACCTCCCCGAACACGATGTCCTGCGAACCGATGATGGTGACGGCGTCGGCAATCATGTGTCCGCGGCTCATCTCGTCGAGCGCCTGCAGGTGGGCAAACCCCGGCGCCCGGATCTTGAGGCGGTAGGGTTTGTTTGCGCCGTCGCTCACCAGGTAGATCCCGAACTCGCCCTTGGGATGCTCGACGGCCGCGTACACCTCCCCGGGCGGAACATGAAACCCCTCGGTAAAGAGCTTGAAATGGTGGATCAGATCCTCCATGTTGGTCTTCATCTCGACGCGCTTGGGCGGCGCAACCTTGTGGTCGCTGCAGATGACCGGACCCGGATGGGCGCGCAGCCAATCGACGCACTGGCGGATGATGCGATTGCTCTGGCGCATTTCCTCGACACGCACGAGATAGCGGTCGTAGCAATCGCCGTTGCGCCCGATCGGTATGTCAAAGTCGACGCGGTCGTAGACCTCGTAGGGCTGCTTCTTGCGCAGGTCCCAGGCAACTCCCGAACCGCGCAGCATCGGTCCCGTAAAACCAATCGCCAGGGCGCGCTCGGGCGGAACCACGCCGATGCCCACGAGGCGCTGCTTCCAGATGCGGTTGTCGGTGAGCAGGGTCTCGTAGTCGTCGACGCACCCCGGGAAGCGCTGTGTGAAATCGTCGATGAAGTCGAGCAGCGAACCTTGGCGGTTCTTGTTGCGCTCGGCCATCACGCGCGCCGAAAGACCCCCTTGCGCGGTGTACTGCGGCATCGCGTCGGGCAGATCGCGGTACACGCCGCCGGGACGGTAATACGCGGCATGCATGCGCGCGCCCGAGGCCGCTTCGTACATGTCAAACAGGTCCTCGCGCTCCCGAAACGCGTAGAGAAAGACGGCCATCGCGCCCACGTCCAGGGCGTGCCCGCCAATCCACAGCAGGTGGTTGAGCAGCCGCGTGATCTCGTCGAACATGACACGAATGTACTGAGCGCGCAGCGGCACTTCGATGCCGAGCAGCCGCTCGATCGCCATCACGTACGCGTGCTCGTTGCTCATCATCGAGACGTAGTCGAGGCGGTCCATGTAGGGAACCGACTGGATGAACGTGCGCGTTTCGGCCAACTTCTCGGTGGCCCGGTGCAGCAGTCCGATGTGCGGGTCGGCCCGCCGGATGACCTCGCCGTCGAGCTCGAGCACCAGGCGCAGCACGCCATGCGCCGCCGGGTGCTGGGGACCGAAATTGAGCGTGTAGTTGCGGATGTCGGCCATGAGCGAACGTTCAGCCTTGGGCCGGGCCACGCCCGGCGTAGCCTTCTTCCCGGATCACGCGCGGCGTAATTTCGCGCGGTTCGATGGACACCGGCTGGTAGATCACCCGCCGCAGTTCCGGGTCGTAGCGCATCTCGACATTGCCCGAGACCGGGAAGTCGCGGCGAAACGGGTGCCCGACGAAACCGTAGTCCGTCAGGATGCGGCGCAGGTCCGGGTGACCTTCGAACAAGATCCCGAAAAGGTCGAAGGCCTCGCGCTCATACCAGCCCGCCGACGGCCACACGTCAACGAGGGACGCGACAAGAGGCAGCGCATCGTCGGGACAAAAGACGCGCAGGCGCAGCCGCCAGTTATGGGCGACCGAAAGCAGGTGCGAGACCACCGCAAAGCGCGGACCCTCCCCCGTGCCGCCGCCGTACTCCGAGTAATCGACACCGCACAGATCGACGAGTTGCTCAAAATGCAGCTGCGGATCGTCGCGCAGCTGGGTTGCAACGCTCCGATACTCGCCGGGAGCAACGCGCAACGTCAGCTCGCCGCGGTCGGAATCGACGGCCTGCGCGCGCGCGCCCAAGCACGCGCGCAGGCGGCGCGACAGCTCCTCGATGTCGTTCATCGGGCGATCGGAGGAAGAGGCGTCTGCGGGCATCAGCGGGCAATCGTGTTGGTGCGCGCGATTTTTGCCTGCAGCTGCACAATTCCGTAGATCAGCGCCTCGGCCGTCGGCGGGCACCCCGGCACATAAATGTCCACGGGGACGATGCGGTCACAGCCGCGAACGACCGAATAGGAGTAGTGGTAATAACCCCCGCCATTGGCGCACGAGCCCATCGAAATCACCCAACGCGGCTCGGGCATCTGGTCGTAGACCTTGCGCAGCGCCGGGGCCATTTTGTTGCACAGGGTGCCGGCGACAATCATTAGGTCGGACTGGCGCGGGCTGGGACGAAAGACGACGCCGAAGCGGTCCAGGTCATAGCGCGCCGCGCCCGCGTGCATCATTTCCACCGCGCAACAGGCCAGGCCGAAGGTCATCGGCCACAGGGATCCCGTCTTTGACCAATTCAGTACGGCATCGACACTCGTCGTGACGAAGCCCGGATGCAATTTGCCTTCGATGCCCACGCTGCCATTCCGCAAGTACGCGCTGTCAACCCGTCACTCCCAATCGAGAGCGCCCTTTTTCCATTCGTAGACGAATCCGACCGTGAGAATGGCGAGAAACAGCATCATCGCCCAAAAACCCGCGCTCCACGGACCCAGCGATCCGAGCGACACCGCCCAGGGAAAGAGAAACGCCACCTCCAGGTCAAAGAGGATGAACAGGATTGCGACGAGGTAATAGCGCACGTCGAACTTCATGCGCGCGTCTTCGAACGCCTCGAACCCGCACTCGTAAGGAGATCGCTTTTCTGCGTCCGGGCGGTACGGTGCGACCAAAGCCCCCAGCGCGATCGGCGCAACGCCGATGAACGCGCCTACCGCGACGAAGATCAACACCGGAAGATAGTTCCCGAGATCCACAAGCCACCCGTGTCAACCGCTGCCCAACATCCACGAGCAAGCGCCGAGGCGATTGCGTTCGGCCCAGCTCCCCCTTACCTCTCGCCCGCCATCTTAGCGTGGCGGGTCGATGCCGACGAAAAAAAAACCACTTCGTTGACATACGCCAACAACAGCCAAGCAAGCCGGTGCCGGTTGGCGTAGTCGCCACGCGCCGATCGCGACGCTTTGCGCAACCGCGGGATTCTGCCGCAACCCCGTCAACGAAGCGTGGCTTGCGCAAGCCCCGGGGGCAACAACGTGGTGCCGACGGTGAGACTCGAACTCACACGGCTTTCGCCGCCACCCCCTCAAGATGGTGTGTCTACCAATTCCACCACGTCGGCAAGCCGCGAAGATTTTACCGCGAAATGTTGCGAAACCCGCCGCACGCGATGCGCGCAAAAGCAAGCGCGCCCATGGCACGCGGGGGTGCTACTTCGGAATTTCCGCCGACTTGTCCGAGCCCTGCGCGGCCGAGCCCTTGGACGCCGGCGCGGCGCCGGCCGGATTGGCGTCCGAGGGTACCTGTTCGGATGCGGGCGGCGCAACGGGCGTGCTTGGATTTGCGCTCGGAGCCGACGGCGCGGTGGTGCTCATGAGTCCGCCGCGTGGGGTGCGAAGGTTCGTGGCCGAGTAAGCCAGTCCGATCGTCACGCAAAAGAAAATGGCTGCGATGACGGCCGTGCTGCGGGAGAGGAAATTTGCCGAACCGCTGGCGCCAAACAGGCTGCCCGAAGCGCCGCTGCCAAAGGCGGCGCCCATGTCCGCACCCTTACCGTGCTGAAGCAGTACCAGGATGATGATCGCGGCTGCGCACAGCACCTGTACGACGATCAGCAAAGTGAGAATCCAACCCATTTGCCCTTCCCCAAAAGACCCGTCAGCGTTCCGCCGCCGCGCAAATCGCCAGAAAGTCGGCGGCGATCAGGGAAGCCCCGCCGATCAGTCCGCCGTCGATGTCCGGTTGCTGAAACAGTTCCGCGGCATTGGCCGGTTTGACACTGCCGCCATACAGAACGCGCGTGCGGGCCGCCGATGTCGAATCCGCATCCGCAAGACGCACGCGAATCGCTTCGTGCATTTGTTGGGCCTGTTGCGGTGTGGCCGTGCGTCCCGTGCCGATGGCCCAGATCGGTTCGTAGGCCAGCGCGCCGGTCACAAGTTGCGAAACGCTGCAGCGGCGCAGCAGGGCGTCGATCTGGGCGACCACCACTTGCTGCGTGCGGCCTTGCTCGCGCTGCTCGAGCGTCTCGCCGACGCATACGATGGGGCGCAGACCCGCCGCCAGCGCCCTTTCGACCTTCGCGGCAACGATCTCGTCGCTCTCCCCATGGGCGGCGCGTCGCTCCGAGTGGCCGACGATCACCCAGCTCGCACCCGTATCGATCAGCATTTCCGCGGCCACTTCGCCGGTCCACGCTCCCGCGAGCTGCGCCGAGAGGTTTTGCGCCCCGATGCCGGTGCGGGTCCCGGACAAGGCCTGCGCCACTTGCGGCAGATAAACAAACGGCGGGCAAACGACGCAATCGCACCGCGGCGGCGACGCGCAAAACGCCTTGAGCCAGCGCTCGTTGTCCGCGCGGCTGCCGTTCATCTTCCAGTTGGCCGCGACCAATTTCGTGCGCACCTGCATCGTCTTCTCCCCGGGGGCCCGCCGGCGGCCGCCGTCACGCCGCCGCCGACGGCGCGTCCGCGCCGACGGCCTTCATCGACAGCCGAACCCGACCTTTTTCGTCGGCCTCGATGACCTTGACCTTTACGGCCTGCCCTTCCTTAAGGTAGTCGGAGACTTGGTTGACGCGTTCGTTGGCAATCTGCGAAATGTGCAACAAGCCGTCGCGGCCCGGCAGCAGTTGCACGATGGCGCCAAAATCGAGCAGGCGCAGAACCGTGCCGTCGTAGATCTTGCCCACTTCCACCTCGGCCGTCAGTTCCAAGATGCGCCGTTCGGCCTCGCGCCCGCGCTCCTGGTCGACGCTGGCGATGGTTACGGTGCCGTCGTCTTCGATGTCGATCTGCGTGCCGGTTTCCTCGGTCAGTGCGCGGATGACCGCACCGCCCTTGCCAATCACGTCGCGAATCTTCTCGGGATTGATCTTGATGCGGATCATGCGCGGCGCGAAGGCCGAGAGCTCACCGCGCGCAACGCCGATCGCTTCTTGCATCTTGTGCAAGATATGGGTGCGGCCCTCCCGGGCCTGCGCCAGGGCAACTTGCATGATCTCTTTGGTGATGCCCTCGATCTTGATGTCCATCTGCAAAGCGGTGATCCCGGCCGCTGTGCCCGCGACCTTGAAGTCCATGTCGCCCAGGTGATCCTCATCGCCCAGGATGTCGGTCAGCACCGCAAACCGGCCGCCTTCCTTGATCAGCCCCATCGCGACGCCCGCGACGTGCGCCTTGATCGGGACTCCCGCGTCCATGAGCGCCAGGCAACCGCCGCAAACCGAGGCCATGGAAGACGAGCCGTTCGATTCGGTGATCTCCGAAACGACGCGGATCGAGTACTGGAATTCCTCGGGCGAGGGCAGCACGGCGATCAGCGCGCGCTTGGCGAGGCGGCCGTGGCCGATTTCTCGCCGCTTGGGGGCACCGACCCGGCCGGTCTCGCCGGTGGCAAAAGGCGGCATGTTGTAGTGGAGCATGAAGCGGTCGCGGTACTCGCCCATGAGCGCATCGATGATCTGTTCGTCTTGCTTGGTGCCCAGCGTCGCGGTAACCAGCGCCTGCGTCTCGCCGCGCGTAAAAAGTGCCGACCCGTGGGTGCGCGGCAGCACGCCCAGGCGCACCGCGATCGGCCGCACGGTGCGCGTATCGCGACCGTCAATTCGCGGCTCGCCCGAGAGGATCTGGTTGCGCACCAGCTGCGCCTGCATGTCAAACAAGATCCCGTCGACCTCGCTCGCGTCGGCCGGGGGCGCGCCCGCCGAGCTCTGGGCCGTCAGCTCCTCCCAGACGCGCGCTTCGACCTCCTTGAGCTTTTGCGTGCGTGCCTGCTTGCTGCGGATCTGGTAGGCCTCCTGATAGCCGGGTCCGGCAATCGCGGCCAGGCGCGTACGCAGGGCTTCGTTTTTGGGTGCGGGCTTCCAGTCCCACGCCGGTTTGCCGGCCTCGCGAACCAGATCGTGGATCGCATCGATGACGGCCTGCATCTGCTCGTGGCCGTACACCACCGCACCGAGCATGACGTCCTCCGACAGCTGCTGCGCCTCGGACTCGACCATCAGTACCGCGCGCTCGGTGCCCGCGACCACCAGGTCCAGCCGGGAATTTTTCAGCGCACTGGCCGAGGGATTGAGCACGTACTGGCCGTCGATGTAGCCCACTCGGGCCGCGCCGATCGGCCCGTTAAACGGAACCCCGGAGACGGCCAGCGCCGCGGAGGCGCCGATCATGGACGGGATGTCCGGATCGATTTCGGGATTGACCGACAGCACGTGCACAACAACCTGCACTTCGTTAAAAAAACCCTCGGGAAAAAGCGGCCGGATCGGTCGGTCGATCAGGCGCGAGGTCAGCGTCTCCTTTTCCGAGGGGCGTCCTTCGCGCTTGAAAAAGCCGCCCGGAATTTTGCCCGCCGCGTAGGTCTTCTCCACGTAATCGACCGTCAGCGGAAAAAAATCCTGCCCCGGCTTAACGTTGGTGGCGGCCACCACAGTGGCCAGGACGACCGTGTCCTCGACGTACACCATAACGGCACCATCGGCCTGGCGCGCGATCTCTCCGGTCTCAAGTCGCACCGTGTGCGCACCGTATTGAAACGTCTTTGTCAATTTGTCAAACACGAGTTAATCCTTTCGCCATTTTTGTCAGTCGCCGCGGCCACGGCGGCGTTCGCGTCGATTCGTGCCCCGGAAGCTCCGCGGGCGCAGGAGCGATCGTGCGGCGGATTGCGTACGGGCAATACCGATCGGCTCGGCCGGCGGGCCCGCCTTGCCGTCCGGCTTAGCGCCGCGCACGGCGACCGGGCAGGCCGGCCCAAGGTGGCGATTGGCCGCGCGCGCATGCGCCTACTTGCGCAGACCCAGACGGTCAATGAGTCCCTTGTAGGACTCCGGGTTCCTGCCTTTGAGGTAGTCGAGCAGCTTGCGACGGCGGCTGACCATCTTGAGCAGGCCACGGCGCGAGTGATGGTCCTTCACGTGGGTCTTGAAATGCTCGGTTAGCTCGTTGATTCGAGCGGTCAGCAACGCAACCTGGACTTCCGGGGAACCGGTATCGTTACCGCTGCGCTGGTATTTGGCGACGATGTCGCCTTTCTTGATGTCGGACACTGCCATGCGATTTCCTTTGCGGTTCAACGGGCGGACACGGAAGGAATGCCGTGCCGTGAACCGCGCAGTATATCGCAGCGCCCCGCGGCTGCGGCCGCCCGCCCGGGCCGCCGCGGGCGCCCTGCCTTACGGCGCCATCGAGATCTGCGGATTGAGCCGCTCCGGGGTGGTGTACAGGCGATTCAGGGCACTGATGTAGGCCTTGGCCGAAGCCGCGACGATATCGAGGTCCGCGCCCACGCCGTTGACGATGCGGCCGCCGCGCGACAGACGCACCGTCACCTCGCCCTGCGATTCGGTGCCGGTGGTAATGGCGTTAACCGAATACAGCAGCAGTTCCGATCCGCTGGCTACGCGGCTTTCGATCGCCTTGAACACCGCGTCGACGGGCCCGTTGCCCTGCGCGTTGGCCCGCTCCTGGGCCCCGCCCATTTGGAAGACGACTTCGGCGCTCGGCTGGCCGCCGGTCTCCGAACGTTGCGACATCGACACGAGGCGGAAATACTCGTTGTGATGGCCGACTTCCTCGTCCGAAAACAAGGCCTGAATATCCTCATCGAAGATTTCCGCTTTGCGGTCGGCCAGATCCTTAAAGCGGACAAAGGCCGACTGCAACTCTTCCTCGCTCTCCACGGGAATTCCGAGCTCGTGCACGCGCTGCTTAAAGGCGTTGCGCCCCGAGAGTTTTCCCAACACGATGCGATTGGTGCTCCAGCCTACTTCTTCGGCACGCATGATCTCGTACGTCTGGCGTGCCTTGAGCACGCCGTCTTGATGAATCCCCGAGGCGTGGGCAAAGGCGTTGGCGCCGACCACGGCTTTGTTCGGCTGTACCGGAAAGCCGGTGATGGTCGACACCAGACGCGAGGTCGGGACGATCTGCGTAGTGTCGATGCGCGTGTCCACACCAAAGACGTCGCGGCGCGTGCGCAGCGCCATTACCACCTCTTCCAGCGCCGTGTTTCCGGCGCGCTCGCCCAGTCCGTTGATGGTGCACTCGATCTGGCGCACGCCATTGCGTACCCCCTCGAGCGAATTGGCTACGGCCATGCCCAGGTCGTTGTGGCAATGCACCGACCAGACGGCGCGGTGCGAGTTGGCAACCCGCTCGCGCAGCAACCGCAGCATTGCGCCGTACTGCGCGGGCACCGCGTAGCCGACCGTGTCCGGAATGTTGACCGTCGTGGCTCCTTCGGCAATTACGGCTTCCAGTACGCGGCACAAAAATTCGGGATCCGAGCGGCTGCCGTCTTCGCTGGAAAATTCGACGTCATCGGTGAACTGACGCGCAAACCGCACCGCCAAGCGGGCCTGCTCGAGGACCTGCTCGGGACTCAGGCGCAGCTTTTTTTCCATGTGCAGTGCCGAAGTGGCGATAAACGTGTGGATGCGCCGCGAGGGGGCCGGCGCCAAGGACTCGGCGGCCCGTGCGATGTCCTTGTCGTTGGCGCGGGCGAGCGAGCAGACCGTGGAATCCTTGACCACCGACGCGATGGCGCGGATCGCCTCGAAGTCGCCGTTGCTCGCTGCCGCAAATCCGGCCTCGATGACGTCCACGCGCAGCCGCTCGAGCTGCTTGGCAATGCGCAGCTTTTCCTCGCGCGTCATCGACGCTCCCGGGCTTTGCTCGCCGTCGCGCAAGGTAGTGTCAAAAATGATCAGGCGGTCCATGGGTTTTCTCCCGACAGGCACAGGCCGATCCGCCGGCATCTCGGCGGATACGAAACCAACTCAATTTGGGGGTGGGGGGGTCAGCTGCGCGCAGGGCGCAGCAGTGCCAGCGCACGAAGCCCGGCGGCACGGCACAGCAAGAGCGAGGAAGTGCGAGATAAAGCCATGGCCCCGAATATATCGGTGATTGCCGTCCAGGGCAAGGCGCATGTGGCAAAACGCCAAGGCCCGTCGATTCGAGCGGCCGCACCGGCGTTGGCCGCGATCCGGTCGACGGGCGCCGCTAGCTCGGTTCGGAGAGGCCGCCGCCGCCCATTCCGCCGGGCCGCGCCGGGTTGGACTCGCCGCGCCAAAAGCGCCAAAGCCAGTAGACGTAACCCGAAACGGCGTAACAGCAAAACAGGCTAAAGAGCACGATCGGCGGATCGGAAGAGACGAAAAAGATGCCGATCACGATCACAATCATCACCCAAAAGGGCACGCTGCGTGCCAGATGAAAGCTCTTGCCGCTGTAAAACGGCGCGCTGGAAACCATGGTCAGACCGGCGTAGACCGTCAGCACGAAGGCGGCCCACGGCAGCCAGGACTCGCGGATCGGGAAGCGGTTGTCTACCGCGAGCCAGACGAAGCCAGCGACAAGAGCGGCGGCCGCCGGACTGGGCAGTCCCTGAAAAAAGCGTTTGTCGACGACCCCGATGTTGGCGTTAAAGCGTGCCAGTCGAAGCGCGGCACCCGCGCAGTACACGAAGGCGCCCGCCCAGCCCCAGCGGCCCAGCTCGTGCAGTGCCCACTCGTAGGTCACCAAAGCGGGCGCCACGCCAAAGGACGTCATGTCCGAAAGCGAATCGTACTGTTCCCCAAAGGCGCTTTGCGTATGGGTCAGCCGGGCAACGCGCCCGTCCATTCCGTCGAGCACCATCGCCAGAAAGATCGCGATCGCGGCCCGCTCGAAGTCCTGGTTCATCGCCTGCACGATGGCGTAAAAGCCGGCAAACAAGGCCGCGGTCGTAAACAGGTTCGGCAACAGATAAATTCCGCGGCGACGCACGGACACGCGTGCGGCGCTCGTTGCCGTGAACTCCTCGGCCGCGCCCGTCGTTCCCAGTCCCCGCAGCTTGCGCCGCCGCAAACGTATTGCCATTTTCTTTCCGCCAAACTGCGCCTTCAAAAGGCGCGTTAACCCGATATCCTCGATCCGAACTCGGCCACGATGGTACTGGTGGCGTAGACGGTATCGCCCACCGCAACGCGCGGACGCGAGTGCACGGGCAGGTACACGTCGACGCGCGATCCAAAGCGGATAAAGCCGTACCGTTGCCCGCGCTGCAAGCTGTCGCCGACCTTCACATAGCAAAGAATACGCCGCGCGATCAACCCGGCGACCTGAACGACGGTCAGGCGCTCGCCGTCGGCCATCCGAATGACCACCGCGTTGCGCTCATTGTCGCTGGAGGCCTTGTCCAGATCCGCGTTAATAAAGGTGCCCGGCTGGTAGGACACGGTTTCGACGACGCCATCGACCGGGGAGCGGTTGCTGTGGACGTTAAAGACGTTCATGAAAACGCTGATGAGCAGGGCATCGCGCTGGGTGTAGGGGTCGCGGACGGCTTGCACCTTGACGATGCGCCCGTCGGCCGGCGCGAGCACGACGCCGGCTTGCGTCGGAACGGCACGCGCCGGATCGCGAAAAAACTGCAGCACGAACGCAACCAGTAGCCAAAACGGCAGCGACCACGGCGGGCCGGCGAGCCCACCGACGGCCACGGCCAGCACAACGGCCGCGGCCAGAAACGGCCAGCCTTCGCGAGCGATCAGCGGATGCGGATACGCGCTCAATTCTTGCTCTGGTCGACCAGGCGATGCGCACGGATCCACGGCATCATGGCACGCAGCTTCGAACCGATCTGTTCGATCGGGTGCTCGGCCGTCAAGCGCCGGCGCGCCAGCAGCGTCGGGGCGCCCGCGCGATTTTCCAGTATGAAGCTCTTTGCGTATTCGCCGCTCTGGATGTTCTGCAGGGCCCGTTTCATCGCCGCGCGCGAGTGCTCGTTGATGACCTCCGGACCGGTGACGTACTCGCCGTATTCCGCGTTGTTGGATATCGAATAATTCATCGTTCCGATGCCGCCCTCGTAAATCAGGTCGACGATAAGCTTAAGTTCGTGCAGGCACTCGAAATACGCCATTTCCGGCGCATACCCCGCGGCAACCAGTGTCTCGAAGCCCGCCTTGATGAGCTCGACGGTCCCGCCGCAGAGCACGGTCTGCTCACCGAACAAATCGGTCTCGGTTTCCTCGCGAAAACTCGTCTCGATCACGCCCGCCTTGCCGCTGCCGATCGCACAGGCGTAGGACAGAGCCAGTTCGCGCGCGTTGCCCGAGCGATCGGCGTGCACCGCAATGAGCGAGGGAACGCCACCGCCCTGCGCGTACGTCGCCCGCACCGTGTGTCCCGGCGCCTTGGGTGCGACCATCAGCACGTCCAAGTCGGCGCGCGGCTGAATCTGCCCGTAGTGAATGTTGAAGCCGTGCGCAAACGCCAGCGCGGCGCCTTGCTTGAGATTGGGCTCGATCGACTGGCGATAGACCTCGGGATGGTTCTCATCGGGCAGCAGAACCATCACCAGATCGGCGTCGCGCACCGCCTCGCCCACCTCCCGTACGTCCAGACCGGCCTGCAGCGCCTTGTTCCACGAAGCACCCCCCTTACGCAGAGCCACGGTGACCTTGACGCCGGAGTCCTTCAAATTGAGCGCATGCGCATGACCCTGCGAGCCGTAGCCGACAATTGCGACTCGCTTGCCCCGGATCAGTGCGATGTCCGCGTCCTTGTCGTAGTAGACCTTCATGATTTCTCCTGTTGTTTGCCGTTGCACGGCTTCGAATGCTTTCGGTTTTCGGCGCCAGCCCCGCGCGCGGCGCGGCGCGCGGCCACGTCCGCCCGGTTCCTATCGCGTCGACCCGCCGGCCGCCGCGCGACCTTCAGACGCGCAGCACGCGTTCCCCGCGCCCAATCCCCGAGCTGCCCGTACGCACGGTTTCCAGGATCGCCGCCCGATCCAACGCTCGCAAAAAGGCGTCGATCTTGCCGGTGTTGCCGGTCAACTCGATCGTGTAGGTTTTTTCGGTGACATCGACAATGCGACCGCGAAAGATATCGGCCATGCGTTTCATCTCCTCGCGCTCCTTGCCCACGGCGCGCACCTTGATGAGCATCAGCTCGCGCTCGGTGAATTCGGCCTCGGTCAGGTCGACCACCTTGACGACCTCGATGAGCCGGTTCAGATGCTTGGTGATCTGTTCGACCACGTCGTCCGATCCGGCAGTGACGATCGTCATGCGCGAGAGCGAGACGTCTTCGGTCGGAGCGACGGTCAATGTTTCGATGTTGTACCCGCGGGCAGAAAATAAACCGACGACGCGCGAGAGCGCGCCGGGTTCGTTTTCGAGCAGCACGGAAATGATATGGCGCATGTTATCGGCCACCCCTCACAGTTCCTCCGAGCCCAGAATCATTTCGGTCAGACCGCGGCCGGCACGGACCATCGGCCAGACGTTCTCGGTCGGGTCGGTTATGAAGTCCAGGAAAACAAGGCGATCGCGCAGCGTCGTGAACGCTTCGCGCAGCGCGGGTTCCACGTCGGAGGGCTTTTCGATGCGCATCCCCACATGGCCGTAGCTTTCGGCCAGGCGCACGAAGTCGGGCAGCGCGTCCACATAGGACTCCGAGTAGCGGCCACCGTACTCGAGCTGCTGCCACTGGCGCACCATGCCCAGATAGCGGTTGTTCAAATTGATCACCTTGGGCGTAAATCGGTACTGCTTGCAGGTCGACAGCTCCTGGATGCACATCTGTATCGAGCCCTCGCCCGTAATGACCGCCACCTGTGCCCCGGGGTTGGCCATTTGCACGCCCATGGCGTAGGGCAAACCGACCCCCATCGTGCCCAGACCGCCGGAGTTGATCCAGCGGCGCGGCTTGTCAAACCGGTAGTACTGCGCCGCCCACATCTGATGCTGGCCGACGTCCGAGGTCACGAAGGCATCTCCCCGCGTGACCTGCCACAGCTGCTCGACGACGTACTGCGGCTTGAGCACCTTAGAATCGCGCTCGTACTTCAGGCAGTCGCGCGCGCGCCACTGCTCGAGCTGCTGCCACCAGGCCGCCAGGGCCTGCCGATCCGGCTCGGCGCCCTGCGCATCGAGCTGCGCCAAGAAGTCGATCAGCACCTCGCGCACGTCCCCGACGATGGGGACGTCGACCCGGACACGCTTGGAGATCGACGAGGGATCGACGTCCACGTGGATGATCTTGCGCGGGTTTTGCGCAAAATGCTTCGGGTTGCCGATCACTCGGTCGTCAAACCGGGCACCGACCGCAAGCAGCACATCGCAGTTGTGCATCGCGAGGTTGGCCTCGATCGTGCCGTGCATGCCCAGCATCCCGAGGAACTTCTCGTTCGATGCGCGGTATCCCCCCAACCCCATGAGCGTGTTGGTGCACGGAAATCCGAGTCGGTCGACAAGCTGGTTTAGTTGCGCGGAGGCGTTGGCGAGGATCACGCCACCGCCGGAGTAGATCACCGGGCGCTGCGCTCCGAGCAGCAGCTGCACCGCTTTTTTGATCTGGCCTGCGTGCCCCTTGATCACCGGGTTGTAGGAGCGCATCTGCAGTTCGCGCGGATAGTGAAAGGCGTGGCGCGCGATCGTGACGTCCTTAGGAATGTCGACCAGCACCGGGCCGGGCCGACCGCTCGAAGCGATGTGAAAGGCCTTGCGCAGCGTCAGCGCCAGATCGGCAACGTTCTTGACCAGAAAATTGTGTTTCACGCACGGGCGCGTAATTCCCACCGTGTCGCACTCCTGGAACGCGTCTTGCCCGATCGCGTGGGTGGGCACCTGGCCGGTGATGATGACCAGCGGAATCGAATCCATGTACGCCGTGGCGATCCCCGTGACGGCGTTGGTAACGCCCGGGCCGCTCGTTACCAGGGCCACGCCCACTTTGTTGCTCGAGCGCGAATACGCGTCGGCGGCGTGCACGGCCGCCTGCTCGTGCCGGACCAAAATGTGCTGAAAAAAATCCTGCTTGAAAATCTCGTCGTAGATGTACAAAACGGCGCCACCGGGGTAGCCAAAGACGTGGCGCACGCCTTCTTCCTGCAGGCAGCGCACGACGATCTCCGCGCCGGTGAGGGCGGCCGACTGGGCGTCGGGACTGCTCGAAGATTGGGTGCCGCCGGGCGAAGGGCTGGCCGCTCGTGGAGTCGGTGCGGTTCGGGCGGTGCGGCCGGCGGTATCTGCCGACGCGGGAGGGGCTGCCTCGTCATGAGCAAGGGATCTCATGCAATCCTCTCAAGGTCCTTCTGGAGATTGATCGGACGCCGTTCCATACCCGCTTATGGCGAGCGGTGCGGCGAAAGCGCAATTGCACCGCGCAAGATAGCGCACCGCAAAAAAATGCGCAAATTGCGGCGTTGCAACGATGGCTTGGGCTCCCGCCTGTCCCTTGGGTGTTTTTGGCGGCCTTCGAGCCTCTGATAGGATTGCCCGCCGATTGGCGGGTCGCTGCCGGCGCACGACGCCGTCCTGTCCGCCTGGGCAACCACAATTCCTACATGGCGACCCGCGCAGAACTTTCGGAATTCCTTGCTGGGGCGGAAAGGCGCGCCTACAAACAGGCGCTTTTCGCGGTACGGGACCCGGACACTGCCCTGGACATCGTCCAGGATTCGATGTGCAAGCTGGCGGAAAACTACGGCGAGCGGCCTGCGCACGAGTTGCCGCTGGTTTTCACCCGGATTGTGCAAAACACGATCCACGATTTTTTCCGTCGCCAAAAGGTGCGGTCGACCTGGATAACGCTGTTTTCCGCCCTGTATTCGACCGATGAAGAGGACGCCGATCCCCTGGAAACCTTGGAGGCGCAGCCGGGCTCGGCCGCGGCCGAAAGCGCCGCCGACCAGGTCGAACGCGCTCAGGTTGTGCGTATCATCGAACAGGAGATCTCGCGGCTGCCGGCACGTCAACGGGAAGCATTCTTGCTGCGTTACTGGGAAGATCTGGACGTAGCCGAAACGGCCGCGACGATGAAGTGTTCGGAGGGCAGCGTAAAAACGCACTGTTCGCGCGCGACGCAGACGCTGGCAAAGGCCCTGCGGGCGCGTGGTATTGAGCTATGAACGACGAAGCCGAATTTGCCTATCGGATCCGCCAAGCCCTGGACGAGAGCGCAGAGCGCCTCGACTACCGGGTGACCTTGCGCCTGCAAAAGGCGCGTCAGGCGGCCCTTGAGCGGGGCGTGGCAAAGCAGGCCGCGACCGTTTGGGTACCGGCGTTGCAACTGGCTTCGGAGGGCGCTGCGCCGGAGCAGCATTCGGAAACCCGCAAGGCGGCGTGGCTGCTGCGCTTTGGGTTTGCGGCGCCCCTTCTGGCCTTGGCACTGGGCATCGTCGGAATCCAGCAATGGCAGAGCGAGCGCACGGTTGCCGAAGCGGCCGATCTGGATTTTGCGGTGCTGCTGGATGACACGCCCATTGACACCTATGCGCATCAGGGATTTGGCGTTTATTTGCGCGAAGAACACGGCCAGTGACTTTACGTGACGCCGCGAAAAGCCATGGTGCGCGTGTTTCTTGCCGCTGGTCTATTGGGCGTTACCACCGTGGCGCTGGGCGCGGACCTGTCGGCCGGCGAGGTGAGCAAACCGGTCCCGTTGCACGGCGCCGCTAAACACGCCGGCCCGAGCTGGTCCCAGCTAAACGCCGAACAGCGGGAAGCCCTGTCGCCGCTTGCCGGGGACTGGGACAAATTCGACGACGCACGCAAGCGAAAATGGCTGGACATCGCCGTGCGCTACAAGGATCTATCGCCCGAAGGACAGCAGCGCATACACGAACGCATGCCCGAACTGGCCAAACTCACCCCGGAGCAGCGCTCGCGCGCACGCGAAAACTTCAAGCGGGCCTACACCCTGCCCCCGGACCAGCGACGCGCGCTAACGCAGCAGTTTCAGGATTTGCCCGAGGAGAAAAAGCGCGAACTGGCCGAGCAATCCACGAGAAAACCCGGCCCGCCGCCGCGACGACCTGGCACCAAAAACCCGCTGGGTAAGGCGGGCACGTCGGCGGCGGGCCCCGTCTCGAAACCCGCCGATGCCGCTTCGGCGGGCGCCGGGCACTAACGACGAATCCGGACGCTCCGGCCATCCTGCCCCGAGAAGAGTACACACCATGACGCACGATGAGGCTTCGTTGAAGGCCAAATTCGAACAGGCCGTGACCCGATCCAAATCGCTGAGCCAGCGACCCGACAACACGACCTTGCTCAAGCTCTACGCCTTGTTCAAGCAGGCCACCGAGGGGGACGTGTCGGGGGCGCGTCCGGGGGCGCTGGACTTTGTCGCGGCAGCGAAGTGGGACGCGCGCAAGCAGCTCAAGGGCACCAGCGCCGCCGACGCGATGCGGCACTACATCGCGCTGATCGAAGAGCTCGAGGGCCAAGCTTGAGGCTTCACCGGTACAGAACCAGCAACTCGTCCAGGCGCCGGCCGACGCTTTGCTCGATCGCGGATCTGAGCCCCTTGAGAAAAAATCCGAGATGAATCTCTAGCGCGATCTGGCTCGGGCTGACTTCGATCCATCCGCGCACGCCCGAGCGGTGAAAATGCAAGGTGTCGCCCCTCCACTCGCTGGTCAGCGCATACTGCCGGCCCAGATCGTCGGCGGCCGCCTGGGCTGCGGCCTTGGCGCGGCTTACGGGCAAACCGTGCGCACGTGCGATTCGTATATCGGCCATGGGCGCCAGCAATCCTCCTTCCCGCGGCACGCTGGGAGCCCGCAAGGGCAAGGGCCATCCAAACCGCAGAACCCGCGCAGCAAGCCAGTGGCCATTTTACTGAGCGGTGCGAGGTTGCGAACAGACGATTTGGCGAAATTCCTACGGCAATTCACGCATTGGGCCCGTTGATCCGGCGGCGCCGCTCCCACACCTCCGCATTGAGGATCGCCTCGGGCCGCTGGTCGGCCAGCACCTGGGCAAGATTGTCCATGGCCCGCCGCACCATGGCTCGGCGCGCGCTGCGCGTGGCCGACCCGATATGCGGCGTGAGCACCACGTTTTCGAGCGCGAGCAGCCCGGAGAAAATGCGCGGCTCGTTTTCCATCACATCCAGCGCCGCCGCCCCCGGGCGTCCGGTCCGCAGGGCCTGGGCCAGCGCCGCATCGTCGACGATGCCGCCGCGAGCGATGTTCACCAGCACGGATCCCGGTTTCATCTGCGCAAGTTCGGCCGCGCCGATCAGGTGATGGGTCGCCGGTGTATAGGGCACCAGCACCACGAGGAAATCCGATTCGCGCAGCAGGTGCTCGCGCTCGACCCACTGGGCGTGCGGCCCCGGCTCCGCGCGAGCGCCCCCCTCCCGGGCCGGCGGCGATGGCCGATTGCGGTTGTGGTACAGCACGGGCATGCAAAATCCCTGCGCGCGCCGAGCAACCGCTTGGCCGATGCGGCCCATACCCAAGATTCCCAGCGTGGCCCCAAATACGTCGGCGCCCAAGAAAGCGTCCAGGGCAAATCGTTGCCAGTTGCCGGCCCGAGTCCAGCGGTCAGACTCCACCACGCGTCGCGCCGCGGCCATCAGTAGCGCCCAAGCGTGGTCTGCCGTGGCCTCGTTTAAGACATCGGGCGTATTGGTGGCAACGATGCCCGCGCGTGTGCACGCCGCCAGATCAATGTTGTTAAACCCCACCGCGATGTTGCTGACTACGCAAAGGCGCGGGCAGCTCTCGAGCAACGCCGCGTCGACCTGGCGCGCGGGGTCGGCGAGCAGGGCATCGGCGTGCGTCAGGCGATCGAGCAGATCCTGCTTCGACCAGTCCTCGTCGTCCTGGTTATCGAGCACGACGTATATCCGGCGCAGCTCTTCGGCCAGAT
This sequence comes from Burkholderiaceae bacterium, assembly GCA_035623355.1. Classification (GTDB taxonomy): domain Bacteria; phylum Pseudomonadota; class Gammaproteobacteria; order Burkholderiales; family Burkholderiaceae_F; genus GJ-E10. The sequence continues at coordinate 52,244 of DASPTP010000023.1, read as the reverse complement.
CGGGAAAAATGCGTCGCGTGACGACCACCCGCGGCCGCGGCTCCTCGGTGTGCGCCTCTGTGCCCGCCATGCGCGCCTCCCTGCAACTTCGCCGACCCATTGGCAGTCCAAGAAAATAATGGTACGGGCGATTGATCTTGCGCAAGAGCAGTCGAAATCGCCGGAAGTTGCCTGCGAAACGACGCTTCGTCGTGCGAGTGTATGTTTGCCGCACTGCGGTACTATAGAATTTCGAAAGCTCTTGCGCGGGACGCTTGCCGATGACCCATGTTGTTACGGAGTCTTGCATACGCTGCAAATACACCGACTGCGTCGATGTTTGCCCGGTAGACTGCTTTCGTGAGGGCCCGAACTTCCTGGCGATCGATCCGGACGAGTGCATCGACTGCGCGGTCTGCATTCCGGAGTGTCCGGTCAACGCGATCTATCCCGAAGAAGACGTCCCGGCCGACCAGCAAAAATTCATCGCCATGAATGCCGAACTGGCAAAGCAGTGGCCGTCGATCACCCGCATGAAACCGCACCCCGAAGACGCCGATCAGTGGAAGGACGTCAAAGAAAAACTGCAATACCTCAAGCGCTGATTCGACGGGTACGCTGACGCCGGAGTCGTCGAAGCAACGCGCCTCGCAACGGAGGTCGATGTGCTCTACCATTTACATGAGTGGCAGCGCAAACTTCTCAACCCGCTGTCGTCCTGGGCCAACGCGACGGCGCAAGTTTTTTCCAATCCCTACAGTCCTTTGGCGTACACGCCGTTTTCGCGGCGGCTGGCGGCTGGCTACGACCTGTTGCACCGACTGGGCAAACATTACGAAAAGCCCGAATTCGGCTTGCATTCGACCCTGATCGACGACGTCGAAGTCGAAGTGCAACAGCAGACGGTCCTGAGCAAAGCGTTTTGCCATCTGCTGCACTTTCAACGCCAGCTGCCTGCGGGTTTGTCGCATCGTGAGCGCGATCCCGTGGTGCTGATCTTCGCGCCGCTTTCGGGCCACCATGCGACCCTTCTGCGTGACACCGTCCGAGCCCTGCTGCCCCACTTTAATGTGTATCTCACCGACTGGATCGACGCGCGCTTGGTGCCTCTGTCCAACGGACCGTTTCACCTGGACGATTACGTCGAATACTGCCTGGAGTTCATTCGGCTGCTCGGCCCCGACGTGCACCTGATCTCGGTGTGCCAACCGACCGTGCCAGTGCTGGGCGCGGTCTCTTTGCTGGCCAGCACGGCCGACCCCGCCGTGCCGCGGTCGATGACGATGATGGGCGGGCCGATCGATACACGCCGCAACCCCACCCAGGTCAATGCCCTGGCCACACGCCGCGGCTACGAGTGGTTTCGCAACCACGTGATCTTCAAGGTGCCGTCCAGCTATCCGGGCTATCTGCGCGAGGTCTATCCGGGCTTTTTGCAACACGCCGGGTTCGTGGCCATGAACCCAGATCGCCACGCCGAATCGCATTGGGACTATTACCTGGACCTGGTAAAGGGCGACCAGGACGATGCCGAGGCCCATCGCCGGTTTTACGATGAGTACAACGCGGTCATCGACCTGCCCGCCGAGTATTACCTGGACACGATCCGGGTCGTGTTCCAGGAGCATCAGCTGCCCCGCGGGACATGGCACGTTGGTGGCCAGCGCGTAGCCCCCGAGGACATCCGTAACGTGGCGCTTTTCACGATCGAGGGGGAACTGGACGATATTTCGGGCAGCGGGCAAACCCAGGCCGCGCTCGAGTTGTGTCGCGGCATCCCCGAGGGGCGAAAGCAGCATCTGACGGCCATGGGTGTCGGTCACTACGGCATCTTCTCCGGCCGGCGCTGGCGCGAGAATATTGCGCCGCGCATCATCGATTTTATTCGCGCACACGATTCGCGATCGGCTTGAAGAAACAGCGGATCTGGTGTTGCCGAGCGCTGCGCAGCGCAATTGCGGCGCGGCGAGTGGCCGCCGCCGATGGCAATTGCTTGCCTTTGCCGGTCAACCGCGGGGCGGCCCCTGCCCGTCCATGCCGTCTGGATCGGCACCGGACCGACCCTGCAACCCCAAGGTGACTTGCGCACTCGCCGGTGCGGGAAGCTGTGCTCCGCGCAGTGGTCGACAGCAACCGGGTATTTTCGCGGGTTGATGCGCACAGCGATGAGGAAACGACGGAATTTTCTGCGCGCATCGACACCGCGCCCGCCGGCGCCGATGTTTCGGGAATTTTGTTCGAGGTGTTCTTCGTTTTCTTGATCGCCGGCATCTTGGGGCGGACCAAGGTAGTCCCGTATCCGCACCCGGTCCTCTAGGGCGCGGCCTTCTCGCCGATGCGCTTGCCTGGCACCTGTCGGCGGGTCTCCAAGCGCTGCAGCGACTGCACGTCGATCTCGAGGTAGGTCAGCGGATGCAGGATGTAGGCGAGCGCGCCGTAGGTCACGCGCCCGGAGTTGCCGCGCAGCTGATCGACGTGCGCCACGTAGCTGCCGGAGAAGTCGGGGTAATTGGGTGGCGCAGGGTATTGGAAGGTGAGTGTGGCGTCGCAGGCGCCCTCGAAGCAGATGGCGATGGCGTTGGGCGTGACAACGGTGGCGATGCCGGGCGTGCCCGCCGGAATCTCGACGAGCTCGACGTTGTGCCCCTCGCGCACGACGAGGCGCCCATGGACGACGCTGCGCGAGTCGCCGCCCAGGTCGCGTTCGAGCACGACCTCCTCGTGGGTGTAGAACTGCAGCTCGCGAATCTCGGCATCGGAGAAGACCCAGCCCGCGCGCAGCTGCTGCGTGAAGGCGATGCGCTCGGGCGGCGTCGGACTTGGCTTGGTGGCGCAGGCGGCGCACGCCAGGGCGGCGCCGAGGAGCAGCATGAGCCGCGCGCGGGCGCTCGCGCGCAGGGATCCGGCCCACGGCGCGTCCGGCGCCCTCACAGCAAGCCGCTTCCGGCAAGGGAGTCGAGGATCACGCCCTGCAGGATGGACCACGGGAACGGCTTGCGGCCGAGGAACTCGGAGGCATGCCCGGCGATCTGCGCTAAGCGGTCGGTGTCAAGATAGCTCATCGAGGCTCTCGTGAGACGCGCGCGCGGCCCACCAGTCGCGCCAATCTGTCACTGTGCGGGAGCCTCCGGAAGGGCGTTTGCGCCAGCGCAAAAAAACGCGATTTTCCGCGGCACTGCGCTCCGGAAGCGTTTTGCGGATGATCCTTTGCGGGCGCTCGCGCGGGGCGCGGGACAGGACGCGGGAAGGGATCATGCAACGAGAACGGGCGGCGCGCGCCGGCTGGGCTGCGCTTCTCCTGGTGGCCGCGGCGCTCGGCGGCTTGCTTGCGCTTGGGCCGCCGACCGGCCATGTCCGGATGCTGCGCCGGCTCTGAGATAATGGCCGCATGCAGGAGCGCAGCGAACGTGCGGAGCGCAGCCGCGGAGAATCCCCGGCCGATTCGCCCCTGGTGCGGGCGATCGACGCCGTCTTGCCGCAGACGCAGTGCCGGCAATGCGGTTACGAAGGATGTCTGCCGTACGCGCGTGCGCTCGCCGCCGGGCAGACCCAGATCAACCGCTGCGCGCCGGGGGGCGACGCGGGCATCGCCGTGCTGGCGGGCTTGCTCGGCCGGGTGGTGCTGCCGCTCGATCCGGCCTGCGGTACGCACCTTCCCCTGCACGTCGCCCGCATCGAGGAAGAGCAATGCATCGGCTGCACGCTTTGCCTGCAGGCTTGTCCGGTCGATGCCATCGTTGGCGCCGCAAAGAGCATGCATACGGTCCTAGCGGCCGATTGCACAGGCTGCGCGCTGTGTCTGCCGCCCTGCCCGATGGACTGCATCAAGATGGTTCCGGTAGTGCCAGCGCGCGCATGGACGCGTCAGGACGCCGATCGGGCGCGCCAGCGGATGCTCTCGCGCAATGCGCGCCTGGCGCGCGAGCGCATCGAGCACGACGAGCGCCTGTACGCCAAGGCCCTGCGCAAGCTCGATGAACTGGACGCGCGCGGCGATCTGGGCGCGCAGGAGACCGCGCGTCGCAAGGCGATCGTCGAGGCCGCGATGGACCGAGTGCGTCAGCGGCGTGCGCGCGACTCGCCCGCGCCGCGCCGCGACGGAGCCGCCCAGGAGCGGCCGTGACCCCAAGCAAGCGCCAGGCAATGTTCGAGGCGTTTGCCCGCGCCAATCCTCACCCGCAGGGAGAGTTGCGCCACTCCTCGGGCTTTGAACTGCTGGTCGCGGTCGTCTTGTCGGCGCAGGCGACCGATCGCAGCGTCAATGCCGCCACCACGGAGCTCTTTGCCAAGGCCAATACGCCGGCGGCGATCGAAGCGCTGGGCGTAGCGGGACTGGAGAAGTACATCCGCACGATCGGCCTGTACCGCTCCAAAGCACGCAATATCATTGCTCTGTGCCACCAGTTGCTCGAACGCCATGGCGGTCAAGTGCCTCGCACGCGCGAAGAGCTCGAAGCACTGCCCGGCGTTGGCCGCAAAACGGCAAATGTCGTGCTCAATATCGCTTTTGGACAACCGTACATCGCCGTCGATACGCACTGCTTTCGGGTGGCCAACCGTACCGGCCTGGCACCGGGGAAAAACGTACGCGAAGTCGAGGAGCGGCTGCTGCGTGCGGTTCCCGAGAAATTCCGGCACGATGCGCACCATTGGCTCATACTGCACGGACGCTACGTCTGCAAGGCGCGCAAACCCGAGTGCTGGCGCTGCATCATCTCGTGCCAGTGTGCCTACAAACCCAAGAGCCCTGCGCCGGCAGTCCAATGACCTTGCGTCTTGTAGGGACGGACGGGCCGGGAAAAGGACGGCATGCTGCAGCCCACCCGCGAGCAAGTGCGACGGTTCTTTTGCGAGGCCTGGAGCAAGCACCGGTCCGGCGCTCCCACCTCGCCCCTGGAGCGCATCGCCATCGCTTGTGTTCTCGAGCATCCCGAGTATCAGGAATTTCTCGCCGACGCGGATAATGCCGTCGCAGCAGACTTCCCGGTGGAAGGTGGGCGCGAGAACCCTTTTTTGCACCTCTCGATGCATTTGTCGCTGGAAGAACAGATATCGATCGATCAGCCTCCGGGCGTGCGGGCCCTGTTCGAGGCCCTGCGGTTGCGCCTGGGCGATCGCCACGGCGCGGCGCACGAAGCCATGGAATGTCTGGGCGAGATCGTCTGGCGCGCGCAGCGCGGTACGCTCCCGGCCGACACGCTGGCGGTCAACGAGGCCTATATCGAATGCTTGCGACGCCGATTGGGGCGGGAGAATTCATGAACAAAACAGCGACACGCCGATTCCACGGGTCCCAAAGTTACGTTGCCGGTGCGGACCTGCGCCTCGCCGTCAATGCCGCGCTCACATTGCAGCGCCCCTTGCTCGTAAAGGGGGAGCCCGGGACGGGTAAGACGATGCTTGCCGAGGAGGTCGCCGCAGCCCTCGATATGCCGCTTTTTGCCTGGCACATCAAGTCGACGACCAAGGCCCAGCAGGGACTGTATGAGTACGACGCCGTTTCGCGCCTACGCGATTCGCAACTGGGCGATCCGCGGGTGGCCGACATCGCCAACTACATCGTGCGGGGCGTGCTGTGGCAGGCCTTCGAGAGCCCCGAGCCTGCGGTGTTGCTGATCGACGAGATCGACAAGGCCGACATCGAATTTCCCAATGACCTGCTGCGCGAGCTCGACCGCATGGAGTTTTCCGTCTACGAGACGCGCCAGACGGTTCGGGCGGTCCATCGTCCGCTCGTCGTCATCACGTCGAACAACGAAAAGGACCTGCCCGACGCCTTCTTGCGGCGCTGCTTTTTTCATTACATCCGGTTTCCCGACCGCTCGACCATGCAGGAGATCGTCGATGTGCACTTTCCCCGGCTGCGCGCCGAACTGCTGCGCAACGCGCTCGATGCATTTTTTGCCATCCGCGAGCTTCCCGGCTTGAAGAAAAAACCCTCGACGTCGGAATTGCTCGACTGGCTGCGGCTTTTGGTTGCCGAGCAGATCCCGCCCGAAGCGCTGCACGCCACCGATGCGTCGATTTTCGTGCCGCCGCTGCACGGCGCCTTGCTCAAAAACGAACAGGACATGCACCTGTTTGAGCGCCTCGTGGAAATGAACCGCCAGGGGCGCTGATGCTCATCGATTTTTTTCTGCACCTGCGTGCCGCGCGCCTGCCGGTGTCGATCAATGAGCTATTGACGCTGCTCAAGGCGCTGCAAAATGAGGTGATCGAACCGTCGCTGGAGGAATTTTATTTTCTCGCGCGTACGTGCCTGATCAAGGACGAAACCCGGTTTGACCGATACGACCAAGCCTTCGGCGAATACATTCGGGGACTGACACCCAGCGGCCTAGCGGCGGCCGAGCTGCCGGCGGATTGGTTTCGCGAGCAGCTGCGGCGCAGTCTGTCGGCTGAGGAGCTGGCGCGCATCGAAAAGCTGGGTTGGGATCGGCTGTTGGAGGAACTGCGCAAGCGCCTGGACGAGCAAAAGGGCCCGCACCATGGCGGCAGCAAGTGGATCGGAACCGGCGGAACGTCCCCGTTTGGCAACTCGGGCGCCCACCCCGAGGGCATCCGCATCGGCGGTCCGTCGCGGGGCAATCGCGGCGCCATCAAAGTCTGGGAGGCCCGCGCCTATCGGGACTACGACGACCAGGTGCAGCTGGGGACGCGCAACATTCAGCTGGCGCTACGGCGTCTGCGCCGCTTTGCGCGCGAGGGCAGTGAGCTCGAACTGGACCTGCCCGATACGATCGACTCGACCGCCCGCAACGCGGGGCATCTGGACCTCAAACTCGTGCCCGAACGCCACAACCGGATCAAGGTGCTCATGCTGCTTGACGTCGGAGGCACGATGGACGAACACGTTCACGCCGTCGAAGAGCTCTTTTCCGCGGCGCGCGCGCAGTTCCAGCATCTGCATTTTTACTATTTTCATAACTGCGTCTACGACCAGCTGTGGCGCAGCAACCGGCGGCGCTTGCGCGAGCGTTTCGAAACCCGCGAAATCCTGCGCAAGTACAACCGCGATTACAAGCTCGTGTTTGTCGGCGACGCAACCATGAGTCCGTACGAGATTTTGCAGGCGCGCGGATCCATCGAATACGACAACGCCGAGCCGGGCGCGGTGTGGCTGCAGCGCCTGACCGCACAGTTTCCGCACTTTGCGTGGATCAACCCCGAGCCCGAGGCGCTTTGGCCCTACCGCCAGTCGACTTCGATCATCCGGCGCCTCCTTGCCGAGCGGATGTTCCCACTTACCCTCGAGGGTCTGACGCGCGCGATGCGTACGCTGTCCAGGTAAACGCGCGTCAATCGCCAAACGGCGGAGCCTCCCGAAGCACTTCGTCCACGGTGGTCAGACCGTGCGCGATTTTTTCGGCGCCCGACACGCGCAGCGAACGCAGGCCCTCGCGCGCCGCCTGGTTGCGGATTTGCTGAATGTCCGCCCCCTCGGCAACGAGAGCACGAATCGCGTCGGTTACCACGAGCAACTCCACCAGGCCCGTGCGCCCGAGGTAGCCGGTCCGCCGGCATTCCAGGCAGCCGACGGGGCGACCGACCGTCGGCGGCACGGCCGAGCGCCACGGCGCGACCAGTTCGCGCCAGAGCGCCTCATCGACCGTGGCATCGCGCGCCTTGCAATGCGGGCACAACGTGCGCACCAGGCGTTGCGCCAGTATCCCGATGACGGTCGCGTTGATCAGGTAGCGCGCAACGCCCAGCTCGACCAGGCGCGCAATCGCCGACGCCGCGTCATTGGTATGCAAGGTCGAAAACACGAGGTGACCGGTCAGCGCCGCCTGCACCGCCATATCCGCCGTTTCTTTGTCGCGCACCTCCCCGACCATGATCACGTCCGGATCCTGCCGCATGAGCGCCCTCAGCCCGTCGGCAAACCCCAAGTCGATACCGTGCTGGACCTGCATTTGGTTGAGGCTCGGATCGACCATTTCGATCGGATCCTCGACGGTGCTTACGTTGACCTCGTCAGTGGCCAGCTGCTTGAGCGTCGAATACAGCGTGGTGGTCTTGCCCGATCCCGTGGGCCCCGTCACCAGGATGATGCCCGAGGGACGCGTGATCAACTCGGCCCAGATCTTGGCCTCGGCGTCGGAAAAACCCAGTTCGGCGTAGCTGCGGACCACGACCTCGGGGTCGAAAATCCGCATCACCAACTTTTCGCCAAACGCCGTAGGCAGGCTCGACAAGCGGATTTCGACCTCGCGCCCGCCGTCGCCGCCGATGCGCGTCTTGATTCGCCCATCCTGCGGTCGGCGCCGTTCGACGACGTCCATGCGCCCCAGAAGCTTGATGCGGCTCGTCATGGCCTGCATCACGCCGGGCGGCACCTGGTAGACCTGGTGCAGTACCCCGTCAATGCGAAAACGCACCACCCCCTGTTCGCGCTTGGGCTCCAGGTGAATATCGCTGGCGCGCTGCTCAAAAGCGTATTGCAAAATCCAGTCGACGATGTGGATGACGTGCGCATCGTTGGCCTCGACCTTGCCCCCGAGCTCCACGAGCTGCTCGAAATTGCTCACAAGGCTCGTCGTCCCGGATTTGCTCGCCCCCTTGACCGACTGCGCCAACTTGTAAAACTCGGTCGTAAAGCGTGCAACGTCCAAGGGGTTGGCAACGACCCGCCGAACCGTCTTTTTCGTCACCTGCTCGATCTCGCGCACCCAGCCGTCGAGAAACGGTTCGCTCGTGGCGACCAGCACTTCGACGGGCGAGACGGCGATCGGCAGAATCGAGTTGCCGGTGGCGTAGGCGCTGCTCATCACCTCCACTACGCGCGTGAAATCGACCTTCAGTGGGTCGATGTGCTGGTAGGGCATCCCCGCCAGATCCGCCAGCCATTGCGTCAGCGCCTCCAGGTCCAGCAGGCGGTGATCGCCGTCGGCGGTGCGAAAGTTCATCTCCGCAACAAGCACCAGCGGGTGGCCACTGCGATCGCGGTGCGAAACCGCAAGGATGCGATCGGCATCCGCGCGGCCCAGCAGGCCGTCGTCGACGAGGCGCTGGACGACGAAAGCCGTCGTCAGTCGCGTGTTGGGTGCGGGTTTAAGCGGCGCCGCAGAGGCCGCCGCGGGTGCCGCGGTCCGCGGGGCAGCGCCGCGCTTTATCGCGTGCACCGGGACCGGCAATGCGCCGCCTCGGGCAAAACGGCCGTCGTGGCGGGCAGCGGCAAAAATCGTACCGCGCGCATCGCACGGCGCATGACTAGGCCACCGCCAGGCGGCTGGCGAGCTCCGATGCCCGTTCCGGGGCGGTGGAGAAATCGGCCACGACCGCCTGCGCCGCACGCTCGGTCAGCGGCGCGCTCTCCAACGCCCGGATAAAGCCGCGCCGCAGATAGGAGCGAATCAAATCCGGAGACATGACATGGGGGCGATTTTCCGAGCCGCTACTGAACATGAACATCGTTCGCAAGGGACTGATCCAGCGCAGTCGCGCGCGGACGAAGGCTTCTCCGTTCCAAAGTTCAAACCAGCTGCCGCGCGTCCAGTGCGACAGATCCTGATCCATTCTTGCCTCTTCGGTCTTATCCACGGTGCCCACGTCCGTCACCGCCGCCGGTACGGACAACTCGACTTCGTGGTCCGCGGCGGCCCGCAGCACCGCCCGCGTAGGCACCTTAACGCCGCCGGGGATCGCCGTCAGCGGGTACGTCGCCGTCAGCTGTAAATTATCAATCTTGGCGCGAATTTCCGAGGACTGCAAGGAATGGCGGATGTACGTCGCCTGGTCGGTCGGTTTGACTGCGAAGGCATGCGCCGCCATGAGGTTGTGGAGGAATTCGTCTTGTTCGCGCTGCGGGAAGCGAATCAGGGCCAGGCCGTCGCGAATGATGCGCGTGAGCACCGGAATGAGCTCGACCAGTCGCCGGCGTTCTTCGGCCGTAGCCTTGGGCTGCACGCTCCAAACGATTTCGTGGATCGCCTCGCGGAAGCTCTTTGAATATCCCTTGGTCTGGTCGTCGCGCAGGCTGGCCTGCACGAGCACCTGCACCCAGGGGCCTACGAGAAAATCCCGCAGATAAGTCTCGAGCTCGACGTGTTCAAAAGCACGGCGCACCTGCAACGTCGTGTTGATGGTGAGCACCTCGCGCTTTTCCGCTTCCTCAAGCGCGCGCTTGGCCCGCGCGATCGGATCGGCGTCGCGCGGCTCGCTGTCGCCGAGAAACGCTTCGAACTCGTTGAGCACGCGCTCAAAAAGCCCCAGATCGCGGTCAAACTGCAGCATCACCTCGCGAACCAGCCGGTCGACCTCTGCGCGAAAACGCTCGTTTTCGTCGCCGTAGGGCTCCCATCCCACCGCCGCCGTGGCGATTCGATCGATGAGGCGCCGCGCCGGATGGGAGCTCGAAGCGAAGAAGGCGGCATCCAACAGCGCTGCCTTGAGCACGGGAAACTGCAGCCGGGAGAGCAAGGCCTTGATCTCGGAGGGCACCTGTGCGTCGCGCAGCACGTGGTCAAACATCATGCCAACGATCTCGATCGTCAGCTTGTCGACGGTGCGCGTGGACTGCGAAATCAGGTGCTCCCGCCACGCGTTGATGGAGCCCGCGGGGGTGCCGGCAAACAGCGCTCCGTGGATGCCTTGCAGTCCGAGGCTTTGCAGCTCGGCAAGCGCCTCCAGCAACGGGGGCGCAACCGCTCCATGTCCTGCCGTCAGCGGCGGCAAGACGTCTCCGGAGACATTGGCCTTTAGCCGCCCCAAGAGCTCCTTGAGGATCGCACGCGCGTCGCTCTGGGCATCGCCGCCCGCGGTCGTCAGGCTGGCGTTTTGGCCGTGAACCACCGGCTCGCCGCTTCGCACCGTGGCGGCACCCTCGACCGGTTGAGCGCGCGCGCCGGCCGGCGCGCCCGGCACCGGCGGCACCGCGCTTTCGGAGGCGCCCGGAGCAGACGGCTGTGCCGTCGGCGGCGGCGGCGCCGAAGCGGGTCGACGCGCCCGGCGCACGGCGCGCGCGTCGATGCCGTGTGTGCGGAAGTGGTCGAGCAGCGATTGCGCAATACGGCCGACCTCCCCGGCAACGTCGGGTTCAAAGGAGGTCAGGAAAAATACCCACGCCTCCGGATGCAGATGCACGTCGATAGCGCCCTGCAACAGCGCCGGGACGATCACGTCGGGGCCAAACGGGTTGTCGGCGTAGGGCACCTGTTGGCGACCGCTCAGAAACGACACGACGATCTGCAAATCGCGCAGCGGCTCCTCGACAAGCCCGCGCATGCGCCGCGCGGCGCGTGCCGCAATCGCCTCTCCGCCATCGTCGGTCTCGGTTACCAGCTCGAGCGTTGCGGCATCGAGTTCCGTCACGAGGTTCGAGGACCTGCGCGGCGCCATCAGCCGCTCAAAGGCTTGGTCCTGTTTTTGCGGCAGCCGCTGCAAGAAGGCATCGCGCAAGGCGTCGGCCTTGGTGGCGAGCAATCGCTGAACCAGCGGCGAGCCGACGTCAAAATCCCATCGCGTCGCAAGGCTGTCGCGCACCAGCTCGACAATGGTCGGAAACGATCGCCCCATGAGCTCGCACGCGATGGCGGCAGCCGAGCGCAACAGCGCCAGGGACTGGCTGGCCGACAGGTAGGGCAGAGGGCTGGAAACGCCGGTGGCGGGAGGATGTTGGCCGTTCATGAAGAGGCAGCGGCAAGCGCGGAATTCGATCCGCAGCCGTAGACGAATGTAACTTGCCGATCCGAACTGTCAAGCCGAATAAGCGGCCCGAATATGGCATAAAGTTTCGCGCCAGAGCGACGAGAGCGTCGCCAAACCCTCCCTTCGGTCTCGCGTAAACGTGTCACAAGGCGAGCCGAGACCCGGGTCCGAGCTTCAGGCGCTGGGTCGAGGCGCCGCGCAGGCCTGCGAGCCAATCCACGGCCGGCAAGCCAAGGCGCCGCTCGAGCTCGCGTGCGCGCCCCTGCAGCGCATCGACCTCCCAGCTTGTCGGCGCGCCGGCAAAAGCCAGCACCACGCGATTGCCCGCGGCCGTGCGTGGCAGCTGAAGCCAGCGCGAACCAAAGGCCGCACCGATCGCCGCCATGCTCGGCGCCAGCGAACGGCCAAAGAGGTTGAATACGCCGATGCCGCCCTCGCGCAGGGCCGCGCGACAGGCCCGATAAAAATCCACATCGTCGAAGACCGGCCCACGCGCCCGGGCATCGTACAAGTCGACCTGCAACCAGTCGACGGTGGCGGGCACCCGCCGCACGAACGCCCCCGCATCGGCCTGCAGCACACGCATGCGCTCGTCGTCTTGCGGTAGCGCAAACCATTGACGCGCAACTCGGATGACCGTTGGATTGATGTCCACGACGACGATGCGACTACCGCGCAGATGCCGGTGGCAAAACTTGGTCAGTGCGGCCGCTCCCAATCCCAATTGCAACACCCGCTCGGGTCGCGGCGCAAACAACAGCGGCGCCATCATCTGTTTCTGGTACTCAAGTTCCAGTCCAAACGGCCGAGCGACCCGCATCGCGCCTTGCACCCACGGCGTGCCAAAATGCAGGTAGCGCACGCCGCCGGATTCGGACAGCGTCACGGCTCCCGCGCAATCGACGCCCCGCGCGACCGCGTCAGGCATCACCGCTGCCGCCGTCCGCAGCGGCCTTGGACAGACGGTCCAGATCGCCCAGGACCAGGCGAAATGCGCGTTCCACAAGAAGCGTGGGTTCGGCTGGCTCGATCCAGGAGCCGCGCAGGTAGGTGATCAGGCTCTGGCGCGAAAGCGAATACAACGCGCCGCCCGCGGCCGCACTAAAGAGCGCGAGCAAGCGGCCCGGCGTCATGCCTTCGAAGCGCACCCTCGTCATCGAACCGCCAACGCGCAGATCAAACCAGGACTTCTCTCGCCACAGCGCGATTTGCTGCTCCGCGGCGACCGAATCGAGCGGCCCGACTGTCGGGACGCTCTCGCCCTGGATCCACTGGTGCGAGACCCCCGATCCGCTTGCCTCGAGGACCTCGTGAACCGCTTCGTCGACTGCTTGGATGGCCCCCTCGCGAGGCGCGCCCGAAACTTCTTGGATGCGAAAACCGTCCAGGCGGATACGTACCGTGCTCACGGAAAACGTCGAGGCCGCCGTCGGCGCATCGCCGCCCTTGAGTGCCAGGGAGTGGGCGTTCATCAAGTGGTTGAGCAGTTCGTGGAGCTTGGCGTCTGGCCAGCGAATCAGCCGCAGGCCGTCGCGCAGGCTGCCCAAAACGGCGGGGATGGTGTCGACCAGGCGCTTGCGATCGGCCGCATGGGCCAGCGGCTGCACGCTCCAGACCAGATCCGGCACGGCGCTCAGAAGTCGACGAACGAGCCCGGGATGCTGGGCCTCGCGCGCTGCGGCCTCCACCAGCACGCGCGCCCAGACCCGCAGCAAAAAGTCGCGCAGGTACGGATCCATTTGCGCGCCCTCGAGAACCTCGTCCAGGAAGACGGCGACCTCGCTGGCGTGAATCTCCCGCACTTCGGCCTCTTGCAGCGCATCCTTGGCCTTGGCAAACGCATCGCCTTGCTGCTTGGATTCCTCCACCAGAAAGTCCGCGAACTGTTCGGCCGCCTGGGAAAACGCCGACGCGGCTTCGCCCGGTGAGTGCAGGATGTACTGCACGACCGAGCGCACGTGCTGCAGATAGCGCCGGTTGGCCGCGCCCTCGGCCGTCCAGCCAATCGACGAGGTGCCGATCGCATCGATCAGGCGCCGCGGAGCGCGGTCGGAGCGCACCAGAAATCCGGGATCGACCAGCGCAACTTCCAGAAGCGGAAAGCGCAAGAACAGGAGCAAGGCACGAACCGGCGCGGGAACCAGGCCGTCGCGCTCGATGCGCGTGAACAGGCGCGCAACGAGCTGAATCGTGAGTTTGTGCACCGGTTGGGCCGCCAGGGCGACCAGCTGCTGGCTGTACTCGCGCGTGCCGACCAGCCCTTTGCCCGCGTCTTTTTCGGCCGCGGCACCCGAGCCGGCCTTGGGCTGTTTGGCCGCCAGAAACTCCGCGTCCTGTCGCTGCGCCGCGAGCATGGCGCTGGCCAGCTTGCCGGGGACGGCGGCGGCCGCCGTTTCGCGCCCCAGTGCGGCGTTGCGCGCGGCCTCGACCAGCGAGCTGGCGTTGACACCCACCAGCGCCTGCAGTCGGGCGTACTCGAGCATCGATGCGTCCTCGAGGCCCGCACCGCCTTCGCCGCGGCCTGCGCCCATCGCTCCGGGCCCTCGCGGCGAAGGCGCCCGACCGGCCGTAAGAGTCTTTGCCGTTGGCCGCCCGGCAGCGGGCACCTCCACCGGTGCGGCAACCGGCTCCGCGCCCGCGGAAAGGGCTTCCAAGGAAGCCGGCAGTTCCGCGCGGATGGTCGGGGGAGCGGCAACGCGCTTAACCGGGGTGCGATGCACGACCGCGGCGGGGACGACGCCCTTGCTGTCCAGAAAGTGATTGATCGCTTCGTAGGTCGCGATCAGTGGCGCCTGCAAGGCGGTCGGAAAATGCCGCAGCAGCGCCGCCTGCTCGGCATGGCCCGCCAGGACCGAGGCAAGATTCTCGGAAAGTGCTTCCAGGAACATCCCGGGACGAAGCGGCGCATCGGCCTCCTGCAGTTCGTGGTCCGCACCCGCCAGCGCCTGCAGACGCTGCAGCAGCGCGGCGAAAGGAACCTGGACGAGGTTTCGCAGCCGGGCGGTCAGCTGCCCGAGTTGATTGGCCAAATCCGATTCGTCCAGCTCGACCAGCGACAGACCCGATTTGGCCTTGGCGTGGGCGCTGCGCTTGCCAAGGAGCGTTTCGGTGGCCTCGTCGAACTTGGTGCGCAAGATGCCCCGGTAGGCGTGCGTAAGGGGCTTGATCTGCAAGGCGACGGTCCGCGCCCCGCGCACCTGAATCTCGTCGCCCGTGCGCACGGCGGCGGACACCGCGTCATTGAAGACATCCGCCAGCTGCGGAAACAAGCTCCCGGAGGCGATCTCCCAGCAGTGTTCGAGAAGGATCGCCGCCAACCGACTGCGCTCGGCGTCGTGCCCAGTCGGATCCGCGCCGCTGCTCGCAGCCGGCTTCGGCCCTTCCTGGGTCACCGCACCTGTCTCCGCATCCGCGTCCGCTTGTTTGGGACAACAGGTGCGATGTTACTTCAGGGGGACGGGGCGCGCGCGATCGGATTGCCGCATTGCCTCACGCCGAGGCCTTGTTCGTAGCACCCAGCAACAAGGTGTTCACGCGCTTGACGAAGCTTGCCGGATCGTCGAGCTGCCCGCCTTCGGCCAAAATCGCCTGTTCGAGCAGCAAGCTGGCCCATTCGGGTAGGTCGCTTGGATCGGCCTGCAGGCGCTGAACCAGGGGGTGGTGCGGATTGAGCTCCAAGATGGGCTTGATCGGCGCGGCGCCATGACCGCTGGCCTTGAGCATGCGCTGCAGGTGCGCGCTCATCGCGCCCTTCTCGACCACTACGCAAGATGGCGAGTCCGTCAGGCGCAAGGTGATGCGCACTTCGGCCACGCGCTCGCCCAGTGCCGTCTGGATGCGTGCCACCAGGTCCTTGTAGTCGTCCTGCGCCTTGCGCTTGTCTTGCTTGTCCTGTTCGTCATCGAGTGCGTCGAGCGCTAGATCGCCCTTGGCGACGGAGGTCAAGGGTTTTCCCTCGAACTCCGTCAGAAACGAAAGCATCCACTCGTCGACCCGGTCCGTGAGAAGCAAGACTTCGATACCCTTCTTGCGGAAGATCTCCAGGTGCGGGCTGCTGCGCGCCGCATCGAGCGATTCGGCCGTCACGTAGTAGATCGCCGACTGGCCGGTTTTCATCCGGCCGACGTACTCGGACAGCGAAACCAGTTTTCCGGCCTCGGCCGTGGTCGAAGCAAAACGCAGCAACCGGGCGATGCGCTCGGCGTTGGCCGGGTCCTCGCCGACGCCTTCCTTCAGGACCGCGCCAAACTCGCTCCAGAAACTGGCGTAGTCCTCCGGGCGGTCTTGCACCAAATCCTCGAGCAACGACAACACGCGCTTGGAGCAGCCCTCGCGGATCATCTTGACATCGCGGCTCTCCTGCAAAATTTCGCGCGAGACGTTCAGGGGAAGATCGCTGGAGTCGACAACCCCGCGCGTAAATCGCAGATACGAAGGCAGAAGCTGTTCGGCATCGTCCATGATGAAAACGCGCCGAACGTAGAGCTTGATTCCGTGAGTGCGCTTGCGGTCCCACAAGTCAAAGGGCGCATGCTTGGGAATGAACAAAAGCTGGATGTACTCGTTGCGCCCTTCGACCCGGTTGTGGGTCCAGGCCAGCGGGTCGCCAAAGTCGTGGGACACGTGCTTGTAAAACTCTTTGTATTGTTCGTCGCTGATCTCCGATTTTGGGCGAGCCCACAGCGCCGAGGCCCGGTTGACCGTCTCGAGTTCGGGCAGCGACCGCAACTCGTTGCGGTCCTTGTCCCATTCCTCCTTGTTCATCCGGATGGGCGTTGCGATGTGATCGGAGTAGTGGGTCAGGACCGACTTGAGCTTCCATCCGGAAAGCAGCTCGTCGTTGCCGTCACGCAGATGCAATGTGACGTCGGTGCCGCGGCCCGCGCGCACGGCCGGCTCCACGGTAAATTCCCCGGCGCCGTCCGATTCCCAGCGCGCGGCCTGCTCCTCGGGCGCGCCGGCGCGCCGCGAGACCACGGAAACGCGGTCGGCCACGATGAACGAAGAGTAAAAGCCCACCCCGAACTGACCGATCAGTTGGGCGTCCTTTTGCTGGTCGCCGGTGAGCTGCGCAAAAAATTCCCGCGTTCCGCTCTTGGCGATGGTGCCGAGGTGTCCGATCATTTCCTCGCGCGACATGCCGATACCGTTGTCCGACACGGTGATGGTGTGCGCGGCCTTGTCGTACGCGATGCGGATTGCCAGCTCCTCGCCCGAGGGCAGCAGGGACGGCTCGGCGATGGCGGCAAAACGCAGCCGATCGCAGGCGTCCGAGGCATTGCTTACGAGCTCCCGCAAAAAGATTTCGCGATTGCTATACAGCGAATGGATCATCAGATGCAGCAGCTGCTTGACTTCTGCCTGAAATCCCAGGGTCTGGCGCGATTCTTGAGCAATGTTTTCGGTCGTCATGTTGCGTGGGTACCTGTAGAAAATTGGGCCAAAGTGCCTCCCGCGGCAGGCGGCGCGCTACCGCACGCGCAGTTGGGGGCGAGAATGCGATTTTTCAAGTCGCCGGCGCAACCCGAGCCCGCAAGATGCACCGCTAGTTTGCCGCCCGCTCCGGTTTGGCAATCGCGGCGGGGCGGATCCGCGGGGTCAGCAAGGCGCCCTTGCGCGCGCGGTTGCCGGCAAAGGCCGCCAATTCGGCCCCGCTCAGGGCGATGCGCACGGCTTTGCCGCTGCGCGGCGCAGTGCCGGTCACAACGATACCCGACTCACCGCAGCTCAAGGCGCCGATCATCCGCTCTGCCTCACCCAGTCCCAGGAAGATGACGCCGCGCCCGCCGCCGGACTGCGCCCGGATCTCGCTTGCGGAAAACACGAGCAGACGGCCGGCTTCGGACACGCAGGCGATGCGGTCGTCGGTTTGCGAATCCACCAGGGCGGGACGCAACGGCTCAACGCCCGCCTCCAAGTTCAGGAATTGCTTACCCGCCCGCTGGCGCGTCAGCAGGTCCCCGAGCTGGCAGGCAAACCCCGTTCCCCCACTGGTGGAAAGCAGCAGCGGCGCGCCGGTTGCCCCCGCGACGTACGCAACCAGGCGCGTGCCCGGTTCGAGCTCGATCATCGAGCTCACGGGCAGCCCGTCGCCGCGCGCGGAAGGCAGATTGGCGACGGCAACGGAGTAGCACCGGCCGTTGGATCCGACGGCCACCAGATGGTCCACGGTGCGGCATTCGTAGGCTCCGTACAAGCTGTCGCCGGCCTTGAAGGCAAATTGCGACGCGTCGTGGCCGTGCCCGCTGCGGGCGCGGACAAATCCCTGCGCCGAAACGATCACCGTGACCGGCTCATCGAGCACTTTGGTCTCAAAGACGGTGCGCTCGGCCGTTTCGATCAGCGTGCGGCGCGCGTCGCGGTGCTTTTGCGCATCGTCCTCGAGTTCCTTGCCGACCAGGCGACGCAGCGCCGAGTCCGAACCGAGCAGCTTGCGCAGTGCCGTTTCCTCTTTTTTCAGGTCCGCCAGCTCCTGCTCCAGGCGGATGGCTTCCAGGCGCGCGAGCTGCCGCAAGCGCAATTCCAAAATATCGTCGGCCTGCCTTTCGGTTAGCCGAAACACGCGCATCAGATCCGGTTTGGGCTGATCCGAATTGCGAATCAGCTTGATGACGCGGTCGATGTTCAGCAGGACCGCCTGGCGGCCCTCGAGAACATGGACGCGGTCGAGCACCTGATCGAGCCGGTGGCGGCTGCGCCGGCGCACCGTTTCGACGCGAAATTCCACCCATTCGTGCAATATCCCGACCAGGCTCTTCTGGCACGGCCGGCCGTCTCGGCCGATCATCACCAGGTTGACCGCAACGTTGCCCTCCAGGCTGGTGTGCGCCAAGAGCGTATTGACCAGTTCTTGGCGTTCGATTCGGGAGGTGCGCGGCTCAAAAACCAGGCGCACGGCCGCGTCCCGGCTCGATTCGTCGCGCATCCGATCGAGCACCGAAAGCACGACTTGCTTGGTCTGTTGCTGCTCGGGACTCAGAGACTTGCGGCCGGCACGCACCTTCGGGTTGATGAGTTCCTCGACTTCCTCCTGGACGTGGCGCGCCGAGGTCCCGGGCGGCAGTTCCGTTACGACCAGCTGCCACTGGCCGCGCGCCAGGTCCTCAAAGCGCCAGCGAGCACGCAGCTTCAGACTGCCGCGTCCGCTCTCGTACAGGGCGCGGATCTCCTCCTCGTTCGAGATGACCTGACCGCCGCCGGGAAAATCGGGACCGCGCAAGTGCTCGAGCAATTGCGCGACACCGGCGTTGGGCTGGCGCAAAAGAAGTTGCGCGGCACGCACGACCTCGGTGAGATTGTGCGGTGGAATCTCGGTGGCCATCCCGACGGCAATCCCCGAAGCGCCGTTTAGCATCACCATGGGCAGGCGCGCAGGCAGTAGCCGCGGCTCCTGCTGGCTGCCGTCGTAGTTCGGAAGAAAATCGACCGTGCCCTGGTCCAGCTCATCGAGCAGCAGCCGGGCAATCGGGGTCAGCCGG
The DNA here is from genome assembly GCA_035623355.1 of Burkholderiaceae bacterium. Taxonomy (GTDB): domain Bacteria; phylum Pseudomonadota; class Gammaproteobacteria; order Burkholderiales; family Burkholderiaceae_F; genus GJ-E10. The sequence goes on along the minus strand of DASPTP010000023.1, from coordinate 33,138 downwards.
GCTTCCGTGTAGCGCATGGCCGCCGCCGGATCGTCGTCGCGACTGCCGAAGTTGCCCTGGCCATCGATCAGCGGATAGCGCAGGGTGAATTCCTGCGCCATGCGCACCAACGCATCGTACGCGGCCTGGTCGCCGTGCGGATGAAACTTGCCAATGACATCGCCCACCACGCGGGCGGACTTGACGTGTTTGGATCCGGGACCCAACCCCATGGAGTGCATGGCATACAAGATGCGCCGCTGCACGGGTTTTTGCCCGTCGGAAACGTCGGGCAATGCACGTCCCTTTACGACCGACACCGCGTAATCGAGATACGCACGTTGGGCAAACTGTGCCAGCGTCAGGCTCTCTTCGGGTTCGCTGGCGGCGGGAGAAAACAAGTCGGTTTGTTCTCGTGTCATATTGCGCGGACTGGTAAGTGCCGTGTGGCGTGCCGCGTATCCCCGGCGCGCGGAAATCGGTTCGGTCCGGCGTGCCGCCAGAGCTTAGACACGTTGCAGGTCCCGGGCACGCCCTTCGAGGAAGCGGGCGAGAAATTCCTCCGCGGGCATGGGTTGCGCAAAGACAAATCCCTGCGCCGAATCGCAACCCAGGTGATGCATCCACGCCTGCTGGGCGGGCGTTTCGATGCCCTCGGCGGTTACCGTCAGACCCAGGTTGTGGGCCATCTCGATGAGCGACTTTACGATCGTCAGCGTGCGCGCGTCGCGCATGCACTCGATCGTGAAACTGCGATCGATCTTCAAGCGGTGCATGGGAAGGTCGCGCAGGTGCGCGAGGCTGGAGTACCCAACACCAAAATCGTCCAACGCCGCTTTGATCCCGGCGCTGCGAAGGCGCAGAAGGTTTTCGCGAGACGTGTCCAAACACTCGATCAAGCCGGTTTCGGTGATCTCGATCTCGAGCTCATCGGCGGAAAGGGCGAATTCGTCCAACGTGGAGAGCAGCGAGTCGACAAAACCGCCGTTGCGCATCTGCACGCCCGAGACGTTAATGGCAATGGGTGGCAACTCCAGGCCGATCTGGCGCCACAGTTGCCGCTGCCGGCAGGCCTCGCGCAGCACCCACTCGCCGACCCCCTCGATCAGACCGCTTTCCTCGGCAATCGGGATGAACTCGCCGGGGGAGATGTCGCCAAGCTCCGCGTCCTTCCAGCGCAGCAGTGCCTCGGCGCCGACCAGATCGGCCTCGGGCAAGGACACCAGCGGCTGATAGAACAGGCGAAAGTCGCGCGACTCGTAGGCCTTGCGAAAGCGCTGCTCCAGGAGCACGCGCAACTCCGTGCGACGCGCCAGCTCGGGCGTAAACAGCGCCTGCGCGCCGCCGCCCGACTCCTTGGCGCGGAACAAGGCGGCTTCCGCGGCGTTTAACAGGGCGTCGAGATCCCCTCCGTCCTTGGGGAAAAATCCCACGCCCACCGATGCGCGCACCGATACCTCGAGAGCGCCGAAATGCTCCGAGCGCGCCAGTGCGGCCATGACCTGCCGGGCAACGTCCGCCACAAGATCCGGGTTGGCCACGTTTACCAGCAGCGCCACGATCTCGTCTCCCCCGCGGCGCCCCAACAGATCCGGCGGGCGCACGATCTGGCGCAATCGCGCGGCCACCGACTCGAGCATGCGGTCGCCGACGCGATGGCCGTAGACGCTGTTGAGCAGCCGAAACCGATCGAGTCCGATGCACAGCAGCGCGCACTGGTGGCCGCGCGTATAGGCGTCGGAGAGCACGCCTTGCGCGCGCTCATCGAAGGCCTGGCGATTGAGCAATCGCGTGAGCGGATCGACGCTGGCAAGATCGCGGACCGTCTCCTGCATGCGCAACTGCGCGGTTATGTCACGTCCGACACCGGCATACCCGACGAACTCGCGCGCCGCGGCGTACATGGGTACGCCGCACAGCTGCTGCACGGTTGTTCGTTGCGCATCGAGCGCGCAGCGCAGCACCAGACCCGCAAACGGGCGGCGCGCCTCCAGCAGTTCTTGGTATTGCGCCCAGCCCGGCGGCTCGCCGCTCTCGCCCGAGATCTGCCAAAGCAGCTTACCCAGCCACTGAGCCGCCGGTGGGTCAAACGCACCTTGGCCCGCACCGCGCACGAGTACCAGCCGCAGCAGCGCATCGGTTTCCCAGTACCAGTCGCTGCTTTGGGCGATCAGCGCCTGCAGGCTTTCGTTATCGGCCCGGGCGCCCTCCCAGAAGCCATCGAGATCAGACGTCGGCTTCGACTTCATTGCCGTGCAGCTCCAACCAAGCCTTGCGTGCCTGGGCTTCCGCGCGTCCCATGAGCATCGTCATGGTATCGACCGTCGAGCTCGCGTCAAACGTCCCCAACGAAACCGGGAGCAGCCGTCGCGTGTCCGGGTTCATGGTCGTCTCCCAGAGTTGCTGTGCCGTCATCTCGCCCAGCCCCTTGAAGCGTCCGATCTCAACGGCCTGCGACCGTATGCCCTCGTCCTGAAGCTTGGCCATGGTCACTTCGCGCTCGTCTTCGTCGAGGCAATACAGACGGCGCGCGGGGCGCCGGCCTTGGGCGCCGACGTCGAGTCGAAACAGTGGCGGACGCGCCACGTATACGTGGCCGGCCTCGATCAAGCGAGGGAAATGCCGGAAGAACAATGTGAGCAGCAGCACCTGAATGTGTGCGCCATCGACATCGGCATCGGCCAGAATGCAAATCTTGCCGTAGCGCAACCCCGTCAGGTCGACCGCGTCTTCGGGCCCGTGGGGATCGACTCCGATGGCCACCGCGATGTCGTGCACCTCCGTGTTGGCAAACAGCCGATCGCGCTCGACTTCCCACGTGTTGAGCACCTTACCGCGCAGGGGAAGCACCGCCTGAAATTCCTTGTCCCTTCCCAGTTTTGCCGAACCGCCCGCCGAGTCGCCTTCCACCAGAAACAGCTCGTTGCGACCCACGTCGTCGCTTTCGCAGTCGGTGAGCTTGCCCGGCAATACGGCGACTGCCGAGGATTTTTTCTTTTCGATTTTTTGCAGCGCGCGTGCGCGGGCCTGCGCCTGCTGCACTGCCAGCTCGGCAATGCGCCGCCCGTGCTCGGGGTACTGGTTGAGCCAAAACTCGAGCTGCGGTCGCACAAAGGAAGCGACCAGGCGCACCGCATCGCGGCTGTTGAGCCGCTCCTTGATCTGCCCCTGAAATTGCGGGTCGAGCACCTTGGCGGAGAGCACGAAACTTACGCGCGCAAACGCGTCCTCGGGCAGCAGCCGCACACCCTTGGGAATCGTGCCGTGGGCTTCGGCAAACGCGCGGACCGCCTGAAAGACGCCCTCGCGCAGACCCGACTCGTGCGTCCCGCCGGCGGGCGTCGGAATCAGGTTCACGAAGGACTCGCGGGCCACCGCGCCTTCCTCGGTCCACGCCAGCACCCAACACGCGCCTTCGCCCTCCGCGAAACTCGTATCGTCCGCGGGGGCGTACCCCTCGGCCTCGAAAATCGGCGCGACCGGATCGCCGCCCAGCACCGTCGCCAGATACTCGCTCAAGCCCCCCTCGTAGCGCCACGTCTGCTCCCGTCCGCTGGTGGCGTCGCGCAGGCTCACCTGCGTTCCCGGTAGGAGCATCGCCTTGCTGCGCAGCAGCCGTTCAAGCTCCTCCACCGAAACGCGCGGGCTGTCAAAGTACTTGCCGTCGGGCCAAACGGTCACGCGCGTGCCGCTTGGCTTGGCCGACGCGGCCAGCGCACGCGAGCGCAGGCGCTCGACGAGCTCTCCGCCCGCAAAGGCGATGTGATGCTCGCGCCCATCGCGCCAGACAACGACCTCCAGGCGCTTGGAAAGCGCGTTGGTCACCGACACGCCGACACCGTGCAGGCCGCCCGAAAACGAATAGGCGCCGCCCGCGCGCTTGTCGAACTTGCCCCCTGCGTGCAGCCGCGCAAACACGATCTCGACAACGGGAACCTTCTCCTCGGGGTGAAGGCCCACCGGAATTCCGCGTCCGTCGTCTTCCACGCTCACGGCACCGTCGGCGCGGATGTTCACATCGATTCGCGATCCGTAGCCGGCCAGAATCTCGTCGGCGGAGTTGTCGATGACTTCCTGGATGATGTGCAGCGGGCTCTCGGTACGGGTGTACATCCCCGGGCGCTGACGCACGGGCTCGAGTCCTTTAAGCACCCGGATCGATGCCTCGCTGTACTCGGCCGAAACACTGCGCGTACGCGTTGCGCTCATCGGCCCGACCGCCCCGGCGCCAGCGCTTCGCGCAGCGCGCCTGCTCGATTCTCGTTCAATGTGGCTCCTGTGCCTGACCAAACTCGCAAACGATCGTGCCGATTTGCCGCCCGCCGCGCGGAACCCGCGTGCGCGATCCCGGCCCGGGCGACGCGGGCGATATTATCCACACGCCGTGTGGATAAGAGCCCTGCCAACGCGCGCAAAGCCCACAACCACGCGTGAGGAACTGGGCTGCACGTTCCTGAGGCAGTCTCGCGAGCGCACGCCCGTATACTGCGCGCGCCTCTCCCCGTAGCACAATGGATAGTGCACGCGCCTCCTAAGCGTGAGATCCAGGTTCGACTCCTGGCGGGGGGACTCGCCCCGCCGTTAGCGAACGCCGATCCAGTTGGCCCGGTAGTGCTGCAGCTCGGCGATCGACTCATAGACGTCTGCCAGAGCTTCGTGCCGGCTTTTTTTCTCGAAGCTGCGGTACACCTCCGGCTTCCAGCGCCGGGCCAACTCCTTGAGCGTGCTCACGTCCAGGTTGCGATAGTGAAAAAATGCCTCGAGCCGCGGCATCCAGCGCGCAAGAAAGCGCCGATCCTGGCAGATCGAATTGCCGCACATCGGTGATTTTCCGGCTCGCACGTACCGCCCCAAAAACCGCAGTAGCGCCTCTTCGGCCGCGGCCTCATCGAGGCCCGAGAGGCGAACCCGCTCGGTCAGACCCGATCGGGCATGCGTGGCCTGATTCCACGCGTCCATGCCCGCGAGCACGGATTCGGCCTGATGCACGACGAGGACCGGCCCTTCGGCAACGGTATGCAGGTCGGCATCCGTGACGACCACGGCAACTTCCAAAATCCGGTCCGAATCCGGATGCAGTCCGCTCATCTCCATGTCGATCCAGACAAGGCTATTGTCATCGAGAACCGGCGCGCCGGCTTGCGCGGACTCGGCAAGCTGGCTCGAAGAAGGAAGATCGATGTCGTGTGCCATAATTTTCGTTTAGCTAGCGCGCGTGCTCTGCGGCATTTTGCTTTTGAGTCGGCCCCTTGCGCGGCGCGGCCCGAATTGTCGCACGCCCCTCACAAGCCGGGCGTGCGCGGTTGCGACTCGGGCCGCAGGCCTTCGTGCGCCCCACCACCATGAGCGTGTTTTTCGTTTTCCTTCTGGCCGGGTATCTGGCCCTTAAGCTCTGGCTCAGCGAGCGCCAGATCCGTTACGTTGCGGCCCATGCGCGCCAGGTGCCCGCGCAATTTGCCGCCACCATCGAACTGGACGATCATCAGCGCGCGGCAAGCTATACCATCGCCAAGCAGCGCTTGGCCATGTTGCAGGCGCTCGTCGCGGCGGCGGTCTTTCTGGCACTGACGTGGGGCGGCGGCCTGCAGCGCTTGTACGAAGCGCTGGGAGCCGTCTTGGGCCGCACCCTGTGGCTTGACCTTGCGCTGGTGTCTTGCGTCGTTGCTCTGTTTGGCGTGATGGACCTGCCGTTTGAGTGGTGGCGACAATTTCGCATCGAGCAGCGCTTTGGCTTTAACCGCATGAGCCAGGCGCTTTTTTTTGCCGATGCATTAAAGTCCCTGCTCGTCGGCGCCGCGCTGGGATTGCCGCTGCTTGCGGCCGTCTTGTACCTCATGGGCTCCGGCGGCCCCTTCTGGTGGCTGGGCGCATGGGTGCTGTGGGCGATCTTCTCGCTCGTCTTGAGTGTGGCCTACCCGTGGCTGATTGCGCCGATTTTTAACCGCTTCTCGCCGCTGGGCGACGAGGTCCTGCTGCAGCGTATCGGCCGGCTGCTCGAGCGCACCGGGTTTCGCAGCCGCGGCGTATACACGATGGATGGCTCGCGTCGCTCCACGCACGGCAATGCGTATTTCACCGGCCTGGGCGCGGCCAAGCGCATCGTGTTTTACGACACGTTGATGGAGCGGCTGCGTCCGGACGAGATCGAAGCGGTGCTGGCGCACGAACTGGGACACTTTCGCTTGCACCACGTCATCAAGGGCATCGCCAGCGGCCTAGCCATCGCGCTGGTCTGGCTTGCGCTGCTGGGCTGGGTGCAGGGCCGGCCGGGGTTTGCGGCCGCCTTGGGCGTTGCGAGCGGCACGCAGGCGCCCAGCGACGGCCTGGTGCTGGTGCTCTTTGGAATGGTGATGCCCCTGGTTTCCTTTTTGCTTGCGCCGCTACGCAGCGCCCTTTCGCGTCGTCACGAATTTGCCGCCGACGCCTTTGCCGCGCAGCACGCCTCCGCCGATTCGCTGATCCGCGCCCTTTGCAAACTGTACCAGGACAACGCGGCGACCCTGACCCCCGATCCGGTGCACTCGATCTTTTACGATTCGCACCCACCGGCATCGATCCGCATCAACCGGCTACTTGCGAGTGCCCCCGCGACCGCCTCGGCCTGAAAGTGCGCCCGGGCATCCGCGGCCCCTCGCCGCGACGCCCGCGGCCGAACGCGGAAGCGACGAGGGCAAGCCGGGCGATGCCGCAGATTGCACGGGACGGGTCGTCGCACGCTTTGGGCAGCGCTACATCGTCGCGCTCGATCCAAGCGCCGCCGAGCCAACCGGCGAAGTCGACGCGATCGCCCGCGGACGTCGACTGTCGATCGTGGTCGGCGACCGCGTACATTGTCGGCTCGAGCACGGACTGTGTGTCATCGAAGGCTTCGACGAACGGCGCAATCTGCTGTTTCGGGCCGACGCCAATCGCACCAAGCCGCTTGCCGCCAACGTCGACCAGCTCGCCATCGTCTTTGCCGCGCAGCCTCCCCCGCAGCCCGAATTTGCCTGGCGTGCGCTGTTGGCGGCACGCGCTGCGGACATCGCGCCGATCGCCATACTCAACAAGATCGATCTGGAAAGCAGCGCCGCGCTGATCGCGCTCGAAGAACTCGCGCAACTGGGCGCACGGGCGCTGCGCCTTTCGGCGCGTGCCGATCCCCAGGCGGCGGCAGCGCAGCTGCGGCAGGTCTGCCAAGACCGGGTAACGCTGTTCGTCGGCCAGTCGGGAATGGGCAAGTCCACGTTGCTGAATTTGCTCATCGATTCGAAAGTGCGCACCGGGGCTCTTTCGCGGCGCGGCACGCGCGGTCGACAGACGACGACGCTAACCCGCTGGTTTGCCTACGGACCGAAGGGAGCGCTTATCGATTCGCCCGGATTTCACGAGTTTGGACTCGGTCACCTGTCGGCGGCCGACTTGGCGCGCTACATGCCCGACCTCGCCGCCGAGTCGGGCAACTGCCGTTTTGCCAACTGCCGCCACGCCGAGGAACCCGACTGCCAAGTGCGCGCCGCGGTTGAGCGCGGCCAAATCCGCTGCGCGCGCTACGAGTTTTACCGGCGGCTGCTTGCGCAGGAGGTCCGCGCAAAGGCTTCGTCGCCGCGCTGCTAGGCAAGCGCGCTGGCAAGTGTGAGCAGCAACAGGAGCACGAGCCACAAGATCATGGCGCGCCAGGCCAGTCCGACGGCCGAGCGCAAGGACTCCGCGCTGGGCTCCGCCAGGCCGGCACCCTCCTGCGCCGCCGGGTCCAGATACCGGGCCGAATCGACCGCGCTCAGCAGACGCACGCCCATTGCGCCGCTTGCGGCGGCAAGGATCACCACGCGATCCGAAACGGCGCTGGGCTTGGAGCTGACGGTCGTATTGCGCCAGCAGTACGCGGCGCCCTCAAAGTCACCGACGATGGCAAAGCCCACCGCCGTCAAGCGTGCGGGCAGCCAGTCGATCCAGGCGTAGGCCTTCTGCGCGAACAGGCCAAACTGATCCGGAGAAAATCCGGCATCGGCTGCCGCCGCCGGCCGATTCCAGTGGCGTGCGAGGTACTCGCTGAGGCGATAGAGTACGGCACCGCTGGGTCCCGGCAGCAGGAGAAACCAGAACAAAACGCCAAATACGTGTCGATGCGCCGCCAGCAGTCCGAACTCCATGGACTGGCGCGCGATCTCGCCTTCGCTCAGTTCCGTCGGATCAAATTGCGGATCAATATTGCGCCGCCAGGCAGCAAAGACGCGCCGGGCTTCTTCGATTTCGCCCTGCTCCAAGGCGGCCTGGATCACCGTCGTCGGGTGGCTGAACTGTCGAAATCCCAGCGCAAAGAACAGCACAAAGACATCCACCGCCAGTGCGGCAAGCCAGTTCCACGAGCGCGCAAGTTCGAAGACCAGGGCGGTCAGACCCACGCCCACGCCAACCACCAAAAGAAAGCCGTAAACGCCATGGCGTGCTTTGCCGGCGTTCAAGCTTCGCGCGACCCGATCGGACCATGCGGCCGCGCCCGCATAAACCGGGTTGGACGCCGGCAGCGCACGCACCTGTTCGAGCAGCAAGGTCAGTACCAAAGCGATCCAACTCATGGTGGCCCTTCGCGGGTTCTCCGAATCGACAACGAAATCGCCGAGGCAAACCGCCGCGCCGCGCACCGCGCAAGACCGGCGCAACGACGGTTCAATCGAGCAAAAAGCGATACAAGTTGCGCAACATGGCCGCCGTCGCACCCCATATCAAGTACCGCCGGCGGCCAAAGTATTCCATCGCGTACACGAACCGACGGCGCGACTGCTGCACGACGAGGCGCCGCTGGTGGTTGGCGCCGTTCATCAGAAACGACAGGGGAACCTCAAAAAACTCTTCGACCTCGAACGGATCGGCGCGAAGCTCTGCACCCGGCGCAATCAACCCCACAACCGGCACTACCTGATAGCCGCTGACGGTTGCGTAGGGCGGCATGGTGCCGAGCACCTCGACAAATGCCTCATCGAGCTCAATTTCTTCGCGCGCCTCGCGCAGTGCCGCATCAATCGGGCTGGCGTCACCTGATTCGAGGCGCCCGCCCGGGAAGCTGATCTGGCCGGCGTGGTCCTGCAAATGCGATGAGCGCACGGTAAAGAGCACCCGCAGACCCTCCGGGCGCTCGCAAAGCGCGATGAGTACCGCCGCCGGCCGCAGCGGCCGCTCGGAATCGAAAAACAGGCCGTCGCCGGTTTGTGCGGCCTGCCAGGAGCGAGGCTGCGAAAAGCGCGTACGCAGCGCCTCGGGTGTAAGCCGCGCGGCGTCAATGGCCGGGCCGCGCTCGAGTTCGAACTGCGGATCAAGAGGAAGTGTGTCGGGATCGATTACGGTGTGCATCGGGGCGACTCGCACACACATTGTATGCCGCGGCCGCCCCAGTCGATCTCCTTGCAAAATCCGCTGCCGAGCTTACGCCTCGCTCTTGGATTCGAGCTTTTCGCGGATGCGCGCCGACTTGCCCGAACGCTCGCGCAAGTAGTAAAGCTTGGCCCGCCGCACGTGGCCGCGGCGCTTGACTTCAATGGATGCGATCGAAGGCGAGTAGGTCTGAAAGGTGCGCTCGACTCCCTCTCCACTCGAAATCTTGCGCACGACAAAAGAGCTGTTTAAGCCGCGGTTGCGCCGGGCAATCACGACGCCTTCATAGGCTTGCACGCGCTTGCGCGTTCCCTCCACCACGTTGACGTTGACCACCACCGTATCGCCCGGAGCAAAGTCCGGAATCGACCGGTTGGCGCTCAGGCGCGCGATTTCCTCGTTTTCCAATTGCGAGATCAGATTCACGTTTACTCTCCAAATGCCATCGTGGGGCGGCGTTGCTATGCGGCACGGACGCCGATGGTCAGGCGCCGGCGTTTTTTTAGCCGCCCCAGAGGATGGGGTTATTTACTGCGCACATCTTCCTGCAACAAATCCGGACGCAACCGCCGCGTCCGGGCCAGCGCCTGTTCCTCGCGCCAGCGCGCGATGCGCCCATGATTGCCCGACAGTAGCACCGCGGGAACCGCGCGTCCTCGCCAAGTTTCGGGCCGCGTGAATTGGGGTCCATCCAGGCGGCCGTCGGCAAAGGACTCTTCTTGAACCGACTCGGCTTTCAGTGCCCCCGGCAGATGCCGGACGACCGCATCGATCAGGGCCATGGCGGCAATCTCGCCACCGGACAAGACGAAGTCCCCGATCGATATTTCCTCGTCCACGAAGGCTTCGACAAAGCGCTGATCGATGCCTTCGTAGCGACCACACACCAAAACCAGGCCGGTGCGCCCGGCCGCGGCCGCCGCCAAAGCTCGGACCCGCGCATCGACCAGCGGCACGCCGCTGGCAGAAAGCGCAATCACGTGCGTGCGCTCGCACCCGCCAGCCTGCTGCGAACGGCGCGCCGCCTCGACGCACTGCGCCAGCGGTTCGGCCATGAGCACCATCCCGGGTCCGCCGCCAAAGGGTCGGTCATCGACGGTCCGATGCACATCGGTGGCAAAACTGCGTGGATCCCAACAATTGAGCTGCCAGGTTCCCAGCTCGTGGGCACGCCGCGAAATACCGTACTGCGTCAGCACCGAAAACATCGGCGGAAACAAGCTGACCACGTCAATTTGCATGTTCGCCTCTTGCGCCTTGCCGGTGCGCACCCGTAGGGCACCGCCGCCGTCGACCCAGCGCCGCGCGCCCCGCGCCGCGCAACCCGGCAACTGCCCGAAAGACCGCGCCTACCACTGCAACTCCCAGTCCACAAGGATCTGCCGGTCGGCCAGATCCACCGCATCGACGTAGTCCGCAACCATCGGAATGAGGATCGCGTTTGGCGCCGCGTCCACCGCCGGCTCCCGTTCCACTTCCAGCAAATCCTGCGCCCCGTTGCTGCGCAGTCCGCGCACCACTCCCAGACACTGCCCGCCGCGGTTGACGACGCGCGCGCCGATCAAGTCCACCCAGTAGTACTGCCCGTCGGGCAGACGCGGAAAGGCGGCCCGCGGCACGGCCACGGTCCAACCTTTGAACTGCTCGGCGGTCTCGGGATCGTCGCAGCCGCGCCACTTGGCAACCAGCCCGGCACCCTGCTCGCGCAGGCTCGTCACCTGCAAGGGACCGCGAGCTTCGGGCGGCGGCGCCTTCGCGTGCGGCGGCATCAACCACCATCGCCGCGTCCGGCGCAGTACCTCGCCATCGTCTGCGTGCGGCTGCACGCGCACCCAGCCTCGCAGCCCGTAGGCGCCGCGCAGACGACCCAGTTCCACCAATCCCGCCGCAGGCGAATTGCCGCCGTCGTCGGCTTTTTGCTCCTTGCTAGCCACCACCGGCCGGCCCTTGGAACACCGGGCCCGGGCAATCAGGACGCCGCTGGTGCCTGACCGCCCGCTCCGGCCGCGGCCACGCCGTCCTGCGCTCCAAACTGTTTGACCAGGCGCGCGACGGTCGGACTCAATTGCGCCCCTACCCCGCTCCAATAGTGGAGTCGGTCCGCGGCGATTCGAAATTTCACGTCGCCTTCGGCAGCAACCGGATTGTAAAAACCGACGCGCTCGATGAAGCGGCCATCGCGCGCACTGCGCGAATCGGTCGCGACAATGTTGAAAAACGGGCGCTTCTTGGCGCCGCCCCGCGCCAACCGGATCACTACCATGGAATCTTCTGCCTTGCCCAGAGTCGGGAACCCGCAAGTTTAACTTGGCCCGCGGGTGCACGCAAGACGCAGTCTTTTCCAACGAAGTATGAGCCTAAGCCGGCGATTTGCGTGTTTCCAACGAGGTACGAGCCTGAAGGGAAGTGATGTAGCGGATCGTACGGCGCAGCCGGCGTGAGTCGATCATCGATCCAATGGTGATCGAAAGGATCGAGTCGCAGATCCGCACGATGGATCCGGTGCGGGCGTTTTTGGCCGGGACGTGTGCCGTCGAATTCAAACCGCTGGAGCAGGACGCGGCGTGCTATCGGTGCAAATCCAAGGTGCGGCGCCGCTTGGGCTACCGACGGCTCAAACGGACGCAACGCGGCTGGGTGTTGCGCTAGCTGTGCGCCGCCTGCGGCTTTTGCCGGACCAGCTCACCCGGTTGGTTGCGCGCGTCAAAGAAAGTCCAACGCTGGCCAAGGTGATGTGGCGCCGGCGCAGACCATTGCCCGGCGCTTTACCGGTGTCGATATCGCCGATCTCGGCAAACGACGGTGTAGCCCGGCTGGGGACGTGCCGTCGAACTTGCGAAGCAGCATGAACGATCAACGTTATTCGGCTCCCTTCCACAGCGCCTCCGCGCGGCCCTGCATTTTCTCTACCAACTCGGTTCCTGCTTTCACGAGAATCCGCCGACGCATCCGCTCGCGCATGGCTTCGAACTTCTTCTGTTGCTCCGGATTAAGGAGCGGTGTGACCTGGGCATCGATCCCTTTGCCAATTTCCCGTAACTTCCGCACCTTCTCCAATGCACTCAGAGAGCTGTCGTTCTTCAGTTCCTGCAGCTTCGGTACTTCTTCCTTCAGGATGGGGATGATCTGCTGTTTTTGGTGTTCGGTCAGTCCGAGCTCCGTCGCGAACTGGTCGGTCAACATCGCAACCGGCTGGGTGGCAATTTGCGGCGAAGGAATGATCTCGTAATTGGCATAGCCAAATTCGTTGTTGCGCGCGGCATAGTAGGCATCGCCAAGTTTGAAAAACGTCAACGAGTAGGGCTCCTGCGACAAAGCCGCGATGAACTTCCCGCCCTCGATCTTGTAGGGGATCGCCGTTCCAAGGTAGCCATCACGCACGACGTTGCCAAACGCGCTGGGCACACTAGTGGTCTTCCCAACATGGAACAGCGTCGTGTATCCCTCCGCCGTGAAGTTCTCGCTGAACGTATCCCCCGTTACGTTGTTGCGCACCCAGAAGGCCTTGCCCACCAGGAGCGCCTTCAGTTGCGCGTCATTTAATTGCGTTGCGCCCTTTTTCTTGAGGTCGCCTACCGTCGTGCCGGTGGGCGCGTTTTTGCGCGCTTCAGCGCTCGGGGTGTACCAGATGGGCGAACTCCAGGCCCGCTCCTGTCCGGTAAGCGGCACCACATCCGGCGGCGGAACCCCCGCCTTCACCGCCTGAAGGAGGGTCCAGCGCGGCGTGGGAATCTCCAACACGCGCGCATAGTAAAACGCGTGCAGGCTGGCATCGAACTCGGGATCGGACCACACGGTCTTGAGTTCCGTCGCGCCAACCGAGTTGGTGTACGTTGCCTTCTCCAGGTCCACGGTGCTCTGGATCGCCGGAACCCGGCCCGTTCCCGGATCGGGCTTGCGGTCGCCGGACCAGGCCACGTCGTAGATTTTTTCGAAACTCTGGCCGTTCTGCGTCCAGCCCTTGATGATCTGAACGCGGTCAAGATTGGCGGAAGACGGATCTTTCACCGCCCAGACGACGAAGGTCGGTGCGGCGCCCGTCGTGGTCGGCATGGACGGCAGATCCGCACCCATGGGCACGCCGCCGGCATACGACCGGTGCACCCAGTCCCTGGCGTTGAAGATTTCCTTGTTGTAGCCCCAGCCGCCGAACAAGCGCACCTTGATGTGCGGACCGCTGACGCCGAAGGTTTCCTTCCGATACATCGCGTCCCAGATCGAAGCGCGCGTGTTCTCCTCGGCCCAGACGCCCGTCAGTCCCCCGGGATTTTCGAGGCGGCTGTCGACCGTTCCAAAGGCCATCACTCCCGCGAGCCGGCGTTGGACGGTGCCATCGATCTCCGCGTGGCCACCAAAGAAATTGTCCTGGCGATACGGACTGCCCGTGTTGTGCGAGTCCGATCCCCCGGCCATACCGAGTTTGTACGGGTTATAGCCGCGGGTCTCCTGCATTGCGATGCCATCTTTGAGCGCCTGCCGACCGAAACTTCCGGTGATGCGAGCGATGCGCCCGACCGTCGGCCCCATGCCGAGCAGACCCGAAAAGATCTCGTAATTCGCAAACTCGTCGTTGGGCGACAGCAATGGATGGGTCTCGGATTGCCCCTTGATCTGCTTGATTTCGACCAATCGCTCGTTGCGGTCGCGGGAGGCCGCCCAGGCCGCGTCGATGGGACGACCGAGGCTGTCAACATCCAGCGGATACATCCAGCCGTCGCTCAGGTTGGCATTGTGCGAAATGGCCAGGAGCTCGTTGCCCGCCTTGCGCTGTGCATCCATCCATTTCCACAGGTCCTCGGGATGCCAAGAGTCGATCGCGCTGAAGGGCATCTCGGGTACCTTGGCGCAATCCCGAAAGAAAATATTGCGGTGCAGGTTTCGATTGTCGTACTGGGATGTCCATTCATAGGAACAAAATGCCGTGAATTTGCCCGGATGGTTGTTTTCGTCGGCGATCTTGACGTTTTTCGACCAGACGCCGCCGGCCACTTCCGGACTCATGAATGCCCGGATCGGAGGCCTGCTCATGAGACTAACGACATAGGTAAAGACTTTCTGCACGTCCGCCTGATCATTCGGGTCCTTCAGGATCATCGGCTGCGCCTCCGGGATCTTGCTGACCGCTGAACCCGGCGTGTTCGCCTCCTTCGTGATACCTACGTACTCGGAGTGATCGGTCACGCCCATGAAGTCCATGGGCGTGTCGATCTTGATGTCGTAGCCCATCGGGTGCTTGAGAGTCTGGCCCTGGGCGTACTTGTAGGCGTCATCCGGCCCCGTGAGGCGGTTGCCCATGACCCAGGCGTCCAATGACCAGCTGGTGTGGATGTGCTCGTCGCCGAAGTAGGCGTTACGATCCGGATTGCCCTCAACGCGCGGCTCAGGGGGTGCCGCACTTGGTTGCTGTGCGGTCGGCTGCGGCGCCTGTTCCGGCGCCTTTTGTTGACCACAAGAGGCGAGACTAAACAGGGAAACGAAGACCAGTCCGGGCGCCAATTGGCGCAATCTTCTTGTCATGATTTCCCCCATCGATCCGTCACAATTCACGGAATTGCCGCCTTGGGTAGGACGACCCCAGTCACTTACCCCCGTAAATCGGCTGCTCATCCCCCAATTTGATTGTATTGCAGCAGCTATTAGACGTCGACCGCGGACGCGAACCCGCCCCCGAAAAGCGCGGCTAATCCAGGCGGGGCTTGAGCCCGCGCACGTCGTGATCGGACACCAGACCCAGCAGCCGGCGCTCCTCGTCAACCACCGGGATCGCGCGCAGGCCGTAGCGCGAAATCGCGTTTACCGCATCGCGCAGCGTTTCGTTCGGATGCAGCGTAATAAGCTGCTCCGTCATCAACGCGCCCAGCGTCTGATCGGAATCGGCGGCGACCAGCTCGCGCAGCCCGACAACGCCCTGCAAGCGCTCGTCCTTGTCGACGACGTACACGTAGGTGAGCACGTCTTTTTCGCGTGCCAGTTCGCGGTAGTCGGTGAGGACCTGATGCACCCGGGTGTCCGGCGGCAGGCGTATGTATTCTTGCGTGACAAACAGCAGGACGTTTTCGTCGTGGTGCTCGACGATGCGCCGCACCTTGCTCGCATCCTCCGGCTCCATCAGGTCCAAGATGCCATCGGCTTCGGCCGCCGGCAAAATTGCCAGGATGTCGGCCGCTTGGGCCGGACTCATTTTCCCGATCAGACGCGCCGCCCGGTCCTGTTGCATGGTCGCCATGAGTTCGCGCTGCACGCGCGGCTCGATCTCTTCGAGCGTCTCCGATGCGTGCTCCGGATCGAGCTGATTAAACAGCGCCTGACGCTGCCCGCTGTCGAGCTCCTCGAGAATGTCGGCCAGGTCCACGGGATGCATCTCGTGGAGCTTGGACTTTAAAACGCTCAGCCGAACGTCTCCGGAGAAGCTCCCCAGATCGTCGGGCAGCCGCTGCACGTACAGCCAGGAGACGGTCGAGTCGCCGCGCTGCTGCGCGAAAAAATTCGACAGATGTCGCAGCCCCAGCCGGCGCAGCAGGCGGTGGCGACTGAAATCGACTTCGCTCGCATAGAGTTTGCCCGCCTGAAACGCGAGCTTCACGTCGTACACCACCTCGACTTCCCGGCCCTCCATATCCAGGATCTTCTTGTCCAGGATGAAGTCGCGCAGCAAGATGGCGCCGCTGGGGGGCGCCTGCGCCAAAGCGTCCAGACTCTCGGCCTCGATGGCGATCTCGTTCGTCGAGATCACCACGACCTTTTCCCACGGCACAAGCAGCGGCGGTTGCCCATAGGGGCGCCGAACGAGCAACTGGCTGACTTCCGGCAGTTTGCCCGTCTCCACGATGACCAAGTCCTGCAGACGACCGACGCGCTGCGAATGGCGGTAGACCCGGCGGCCAATGATTTCGCTGAGAAAAAACTCCGGCTCAACCACAGTGACCATGACGACCTCTTTGCACGCACAAAGACCGCGGCGCCCACTCAATCACGATGCGACCAGAGTGACGAATTTGAACAGCATCAAAGCCACCAGAACCAGCAAATAGACGCGCAATGCCATCAGCGAGGAGCGTACGGCCGGCGACATTCCAATGCGCGGGTTGCGGTAGCGCACATTGATCGAATGAATCTTTCCGATTAGGCGGGAGAAACCGTGCGGCATTCCTTTATTCCTTACTTGAAAAGACCCGGGAACAGCACGCTGATGCCGTAGAGCGTAGACAAAACGACGATCAGAAAGACGATGCCTCCGCCGAGCACGTTTTGCAGCGGCGTGTTGGCGTATTCCCCCATGTTCTCGCGGTCGTTGAGCAAGAGGAGCAAAAATACCAGCGCCGCCGGTAGCAAGGTCACCGCGATGACCTGCACAAACAGCGTAATCAATACGAGAGGCGCCCCCGGGATCAACACCACCGCTCCGGCGCTCGTGAGCGTGAGTAAGTAGCTTGCGTAAAACCAGGGCGCCTGCTTGATGTTCGTGTTCAGCGAATGCGCCCAGCCGAAAATCTCTCCGAACGCCCACGAGCTGGCGAGCGAAATACAGATCGCGCCGAGCAATCCCGCATCGAACAGTCCGATGGCCATGAAAGTGCCTACCCAATGGTGGGTCTCCTGCAATTGCGCCGACGCTTGGGCGGCGCTATCGATGTCGACCCCCCGTAGCACCGTGCCGGTGACCACAACGATGAAAACCGCAACGACCACCGTCAACACCGACCCGAGCCAGGTGTCGAACTTTCCCCAGGGGATGTCTTTTTCCAGCAGACCCTTGTCGACGACCGCGCTTTGCTGGAAAAACAGCATCCACGGCGCGATTGTCGTGCCGATGTTGGCCATCAGGAAAAAAAACAGTTGTCCGTTAAAGCCGCCGGGCAGATTCGGCAGCAGACCCTCGCGCACGATTTCGTGGACCGAGGGGTGCACCATGAACGCCCCGGGAATGTAGACCAGGTTCAGGGCGCAAAACAGCAGGGCGATCTTCTCCCACGTCCAGTAGCGCCCGTTCAGTACGATCGCGCCGAGCAGCAGGACCACCGCAACGTACGTAAAGGCGGCCGGGATCCCGAAGATTTCCAAAGCCGACGTCATGCCGATGAACTCGGTAACCAGCGTGAGCCAGTCAACGATCATCAGATCAATCAGCGAGAACCATCCCCAGAACGCTCCGAAGCCCGCAAAGATCGCTTCCGCGTGACCGCGCTTGGTAACGGCCCCCAGCCGCACCGTCATCTCTTGCACGTAGTACGCGACCGGTATGAGAAGCAGCAAAAACCAGATCAGGCCGTATCCGTATTTGGCTCCCGTGGCCGCATACGTCGTGATGCCGCCCGCGTCGTTGTCGGCAACCATCACCACGATGCCGGGGCCCGCGATGATCAGGTAGAGCTGGACCGCCTTGGCAGCCTTGCGCAGGCGGTAGTAGAGTTTGGCAAAGACGTTCATGCGCAACGCGGATCGGGCAAAAAAACAGCGCGCTACCCAATGCGCGCCGGACGGTTTCGACGCTTGTCTGCGCGGTGCGCCGGTCCGTTGTCCTCGGGCACGCCCGCCGCAGCGGCCAAGCGGGGCAACGGGTCCAGTCGGTCAGCCGCTCAGTCCCAAGTGTTCGATGCCGCGGTTAATTCCGGCAACCCCGCCGAAGAGCTTGGAGTTGAGCTTGACCTGCAGGCGCAAATCGTTGACCGAGTCGGCATTGCGCAGCGCGTCTTCGTAGGTGATCAGCTCGGCTTCGTGCAGGTCAAACAGCGCCTGGTCGAAGGTCTGCATGCCCTGATCGCGCGAGCGCTTCATGACTTCCTTGATCTCGTGGACCTCGCCTTTGAAAATCATGTCGGAGATCAGCGGCGTGTTGAGCATGATCTCGACCGCCGGAACGCGTCCCTTGCGGTCCTTAAAGGCTACCAGGCGCTGGGACACCAGCGCGCGCAGATTCAACGACAGATCCATCAGCAGCTGTGGCCGCCGGTCTTCCGGGAAGAAGTTGATCACCCGGTCCAGCGCCTGGTTCGTGCTGTTGGCGTGCAGCGTGCACATGACGAGGTGCCCGGTCTCGGCAAACTCGATCGCGTGTTCCATCGTGTTGCGGTCGCGAACCTCTCCGATCAAGATGACATCCGGAGCCTGGCGCAGAGTGTTTTTCAGCGCGACGTGCCAGTCCTCGGTGTCGACCCCGACTTCCCGCTGCGTGACGATGCAGTTGCGGTGCGGATGCACGTACTCGATGGGGTCTTCGATGGTGATGATGTGTCCCTGGCTGTTCTCGTTGCGGTATCCCACCATGGCCGCCAACGTGGTCGATTTGCCCGAACCGGTCGCACCGACGATCATGACGATTCCCCGCTTGGCCATCGCCAGATCGTTGATCAGCGCGGGCAAGGACAGGTCCTCGCAGGTGGGGATCTTCTCGGCGATCACCCGCAGCACGATCCCGACCTTGCCCTGCTGCACGAAAGCGGAAACCCGAAAGCGCCCGATGCCGGTGGGATTGATCGCGAAATTGCATTCCTTGGTCGACTCGAATTCCGCGGCTTGGCGGTCGTTCATGATCGCCCGAACGAGGTCGGCCGTGTGCTGCGAGGTCAGGGGCTGATTGGACACCGGCAGCACGCGCCCGTCGACTTTGAACGCCGGGGGAAACTCCGCCGTCAAGAACAGGTCCGAGCCCTTCTTGGAAATCAACAGTTTGAGAAGATCGTGGACAAAGCGAATGGCCTGATCGCGTTCCATGCTTGATGCTCGGTCGTGAAATAGGGTGCTTAACCCGGAAAGTTCTCGGGACTCTTGGCGTACAGACGGGCCTCGGCGGCGCCGATGACGTTGCGCCGCACGAGTTCGATCATGCACTGGTCGAGGGTCTGCATGCCGAACTGGCTACCCGTCTGAATCATCGAATACATCTGCGCGACCTTGGCCTCGCGAATGAGGTTGCGAATCGCCGGTGTGCCGATCATGATCTCGTGGGCGGCGACCCGGCCGCTTCCGTCCTTGAGCTTGATGAGCGCCTGCGAAATCACGGCGACCAGCGATTCGGAGAGCATCGCGCGCACCATTTCCTTCTCGGCCCCCGGAAACACGTCGACCACCCGGTCGATGGTCTTGGCGGCCGACGAGGTATGCAGCGTGCCGAAGACGAGGTGGCCCGTTTCGGCGGCGGTCAAGGCCAGACGAATCGTCTCCAGATCGCGCAACTCGCCCACCAGCACGACGTCCGGATCTTCGCGCAGCGCCGAACGCAAGGCATTGGCAAAGGACAGAGTATGCGATCCGACTTCACGCTGATTGATAACGCATTTGCGCGACTCGTGCACAAACTCGATCGGATCCTCAATCGTCAGTACGTGCCCGTAGGTGCTGTTGTTGACGTGATCGACCATCGCCGCCAGCGTGGTCGATTTGCCCGAACCGGTCGGGCCCGTCACCAGCACGAGCCCGCGGGGCTTGAGCGAGAGGTCGGTGAACACCCGCGGGCACTGCAACTCCTCCAGCGAAATGACGCGCGAAGGGATCGTACGGATCACCGCCGCGGCGCCGCGATCCTGGTTAAACGCATTGACGCGAAAGCGCGCGAGCCCCGGCAGGTCGAAGGAAAAGTCGCACTCCAGATGCTCATCGAACTGCTTGCGCTGGGCGTCGTTCATGATGTCGTAGACCATCGCGTGCACTTCGTTGTGATCGAGCGGCGGCAGGTTGATGCGACGAACGTCGCCGTGAACGCGAATCAGCGGCGGCAGGCCGGAGGACAGATGCAAGTCCGACGCCTTGTTCTTCACCGAAAACGCCAGCAGTTCCGAAATATCCATGATTCTCGACTTCCGATCGGTTAGGCTTCCCGGGGGCGGCGGCGCCCCCTTGGCGCCTGGGAGCATACGCTACGCTACGCACTATGCGAGGGCGCCGGTGCCGGCTCGCCGAGGCCCCGCCACGGCGCAACGCGCGCGAGGGGCGGCCGCGACCGTTGCGGACCAACCGTACGTTACTTGAGCGGCGCGTGCGCAATCGAAAAGATACGGTCTGCTTTGGGTCCCTCCACACAAATTCTGAACGCCAACACGATGCCAACGACAACGCCGGACTGGGACTCCTATCGGCCGGGGATGGCTCCGCCGCCGGGCCTCAAAAGCGCCCTGGAGCGGGTGCTTGGCCGCATCCGGGAGGCCGAGCAGCGCTTTGGCCGCGCGCCTGGCTCCGTCCGCCTGCTCGCGGTAACCAAGGCATTTGGCCCCCAGGCGGTGGCCGCCGCTGCCGCCCTGGGGCAGCTCGCCTTCGGGGAAAACTATGCCCAGGAGGCCGTGGCCAAGATGACCGCCCTGGGAGCCTATAGCGGGCTGCCTGCGCTCGAGTGGCATTTCATCGGGCCGATCCAAAGCAACAAAACGCGCCTGATCGCCGAGCACTTCCAATGGGTGCAATCGATCGACCGGATCGGCATCGCGCGCCGTTTGTCTTCGCAGCGACCGCCCGGCGCGCCGGCGCTGCAGGCACTGCTGGAGGTGAACATCAGTGGCGAAGAGAGCAAAAGCGGTGTTCCGGCGCAAGAAGCGCTCGTGCTTGCGCGGCAAGCGGCGGAACTGCCGAACCTGAAACTGCGCGGCTTGATGGCCATACCGCAACCCGGCCTGTCTTTCGAGGGACAACGCGCCGGCTTCGCACGATTGCGTGAGCTCTTCGAAAACGTACGCGCGCAATTGCCCCTGCGCTTCGCGACGCCGGCGCCGTCTGCGGCAAGCGCGGGCGGCGAGGACCCGCGCGCGGCGTTCGATACGCTGTCCATGGGGATGTCCGCCGACTTTGAAGCGGCAATTGCCGAGGGCTCGACCATGGTGCGCGTGGGAACCGCAATTTTTGGAGAAAGGCCATGAAACTTGGCTTTATCGGCGGCGGCAACATGGCCGCCGCCTTGATCGGCGGGCTGCGCCGCGGCGCAAACGAGCACGAGGAAATACTCGTCGTGGAGCGCGATGCGGCCCGGCGGCGTGTGCTCGAGCGCGATTTTGCCGTTACCACGCGCGCGAACATTGACCGCGATATACAGCCCTCGGCGATCGTCGTGCTTGCCGTCAAACCGAACGACATACAAGCCGTCTGCGAATCCCTGGCGCAGGTGCCGGGCGAGCGACTCGTCCTGTCGATCGCCGCCGGCATTCCGAGCGGGGCGATCGCGCGCTGGTGCGGCACCGAGGCCGTGGTTCGCGCAATGCCCAATACGCCGGCCCTGGTCGGAAAAGCCATTACGGGCCTGTGCGCACGCAACGCGGTTTCCGCCGATCAGCGGGCCGAAGCCACGCGCACGATGCGGGCGATCGGCGAGGTCGTATGGTTTGCCGACGAGGCCATGCTCGACGCGGTCACGGCCATCTCGGGTAGCGGCCCGGGCTACGTCTTTTACTTCATGGAGGCGCTGCAGGAGGCGGCCCATCGCATGGGAATGGACGAGGGCCAGGCGCGGCAGTTTGCCGTACAAACTTTTGTCGGGGCCGCGCAGCTGGCCGCACAATCGACGGAGGATGTCGCGCTATTGCGCGAGCGCGTTACTTCCAAGGGAGGCACGACGGCGGCCGCCCTCGCGCGTCTGCAGCAAGCCAATGTGGGGCCCGCGATCGTGGCTGCGGCCTTTGCGGCACTCGAACGCAGCCGCGAGATGGCTCGCACCCTGGCACCCTAAGAGGCGTTTTTGCGGCAACGGCGCCAAGCACCACAAAAAAATGGCGCTTACCGCAGCGCGAAGTCGCCGACAATTCCGGCGAAGATCGAAAGACCCAGCCAGTGATTGTGGCGAAAGGCACGAAAGCACAGCTGCGGATCGCGGCCTCGGATCCACTCCACATGGACTATCGCGCAAGTGAGCGCGCCGACCCATCCCAACGCGAAAATCCAACCCAGTTGCTCCGATCGCGCAAGCGCCGCCAGCATCCCCAGATAGATCGCATAGCAGCTAGCTACGGCCAGCACATCCGCGCGGCCAAACAAGATCGCCGAAGAGCGGATGCCGATCCGCACGTCGTCGCGACGATCGACCATCGCATATTCCGTGTCGTACGCGATGACCCAAAACAGATTCGCGCACAGCAGCAGCCAGGCACGCGCGGGGACGTACCCCAAAACCGCCGCAAAGGCCATCGGGATGCCAAAGGAAAAGGCGATCCCCAAATAGGCCTGCGGCATCGGAAAAAACCGTTTGAGGTACGGGTACGTGGCCGAAATGGCCACGGCGACCAGTGCCAGCGGAACGGTTGCCGGATGCAAAAGCGGCAAGGTAAGGCCCGCGCAGGCCGCAAGCACCGCCGCCACCGCGAGCGCTTCCCAGACCGCAATTTCCCCCCGTGCCAGAACGCGCCCCGATGTGCGCTGCACGTGGGCATCAAAGCGCCGGTCGGCTACGTCATTGATCGCGCAGCCGGCCGAGCGCATGAGCACCGTGCCCACAGTAAAAACGGCCGTCAGCAGCACTCCCGGCCAGCCGCGCGCGGCAAGCCACAGGGCGTCGAGCGTGGGCCAAAGCAACAGCGCGATCCCGATCGGCTTGTCCAGGCGCGTTAAGCTGACGTAGCGCGCAAAGCGCGAGCGTGCGGGCGCGCGGGCGCCGGGCACGGGATCCGGATCGGAGGAAGACGCAGACTCGAGCATGAGGCGCAGACCAAGCGTCGCCGCAACCTAGGCGCTGCGCCCCGACGCATCCACTTTGCGGGCTCCGGGCAGGTTGCATCGGTGTATGGCAGCGCATACGGCCGCAATGGCTGGCTGGCGCGGAAAACTCTTTCGCCAAGCAAGCACCACCCGTCGGCCGGGAGCCGGGCGGCGAAAGCAAACGTATCGGATCAGCGAGTCGCGTCGCACCCGCTCCGGCACCGAAGTGCAGGGCAACACCGCCACGCCGATTCCCGAGGCGACCATTTGCCGGATGGTCTCAAGGGAAGAGCCTTCGATCGTTTGGTGCTCCTCGTCGGTTGCCGACGTTCGCTCCAGGTCGGGACACGCGTGTAGCACTTGGTCGCGAAAGCAATGCCCCGCGCCCAGCAGTAGCGTCGTCTGGCCGGACAGTTCCTCCACTGCTACCGACTTACGGCGCGCCCAGGCGTGTTCGCGCGGCACGGCAAGGACGAAGGGCTCGTCGTACAACGGCTGCACGGCAAGCCCCGACTCCGGCAAAGGCAGCGCCAGCACCGCCGCATCGATCTCGCCATTGCGCAGCAGCTCCAGCAGCCGGGTCGTAAAGTTTTCGTTGAGCAGCAGCGGCATTTGCGGAGCATCCCGCTGCAGCTGACGAACTAGCGCCGGCAGCAGGTACGGGCCAACCGTGTAGATCGCGGCCAGTCGCAAGGTACCGTTGAGCGGATCGCGACCCTGGCGCGCAATCTCGAGCAGCGCCCCAGCCTGCTCCAACACATGCTGGGCCTGCGCAATGACCCGCTCGCCAACGGGTGTCGGTGTTACCTCAGCGGCGCCGCGCTCGAACAAACGCACGCCCAACTCCTGTTCAAACTTCCGGATCGCGACCGAAAGCGTGGGTTGACTGGCGTGGCACGCCTGGGCGGCGCGCCCGAAATGGCGCTCGCGCGCTACCGCCACAAGGTAGCGCAACTCCGTCAGGGTCATAGCCGTCGCTCCTTTTGCATGCCGCCGTCGCGCCTCGCGCCGATGATGATCGCCCCTCTTGACGGGCGCCGTGGCAACTCCTGCGACGGCTCGTTGCCAAGATTATGTACGCCCGGCGCATCCGACCGCCGGCACGCAACATTGCTCTAGGCTCCCAGGAGCTGCCCGGCGCCGGCGTACCAGCGCTCGACAATTGCCGCCGCGCGGCGCGGATCGCTCTCGAGCATCTGGTCGGCCGTGTGCCGCACGAGGTCGAGCCACTCGACGTCACGTTCCAGGTCGGCAAAGCGCAACATCGGCAGACCCCACTGGCGTGCGCCGAGAAATTCTCCGGGACCGCGCAGGCGCAGGTCGCGGGCCGCGATCTCGAATCCGTCGCTCGTCTCGTACACAACCTTGAGCCGCTCGCGCGCCGGCTCCGAGAGCGGCTCGTCGAAAAGCAATACGCACGTGCTGGCCGCTGTACCGCGCCCGACTCGACCGCGCAACTGGTGCAAGGTGGCCAAGCCAAAGCGCTGCGCATGTTCGATCACCATGAGGCTCGCATTGGCGACATCGACGCCGACCTCGACGACCGTTGTGGCGACCAGAACGTCGATTTTTCCTTGCGCAAAAATTTCCATCGATGCCTTTTTTTCCGCTGCGCTCATCTGCCCGTGCAGCAGACCGATACGCAATTCGGGCAGCAGCCGGCGCGTCTGTTCGGCCATGCGCACTGCCGCCGTGGCCTCAATCTCGTCGCTTTCCTCCACCAAGGGGCAAACCCAGTAGGCCTGTCGGCCCGCGGCAATCTCGGCTCGAATCCGCGCGAGCACCTCGTCGCGCCGCGCCCCTGATATGAGCTTGGTGCGGACCGCTTGGCGACCGGGCGGCAAGCTGCGGATCACGGAAACGTCGAGGTCTCCGAGATAAGTCATCGCCAAGGAGCGCGGGATCGGCGTGGCGCTGAGCATGAGCAGATGCGGCAGATCGTGGCCCTGGCGCAGAGCCAGGCGCTGTTCGACGCCAAAGCGGTGCTGTTCATCGACAATTGCCAGCCCTAGACGGGCAAATTGCACCGGTTCCTGGATCAACGCGTGGGTTCCAATCACCAGGCCGGCCGCGCCCGACGCGATGTCGGCAAGTGCCGTGCGGCGCAGTGCTTCGCGAGGCCGTCCTCCGAGCCATGCAACGTTTACTTCCAGCGGCTCGAACAGACGGCGAAAGCGCTGAAAATGCTGTTCGGCGAGAATCTCGGTGGGCGCCATCAGCGCCGCCTGATAACCCGATTCGAGCGCGCGGGCCGCCGCCAGCGCGGCAACGATGGTCTTGCCGCTACCCACGTCGCCTTGCAGCAGTCGATTCATCGGAGTGGCCGACGCCAGGTCCCGTTCGATTTGCTCCCAAACCGCACGCTGGTCGACCGTCAAAGTAAAGGGAATCGCCGCCAGCAGCGCTCGGGTGAGCCGGCCGTCCCCCCGCAGCGCCACCGCGCCGCGACGAGCGCGCCTGGCGCGCGCTTGGCGAAGCGCAAGCTGTTGCGCCAAGAGTTCCTCAAACTGCAATCGCTGCCAGGCCGGATGCTGCCGCTGAAGCAGGGCGTCGGCCTCGGCTTGGGCGCTCGGCCGATGCAACGTTTGCAGCGTCGTGCGCAGCTCCATCAGGTGCAAGGAGTCCCGCAGGGACGGCGGAAGCAAATCTTCGATCGGGGTCTGGGAAAGGGCTTTGTCGATACGCCGGCGCAACCAATGCTGCGGCACTCCTTCGACGGTCGGATAGATGGGCGTCAAATGCACGGGCAACGCCGATGAGCAGTCGATCAGTCGCACCTGGGGATGGATCATTTCCTCGCCGGTCAGGCCACCACGCACCCGTCCCAGTACCCGCAGCCGCCGACCCACAACGAACTGGGCTTGTTGGGAAGCATAGAAATGCACCCAGCGCAGCAGCAACTCTCCGCTGGCATCGCGCAGGCGCACCAAGAGTTGGCGACGACGACGCACCGCGACTTGGACATCAACGATCTCGCCTTCGACTTGTGCCTGCGCCCCGGGCACTAATGAATCGATGGGGACGACGCGCGTTTCGTCGACGTAACGGATCGGCAGATGCAGCAAAAAATCCCAGTCCCGCACTAGACCGATGCGGGCCAGTCGCTGCGCGGGCCCGGCGCTGGGCGCACGCGCGCTGCTCGGCGCGCCGACCGGTGTACCGACGGCGTGCATCGTTAGCTTTTGGACGATGCCAAATTCGATCGAACCAAGGCCCGTCCGATTCCTACAGGACCAAGATGGCGTCGACTTCGAATTTCGCTCCGCGCGGCAGGCTCGTGACGCCGACCGTCGAGCGTGCCGGGTAGGGCGTCGGAAGAAGTTCGGCCATGATCTGGTTGACTTTGGCGAATTGCCCCAGGTCCGTCAAAAACAGCCCCATTTTCACCGCGTCGGCAAGCGTCCCGCCCGCGGCGCGGGCCACGGCATCGAGATTTGCAAACGCCTGCCGCACCTGCGCCTCGAAATCGTCTCCGATCAACTCCTTGGTGGTCGGATCGAGTCCGATCTGTCCCGAAAGAAATACGACGAGCCCCGTCTTGATCCCTTGGGAATAGGGCCCTATGGCAGCGGGCGCCGCCGGCGTGGAAATCGCTTCCTTGTTCATATTCGTACCCCACCCCCAATTTGATGGCGTCGACCGCAAGGCACCTTGCCCGGCGCCAGGGTTCCGCAATCCGGTTTGCACTGCAGATCGCCTGCGCGATTTTATCGGTGCTCCGTTTGCATCTGCGCGAAGCGCAATTCTGAAAAGTTGAGGATACGAAGCCGCGGCAAATGCACGCAAAAATACCCCGTATTCACGCTACCCTGTGGCGAAGCCGGAACCGACAATGCCTCGCAATGAGGGTCGTCCTGTCGGTTTGTTGCCCGACGGCCCGCTCGGTGGTGATGCCCCTTCCCGTTCGGCCCCGCGCTACCGATGCAGTGCAACATGCTAACGAAGCTCGGTGCAATCCCATGAAGTCCAACGCTCACCGTATCTCGTCGCTCGGATCCTTCCGTAACCTGGCGCAGGGGTTTACCTTGGTCGAATTCCTCGTGGTCGTTTTGTTTTTGACCACGGTCGTGGCGCTGGCCGCACCCAGGCTCTGGAACATGGGTTCCGAGGCGCGCACCGCCAAGCAGCAGGCCATTTTTGGGTCCGTTCGTGCCGCGGCGCAAATAACTCGCGCGGCGGCACAGGTACACAGCGAAACCGGGGCCACGGGCTCCGTCATCGTCGATGGCATCAAAATCTCAACCGTCTATGGATATCCGACGGCAAGCGCTGCGGGCATTATCGCGGCGACCGGGCTGGACCCCGCAATTGACCAGATCAGCCTCAACGGCGGCGGCACGCAGCCGGGCAACGCGATCAGCGTGGCGTTGAACGGTTCCCGGTCCTCTTGTACGGTTGTCTACACGGCTCCGGCATCGAGCGATGCCCAGCCAAATGTCAGTCTCGTAAACACGGACGGCAACGGCGGGCCCGGTTGCTAGCTGGTACGTGGACGAGAGCCCTTCCGCGATCGAGCCCCTCGTCGGCAAGACGGAAGGTGCCGAGGCTCTGGGCCACGTTGGGCGGGATTACCGGCTGCCGTTTGACTGGCTGTACCCCTGGCTGCTTGCACTTGCGGGAATCGCCATCACGCTGCTGCTGGCCAGCTGACGGTCAGCGCCGAGATGTCTTTGGCGGGGTAGCCCGGGCGCGCCGCACTCGAAACAGCGCGTTGATCTGAGCCGCCGTCATGGGACGGCCCAGATAATAGCCCTGCCCTTCGGAGCAACCCGCGCGCAAGGCGGCGCTGACCTGGCCCGAATCCTCGATCCCTTCCGCGATGACGCCGGCCCCGAAATGGCGCGCCAGCGCACCGATGGCGCGAACCATGACGAACACGTCGGCATCGGTATCCAACGCACGGACCAATTGCGCGCTGATCTTGACGTACTGTGCGCGATAGCGACGCAACGAGTCCAGATTGCACGAACCGGTTCCAAAATTGTCCAGGACCACGCCGACGCCGCGCTGGCGCAAAGCGGCCAGACGAATCAAGGCAAAGTCCGCGCGATCGGCATCGCGTTGCAAGCTCGCCTCGGTCAGTTCAACGAGCAAACGGCCGGGTGGCAGATCCGAATCGGCCAAGGCGCGGTCGACGATGCTCTGCAGGCTGGTGCCACGAAACTCCCGCGTGGAAAGATTCACCGACAGCGCGACGTTGCCCGGCCAGCACGCGGCGTCGGCGCAGGCCTTGCGCAAAACGGTCTCGCCAATCGGCGCGATCAAGCCGGTTTCCTCGGCTACGTCAATGAACTCCCCGGCCGCGATGATGCCGCGCTCCGGGTGGGCCCAGCGCAGCAGAGCCTCCACTCCGACGATGCGTCGGCCGCCGCGAAGCTTGCAACGCGGCTGGTAATGAACGGTAAATTCGTCCCGATCCATTGCGCTACGCAGCTCGGATTCCAGGCGCAAGCGCCGCGCCCCACTTTGGCCGATCGAACCGTCATAGAACTGATACAGGCGCGTGCCGTTTTCCCGAGCAAAACGCATCGCCGCCTGGGCCCGCGCCAGCAGCACTTCGGGCTGCGTGCCGTTCTCCGGAATCAGGGCAACGCCGATGGTGGCCATCATCCGCAGGTCGATTTCGCCGATCCGCATGGGCCCGTCTACCATTTCGATCAGCCGTCGCGCCAGCGCCTCAACATCCATCGCCGCAGGCAGCGTAGCGAGCACCAGCGCAAACTCATCATCGCCGATCCGGGCCACCAGCAAGGCTCCGGGGGCCGCGTGTCGTAACCGCTCGCCGACGCGCAAAGCGACTTGATCGGCGATCGCAAAACCCAAGGAATCGCGTACCGAGGCCAAGCGGTCGATGCCGACCAGGATCAGCGACGCCGGCACCCCGCTTTGCAAGCGCTCGTCAACGAACTGTTGCAGGCGACGCACGAACGCGTCGCGATTCGGCAATCCGGTTGGCGCATCAACATTGCGCGCCCGTTCCGCGTCAACGGCCAGACCATGGTGCTCGTAGACCTCCGCGACAAGTCGGTCGTTGGACCAGGCCAGCTCGGAGCGCTGCTGCGCCAGTTCGCGCTCCAGTTCGCGACTGTGCGCGTCCAGCTCGCGCAGGCGTCGTTCCAGCTCCGGAAGTGGCAACTGGCTGACGTCGTCGGAGACAAATGCGGGTGTAGCCATTGAAGATTCCCAGGACGAAGCGCGCGCTTTCTTTGCCGCAGCCGAAAGGGAGCGGCACCGCGCGCAGCATGCGCACCGACCCACGGGACGTTGCGCCCCGTCCACGACAGCGATACAGCGTGCGCCCCGAGCGCGGCGTACCACCGTTCGAATTGCGGCAGCGAGCCGGTCCAATTCCGGGTTTTGGACGTCCAATCCCTCAAATTATGCGATTGCATGCCGATACCCAAAAGGATGGGCCGAAATCCGGCTTGCCAAACAGCGGGAGGTTGCGCTTGATCTTGTTTCTGGACTACGACGGTGTTCTGCATCCGGACCCTTGCCCGGACAAGAGCCGCCTCTTTGAAAACGCCGAACGGTTGGCCGACACCCTCGAAGATTTTCCGGAAGTGGGTATCGTGCTTTCGACGTCGTGGCGCAACGTGCGCCCGGAAAACGAACTTCTCGACCCACTGCCGGCATCGTTGCGCAGCCGCGTACTGGGCATTACGCCACGGTTTGGCGAATTTTCCGCTGCCGCTTCCCGCGTGCCGTACCGGCGTCACGCCGAGTGCGAGCAATGGCTGCTCTCCCACGACATGGCCGACAGTTTCTGGTGGGCCCTTGACGACCGCGCTTATTGGTTTGCTCCGTACTGCGAAAATCTCATCGAGTGCGATGCGCGACGCGGCTTTGACGAGCGGGCCCGCGCCCACTTGACGAGCACGCTGACCGTCGCACGCAAGCGCATTGCGAGCGGAGTCGACCTGATTCTCGCCTAAGTTCCCTGGAGCCGGTCCTTGCCGGCGTGCGAGGCGCACGTCGGACCGCACAAACCCGCAGGCGATGAGCGGCAATTGCCACGCCCGCGGCATGGGGCCAAATGCCTTTGCTTGCCCCGCATCCGCCGTCGCGTCCGTCGACCTGCCACGAGCTGTGGGACGCGAGATCGCAAACAGCGGGAAGATTCAGACAGCGGCAAACCCGGCGGCTTTGCGCGAGCGCCGCCGCGGGAGCAAAACCATCGGGTTGCTGCGGATATTGGAAGCACACCCAAATAAACGAGCGGATAATGAGACTGCGCCTCGCAGTTAGTGACCCGATCGCGGGGTTCGAGCGCACATCAAAATCGCGAAACGGTCAGAAGGGCTCGACGCATGTCCAAGGGCAAACATGGCCGAAAGTTCGATGGCGACCTCGAAGCACTGTATCGGGGACCTGCCTTCCTGATCCGGCGTGCGCACCAGATTGCCACCGCAATCTTTTCGCAGAAGTGTGGAGAGCTGGATTTGACGCCCTCGCAGTTCTCGGTACTTTTCGCGCTGAACCGGTGCGGTTCGATCGGTCAAAACGAGTTGGGCCGGCTGGTGTCGTTAGACCGATGCACGACGAGCGTGGTCATCGGGGTACTCAGCGAGCGTGGCCTTACCAGCCGCCTGGACGATCCCAAGGACCGGCGCAAGATCGTGTTGCGCCTGACAACCTCCGGCCGCCGCACTCTGACTCGCGCGCAACGCCTTTCGATCCGTGCGGGCCAGGACCTGCTGTCCGTGTTCAGCAACAACCAGGCTCGAACGTTCGTTGACCTGCTGGAAAAATTTAACAGGACGCACGACCGGAAACGTCCGCGCTCGGCCCGGTTGGGACACAGCGCAACGGCCCGTTGATCCTTCGTTTGCAGGCAATTTTTTGCTTTGCGTCGACAGTTCGCAGCAAAGCGCGGGACGCAAAACAAGTGCTTCGGGCCGCCACGCGGCTTGCGACCGTCGAGCCCGCTGCGAGACGGCGCGACGCAAAAAAGACTTGCAACGCAAGCGCCTTCCGGAAAGCGGGATGGCTCCGAAAAAGCAAGAGGCGTGCGCAACGCACACGGGTACCAGTCGGCGCGTTCATCCCGCGCCGCATCAATTTCCTGGTCGTGGCATCAAGTGCTGTTGCCCGCGCGTTAACATCGGCCCCGGCCCACGCGGGAAACGCGTACCCCGACGTGCCTAGGCGGGATCCCTAATAGAGACGACACAGCCAACGGAGTCGCACGATGACGGCAGATTTGTTGATTTTCCTTGCGGTCGCCGTTGGAGTCGCGCTGATCTTGCGCGAGCTGACCAAAGTCAACCGGCGGCTCGAGGCCGTGCAAAAGGTGATTTCCGATCAAGCCACCGTCACGGCCTCCGTGCACGATGTCGCGCACCCTGTTTTTAGCCTTCAACAATTGCACCGCGTGCGGGAGGGGTTCGAAAGCGC
Organism: Burkholderiaceae bacterium; assembly: GCA_035623355.1. GTDB lineage: Bacteria > Pseudomonadota > Gammaproteobacteria > Burkholderiales > Burkholderiaceae_F > GJ-E10. The sequence goes on along the minus strand of DASPTP010000023.1, from coordinate 1,803 downwards.
CTTCCAGGAAAAGGCCCGCCGGGAAAGCGAGCTGCACCAGAGCGAGGAGTGGGTCGGAATGAAGATGCCGGTCGCGCCCTCACCCAAAATCATGGAGCGGATGAAGGCGCTTTGCGAAGCCGTCGCCAAGGCAGAGAGCGCTTGGCGCGAATACCAATGGATGGTGGAAGCCAACGTCGCCGTTGCCAACGGGCAGGAGTCACGGGCCGATGCCTTGCGGCGCTTTGGGGAACGGACAAAAGACGCTCCGGGAGCTTCGGACCGAGCTCGCAATCTGATGTCGAGTTGGATTGCGCGTCTGACGGGAGAAAGCGAAGAGGATCTGGAGATTGATCTGCCCGGTCACGGGGTTACGTTGCCAGAGTTTCAACGGACTCCGTAGGTGGCTTTGCGCGGCGCCTCGGCACAACGCCGGCTGCGAGCTGCGAGCAACCGAAAGGCTCGCGAGTGCAACGGTCGCTACCTTCGCTCCAAAGTGTTCCCGCCGATGACTTGGCCCTTTTTCTTTTCTCGAGGAAATCGACTCTTGCCGAAGTGCCGCGCGTGCGAAATCGTTTCGAATCAAACCATCGCGATCGCGCGGCCGATTCTCTGCCGCATCCATCGGCGCGGCCGGAAAACTGGGGCGGCGGACAAACGCAATGCGGGAAGGGCAAAAGGATCGTCTCACCCGATTTGTTTGGAAGCGACCCGATCCGTCCTCGCAACCGGACTGCAAAGGCCGATCGACACGAGGCCGCTTGCACGGCGCCGTCCGTCAAGTGCGACCGATCCGGCGCTGCGGGGCCGCGCACCGGTTTGCAGCCGGACGAACGTTTCCATGGCAACCGACCGAGACTTCGCCACCGATGGCGGCCGATTTCGGGCCGGTGCGATCGCGGCAAAATCTACCCTCTCGGGAGCTTGACGGGGGCCATGCGAGACATTCTCTTTGTTCTTGCCGCAAGCGGGTTCGCGTTGGCTCTTGCCGTCGCGGCCGGATTGCTTTTGGCCGCCCGCTTTGGCGGCCGCTCACCAATCAAACAGCGCACGATTGCGATGGGCACGGTCGTTCTCGCAGCAGCTCTTGCCATTGCATGGATTCTGCTCGCGGGCAAGGGCGTTTGCTGCTGACGCTCCGCGCAAGCGAGGCGTCGGGAAGCCACGACAAACAACCGCCTTGCTGGCGCGACGGCGCATCCGCGTGCGTACCAGTCTGCGAGCTTGCGTCGGCGAAGGCACAAAAGTTCGCCGAATGGTTGGCGGATCGACCCGATGTGCGTACCGCCCGGTGGGCCCGAGCCTTCCCGCATCGAAAAAAAACCGCGTCAACGCGAGGAAGCAGCCAATTGCAAGGGCACGCGCGCTGCCCCGTTGGATCGGCGCAATCGCCGCGCGTGCTCAGTGGCCGGCAAACGCGCGGGCGCGATTCCAATTGCCGTTTGCGAAAATGGCGATCGGATGTCCGCCACCCGACGCGCCGAACCGGCCGGCCGATTCAGCGCCCCATCCGACCACCGCAAGTCTTTTGCGCATCGCCCCCTCGCGGGATTCGTTCCCTGCTTCGCGAAGGCGCGATGCCTTCGCTTCTAGCGACGCGGAAGAAGTTTCCTTAGAACATTGCCCACCACGAAGAACGTGGCGGTACGCAGCCAGGAGCGCCGAAACAGGCGAAAAGCGAACGTCAATATTGCCGACGTCGGGTTTTCCTGAACATAGTTAAGGCGCGCCTTCATCGCCGCGCGCTGCAAGTCCGCGGAGAGCACGACCAGTGCACGACGCTGCGCGAGCAGTTTCAATTCGCTCACGGTGCCATCTCGTTGA
>DASPTP010000022.1:0-32495 GCA_035623355.1 Burkholderiaceae bacterium | reverse complement strand
CGATTGAATCTTGGCGCTGTATTCGTTGCTGATGGGCGCGGTGCTACTGACGCTGGGTGCACGTGCGGTCCCGAGCGCTTGATTGGCCAGGCGCGTCATCTCGTCCTGGCGTTGTTTTTCGGCCTGCATCTGCTGGCGACGCAGCTCTTGCGCAGTCGGCTCGGCGTGCGCTGGCTTGGCTTTTTTGTCGGTTTTTGGTGTCTCTTTGGGTGGCGCCGTCAGCGGGCGACGCGGCGCCTCGGACTTTTGCACGATTTCGGGGTTGGGGGGAGTGATCTCCTCGCTGCGTGGCGGCGCAACGGCGACCGCCGGTGGCGGTGGCGACGCAGGCGCCGGTGGCTCCTCGACCGGCGCCGGCAGATCCCAGAGCTCCGCTACGGCCGGCGCCGACGCACTCGTGTGCCACTGAACGGCAAACCACATCCATCCGACCAGTGCCGCGTGCATCGCCAGCGCGGCCAAAAAAGAAGGAGCCGTGTCGTGGTCGCGCTGTTGCGTCAGCAATCGAGCGGCAATGGCGGTCATGTCGCCGGCTTGACCGCCAACCCGACGTGGCGCACGTGCATGCGGTAGAGAGCATCCATGACTTTGGTCACGGACTCGTAGCGCACATTCTTGTCCGCCGAGATCACGACTGGGGTGTCCGGATGCGGCTGCAGCCGCTGCTGCAGCACGCTCTCGAGTTCCTCGAGGTGCACTTCTCGAGGGGCACCGGTGTCGCTCCCCGGTGCACGGTCGCGCAGTAGCAGCCGGCCATCGGCCTTGACGACGATCTCCATCGGGGCGTCGGGCACGCGCGTGGATTTGCCCATGCTCGGAAGCTCGACCAAGCTCGGGTTGACGAACGGTGCCGACACCATAAGGATGACGACCAGTACCAGCATAACGTCGATGTAAGGCACGACGTTGATATCCGACAGCATGCGCCGGCGGCCTGCTATGCGGCGGACGAGGATGGCCATTGGTATGAGCGAATTCGAGTCGGCGAGAGGGCCGCGGCGCTAACGCTGGCGCTGCAGAATGTTCGAGAATTCTTCCATGAACGTTTCGAAACGGTTGGCAAGCCGGTCGATGTCGTGGGCGAATCGGTTGTACGCCACCACGGCCGGTATCGCGGCGAACAAGCCGATGGCGGTTGCAATCAGGGCTTCCGCAATGCCGGGTGCGACGCTGGCGAGCGTTGCCTGCTGCAAGCTCGAGAGGTTGGTGAAGGCGTGCATGATGCCCCACACGGTCCCGAATAGGCCAATGTAGGGACTCACCGAACCGGCCGACGCCAAAAACGCAAGGCGCGCCTCGAGACTGTCCATCTCGCGCTGGTAGCCAGCACGCATCGCGCGCTGCGCCCCGTCGAGTAGCGCCTGGCGGTCGACCTCCCCTCCCCGGCTGCCCCGCAACTTCAAAAACTCTGCCATTCCGGCTTCGAAGATGCGTTCGAGCGCCACGGTTTTGTGGTGCGGATTGGTCGCCGTCTGATACAGGTTGACCAGATCGCTGCCGGACCAAAACCGGCGCTCAAAGGATTCCGTCTCCCGTCGCGCGCGGCGAATCGCCAGTCCCTTGCTGAAAATGGAAGTCCAGGATGCCAGCGAAATGAGCAGCAACAGGGCCATGACCAGCTGCACCACGAGAGTCGCATGGGTCACCAGAGAAAGGATGGATAGGTCGGCAGAGATGTTCATTCGATCAGTTTTCTTGGTTGACTCGATCCGCAGGTACCGCGGGTTGCTGCGTGATTTTGCTCAGTGCGGTCACCAGCGCGATCGGCAAGCGCGTGGGCTTCATCGTGCGCGCACCGATGCATGCGACTTTGACGCGTGCGCGACACAGCAGTTCGGAGCCGCGCATGGCCTGCTGGTCGAAAACGACGTAGCTCGCATGGCGCTCGGCAAGGCACGCTCCGATCGTAAGTTCGTCGTCGAGCACGGCCGAGCGCAAAAACTGCAGCTCGGCGCCCGCAACGACGAAAAGCACACCGTCTCGCTGCGACAATTCCCGCTGACCAAAACCCAGGGCCCGCATCCACTCCGTGCGACAACGTTCGAAAAACCGCAAGTAGTTCGCGTAATACACGACACCGCCTGCGTCCGTGTCTTCGTAGTACACGCGAACCCGCCACAAGTACCCGGCCTGCGCTCGCGCGGCCAGACGTTGCACCCCTTCCGCTGCCACCTGGGACACGGCAGTCCCAGCTCGTGCCAAAGGCATCGGCATTGCCGGCGCTGCGCAAAGAGGGGAAGGAGATTGCTTGGGGTCGGATGGCAGGGATTTTGGCACGGCGCCGAGTGTAACGGCTGTTACGCCATGCCGCTTTGCGCCGGGGCAGGCAAGTGCGCCGTATACGCCGCGCGCGCGCCCCGAGTATCGGTGCGCAGGCGCTTGGGTTGTCGGTCCCTGCCGCGGCGGGTCTTCGAGGGCGAGCACGCCGGCCGTCGATTGCCCCCGCCGCCGCAGGCCTGCCGTTCGGACTAGCGCACTCGTTGCTGTCGTACGCGGCACGTCCCGCGGTTTTCCGCAAGACTTAGGCGGGGAGTGCGCGCGGGGTAGCGGCCGCACCCTGTGATTTGTGCGCCTCACGCGCCGTGGCGTTTGCGGCTTGACGCAGGCGCTTCGATTGCGCGGGCCCGAGCGAGGGCCAACGACCGCGTTGCGCGCGAAGGGGCAGCCGCCCTCCCGGGCGCAAGGCACAGCCCTTGCGGCCGAGGCGTCAAGATGCCGCGCGGCATTGGAACGACGAAGCGAGGAATTGCGCCGACGAAGCGTCCCAATTTGCCGATTTTGCGACGCGGCGTCTTTGTTAGTCTGAAAAGACGGTCGCCAAAAGCTCGTATTGGACGTTATTGACCGGGGAATCCGGGCGGTTCGCACCGCAGAGGAATCCGCGGGGCGAGCAGTTTCATCCGGGGGGCGTCGCAGGACAAGGCAAGCCGAAGAACGTCGACGCCGCCGCACGGCCCGACGGGGGGAAGAATGAAGAAACGGATCAGGGCGTCCTGCGCGTTGGCGTTGGGGATGGGAGTGATCTCGGGTGCGCAGCTGTCCTATGCGCAGCAAGACTCCGCGCCACCAGTAGCACCGCCCGCGCTTGCGCAAGCGGCGCCCGAACAAACGCTCGAAAGAGTCGAAATCACGGGTTCGAACATCCACCGCGCCGAATCCGAGACCGCGGAGAATGTGACCGTCATCACCGCCGAGCAGCTCAAGCGCAGCGGCCAGCCGACGGTAGCCGACTTTCTGCACACGGTTTCGGCCAACTTCGCTTCCTTCAACGAAACGTTCATCAACAGTTTTGCCCCGGGCGCGGCCGGCATGGCCTTGCGCGGTCTAAGCCAAAAAAACACACTGGTGCTGCTCAACGGCCGGCGGATCGCCAATTACGGTTTTGCACAGAACTTAGAAGACACCTTTGTCGATCTGAACGTCATCCCGACCATCGCAGTCGAGCGCATCGAGATCCTGAAAAGCGGGGCCGCGGCCGTCTACGGGTCGGACGCCACGGCCGGTGTCGTGAACATCATTTTGAAAAAGAACAGCACCGACCGGATCATTGACGCCGGGGTGAGCACGACCGCGGATGCCGGTGGCGGGACCCGCGATGCCGCGCTTGCCTTGGGATTTGGCGATTTTGGCGTCGACCGGTACAACGTCTACGTGACCGGCACCTTCTTTAAGCGCGACGATTTGTCCGCGGTCCAGCGCCCGTACACCGCAGCCCAGGATTTCCGCGATAAGCCGGACGGCTACTTGACCTGGCTGCAATCGGCCAACTACACGAACAACTCTAACACCGCAAACACCGCGTTTGCGACCTGCGGTGCCAACGGGTTGCCGGGCCAGGTCGTGAACATGAGCCAGTTTCCGACGACCGTTACGGGGACGACCTGCGCGTACAACCCGGCCAGCCAATTCTCGTTGATTCCCGGCACCCAGCGGGTCAATCTGACCGCCATGGGAAACTTCAAACTATCGTCGGAGTGGACGGCGTTTTCCGACGTCCTTTTCTCCAACATCAAGACGACGTCCCTGTACAGCCCCGCTTCGCTCGGTCCGACTTCGATCGCCTACAACCCGGCGACCGGTGGCATATCCTCGGTGTCAAACGTTTTGCCGGCCGGCAATCCCAGCAATCCGTACGGGGTTCCGACGCAGATCGACTACGTGTTTCAGAGCGTGGGCGGCCGCAACGAACAGATCATTTCCAACACCTACCGGGTCAGCGGCGGTGTGAAGGGGTTCTGGGCGAACTGGGAGTGGGAAGCCGCCTACGGACACTCGGAAAACCACGTCGCGTGGACAAACTTCAATTCGATCAACGTGGCCGCCCTGGAAAATGCGATCCAGAACGGATCGTTTGATTTTTTGAATCCGTCCGTTACGCCCGACGCCAACGAAGCGATTGGCGTGCGCTGGGAGATCGATACGGTGAGCAAGCTCGACACCTTCGGCGCAAAAGGCAACGGGTCGCTGCTTGCACTTCCCGCTGGTTCGCTCGACGGGGCCTTCGGCGTGGAATTTCGACACGAATCCATCGACGATGTGCCGCCAGCCATCCTGGCCTCAGGCAACATCCTGGACTACGGCCTGGCTTCCGTTGACGGCGGGCGCTCCGTCGTGGCCGCCTTCGCCGAGATCGCCGTGCCCGTGGTCCGGGGTCTAGACGCCGATGTGGCGGCACGGGAGGAGCATTACACCGACGTCGGGGGAAATTTTTCTCCCCAAGCGGCGCTGCGCTGGCACCCGGTCCGGGAAATTACCGCGCGGGCCGTTGCCTCCAAAGGATTTCGCGCTCCCTCGCTGCCCGAGATCAGTAACGCGTCCTCCGTATCGTTTCAGTCGGTTACGGATCCCTTCGATCCACTGGGCCGGCCTTCAGAACCCATTGCCGTTCTCACGCAAGCCAACCCGAACCTGCGACCCGAGACCTCGAAGAACTTGGATCTGGGTCTGGTCTACTCGCCGCTGGCCAACCTCAGCCTCTCCGTGGATTACTACAAGATCTCGATCGATCACGTGATCGCCACGGAAAACACCCCGCAAAACATTATCCAAAATCCGGCCGCCTATCCGGGCCAGATCTTCCGTACCGCGAGCGGGCTGCTCAATTACGTCGTCGTGCCGTACGAAAACATCTACCAAATCATGACCAGCGGCGTGGACGTCGAAGGCGAAGCCTTCTTTCGCTTGTCGGCAGGCGCCCGTCTGTACTTTGATGTGACCGCCACCTACGTTGCTAATTTGATGGTCGGCAGCAACGGCAGCTGGACCGACTACGCCGGAACCAACGGGTGGGCGTACAACTCACCGATTTCCGGAGGCGGCCCGGTGCCGCGCTGGAGAGGAACGCTAAGGGGTGGATGGGAAAACCCCAATTGGGTCACCCAAGTTGCGCTGCATTACACGGCCAGCTACACAGACGTGTGTTACGCGGACGGATTTTGCGGTCCGGAAGCGGCGCAAGTCGCGTCGTACTCGACCGTCGACCTGTTTGCGCAGTACACCGGCCTGAAGAAGTGGACATTCTCGGCGTCGGTCATCAATTTGGCCAATGCCACCCCACCTTGGGATTGGTTTGCGTTTTCCTTCTCCGGTTACGAGCCGTTCGATCAAACGCTGTACGACGCCCGTGGCCGGGTGATCGCGCTACGCGCGCAATATCGTTTTTGAGGGGCCGGTCGGGCGATGCTGCGTGGCGACGCGCCACGAGCCCGAACGCGCTAGTTCTAAAACAGGCCGCCGCCCGTTGCTTGCGCCGGTCCGACAATGCCGAAGTGCCGGTACGCCTCGGCCGAGGCGATGCGTCCCCGCGGCGTGCGCTGCAGCAATCCTTGTTGAATCAAAAAAGGCTCGACCACATCTTCCAACGTGTCGCGCTCCTCGCCAATGGCTGCGGCCAGGTTCTCGATTCCGACCGGCCCCCCGGCAAAACGCTCGATTACCGCGCGCAGCAGCTTGCGGTCCATGATATCCAGCCCCAGAGCATCGACTTCCAGCATGCCCAGGGCACGGTCCGCGACCGACTGCGAAATGCGGCCCTGCTCGCGCACCTGGGCAAAATCGCGCACGCGTCGCAGCAGGCGATTGGCGATGCGCGGTGTGCCCCGTGCCCGCCGTGCGATCTCCTGCGCCCCCGCGGCGTCGAGCTGGGCCTGCAGCAGCCGGGCCGAGCGCGCGACGATGGCGGCGAGTTCATCCTGGGCATAAAACTCCAGGCGGGCAACAATTCCAAAGCGATCCCGCAGCGGGTTGGTGAGCATGCCGGCGCGCGTCGTGGCACCGACCAAGGTGAATGGGGGAAGCTCGATCTTGATCGATCGGGCCGCGGGACCCTCGCCGATCATGATGTCGATCTGAAAATCTTCCAGTGCCGGGTACAAAATCTCCTCGACTACCGGACTCAGACGGTGGATCTCGTCGATAAACAAGACGTCGTTGCGTTCCAAGTTGGTCAGCAACGCCGCCAAGTCGCCGGGTCGCTCCAGTACCGGTCCGCTCGTTTGGCGCAGATTGACCCCCATCTCATGGGCAACGATATGCGCCAGTGTCGTCTTGCCCAGACCCGGCGGACCAAAGAGCAGCAGATGATCGAGCGCTTCGCCGCGATCGCGGGCGGCCGTAATAAAGATCTCAAGCTGCTCCCGGATCTTCGCTTGCCCGACGTAATCGACCAGGCGCTGCGGCCGCAGAGTACGCTCCAGCGCCTCCTCGTTGGCAGATGACGGATTCGCAGCGATCAGGCGGGAGTCTTGCAAGAAGGTGCCTCAACGTACAGCAACGACGAACGCGAGTCTAAGTGGGCAAGCGCGGCGATTTGCGCCTGCGTGCGCTCGTGCTTAGCTCTTGGCCAGGGATTTTAATGCCTGTCGAATGCCTTCCGAAACACCCAGTCCCGCGGGCACCCCTTTGACGGCGATCGCGGCCTCGCGCTCCGAGTAGCCCAACGCAACGAGGGCCCGCAAGACATCACCGAGTGTCTCTCCCCCGGTAGGCACCGTGTCGCTTGGGCCCTCGAGCGCGACCCCGAGCTTGCCCTTGAGTTCGAGCAGCAGTCGCTGCGCCGTCTTGTTGCCGATACCCGGGATTCGGGTAAGCAGCGCCGCCTGTTGGAGCGTCACGGCCTGCGCGAGCTCTTCCACGCTCAGACCCGATAGTACCGACAAGGCCGTGCGCGCTCCGACTCCCGAAATGCGAATCAAGGCTCGAAACGCCGTGCGCTCGGCGGCGGTGGCAAAGCCAAAGAGCTGGTGGGCGTCCTCGCGCACCAGAAGGTGGGTGAGCAAGGTGGCTTGCTCGCCAACAGCGGGCAGCCCGTAAAACGTGCTCATTGGTGCCTCAATTTCATAGCCCACGCCACCCACATCGAGCAGCAGCGATGGCGGGCGCTTTTCGATTATGGTTCCGACGAGGCGGCCGATCATTGCGGCAGCCCTTCACGAGCCCCCATGCCGGCGCGGCGTCCTATTTGCCGCCCGCAAAAGCTCGCCATGCGCTGCGACTGCGGCTTGGACTGCGGACGCCGTGGGCGCGCAGGCTCGACGCTGTCGCGGTACGGGCGGCCGCTTCAAACTGCGCGGCGACACTGCGCGGCCGGCTCGAGGCATGGGCGTGGCATATCGCGCAGGCCAAGGCGTCGGCCGCATCGCTGGGCGGAAGCCGTTGCAGTCCCAGCAGCCGTTGCACCATTTTTTGCATTTGCGCTTTGTCGGCGCGCCCGTAGCCCACCGTATTTTGCTTGACCTGTAGCGCGCTGTATTCGTACACGGCAAGGCCGGCACCAACCGCCGCGCAGATCGCCGCGCCGCGCGCCTGTCCCAGCAGCAAGGTCGACTGCGGATTGATATTGACGAAGACCTTCTCGACCGAGGCTTCGTTCGGTGCGCCTCGGTCGATCACCAGCGCCAGTTCGCGCAATATCGTCTGCAGCCGATGCGGCAAATCCGATGGCGGCACGCGGATCACACCGGAGTCGATGCAGCGCAGCGTGCCGGAGTCGACTTCCACGATGCCGTACCCGGTTCGGTTCAATCCCGGGTCGATTCCCAGTATTCGGCGCAATCTCGTCAAGGCAACATTTAGTGCCGAAAGTGCCGCATGCCGGTGAAAACCATCGTCACCCCGCGCTCGTCGGCGGCGGAGATGACCTCGGAATCGCGCACGCTGCCGCCGGGCTGAATGACGCAGCGTGCGCCGGCATCGACGATGGCGTCCAGACCGTCGCGGAAAGGAAAAAACGCGTCGGACGCGGCGCAGGAGCCCGCGAGCGAGAGGCCGGCCGCGCTTGCTTTGATTGCGGCAATCCGTGCCGAATCGAGTCGGCTCATCTGGCCCGCCCCAACGCCGAGCGTTGCCCCCTGGGCGGCAAAGACGATGGCGTTGGATTTGACAAATCGCACGACCTTCCAGGCAAAGAGCAGATCTTCCATCTGCTCTTCCGATGGCGCCGTGCGAGTTACGATTTTCAGCTCGGAACGAGGCAGCGATGCAACGTCCGGCGTCTGCGCCAGCAGCCCCCCGCCGATGCGCTTGAAGTCCAGGTCGTTTTGGGCGTCGCCCGGCGCAAGCTCCAGCACCCGCAGATTGGATTTGCCGGCAAACACTTTCTTGGCCTCGTCCGCAAAACCGGGCGCGATCACCACTTCCGCGAATTGTTCCGAAACGGCTCGTGCGGTCGCTGCGTCGACGGCACGGTTAAATGCCAGGATGCCGCCGAAGGCGGAAGTGGGATCCGTGGCAAAAGCGCGCCGGTACGCTTGCTCGGTCGTGCGCGCGGTGGCAACGCCGCAGGGGTTGGCGTGCTTGACGATCACGCAGGTGGGCACCGAAAAGGCGCGCGCGCATTCCCAAGCGGCGTCGGCGTCGACGACATTGTTAAACGACAGCTCCTTGCCTTGCACCTGGCGGTACGCGGCCAGCAGCCCGGGTCCCACGACCGCGTCACGGTAAAAGGCAGCGTGCTGGTGCGGATTTTCGCCGTAACGCATGTCCTGCAACTGGTGCCACTGACGCGTGAGAATTCGCGGAAACCGGCTGCGCGAACCGTCTGCGCGCAAGCTCGACAGGTATCCGCTGATGGCACCGTCGTAGGCGGCGGTATGCGCGAAGGCCTTGGTTGCGAGCTCAAAACGCGTGGCATCGGAGACGCTACCGGTCGAGCGCAGCTGTTCGAGCACGTTGGCATAGTCGCGCGGGTCCACGAGCACCGTGACTGCCGCATGGTTTTTTGCAGCCGACCGCAACATGGCCGGACCACCGATGTCGATGTTTTCAATCGCCAGCTCGCGCGTGCAGTCGGGCTGCGCCACGGTCGCCGCAAATGGGTACAGATTGATTGCAACGATATCAATCGGTGCGATCGAATGCGCCGCCAAGGTTGCCATGTGCGCGGGATCGTCCCGGCGGGCGAGCAGTGCGCCATGGATGTTCGGATGCAGCGTCTTTACTCGGCCGTCCAGCATTTCCGGAAAACCGGTGATCTGAGAGACTTCGGTCACTGCTAGACCCGCCTCGGAGAGTATCTTTGCGGTGCCGCCGGTCGAAATCAGGTCAAAGCCAATCCCCACGAGGGCACGCGCGAACCCTACCGCTCCGGATTTATCGGAAAGGCTAAGCAACGCGGTGCGAGCCGGTTTGCTCATCGCGTCGCTAGCCTCAATGCAAGCCGTAGTCCTGCAGCTTGCGCCGCAGGGTGTTGCGGTTCATTCCGAGCAACTCGGCGGCCGCCGACTGGTTGCCGTCGCAGCGGCGCAAGGCAAACAAAAGCAGCGGTTTTTCAATGGCGCCCATGACCATCTGGTGCAGCGCATGCGGTTTGGCGCCGCCCAGATCGGCGAAGTATTGGTCGAGACTGCGAAAGACGCACTGCTCCAGGGATTCGCCGTCCTGAGCGGGGGGACGTGCCACCGAGCGCACCGCGCTCGAACCGGAAAATGGTGATGCGCTGTGCCGCGCGGTGACCGGGCCGCTGCCCGGCGAGGTCGATTTGCCCGCAGAAGCCGCTGCCTTGCGTGTTGCCAAGCGGTTCACGCCCTTTTTCTCCTGACAGGAATGCTCCGTCGCCTGCACGCCCTGGAACGTGGGCCCCGGTGCGAAAGAAATGTTTGCTTTTCAAACGGTACACGCTCGCGTGATCTTGCCGCAGCAGTCTATCGCGAGACGCAAGTCCCATCGTCATCAATGTACTCAAAAAACGGATGGCGTGCAGCCGATTCCAGCAAAAATTCGTCCAGCGCTCGACGCTGCTCCGCGCAACTTTCCGTCGCGTTGATGTGTTCGCACAGCTGCCGGCCTCCCCGCAGCCCGCGCGCGAGAAAGTGGATCCGCTTGCGCGCCGTTCGGGCGCCCGTCACTTCACCGTGATGCAAATGATGCTCATCCAGATACCGTAGCAGCAGCGGCCGCAGGTCGGCGATACGCGTTGGAGTCAATTTCGTGCCGTTGCGCAAGAAATGGTCGATTTCGCGGAAGATCCAGGGTCGCGATTGCGCGGCCCGGCCGATCATGACGGCGTCGGCTCCCGTATAGTGCAGTACTTGTCTGGCCTTTTCGACCGTTGCAATGTCTCCGTTGGCGACGACCGGAATCCGAACCCGACTTTTGACCTCACCAATGGTGTCGTACTCCGCCTGACCGCCGAATCCGCACGAGCGAGTGCGGCCGTGAATGGTCAGCAGCTGAATTCCCGTCTCTTCCGCCATCTGGCACACCCAAAGGGCGTTTCGCTGTTGCGGCGACCAGCCCGTGCGCAGTTTCAAAGTTACGGGTACGGTAACGGCTCGCACGACCGAATCGAGGATGCGGCCCACTAGGCTTTCATCGCGCAGTAAGGCCGAACCGGCCGCCGCATTGCACACCTTTTTGGCCGGGCATCCCATGTTGATGTCAATGATTTGTGCGCCTCGGTCCACCGCGTAACGGGCGGCATCGGCCAACATGCGCGGATCGGCGCCAGCAAGTTGCACCGCAATGGGTGCGCCTTCGTCTTCAACGTTAAGTCGCCGGGAAGTTTTGCGACTGTCGCGCAAACGCGGGTCCGCAGTTGTCATTTCGCCGACGGCGTAGCCCGCGCCGAGCGCACGGCACAGACGCCGAAAAGGCCGGTCTGCGATTCCGGCCATCGGCGCCGCAAAGACGCGATTGGGTAGTTCGTAAGCGCCAACCTTCACGCTCATCGCGGTGCTCCGAACATCAACAGATGCGTAAATTGCCGGCGCAGTACCGGTACGAGATCCAACGCAACCAGAGTCGTGGACCGTGCGACCCGAATCGGAGCCAGGGGGGAAGAAAACAACCACGGCAAGGCGCTCGTGAGTGACGGGATAATCGCACGGTCCATGCGCCTGCGCGCGCCGTACTTCTCGATGGCAACCAGCGGATCGCCCCCGCTCAGCGCAGCGGCGTCGACCAGCGACTCGACCAGACCCACGCAGTCGCGGATGCCCAGGTTAAATCCCTGTCCGGCGACCGGATGCAAACTCTGAGCGGCGTTTCCCAAGTGAACGAGGCGGTGCTCACAAACGTGACGCAGACGATGCGTTAATAGCGGAAAGACGCTGCGCTCGCCGAGCTGTGTCGGCGTGCCGATACGCGGCCCCAATGCGCGACCGATGCGTTCGAGAAAATCCGAATCGGCCAAATCCTTGCGCGCTCGCGCCAGCGATGCCGGCAGGCACCAGATCATCGACATGCGCAAGGGTCGGGAGCCACGGGGATCGGTAAGGCCCGGCGGAGGCAACGCCGATTCTGCACCGGGCAAGGGCAGCAGAGCCAATGGTCCCTCCCGAGTGAAGCGCTCGATGGCGTCGCCGGCCTGCACCCGGGCGATGTGAAGATCCGCGAGCAAGGCAAAATGCTCGGGTTCGCGCATTGGCGGCGGGGCGCCTTCGGCATCGATCGCCAAAAACCCCTCCAGCAGGCCACCGTCGTCCAGTTCCACCCGCACGTGGTCGATGCTTTGATGAACGGCCACGGCGCGTCGCGGCCGCTGGATCCGGATTTGCTTTTCCTTCGTAGCGGCGTGGGCCAACGCGCCGACCAGATCCGCGTACCAGACGGTGGCGCCTAGCGCAACGCCGCCGAAATCTTGCGCCCCCAGATGGGTTGCGCCCGGTTCGCCGCGCGAACTCACGTGGACGCGCTCGATTGCCGCCATCGGCGCAAAAGCGGGACCGAGCAAGGATTCCAGTACCTGCAAAGTTCCCCGGGACAATGCGAGCAGGCGTCGGTCGCGCTGCAGTGCCTCCACTGGGCGCGCGTCCACAAGTTGGGTGCAGAATCCCTGCCGCGCCAAAAGCAAAGCGCATACCAACCCGATCGGACCGCCACCCAGAATGATGAGCGGGCCGGTTTTCCCTTCGGCCGCACCGACGCGCGCGCGCGCCGGTGCGGGCGGAGCCGCGCTCGGCCGGAGCGCCGCCAGAGGTGTGCTCATCGCCGTCATCGGTAGATTCTATCGACGATCGAAAGATCCTGCGGTGTGCCGACGTTCCACCAGCGTCCGTGCCACAGTTGTGCGCTCACCCGCTGGCGTTCGACCACACCGAAAAGCCAGGGAAACAGCGGTGCGCGCACTGGCGATAGCCCCGCAAAAAGCCGCGGCGACAATACACCAATGTTGGCGTAGGTGTAGAAGGGGGGGGTGCGGGTTGCGATACGGCCCGCGGCACTGTGCGCAAGCCCCATGTCGCCGGCCGGGTGGTAGCTCGGATTTTCGACCAGCACCAGGTGCGCGTCGAATTGCCCGCCCTCGATCGCGAGTGCCGCTTGGTCCAAGGCGCGGTAGTCAAAGTCTGTCACGATGTCGCTGCTGATCACCAAAAAGGGATGCGGACCCAAAAGCGGCAGCGCTTTGACGATGCCACCCAAGGTCTCGAGCGCGTCCTGGGCGCTCGAGCCTTCGTGCGAGTAGCGGATGCGCGCACCGTAGCGGCTGCCGTCGCCCAATGTTGTTTCGATCTGCTCGGCCAAGTGTGCGGTATTAATCACGAGGTCGAGAATTTGCGCGCGAACGAGCGCTTCGATCTGCCACTCAATGAGGCGGCGCCCGGCCACCGGCAGCAGCGGTTTGGCCAGAGTGTCGCTTAGCGGCCGCATCCGTTCGCCGCGGCCCGCTGCCAGGATCAGGGCGCAATTCAAAACGTAAGACCCGTCTGGGCCGCGCGCTCGTGCACGCGGTCGAGCAGCCGTGCAAGTCCCGAGAAAGCGCCATAACGCTCGACAACCCGTTGCGTGTGGCGCAGGACGAGCGGAAGATCGGCCAGGTAGCGACTTTTGCCGTCACGATGGTACAGGCGCGCGAAGATTCCCAGCACCTTCAAACTGCGCTGCAATCCCATCCACTCGAGGTCGCGCCAAAAGGCGTCAAAGCGCTCCGGCACCGGCAGGTGGGCAGCGCGCGCAAGTTGCCAGTAGCGCGCCGCCCAGTCGAGCTGCCTCGCCTCGGGCCATTCCACGTAGGCGTCGCGCAACAGCGAGACCAGGTCATAGCTTATCGGGCCCACAACGGCATCCTGAAAATCGAGCACCCCGGGGTTGCGTTGCGGCGCGGAAAGTACCATCAGGTTACGACAGTGGTAGTCGCGATGGACGAGCACTTGGGATTGCCCGATCGCGGCCTCGATCAGCAGCCCAAAGGTGGAGTGCAAAACCTCGCGCTCGGAGGCGGTCGGCTCCTTGCCCAAGTGACGAGCGAGGTACCACTCGGGGAAAAGCTGCATTTCGAACAACAGACGCTGCTCGTCGTACGGGGGCAGCGTGGAGCCGGGCTGGGAATGCTGAAGCCGCACCAAGGCCGCGATGGCCTGGGCGTACAGTTCCGCAACATCGACGCCCGGCTGCGTCAGGGCATCGGCATACGTCGTGCTCCCGAAATCCGAAAGCAACAAGAAACCCTGTTGCAGGTCGGCAGCGAAAATCTCCGGTGCGCTGACGTGCTGCTCGGCGAGTAAATGCGCCACATGAACGTAGGGCCGGCAGTCTTCGTGAGCCGGCGGCGCATCCATAGCAACGTACGACGACGCCTGTTGCGGATCTTGCGACACGCTCTGCGTATCGACCCGAAAATATCGCCGGAAACTGGCGTCGCTCGATGCCGGGCGCAGCGTCTCAAGCCGCAATCGGAATTTGCCATCGAGCGCTCGCAGCCAATTTCGCAGCTGCTCCAGGCGTTCGTCGTGGGGGTGTTCGCGGGTCACGTTTCTCCCTGGCTTAGCAAGCAATTGCGGCGGCGTCGACTTGCGGACCCTATGCAACGGCCCGATGCGCCACGCGGTGCGGCGCGACGGCCCATTGGCCACAATCGATCATAATGGCGCGCGGCCGACCTGCGACGGCCGGGACGTACGCACGAGGTGAAAGCCATTTCGGTACCAACGCGGCGTTTGGCACAAGGGCTCTGGATCCGCATGCGGCCACCCGTGCGTGCCCAACTGCCTTCGCGCCGCCGATCGCAGCGACTTGCCCTGGCGTTCGTTTGCGTCGCGATCGTGGCGTTGGCATTTTCCCGTGCTGCGCCGGCCCAGGAGCCGGCGGCGCCGGCTCCGGCGCCTGCCCCGTCACCTGCGCTCGCACCGGCGCAGTCCCCGCCGCCCGCACCCGCAGCGACCGGATCTGGGAACCCCTCGGGGAGCACTTCGGTCCTACTTCGCCCCGAGCGCATGTTGGGCGCCGGACAGGGCGGCATCAAGATCTCCGGCCCGGTTTTCGCGCGTGCGGACCGGGTCGAAGGCGAAATCGACGAGAACGTGATTTTGGAGGGTGCGGTGGAGGTGCGCCATGATGGGTTGGTGTTGCGCGGGGAACGTGCGGTATATCGGTTTGAAGACGACGAACTGAAGGTGCGAGGGCAGGTGCACCTGTTTGATCGCGGCGCGACGTTTGATGGTCCGGCGCTGGATTTTAAGCTCGAGGCCCAAACCGGGCAGATGCCCGAAGCCAAGTATTCCTACGCCGCCAAGGGAGGGCGCGGCGAATCGCGCCTGATCGAGTTTCTGAGCGACGACGATATTCGCATGCACGAGGCAACCTTTACGACCTGCCGGCCGGATAACGTCTCCTGGTGGATTCGCGCCAATACCTTGGACATTAATCGTATCGATGAGGAGGCTGTGGCCCACGGCGCGACGCTGTATTTCGAAGGCGTGCCGGTATTTGCGTCGCCGTACTTTGACCTGCCATTGGGAGACCAGCGCCGAAGCGGCGTGCTGACGCCGGGTTTCTACCAGGACAGCCGCCTGGGCCAGGAATTCATCGTTCCGATCTATTGGAACATCGCACCCAACCGCGACTACACCATCACGCCCGATGTCATGCCCCGACGGGGCCTAGCTTTCGACAACGAGTTTCGTTTTCTCGAGCCGCAGTTTCGGGGCCAGATCAATTACGACATTTTGCCCTATGACCGGTCCACGGGAACCCTGCGCGACCACGAAGTCGCGCAGGCGCAGTACGCCAATTTCAGTGGACTGACTGCGAACGTAAATTACAACCGGGTCTCCGACGACAACTACCTCATCGACTTTACTCACAACATCGTCAATTCCTCTCCCTATGTGTTGCCACAAGAACTGAACGTTCTCTACACGCAGCCATATTGGAACGCGGCCCTGCGGTTGGACAAGAGTCAGACGCTCATATCGCTGCTGGCGACCACCGATCCGGGACCCTACGAGCGGGTGCCCGAGGTTGCCTTCAACGTCTACCGTGCCGACTGGCACGGGTTTGACCTGGCAAGCGTCTTTGATGCCACGCGGTTTCAGCATCCGGCGATCAACCCGGCGTTCGTGCCCACGACGACGACCTACCCCGCGGGCTTTTATTCGCAGGACGGATCGCGCTTTATCGCCAACCCGAGCGTCAGCTACCCCGTGCTGGCGCCCGGATGGTTCGTGGTGCCCAAGGCACAGTGGCATTACACCGCTTATGAGCTCGATCCGACCTTTAACAACGGCAGCAGCAGCGCTGACCGCAGCCTGCCATTGCTTTCCCTGGACTCGGGCCTGGTCTTTGAGCGCCCGGCCAACTGGCTCGGGGAAAGCTCCAGGCAGACGCTTGAGCCCCGGCTGTACTACGCCTACGTGCCCTTTCGCAGCCAGAATCAACTGCCAAATTTCGACAGCGCCGATTCGGACTTTAATTTTGCGCAGCTCTTTACCGAGAATTTCTTTACCGGGAGCGATCGAATTTCGCAGGACAATCAGCTCACTACGGCGCTGGTCACGCGCATGATTAACGACGAAAGCGGTGCTGAGCGAGCGCGAATTGCAATCGGCCAGGTGTTTTATTTCAGTCCGAACTACGTGACCTTGCCGGGGGATGAGCCCCGTACAAGCAAATCTTCGGATACCTTGCTCTTGGCCAGCGCGAACATGGGTAAGAAGTGGGCCGTTGATGTGGGACTTGACTACTCGACTTATCAGAGCGAGCTTGTCCTGGCAACGTTTGGTTTTCACTGGCAACCGCGTCCCGCGTCGGTTTTTAACCTCAGCTACCGCTACGAAACCGCCGCGCTGGAGGGAACGCTGATCGACGATTTCCGCGTCTCGGCCCAGTGGCCGTTAAATCCGCGCTGGTACGGCGTTGGCGCCCTGGATTATTCGGTCGCGCAGGGCGCCTGGGTCGAGACCGTCGCCGGCCTCGAGTACAAAGCCGATTGCTGGGTGGGTCGCTTCGTGCTTCAGCGCTATGCGGTCACCGTGCCGAACTCGGCCAGCACCTCGAGCTTCAGCAACAACTATACGACGACGTTTTTTCTGCAAATCGAGCTCAACGGCCTGACCAGCGTTGGCACAAATCCCCTAGACCAATTGCGGCGTAGTATCACGGGCTACCAGCGCATTACTCCGCTCGCGACTCCGTCCGGAGAGTTGAACTTGTACGAGTAGGCCGATGTACTCTCGAGCCAAAAAATTGCCGATCCATCCTATGCGACTGCGCGCAAGCCTCGCGCTGCTGTTGCTGTGGGCCTCGGTTGGTTTGCCCGCGGCTGTTTCGGGACAGGGTGTCTCGGCCCCAGCGCCGGGCGGCGCGGTCCCGCCGATGCCAAACCCCGATATTCCGGCTGCGACCGCACCGATTGCGCCATCGACGGATGCCGCGGCAAAGAACGGTACGGCGGCGTCCGCTGCGCCCGCTGGCACCGCGGTTGCCCCCGCCGCCGGCGAAGCGCCTGCCGTTTCGCCGGCCAGCGGCTCGCCGGTTTCGCCCTCGTCCGCTCCCGCGCCCGCTCCGGCGGCGCCTGTGTCGGCCGATGCGCCAGCCTCGTCGGCGTCGGCTCCCGCCACCAGTGAAACGAATGCTTCCGCACCAAACGGTGCACCCGCCGCGGTATCGCGTCCGGCGGTTGGCGCGACCGGATCTGCCACCTCCCCGCGGCTGCTCGATCGCATTGTTGCCATCGTCAACGACGAGGTGATCACTCTGGGCGAACTCGAGTATCGGATCCATCTTGCCGAAACGCAGCTCTCCCGCCAGCGCATCGCGATGCCGCCCGCCGACGTGCTGCGCAAGCAAATTCTGGAAAGACTCATACTGGATCGGGCGCAGCTGCAGTTGGCCAAGGAAACCGGCGTGCGCGTCGACGACGGCACGGTCAACGCCGCTGTGGGAAGAATGGCGGAACAAAACGGAATGAATATCCAAGCCATGCGTTCGAAAGTCGAGGCCGACGGCGTACCCTTCAATCAGTTTCGCGAAGATATGCGCGACGAAATCACAATGATGCGGCTGCGCGATCGGGAGGTCGACGCGAAGATTCAGATCTCGGAGGGTGAGATCGATAACTTTCTGCAAGAGCAGGGCTCGCTTGCTGCCAGCAAGGTGGAATACGACGTGGCGCAGATTCTCATCGGCGTGCCGGAAATCGCCAGTCCCGAATTCGTCGATCGGGCCCATCGACGGGCCGAGGAGCTGTTGGCGCAGTTGCGCTCGGGTGCCGATTTCGGGCGACTGGCTGCCGGATATTCGGCGGCACCCGAAGCCCTGCAGGGCGGCGATTTGGGCTGGCGCACGATGGATCGGTTGCCAGGCCTGTTCGCCGATGCGGTGCGCAAGCTTAAGCCGGGGGAAATTGCTGTGGTCCGCAGCCCGGTTGGTTTTCACATTCTCAAGCTGGTGGGTCAGCGCGATGCCACCACGGCGCGCATATCCAATCAGCCCGTAGCGCAGACGCACACGCGCCACATACTGTTGCGCGTCACGGACGCTTTGCCCGAACCCGAGGTCAAGCACCGCCTCGCTGATCTACGGGAACGAATCACCACCGGCGGACAAGATTTTGGTCAGCTTGCCCGACTGTATTCGGTCGATCCCAGCAGCACGCGCGGTGGCGATCTGGGATGGCTGTACCCGAACGACACGGTGCCGGCGTTCGAAACGGCAATGAATGCGCTGAAGGTGGGCGAAGTCAGCGAACCCGTGCAATCGCCATTTGGCTGGCACCTGATTCAGGTGCTGGAGCGCCGCACCGAGGAGTCGTCGGTCGAACGCAAGCGACTCGAGGCGCGCCAAGCCTTAAAGGACCGCAAGTCCGAAGAGGCATTGCAGGAATGGCTGCGTCAGTTGCGCGATCGCACGTACGTTGAGTATCGGCTCGAGGACAACCGGTAAGGGCGGCCCCCCGACGCCTGCCGGCACAACCGCGTTGAGCGCCCTGCGCATAGCCGTTACCACCGGGGAGCCGGCCGGCATCGGCCCGGAGGTCGCGTTGCGCGCTGCGCTGGAAGTCAGCGTGCCCTGCGACCTCTTGGGAGACGCGCAACTGCTGCAGACCACTGCGCACGCCCTGGGTCTGCCCTGGCCGCTTCCGCCACCCGCGCGCATCGTCCACGAGCCGCTTGCCGTGCCGGTGCGGCCGGGCGAACTGGATGTGCGCAACGCGCCCTACGTATTGCGCCTACTCGATCGCGCCGTGCAGGGTTGGCACGCCGGCGAGTATGCGGCGATGTGCACGGCGCCGGTACACAAGGCCGTGATCAATGACGCCGGCATCGGCTTTCGCGGTCATACCGAGTATCTGGCCGCCGCAACGGGCGCCAAACGGGTTGTCATGATGCTGGTCGGCGGCGGACTTCGCGTGGCGCTGGCAACGACGCATCTGCCCCTGGCCGAGGTGCCGCGCGCGATCACTCGCGAACTGCTCGACGGTTGTCTTGACGTGCTGCAGCACGATCTCGTGCGCCGCTTTGCCATAGTCGGGCCGCGAATCGCCGTGATCGGGCTAAATCCCCATGCCGGGGAGGGGGGCCACCTGGGCCGCGAAGAAATTGATGTCATCGCACCGGCAATTATTGCTGCGCGCCAGCGGGGCATCGAGGCCTCGGGCCCGTGGCCGGCCGACACGATCTTCGTGGCGCGAAACGCAATGCGCGCCGACGCGATTTTGGCGATGTACCACGATCAGGGGCTGGCGACTCTCAAATACGCAAGTTTCGGCAAAGGCGTGAACGTGACCCTCGGACTGCCGCTGGTGCGCACGTCGGCCGATCACGGCACCGCGCTCGACTTGGCGGGCAAGGGACAGGCCGACGCCGGCAGCATGAAGGAAGCTCTTGCGCTGGCCGCCGAGCTTGCGCGCCGTTCGCTGGGAGTCGAAGCGGACCCGGGGAAGATGCGTGGAGGGCCATAGAGCGCGAAAGCGCTTTAGCCAAAATTTTTTGCACGATGCGAGTGTCATCGAGCGCATCGTTCGCGCCATCGACCCGCGTCCCGGGCAGCACTTGGTTGAGATCGGACCGGGCACCGGCGCTTTAACCGGACAGCTGCTTGCTCGCGTCGGCCATATCTGCGCCATCGAGATCGATCGCGATCTGGCGGCCGGTCTGCGCGCGCGCTTCGCGGTGGAGGCGCTCGATTTGATCAATGTCGACGCCTTGAAAATCGATTGGCAACAACTCGCGCAGCGCTTGGGCGGGGCATTGCGCATCGTCGGCAATCTGCCGTATCACGTTTCCACGCCGCTGCTGTTTAGCCTGCTGCCCATTGCCAGCCAGGTTCTGGACCAGCATTTCATGCTGCAGCGGGAGGTCGTCGAGCGCATGGCCGCGGCGCCGGGCGGCAAGGACTACGGGCGCCTTTCGGTGATGCTGCAGTTTCGCTATCGCATCGAACCGCTCTTTTCGGTCGCCGCAGGCTCCTTCCACCCCACGCCGAAAGTGCAATCGAGCGTGGTGCGGATGACCCCCATTGCCGTGGAGCGGTTGCCGTCCGTCGAACTGCCTCGGTTTGCCACCGTCGTGACGGCGGCTTTTTCGCAGCGGCGCAAGACCTTGCGCAACGCGCTTCGGCATCTGCTCAGCGAAGCGCAAATCGAGCAGGCCCAGGTCGACCCGGGCGTGCGAGCCGAAACGCTCGAGGTTGCGGCGTTTGTGCGACTTGCCAGGTGCTTGAACGTGTCGCAAGAATCGGCGAACGCGGGGGACGGGCAGCAAGCTCGCCCTTAGTGCGGATCGCGCGCCGTCTCGGCGGGCCCCCCGCTTGTGGCCGTGTTGGCAAAAATGCCTCGAACGATGCGAGAGGGCGCCCTACAGGGGCAGCGCCGAAAGATCCTCGTTGCGGATATGGTCACGCGCCGCCTCGAATCCGGGTAGCAGGCGTGCCACCTGGCGCCAGAATTCGGGCCCGTGGTTGAGCTCCTTGAGGTGCGCAAGTTCGTGGGCAACCACGTAGTCGATCACAGGCAGCGCAAAGTGGACGAGTCGCCAGTTCAGCCGGATGCGCCCGTCGGCCCCGCACGAGCCCCACTGGGAGCGTGCCGATGAAAGCGCCCAGGACGAAAAGCGCACCGCGTTGCGGGCGCTTAGCTCGCGCAATCGCTCCTCCAGCACACAGCGCGCCTGCTCTTTTAGCCAAGACTGAACGGCATCGCGCACTTGCGATTCGGCGGCCAACGGAGGCAGGGCAAGTCGCAGCTCGTCGCCCTGTGGCCCGCGGACCAGCGCGCAGCCACACAGGTCGGGGCGCAGTCGCAACGTGATCTCGGATCCGAGAAACGGCAGCTTGCCCCCCTCGGCAAAGCGCACTTGCGGCACGCGACGCTCCGCGCGCCACTGACGCCACTGCATCAGTCGTGAGCGGATCCAGCGTTCTTTTTCCACAATCGCCGCTTCGATGTCGCGCAGCGTCACCCAGCGCGGCGCACTGACCGTCAGACCGTGGTCGTCGATCTGAAAACCAATCGTGCGTCGGCGCGCGCGCCGCAGCCGATAATCACAGGGATTTCCCGACAGCACGATGCGACGTTCCGGCCCGCCGCGCACTCTGGGCGCGGATATTTCCACGGCCGGGGCCGCGTCGAAGTCCAGGCTTAACTGCACCGCCGGGACGGTTTTGGGCGGCGCGATCGGATCGGCTGCAAGACCGGCTCCGCGGCGCACCGAACGAGATCGCTTAGGCATGCGACGGACCACCACGGGCTGCTTCAACGCCGCCCGGGTCCGCGGTGTTGACGTATCGATGCGGTGCGATGCGGCGCATTTCGGTTTCGATCCAGCGTTCGACCAGCTTTGCCACTTCTTCCGCGGTATGCCCTGTCGGATCGATGGGCGGGCCGATCGATACGGTAATCGTACCCGGAGTCTTGAAAAAAGCACGTCTGGGCCAAACCTCGCCGGAATTTAGCGCGATGGGGACCACTTTGGCTCCGGTGCGAACGGCCAAGCGCGCCCCGCCGGATTTGTAGCGCGGCGGCGCGCCCGGAGCGGTGCGAGTGCCTTCCGGAAAGATCACGATCCACCATCCCCGAGCCAGGTGGTCGGTGCCACGACGCACCACGTGCTCGAAGGCATCGCTGCCGTGCGAGCGGTCGATATTGATCATTCCCAGCGTGGCCATTCCCCATCCCAGAAAGGGCACATAGTGCAATTCGCGCTTGTACACGAAAGTCAGCGGACGCGGCATCGCGGTCGTGAGCCAAAGGGTTTCCCACGCCGACTGGTGTTTGGGCTGGACAATGGCCGCGGCATCGGGCAGGTTCTCTCGGCCCAGAACTTCGTAGCGGATTCCGCAAATTGCCTTGGCGCAGAAAATGGCAAAGCGGGTCCAGCCCGTCGCCATCCAATAGCGTCGCTCCGGGGGAAGCCAGGCCCACAGGAGCGTGCCGATCGAGTAGGGTGCGATCGTACAAATCAGCACTGCCAGGTACAGCGCCGAGCGCAGGGCGATGCCCAGTGTCTCGAAAGCCCGAGTCATCCGGCGGCCAACAGCGAGATGTCGGCTATGCGGTTCATGAGGGCGCGAAGTTGCCCCAGGAGCGCAAGTCGGTTGTCTCGCAGCTTCGGCTCGTCGACCATGACCATGACTTCGTCGAAGAAGCGGTCGACGGGCGGCTTTAGGGGTACGAGCGCGCGCAGCACGCGCGTATCGTCACCGGCGGCCAGCGCGGCGTCAACCTGGGGCGCGACGGCGTCAAACGCGGCCGCGAGTTCCCGCTCCGCCGGTTCGATCAGCAGGCGCGGATCCAGCGGTAGCGCGACGCTGCTTGCCTGGGCCTTTTTCAAAATGTTGCCGATTCGCTTGTTTGCCGCGGCCAGATTTTCCGCCTGCGGAAGTTGCATGAACGCGCGCACGGCCACCATGCGCGCGCCGATCCGATCCAGACGTCCGGGCCGAAGCGACAACACCGCATCGACTTCGTGCGCACCGTACCCTTGTTCGAGTAGCATTCCTCGCAGCCGCTCGAACAAAAACTGCTCGAGCTCGCTCGGGTTCGCGGCAAAGCCGCGCGGAAAATCGGCTGGCGAAAAGGCCTCGAGTCCGAGCGCAACAAGCCGCTGCAAAGTAATGGGCAGCGCCTGTTCCACCAAAATGCGCAGGATCCCCAGGGCGTTGCGCCGCAACGCGTAGGGGTCGCGGTCGCCGCTGGGGCGCTCTCCCACACCGAACAGGCCGGCGAGCGTTTCGATTTTGTCGGCCAGCGCGACGCAGGCGCCGACGAGTGTCGACGGTACCGCGTCGCCGGAAAAGCGCGGCCGATAGTGCTCTTCGATCGCCGTGACGACGTCCTCGTCTTCGCCCTCGGCGCGCGCATAGATCGCACCCATTTCGCCCTGCAGCTCAGGGAATTCTCCCACCATCAAGGTGCCCAAGTCCGCCTTGGCGAGTAAGGCAGCGCGTGCTACGACGTTTTGGTCGACGCGATGCGATTCGGGTAACTCGACTGCGACGCCTCGGGCGATGGCAACGAGGCGCTCGATGCGTTGGAGTTGCGAGCCCAGCGCATGGTGATACACGACATTGGCGGCGCTGCCCAAGCGCGTTTCGAGGCGATGCTGCCGGTCTTGATCGAAGAAAAACCGGGCATCGGCCAAACGGGCGCGCACCACGCGGGCATTGCCGGCGACGATCGCCGACGGATCCGCGGTCTCGATGTTGCTTACTAGCAAGAATCGATTGCGCAAGGAGCCGCCGGCGTCTTGCAGCGCAAAGTACTTCTGGTTTTGCTGCATCGTCAAGATGAGGCAATTTTGCGGAACCTGCAAAAACACGGGATCGAATTCGGATTCGTACACGACGGGCCATTCGACCAGCGCCGTAACCTCTTCGACGAGAGGGTCGGGCATCACGGCGCGCGCTCCGAGTCGGTCGGCCGCCGCGTGCAGGCGCTCGACGATGCGCGCACGCCGCTCCGAAGGCGACGCGATCACCTTACCTTGTTCGCGCAACTGTTGTTCGTAACTGCACGCATGTTCGATGCGCAGCACCCCGGGAGCGTGGAAGCGGTGGCCCGCGGTCTGGCGGCCGGCCGTAAGCCCAAGGGCATGGACCGCAACCACCTTCGCACCGTGCAATGCCACCAATCCGTGTACCGGTCGCACGAATTGCACCGTGGTGTGGCCATCGGCGAGTTGGTAGTTCATTACCTTAGGTATCGGTAGGCGCTCGATGGCTTCTTGCAGGGCCGCTTGCAAACCCTCGGCCAACGTTGCGCCGGGACGAAGGCCGCGGTAGACGAGAATCTGCTGACGTCCGTCGGGTTCCGCGAAAATGTGCTGCGGATCGTATGCCAGTGCCAACGCATCGAGCTTTTTGCGCAGGGCCCCGGTGGGCTGCCCGTGCGCATCCAGGCCAACACTCGCCGGCACCAGCCGCTGCTCGAAGCTTCGATCGGGTGCCACGGAGCGCACGTGCGAAACGAGTGCGCCCAAGCGCCGGGGTGTGGCGAAAATCTGCAGCGCTTCCGAACCCGAAGGCGCCAGTTCGCGCTCCGCGAGCCCCCGGTGGATTGCTCGAGCGAACGCGCCGCCCAAGGCCGCTAACGCCTTGGGCGGCAGCTCTTCGGTCAGCAGCTCGACGAGCAGCGCCTCGCCCGCTGCGCTTGCGTGGCTCACGGTGCCGCTCCCGGGGCTGTGGCCATCGGAAATCCCAGACGCTCGCGCGCCGCCAGGTAGCTTTGCGCGACCGCGCGTGCGAGCGCGCGGATGCGCGCGATGTAGCCCGCGCGCTCGGTCACGCTGATGGCTCCGCGCGCGTCGAGCAGGTTAAAGGTGTGCGCTGCCTTCAGCAGCGTTTCGTAGGCTGGCAGGGCAAGGTCCGCGGCCATTAGGCGGGCGGACTCCGTCTCAAAAAGAACGAACTGCTCAAGCAGGATTTTCGGGTCGGAGACCTCGAAATTGAATTTGGACTGCTCGACCTCGTTTTGGTGAAACACATCGCCATAGCGCAAGATGCGCTCCTGCCCGCGGTCGCTCCAGCGCGTGTACACGAGGTCAAAGACGTTGTCGACCTCCTGCAAGTACATCGTCAAGCGCTCAAGCCCGTAGGTGATCTCGCCCGTGATGGGTCGGCACTCGAGCCCGCCGACTTGCTGGAAGTACGTAAATTGCGTGATCTCCATGCCGTTCATCCAGACTTCCCAGCCCAGACCCCAAGCGCCCAGCGTCGGGTTTTCCCAGTTATCTTCGACGAAACGGATGTCGTTGCGCGCGGTGTCAATTCCCAGGGCTACCAGAGAGCCCAAATAGCGCTCAAGGATGTCCGTGGGAGAAGGTTTGAGCACCACCTGAAACTGGTGATGCTGGTGCAAGCGGTTGGGGTTTTCCCCGTAGCGTGCGTCCTTGGGACGGCGCGAAGGCTGTACGTACGCAGCTCGCCACGGCTCCGGCCCTATGGCGCGCAAGAACGTGGCGGTGTGCGATGTACCGGCACCGACTTCCAAGTCGATGGGTTGCAGCAGCGCACAGCCTTGGTCGTTCCAATACGCCTGAAGGCGCAGGATGGATTCTTGAAAGGTGATCATCGCCCGATATTCCCGCCAGCGCTTGGCGGTCCGGGCCGAATTCTACTTAGGAAAATTTAGGATGCCCCCGCAAACCGCCATTGCGTCGGCTGGCCCATGCGGGACGCGCAACGGGCGCTGCTCAGCCCAGCAATTCGTCCACGGGAGCGGTGAGCTCTTCGAAGGTCGGAGCCTTGGCCTGCAGCCAAGGAACATCCAGACGCAAATGATCGAGCAGCGGCCGGTTGGCTCGCTCGAGCGCCTCGCCCACAGCTACCGCTCGGGCGCCTGCGTCGGCCATGACGCTCGCCGTGCTCAAGACGGCGGCCAACAGCGAGAACGGACGAGCGTCGAGCGGATTGGATGCATGGGCAAACCCATCGACCAGACGTTGGGGCAGCTGCCAGCGACGCGCCAACTCCGCGGTGACCTCGGCATGCGTGATGCCGACGAGGCGTCGCTCCAGCGCCATGCGCGTTCCCGGCGCAGCGCAACTCGCTTCGACGGAGGCGATCGCTTGGGGTAGTACGCGCGCCATCAGCAATTGGCCGCTACGGAGCATGAGTCCGGCCAGGTAACCACTGTCGGCGTCGACGCCCAGGATGATGCCCAGCCAGCGCGCGTAGCCGCCGGTGGCGATGGCGTGCTTCCAAAATCCGATGCGATCCAGACCCACAACCCGGGGGAACGCCTCCGCGATCGAAGTGGCCAAGACCAGATCGCGCATTCGCTCCATTCCGAGCAGGCCGCCGGCCTCATCCAGGCTTGCGATGTTCCGTGCACGCGCATAGCGCGCCGATTGGGCAAGGCGCAGGACTTTGAGCGCGAGCCAGTGTTCGTGTTGCGTCAGATCGACGATCGTACGCAGGTCAACGTTATCGTCGTCGAAGCTGGCAATAAGCTGACGGGCCACCTCGGGCATAGCGGGCAAGGCATTGCCGCCGAGAAAAAATTGCTCGATACCACCCATTTCGCCCATATCTGCGCTTGACCCGACCGAAGTTGATTTTTCTTTGGCAACCCCCGGCAAGCGTAGCGACTGGGCCGTGGGGTTATACGGTGATTTGCGGGCGCAAAGCCCGTGCTTCTTTCGCTCAAGTTTGGGCGTCCGGATTTGGGGCGGCTCCGATCGGCCGCGCCCTCATGAAAACGGTGACAAGCAACACAAGCGCCGACGACATCAGTGCCGGCCAGTTACCGGTCCGCAGAAAGGGCGTTGAACCCTGCGTTGGCTGCACGGTGCCTTCCAAAATGCCTCGACGGCGCTCCGGAAGTTGCGACGCAACCTTGCCGCTGGCGTCGATGATCGCCGTTATGCCGGTATTGGTCGCGGCCAGCATCGGCCGCGCCGTCTCGAGCGAGCGCATGCGGGCGATCTGCAGGTGCTGTGGCAGCGCGAGGGAATCGTCGAACCAGGCCAAGTTCGATAAATTCAGAAGCAGGGTCGGCGCACGCTGGGAATCGTGCCAGGCATCGAGCAGCTCGGCACCAAAAAGGTCTTCAAAGCAGATTGTGACGGCGATCTGCTGACCGGCCAGGGCCAAGGGCCGCTGGAAGCGATCGCCACTTTGCTGGTCGCCAATGGGGATGTGCATCAGGTCGACAAACCAGCGAAAACCAAAAGGAATGAACTCTCCAAACGGAACGAGGTGCCTTTTGCCGTAGCGTTGCGGTTCTGTGGTTTGGGTTCCCAGGCCAATTGCGCTGTTGAAGTAGCGCGCTTCGGGCTCAACCACGAAGGCGCCAAAGATCAGCGATGCGCCGTCACGCCGGCGGGCATCGGCCAAAACGTCCAATACTTCCTCGGGCAAGTCGTTTACCGGCACGGGGAAGGCCGATTCGGGCCAGACGATGAGATTCGGAGGCTTGGGCGCTTGGCCGTCCGGGCGCTGGGCATCGACCTGCAGAGCCGGAAGGTAGCGCGCGATCGCCTCGTCCAGGCCGCCTTCGGCAAATTTCATGTCCTGGGCGATGTTTCCCTGGACGAGTCGAACGCGGATTGCGTCGCCATGGGGTTGCGTCCAGGCCCGTTCGCGCAGGCTGGCGCCGATCCCGAGAATTGCCAGCGACGCGAGCCCCGCCGCAAACACGATCCACGGCCTACGGCGCTCGGAAAGCCAAGCGCCCAGTGGCAGTGCGATGACCAGCGCTGCGGCGCCTCCGACGCCATAGACGCCCACCACGGGTGCAAATCCGGCCAAAAGACCGTCCGTGTGGGCATACCCGGTCGAAAGCCAGGGAAAGCCGCCCAGAACGACGCCGCGCAGCCATTCGGACAGGGTCCAGGTTCCGATCAGAGCCATCGCACGGCGCGCGGTTGCGGGCGCCCCAATGAGCGATGCGGCCGCCAGTGCAGCGGCCGGATACAGCGCCAGATAAGCAACCAGCGCACCGGTTGCGGCGGCCGCCAATGCCGCCCACAGTTCGCCATAGTGGTGAAGGCTGATGTAGACCCAGGAGACGCCAACGCCAAACCACCCCAGGCCAAAGGCAAGCCCAATCCCGAATGCGACGCGTGCCCCCTGGGCACGCAGTGCCAGATAAAAGCAGACGGCAAGCGCCGCAAGCTCCAGCCACGGAAGATTTACGGGCGCAAAAGACAGTGCGTGCACCGCGCCGGCGGCGGCCGCCGTTGTCCCCGTCAATACAATACGGCGCCATCGGCCCCGCTCGGGCGCGAGGGCGCGAGCGCGCGTCGCACCGGGCGCCTCGTGTTGTAAATTCGGGGGGAAGCGAGCGTCGTTTGCGGCAGCAGGACGGTTCGGGCCGGCGGCCTCAGGCATGCTGACCGGCTTCCCGATCGGCAAATTCCCGCGCGAGTGTTCGGGGAACCCGTGCAACGTGAAACAGCTGCGCCTGGCGGGCGTCGGCACGCAGCACCTCGAAGCGCAGTCCGTCGAGCTCGATGGCATCGCCCCGGCGCGGAACCCGCCCGAAGGCATCGGTCACCACGCCACCGATCGTATTGAAATCCGATTCCGGGTAGCTGGTGCCGAAATTCGCGTTGAACTGGTCGATCTCGGTCAGCGCTTTGACGCGAAAACTTCCGTCGGCCTCGGCGATGATGTTTTCGTCTTGCTCGTCAAAGTCGTACTCGTCTTCGATGTCTCCGACGATCTGCTCGAGCACGTCCTCGATCGTGATCATCCCGGCCACGCCGCCGTACTCATCGACGACAATGGCAATGTGATTGCGCTTGGAACGAAAATCGCGCAGCAGCACGTTTAACGGTTTGGACTCCGGTATGAACACCGCGGGTCGCAGCATTGCGCGCACATCGAGCTCGTGCTCCGTGTAATAGCGAAGCAAATCCTTTGCCAGGAGTATGCCGATCACGTGATCCCGGTTGCCCTCGATCACCGGAAAGCGCGAATGCCCGGTCTCGATAATGCGTGGCATCCACGAATCGATGGGCTCATCGATGTCAATGACGTCCATCTGTGCCCGCGGAATCATCAGATCTCGTGCGCGCAGTTCCGAGACCTGGAGCACGCCCTCGATCATCGAGAGGGCATCGGCGTCCAGCAGATTGCGACCGTGCGCTTCGGAGAGCAGTTCGAGCAACTGCTCGCGGTTTTCGGGTTCGCGAAAAATGAACGCCGTCAGGCGCTCGAGCAAGCTGCGGTGGCGATGGGCATGAGCGGCGCGCCCGGCGTACGAGTCGGACATCTTCGGCGGACGCGCGGCGGCGTCCGGCAGTGGCGATGTGCTCAGAATACCGGAGCGCCGAAGGCGCGTCACCGAGCCCACGCCCAAAGAGGCGGTCGGGAGGCGTCGCCGATAAGTGAGCGAGCGCAAACTTCGGAGGCGGGGCCCGTGTATGGGCGTTACACGTAGGGATCCGGAATTCGCAGTCGCGCCAATAGGTGGCGCTCGAGTTTCTCCATTTTTTGTGCCTCGCGCCTTTTCGCGTGGTCATGCCCTTGCGCGTGCAGGACACCGTGGAGGACCAAATGGGCAAGATGCTCGCGCAGGGTCTTGCCCTGCAAGCGCGCCTCCCGCCGCAGCACGGGCAGGCATAGGACGATGTCGGCGACCACGCGCGGTCGCATCTGGTAGGCAAAAGTCAGCACGTTGGTCGCGTAGTCACGAGCGCGGAATTGCCGATTGAGACGTCGTGCGGCGCGACGATCAACAAAAACCAGCGTGATGCTGGCGTCGTTGCCGAGCGCCATGCCCACCCAGCGGCGTAGCGTCGAGCGGGCCGGCAGATCCCGGTGCCGTCGGGTGCCAAGAAGACTCAGGTGCAGGCGCGCCCGCGGGCTCGGCGCGGTGCGCCGGATGCCATCAATCGGCACGTGAGGAGCGTGTTGCGGGGCGGTGGGCCGTGGCCGTAGGCGAGGCGGAGCCTGCCGCCTGGGAAGCCCTTTCGTAGGCTTCGACAATGCGTGCGACGAGAGGGTGCCGCACGACGTCGGCCGCGGTGAAGTACGTAATTCCGATCCCTCGCACGCCCCGCAACACGTGCTGGGCTTCGATCAATCCGCTGGCGCTTCCCCGTGGCAGATCCGTCTGCGTAACGTCGCCCGTGATCACCGCCTTGGAGCCAAAGCCGATACGCGTAAGGAACATCTTCATTTGCTCGGGCGTGGTGTTCTGCGCTTCGTCGAGGATGACAAACGAATGATTGAGCGTTCGTCCGCGCATGTACGCCAAGGGGGCAATCTCGATGGTTTGGCGCTCAAGCAGTCGCTGGGTCTTATCAAAGCCAAGTAGGTCAAACAGCGCATCGTATAGCGGCCGTAGGTAGGGATCGACCTTCTGCGCAAAATCTCCGGGCAAAAATCCCAGGCGTTCGCCCGCTTCCACGGCCGGGCGCGTCAAAACGATGCGCTCCACCGTATCGCGCTCGAGGGCGTCGACCGCGCACGCTACCGCGAGGTAGGTCTTGCCTGTTCCTGCGGGGCCTATTCCGAAACTTATGTCGTGCCCCAGGATGGATTGCAGGTAGTCGTGCTGCACCGGCGTACGGGCGTGCAACTCGGGCCGGCGCGTGAGCAGCACGAACGATCGTGTGGGCTCGGCCGCCGCAGCGCTTCGTTCGGCTTCGTTGGCGGGCTCGGCCGTGCGCGGCGGTGCGGACGGTATTCGATCGCGGTTTGCAGCGGCAAAGCGTTTTTGCTCGAACACCTGCAGTTGTACGTCCTCCAGCGAGATGGGATGTTCCGATTGCGCCTGCAGACCCTCGAGCAGGGATTGCGCGCTGCGCGCCGCCTCCGGCGCCCCTTCGATGCGAAAGATATTGCCGCGGCGACGGATCCGAACGGAGAACTCGTTTTCGATCTGTCGCAAATTAACGTCTAAGGCCCCCGTGAGGTGTGCCAGACGCTGGTTGTCGGGATCGGCGCAAAACTGCAAGACCTTGGCCGAGCCCGCTTCTTGCGTGCCGCGCTCGCGCCGCACCCGGCCGCTACGCGCCGTTTGCGTCACGCTGCCAATCGCTCCGCGTCGCCCACCACAAGCTCGCCGCGCAAGGTATGCGCAAGCGCCTGGGTGATGCGGATGTCGACCACTTTGCCCAACAGCTCCGGCGCGCCAAGAAAATTCACCGTGCGCCGATTCGAGCAGCGCCCGGTCAGCTCGAGGTCATCACGCCGGGAGTGGCCTTCCACCAGGATCGCGTGCACTTCGCCGACCATCTCCCGGCTGATGCGCGCCTCGATTGCATCGAGCCGCTCCTGTAGGCGCCGCAGTCGTTCAAGCTTTACGGGCTGCGGCGTTGCGTCAGCCAATTCCGCGGCCGGCGTTCCCGGGCGTCGGCTATAGACAAACGAATAGCTGGCATCGAACTGCAGTTCATCGACCAGCCGCAACGTTTGCTCGAAGTCCGCATCGGTTTCCCCGGGAAAACCGACGATGAAGTCCGACGCGAGCGACAGGCCCGGCCGCGCGGCCCGCAGGCGGCGCACGATGGCCTTGTATTCGAGCACGGTATAGCCGCGCTTCATGGCGAGCAGGATGCGGTCGGACCCCGACTGCACGGGAAGATGCACGTGTGCGGCCAATTTCGGCAGACGGGCGTGGGCATCGATCAGGCGCGCAGTGAACTCTCGCGGGTGCGACGTCGTGTACCGGATGCGCTCGATGCCGGGGATTTCGGATACCAGCTCCAGCAAAAGAGCAAAATCGGCGCACTCGCCCGGTTTGCCGGCCAAACCCATCGCGCCACGGTAGGCATTGACGTTTTGACCCAGGAGTGTGACCTCGCGCACCCCCTGGTCGGCGAGATCCGCAATTTCCGTCAGTACGTCCTCGAGGGGCCGCGACGTTTCCTCTCCCCGGGTATAGGGAACGACGCAAAAGCTGCAGTACTTGCTGCAACCCTCCATGATCGAGACGAAGGCGCACGGCCCACTCGTGCGCGGTGGCGGCAGATGGTCAAATTTTTCCATTTCGGGAAACGAAATGTCGAGCTGCGGGAGCCCGCTGGCGCGGCGCGCGGCGATCATCGCAGGCAGGCGGTGCAGCGTCTGTGGCCCGAACACGAGATCGACGAACGGCGCTGACTCCAGCAGTGCGGCGCCTTCCTGGCTGGCGACGCACCCTCCCACGCCGATGAGCAGGTCGGGATTTGCTTGCTTGAGCTCGCGTAGTCGGCCCAGATCCGAATACATCTTGTGTTGCGCTTTGTCGCGAACCGAGCACGTATTAAAGACGATCAGGTCCGCATCTTCCGGTGCTTTTGCGAGCGTCCAGCCCTGCCGGGCACGCAGCACATCGGCGATTTTTTCGGAGTCGTACTCGTTCATCTGGCACCCGAAGGTGCGCAGGTAGACCTTGTTCGCGGGCACGGGGTTGATCCGAGGGCGAAAAACACCTCATTTTAGCGTGAAGC
Organism: Burkholderiaceae bacterium; assembly: GCA_035623355.1. Classification (GTDB taxonomy): domain Bacteria; phylum Pseudomonadota; class Gammaproteobacteria; order Burkholderiales; family Burkholderiaceae_F; genus GJ-E10. The sequence continues at coordinate 459 of DASPTP010000022.1, read as the reverse complement.
CGGCCGATTCACTGGGGCCCGTCGTAAATCTGGCACTGCGGCGCACGGCGCAAAGGCGGCTTTGGGCGTTGCAATCTGAGCCCTCGGCAAGTCGCTGGCAGTTTGCCCCTACACCGATGACCGGGTGCCGAAGCGAATCCGGCTACGATCACAACGTTCCCGGGGAGGGACCGATCCGTTTTTGTCGTCGCCACCAAGTACGGCATTCAGTGCGAGCCCTCAACTTCGTGCCCGGTCCGTACCTTCATCGACCTGGAACAAAAGACCTTGCAACCCCTGGATAACCCGTTCGGAGCGAAGGTGTTGGTGCTCTCAATGGGTCGACGAAACACCTCAGCTAGATTTAGCTTAGGAGGTGTTCGGCATGGGGCGGCCTGCGACGATCACACATGGCCAACGCGAGGAGCTTTGGCGCAGATACAAAGCTGGCGAGACGATCCTTGGCATCGTACACGCGCT